>NZ_AUFE01000019.1 GCF_000426345.1 Cupriavidus phytohabitans | reverse complement strand
AAGCGGTCGGCGCGCGAGGTCACCGCGGCCAGCTTGGTGATCGAGATCGACGAGGTGTTGGACGCGATGATCACGTTCTCGCCGACGATGCCGTCGATCTGCTTGAGGATCTTGACCTTCAGGTCGTAGTTCTCGGTGGCGGCCTCGATGACGATGTCGGTGGCCTTCAGGTCGTCATACGAGGTGCTGCCCTTGAGGCGCGCCAGCGCGTCGGCCTTCTGCGCCTCGGTCAGCTTTTCCTTCTTGATCAGCCGGTCCAGGCTGCCCGACACGGTGGCCACGCCCTTCTGCACGGCGGCGTCGCTGATGTCGACCATCACCACGTTCAGTCCCACTACCGCGCAGGCCTGGGCGATGCCATTGCCCATGGTGCCGGCACCGACGATGCCTACTGTCCTGATTGCCATCTTCTCTTCCTCTGTCTGCTGGTTGCTTGCTGGATGCTTATGGATGTCTGGTTTCAGTCCGCCTGCTTGCCCAGCGCGGCGATGATGCGTTCGGCATGCCCCTTGAGCACTTCCGGCTCCTGCATGTCGCGCGCGTGGCCGCGCAGCGCCTGGTCGTTGTAGCGCGGCACGATGTGGAAATGGATGTGCGGCACGGTCTGGCCTGCCGCTGCGCCGTTGAACTGGCCGATCGAGATGCCGTCGGGGCTGAAGGCGGCGCGCACCGCGCGCGCCACGCGCTGGGTGGCCACGATGGCCGCCTGTGCGCCGTGCTCCGACAGGTCGAAGAGATTGACCGCGGCTTCCTTGGGCACCACCAGCGTATGGCCATCGGCCTGCGGCATGATGTCCATGAAAGCGATGGTGTCGTCGTCCTCGTACACCTTGATGCACGGCATCTCGCCACGCAGGATCTTCGCAAAGATATTGTTCGGGTTGTACTGGCTGTCCATGGTCTTGTCTTGCGGTTGTCTCGGGATTTGTTGCCGCCAGGCGCTATGTTGCGCTTGCTGCGCAGTTACGGTGCGGCGCAGCATTCGAGTGTAACGCAGGGCGGCCCTTCACTGCGGCCGCCCTGCGCGATTACCGGTCAGCGCGTGAATCCGGGTCTACATATTGCGCCGGTACTGCCCGCCCACCTCGAACAGGGCGTGCGTGATCTGCCCCAGCGAGCAGACCCGCACCGCGTCCATCAGCACCGCAAATACGTTCTGGTTGTCGATCACGGCCTGGCGCAGCCGCTGCAGCATCGCCGGGGCTTCGTCGGCATTGGCTTTCTGGAAGGACTGCAAGCGGTCGAGCTGGCTCTGCTTCTCGGCCTCGCTGGAGCGCGCCAGCTCCAGCTTCTGCGGGACCGGGTCGCCATCCGGATTGCGGAAGGTGTTCACGCCGATGAGCGGCAGCGTGCCGTCGTGCTTGAGCTGCTCGTAGTAGAGTGACTCTTCCTGGATCTTGCCGCGCTGGTAGCCGGTCTCCATTGCGCCCAGCACGCCGCCGCGCTCGGCGATGCGCTCGAACTCCTGCAGCACCGCTTCTTCCACCAGGTCGGTCAGTTCCTCGATCAGGAAGCTGCCCTGGTTGGGGTTCTCGCACTTCGCCACGCCCCATTCGCGGTTGATGATCAGCTGGATCGCCAATGCGCGGCGCACCGATTCGCCCGTAGGCGTGGTGATGGCCTCGTCGTAGGCATTGGTGTGCAGCGAATTGCAGTTGTCGTAGATCGCGATCAGCGCCTGCAGCGTGGTGCGGATATCGTTGAAATCGATCTCCTGCGCATGCAGCGAGCGCCCCGAGGTCTGGATGTGGTACTTGAGCTTCTGGCTGCGTTCGTTGGCGCCGTACTTGTCGCGCATCGTCACCGCCCAGATGCGGCGCGCGACACGGCCGAGCACGCTGTACTCGGGATCCATGCCGTTGGAGAAGAAGAACGACAGGTTGGGCGCGAAGTCGTCGATATGCATGCCGCGCGCCAGGTAGGCTTCGACGTAGGTGAAGCCGTTGGAGAGCGTGAAGGCGAGCTGCGAGATCGGGTTCGCGCCGGCCTCGGCGATGTGGTAGCCGGAGATCGACACCGAGTAGAAGTTGCGCACCTGGTGGTGCACGAAGTACTCCTGGATATCGCCCATCACCTTGAGCGAGAACTCGGTGGAAAAGATGCAGGTGTTCTGGCCCTGGTCTTCCTTGAGGATATCGGCCTGCACCGTGCCGCGCACGTTCTGCAGCACCCAGGCGCGGATCTTGGCCTCTTCGTCGGCGGTGGGATCGCGCTGGTTGTCGGCGCGGAACTTGTCGAGCTGCTGGTCGATGGCGGTGTTCATGAACATCGCCAGGATGGTCGGCGCGGGGCCGTTGATGGTCATCGACACCGACGTCGACGGACTGGTCAGGTCGAAGCCGTCGTACAGCACCTTCATGTCGTCGAGCGTGGCGATCGACACGCCCGAGTTGCCGACCTTCCCGTAGATGTCGGGCCGCACGTGCGGGTCTTCGCCGTACAGCGTGACCGAGTCGAACGCGGTCGACAGGCGCTTGGCATCCATGCCCTCGGACACCAGCTTGAAGCGCCGGTTGGTGCGGAAGGCATCGCCCTCGCCGGCGAACATGCGCGTCGGGTCCTCGTTCTCGCGCTTGAAGGCAAAGACGCCGGCGGTATACGGGAAGCTGCCGGGCACGTTCTCGCGCATCAGCCACTTCAGCACCTCGCCGTCGTCCTCGAAGCGCGGCAGCACCACCTTGCGCACCCTGGTGCCTGACAGCGTCGTGGTGACGAGGCCGGTGCGGATCTCCTTGTCGCGGATCTTCACCACGTATTCGTCGCCGCTATAGGCTTCGCGCATCTGCGGCCACATCGCCAGCAGCTTGCGCTCGACCTGGCCGAGGGCAGTGTCGCGTTCCGCGGCGAGCGCATCGAGTGCGGCGCCGCCGTCGGCCTGGCCGTGCGCGGCCCGCAGCATGCGGCTCGATTCGCGCAACTGCTGGCGTTCGCGTGCAAGGCGGCTTTGCTCGGACACGCGGCGGTGGTAGCCACGCACGGTATCGGCCAGCTCGGCCAGATAGCGGCTGCGTGCCGGCGGCACGATCACGTTCTGGCCGGTAGAGATGCGCCCCCACAACTCGGGCAGCGCGCCGGGCCGCAACTTCAGGCCGCGCTCGGCCAGCGCCGCGCGCAAACCCTGGTACAACATGGTCACGCCATCGTCATTGAAGCGCGACGCCTGCGTGCCGTACACCGGCATGTCCTCGGCCTTGCCATGCCATTGCTCGCGGTTGCGCTGGACCTGCTTGGCTACATCGCGCCACGCATCCTGCGCCCCCTTGCGGTCGAACTTGTTGATGGCGACAAAGTCGGCAAAGTCGAGCATGTCGATCTTCTCGAGCTGGCTGGCCGCGCCGAACTCGGGCGTCATCACGTACAGCGACAGGTCCACGTGCGGCACGATGGCGGCGTCGCCCTGCCCGATGCCGGAGGTCTCCACGATCACCAGGTCGAAGCCCGCCACCTTGCATGCCCCGATCGCGTCCGGCAATGCCTCCGAGATCTCCGAGCCCGCCTCGCGCGTGGCCATCGAGCGCATGAAGATGTTCGGATGGTTGATTGCGTTCATGCGGATGCGGTCGCCCAGCAGCGCGCCGCCCGACTTGCGGCGCGACGGGTCGATCGAGATCACGGCGATCGACAATGCGTCCTGCTGGTCGAGGCGGAAGCGGCGGATCAGTTCGTCGGTCAGCGACGACTTGCCGGCGCCGCCGGTGCCGGTGATGCCAAGGACCGGGATCGCGGCCTGCTGCGCCTGCGCATGCATCGCCTGCACCAGCGCGGCCTCGGCCTTGCCGTTTTCCAGCGCGGTAATCAACTGCGCCAGAGCACGCCGGTCGCCGCCGGCAACAGGATCGAGCGAGGTGGGCGCGTAGCGCGACAGGTCAATGTCGCAACGCTGCACCATGTCGGCAATCATGCCGGCCAGGCCCATGCGCTGCCCGTCCTCCGGACTGTAGATGCGCGCCACGCCGTAGGCCTGCAGCGCACGGATCTCGTCCGGCACGATCACGCCGCCGCCGCCGCCGAAGACCTGTACATGCTCGCCGCCCTTTTCGCGCAGCAGGTCGACCATGTACCGGAAGTACTCGACGTGGCCGCCCTGGTAGCTGGAAATGGCAATGCCCTGCGCGTCTTCCTGCAAGGCCGCCGTGACCACTTCCTCGACCGAGCGGTTGTGGCCCAGGTGGATCACCTCGCAGCCGTGCGACTGCAGGATGCGGCGCATGATGTTGATCGAGGCGTCATGGCCGTCGAACAGCGACGCCGCCGTGACAAAGCGCACCTTGTTGGCCGGACCGCGGCCCTGCTGCACCGGCTTGGGCTGCGGCGCGCCGCGGCGCACATCATGCAAATCGGAAAGGTCGGTCATTGTCTCCACCGTCTCTGGGTGTTGGCTGCCACCGCGAGGTCCGCCTCGGGTGCCGTTCTGTGCCGGCTTGGCTGGAGTTGCGCGGGCTTGCCCCGGACTTGGGCTGGTCGATTATATGACGTTGACGTAAACGTCAATCAATGGGGCAGAACCCCAACGGCGCGGCGCAGCGGTGCTTATAGAGTAGGTGGCCGCGGAGGATTGCAGGCAAGCAAAAGGCCACCTTGCGGTGGCCTTCCTCGGTACTTCGCCAGCAATGCCGGATATCACCGGCACAACGCCCATATCCGCGGGCATTCCCCAAACGCATCCGTGCTGTGCTCTTCGACCCTGTGCCGCAGCGCGTGCAGCCACGCCGCCATCCGCCGCACCGACCAGGGCGCCGGCGTCTGGGCCAGCGTAAAGCGTGCCCCCGGGCCATCACCCGACAGCCATACGCGATAGCCCTCCGGCAGCGCCAGTTCCTGGCCGGGCTCCAGCCAGATATCGTCGGGATTGCCTTCGACCGTCACCCACAGCTTGCCCGCCGCCGCGCAGACGGTCTGCCCGTAGCCGGCGCGCCAGCTCACTGGCTGTCCGGGCTCGCCCAGTTCGAAAGTCCGTAGTTCGCGCATGATGCTCTCCTGATCAGCCTGGCGGTCTCGATCTCTCCGCCATGCTTCCATTATTCGCATCCCTCACTACAATCCCATGTACAGTTGTGAACAGTTTTCGATGCACTGTTCAGTAGTTTCCCCTGACAGTTGCACTGACAGTTGCATATCCCGGTTTCCCCCGGCTGCCTGCCTATGAAACTCATATTAGATGCTTCCACCGGGATTCCACTGACCGATCAGATCGTCAACGGCGTGAAGTCGTGGATCGGTAACCGCGAAGCGCGGCCGGGGGCAAAGCTGCCCTCGATCCGCCAGCTGGCGGCAGAAAATGGCATCAGCCGCTTTCCCGTGATCGAGGCCTATGACCGGCTGGTGTCGCAGGGGCTGCTGGATTCGCGGCAGGGGTCGGGCTTCTACGTGGCGGACAGCCCGCTCGCGGGACGCTCGGCGCGCGGCTGGTCGGACCCCAGCCTGGCGGAGGATCTTTCCGACCACATCCTGGAGCAGTTCAACCATCCCAGCAGCACGCTGAAACTGGCCGGCGGCTTCGTACCCGAGAGCTGGCGCGACGTGGAAGGGCTGCAGCAGGCGATCCGCGCGATCTCGCGCACCGAGATCGACAGCGTGATCCACTACGCCACGCCGCTGGGCCATCCGGAACTGCGCCGGCAGGTGCTGCTGCGCGTGCGCCAGCTCGGCATCGCGGCGGAACTGCCGCAGGTGCTGATCACCACCGGCGCCAGCCAGGCGCTGGACCTGGTGGTGCGCCACCTGCTCAAGCCGGGTGATACCGTGTTCGTGGAGGATCCCGGCTACTACAACCTGTTCGGCCTGCTGCGGCTGCATGGTGTGCAGCTGGTGGGCGTGCCGCACACGCCCCTCGGCCCGGACCCCGACGCGTGCGAGGCGCTGCTGCGCCAGCACAAGCCCAAGCTGTTCTTCACCAACAGCGTATTGCAGAATCCCACCGGCGCCACGCTGGCGCCGCCGGTCGCGTTCCGGCTGCTGGAGCTGGCGCGCCGGCACGGCTTCCGCTTTGTCGAGGACGATATCTTCTCCGACTTCCAGACGCACTTCACCGACCGTCTGGCCACGCTGGACCAGCTCGAGCACGTGATCTACATCGGCGGGTTTTCCAAGACGGTGTCGGCGTCCCTGCGGATCGGCTACGTGGTGGCCGACAAGGCGCTGGTCAAGGACCTGGTCGACGTGAAGGTGCTGACCAGCGTCGCCGGCTCGCACTTCGCGGAAGCGGTCACGGCGGCGCTGCTGGAGCGCGGCGGCTATCGCAAATACATCGAGCGGCTGCGCCTGCGCGTGCGCGAGGCGTCGGCCAGCGCGGTGCGGCAGCTGACCGGCTGCGGCTGGGAAGTGTTCTGCGAGCCCAGCGGCGGCAATTTCCTGTGGGCGCGGCCGCCCGTCATCGAGGATTCGCGCGACCTGGTGGCGCTGGGCGAGGAATACGGCGTGACGCTGGCGCCGGGCAATTACTTCCGGCCCGGCGGCGAGACCTCGGCCTGGATCCGCATCAACGCCGCCTACGCCAACGAGCCGCGCGCGGTGGCCTTTATGAAGGCCGCGTCGGAGCGCCGCGCGCGCTGACGCTCAGCCGCCGTGGTTATGCAGCACGGCGTTGCGCCGCGCGTAGGCGAAGTAGATCACCAGCCCCAGTGCCAGCCACACCAGGAAGGCGATCCAGGTCAGTGCCTGCAGGTGGGCCATCAGGAACAGGCAGAAGCCGATCGCCAGCAGCGGCACCACCGGCACGCCCGGGCAGCGGAACGCGCGCGGCAGGTCGGGACGGATCCTGCGCAGCACCAGCACCGCGACCGAGATCAGCGTAAAGGCGGCCAGCGTGCCGATATTGATCAGCTCGGCCAGCACGTTCAGCGGCACAAAGCCGGCGATCGCGGCAAAGATCAGTCCCACGGTCCAGGTGGCGAAGTAAGGCGTCGCATGCACGGGGTGCACCGACGACAGCCGCTCCGGCAGCAGCCCGTCGCGCGACATGGCGAAGATCACGCGGGTCTGGCCGTAGGTCATCACCAGGATCACCGTGGTCATGCCCAGGATCGCGCCCAGGTCGACAAAGCCCGCGACCCAGTTCTGCCCGGCGTATTGCAGCGCCAGCGACACCGGGTGGTCGACGCCGGCAAACCTGGCGAACGGCACGATGCCGGTCATGATCGCCGCCACCACGACATACAGCACCGTGCATACCGCCAGCGAACCGATGATGCCGATCGGCAGGTCGCGGCGCGGGTTGCGCACTTCCTCGGCCGCCGAAGTCACTGCGTCGAAGCCGATGAAGGCGAAGAACACCAGCGCCGCCGCATTGAAGATGCCGCTGAAGCCAAACGGCGCGAACGGCTCCCAGTTGGCCGGCTGCACGTGCCAGACTCCGACCGCGATAAACAGCAGCACCACGCCGATCTTCACCGCCACCATCAGGTTGTTCACGCGCGCGGATTCGCGCACGCCGTAGGACACGACCCAGGTGATCGCCAGCATGATCAGGCAGGCCGGCAGGTTGATCATCGTCTCCACGCCCGGCACCGCGCCCGGCGCGGCAGTCAGCGCCGCCGGCAGCTTCAGCCCGAAGCCCGCCATCAACGACTGGAAATACCCCGACCAGCCCACCGACACTGCCGAGGTGGCCAGCCCGTACTCCAGCAGCAGGTCCCAGCCGATCATCCACGCGACGATCTCGCCGAGCGTGGCATAGCTGTACGTATAGATCGATCCCGATACCGGGATGGCCGAGGCAAACTCCGCGTAGCACAAGGCGGCAAAGCCGCACGCCAGCGCGGCGATGACGAAGGACACGGTCAGCGCCGGCCCGGCGGTCAGCGCGCCGGTGCCGGTCAGCACGAAAATCCCGGTGCCGATGATGGCGCCGATGCCCATCATCACCAGGTCGACCGGACCCAGCACCTTTTTGAGGCCGTCATCGCGCGCGACGGCCAGCATCGCTTCGATGTCCTTGGTGCGGAACAAACTCATTCAGACTCCTGCAGCAGTGGCCGGGGCGCCTGCTTCTGCCTTGGCAGCGGCCCGGAAAAAGCGCGCTAGTTTACGCCTGCCGCACTGCGCAGGCGTCACATTCGGCGTCCGTGCCCGGCGGGCACGGCATCGGAATGATAGGGAACGCGCGATCGTCCGGTGCTGACCGGCAGCAATCCGGCCTCAGCCGCCGCAGCCAGGCGCGGAAAGGACGCCGTCGACACGCGCCAGCGCGGTGGCGAGCGGGTCCAGCATGAGCATGGCGGTGCCGGCGAGCGCCAGCACCGCCAGGGCGACGATCCGGGCGTGCCGTGGGCCCGGCATCGTGCATGCGGCCGCCACCAGCGGAGCCAGCGTGGCGGTCACCAGGAGAAGCCTCAGCAGCATGGCGCCGACTCAACGGCTTGGCGCAACAGCCGGTCCCTGGCCATCGTCCTCCACTGGCAACGTCCCCGCACGGCGCAGCCCGAACCACGAGCATGCTGCCGAGCAAAGCGTGATCGCGACCAGCGCGACGATGGTGTGGCGGTAGCTGCGCGTGGCATCGAACGACCACGCGCCCAGCTGCACCGTCAGGAAGGCACCGAGCTGGTGGCCCAGGAACAGCAGCCCGAACACCTTGCCCTTGATCCGGTTGCCATAGCGCTCGAAGCAGAACATCGAGGTCAGGATCACCGTGCCCAGGTAGCTGGCGCCAAAGCCCATCGCGAAGGGCAGCACGCCAAGGCCCGGCACCAGCAGCAGCACCATCGACAGCGAGCGCAGCGCATAGAACCCCGCCAGCAGGCGATGCTTGTCCCACCGCAACGCCAGCGCGCCCGAGACGATGCCGCTGGCCAGTTCCAGCACGCCAAGCGTGCTCAGCGCGGTACCCATCGCCAGCCGCGGCACACCTTGCCCTTGCCAGTAGGCCACCAGGTGCACGTCGATGAAGGCCATGGTCGCGCCGCATCCGAAGAAGCCCGCTGCCAGCGCATAGAAGACGGGGTCGCGCCGGACCAGCGCCCATGCCGAGACCTCCGCCGCCTGCAGTGCCGGCGCGGCTCGCGGCTCCCGGCGCGAGGCCAGCCACAGCGCGCCAGCCACCGGCAGCGCGAACACCACGCCCGCCATGCCGAAGGCCGTGGTCCACCCTGCCTGCGGCTGCAGCCAGATCCACAGCGGCGACAGCACGATGAATCCAATCGCGGTTCCGTTCGTCACGACCGCGTAAGCCAGGCCCTTCCTGCGCTCCTCGAACAGGCGATCGACCAGGATGCCCATCGGCACGAAGGTCATCGCCGCCAATCCGAAGGCGCCCGCCAGCCCGAACGCCAGCACGAAGAAAGCGAGCGACTGGTGCCACCACGCCACGCTGGCAAGCGCCAGCCCTGCGGCCAGTGCTCCCGCCGCCGCCGTGCGCAGCGGCCCGACGCGATCGCTCAGTGCGCCGACCACCGGCGACATCAGCCCCGTCGCCAGCATGAACACGCTGCCTGACCAGGCGAACTGCGCGCGGCCCTGGCCGAAGTGGGTCGCGAGGTCGACGAAATACACCTGGTACAGGCCCTTCACCGCGGTCGAGACAAACATCGCGGCAAAGCCGATGGCAACCAGCGCGAGGGGGATGGCGGGGATGCGGGTGCGGGTCATGGCGGTTCCTCGGTTCATGCATGGTGCGGGCCTGCCGACATGCTAAGCAACGCCATGCTCTCGCCACGGCAATGCCGCAGACCAGAAAAGCAAATTTTCAGCCACCGCCGTCGCAACGGGGCCGGATCGCGCGAGAATGGCGGCATCGGACCGTTCGACCTTACTTGCCGCGATGACCAACGCCTATCTGCTGGTGCTGCCCAAGGTCCACATGCTCGACCTTGGCGGCCCGCTCCAGATCTTGTCCAGCGTATCGGAACTGGGCATCGCACCGCTGCGGGTCCGCTGCGCCGGACCACATTCGAGCGTGACGTCGTTCCAGGGGCCGGCGCTGAGCCAGGTCGAACGGCTGCCTGCGCGCGTGGCGCCCGGCGACGTGGTGCTGGCCATCGGCAGCAAACTTCTGGACACGCTGACGACTTCGCCGGCGTGGCGCGATAGCGCCGCGTGGCTCAGGGAAACGTTTGCGGACGGCAGGAATGCCGACGTACAGGTCGCCGCCGTCTGCACCGGCGCCTTCCTGCTGGGCGCCGCCGGCCTGCTCGACGGCCGCCTGTGCACCACCCACCATGCACACACCCGCCGCCTGCGCGCGCGGCACCCCGCTGCGTCGGTCGTGGACAACCGGGTGTTCGTTCGCGACGGCAATGTGTGGACGTCGGCCGGCGTGGCCTCTGGCATCGACCTCGCGCTGCGGCTGGTCGCCGACGCCTATGGCGACGACGCCGCCATCGCCGTCGCGCGCGACAACGTCGTGCCCTTCCGGCGCTTCAGCGCCGATCCGCAACTGGCGCCGCAGTTCCGCGCGCGCTCGCATGGCAACGCGCTGGTACATGCGGTGCAGGACGCGATCGCGCGCGAGCTGGACGCCAATGTCGCCGACCCGCGCTTCGCCGACCGCTTCGCCATCAGCGTGCGGCACCTGTCCCGCATCTTCCATGAGGAAACCGGCCTGACGCCCAAGCAATACCAGCTCACGCTGCGCATGGCGCGCGCGCGCAAGCTGCTGGCGTCATCGAGCCTTGCCGTGGAGGAAATTGCGTTGAAGAGCGGCTTCGCCAGCGTGCAGGCCTTCCGTGCCTGCTGGAACAAGGCCGAGCCGGCCACGCCGAGCGCCTATCGCCTGGCTACCACCGGCAATCCGCAAACCGTATAACTCATTACGACCCGCGCAGCGCAGCCGAAGGCGTTCCTACCACACCGCCCGCAGCAGGGGCCACCGTTGACACTTTCGATGGCCACGGCGCGCGCCGTGGCTTGCAATCAGAAAGCCGGCCCAGAAAACTCGAAGGGCCGGCGGCAATGCGATGCGGCGTGCGCCGCTTACTTGATGTCCTGCAGCGCCTTCTTCACCGTATCGAACAGCTCGCCGATCTGCGCTTCCGAGATGATCAGCGGCGGCGAGAACGCCAGGATGTCGCCGGTGTAGCGCACCAGCACGCCTAGCTCCAGGCACTTGAGGAAGGCCTCGTAGGCACGCGCGCCGGGCTGGCCCGGACGCGACTCCAGTTCGATCCCGGCCACCATGCCGAAGTTGCGGATGTCCTTCACGTGCGGCGCGCCACGTACGCTGTGCACCGCCGCTTCGAACACCGGCGACAGCTCGGCCGCGCGGCCGAACAGGTTCTCGCGCTGGTACAGGTCGAGCGTGGCGACGGCAGCGGCAGCGGCCAGCGGGTGGCCGGAGTAGGTGTAGCCGTGCAGCAGCTCGATCGTGCCCGGCGCGGCAGCGTTGACCACGGCGTCGTGCACCTCGCGGCGCACCGCGACGGCGCCCATCGGCACCGCGGCGTTGTTGATCGCCTTGGCCATCGTGATCAGGTCCGGCGTGACGTTGAAGCGCTCGGCAGCGGTGGCCGCGCCGAGGCGGCCGAAGGCGGTGATCACTTCATCGAAGATCAGCAGGATGCCATGCTTGCTGGTGATCTCGCGCAGCTTTTCCAGGTAGCCGACCGGCGGCACCAGCACGCCGGCGGAGCCGGCCAGCGGCTCGACGATCACGGCGGCGACGTTGGCCGGGTCATGCAGCGCGAGGATGCGCTCCAGTTCGTCGGCAAGGTGCGCGCCCCATTGCGGCTGGCCCTTGGAGAAAGCGGCCTCGGCGATGTTGAGCGTGGCCGGCAGGTGGTCCGTGCCCGGCATCAGGTTGGCAGAAAAGGCCTTGCGGTTCGGGCCGATGCCGCCCACCGCCATGCCGCCGAAGCCCACGCCGTGGTAGCCGCGCTCGCGGCCGATAAAGCGGGTGCGCTGGCCTTCGCCGCGCGCGCGGTGGTACGCCAGCGCGATCTTCAGCGCGGTGTCGACCGACTCGGAGCCCGAGTTGGTGAAGAAGATGCGGTCCAGCCCCTGCGGCATGAGCGCGGCAACCTTGGTGGCGGCCTCGAACGACAGCGGGTGGCCCATCTGGAACGGCGGCGCATAGTCCAGGGTGGCCGCCTGGCGCGCGACGGCGTCGGCGATCTCCTTGCGGCAGTGGCCCGCGGCCACGCACCAGAGGCCGGCGCAACCGTCCAGGATCTGGCGGCCGTCGTGGGTGGTGTAGTACATGCCGCTTGCCGAAGCCAGCAGGCGCGGCGCCGCCTTGTACTGGCGGTTGGCGGTGAAGGGCATCCACAGGGCATCGAGATCGGGAATCACGGTCTTGGCGGCGTCCATACGTCCTCCTCGGGGCAATTGGAAATTGGGCGGGTCGGTTGGCTGATGCCGGTACGGCACCGCTGCGAGTGGCGAGCACTGAAGCGGGACCGGAACGGCGGCAATGACGGCCACTCTACCGGCGGCGTCTGGCCGACAAAATATACAGTCCGGACAGCAACGCCTTACCGTACAGTTTGATCATGCAAAACCGTACAGGCAAGCAGCCGCGGCGCCTACCGGGCCATCACCCTGCCACGTGGCGCTTGCCGGCGCCGTGCGGCATCCCACGCTGCACTGCGGCAATTTTCGCAACGCGGGATGACACGGCGCGCGGCGCCCTGTGGAGCCCGCTAAACTGTACAGGTTCGCGCCTTCCGAGGTGCATGGTGCAACGCTTCCGATGCTGACCCTGAACCTGACCCGCAGCCGCCGCGGCGGCGAAACCCTGACCGAGCAGATCGTCGCCGGCATCGCCGCGCTGGTGGAGGAGCGCGTGCTGCGTGCCGGCACCACGCTGCCCTCGGTACGCCGCTTTGCCCAGCACCACCAGGTCAGCACCTTCACCGTGGCCGAGGCCTACGGGCGGCTGACCGCGCTGGGCTACCTGGCCGCGCGGCCGGGTTCCGGCTACACCGTGGCGCATCGCCACGCGCCCACCGGCAGCGCCCGTGCACCGCAATGGGAAGCGCCGGGACTGAACGCGGCCTGGCTGCTGTCGGACGTGTTCGCCGACCATTCCGTGCCGATCAAGGCCGGCGCCGGCTGGCTTCCAGGCGACTGGCTCAACGAGGAAGGGTTGCACCAGGCCATGCGGGCCTCTGGCCGGGTGCCGGCGGCACAGCTGTCAGGCTACGGCCATCCCTATGGATTCGCGCCGCTGCGCGAGCATATCGCCACCGGCCTCGGCCAGTACGGCATCCCGCTGCAGGCGCAGCAGGTGGTGCTGACGCAGGGCGCGACACAGGCGCTGGACCTGGTGGTGCGCACGCTGCTGCGCGCGGGCGACACCGTGCTGGTGGAATCGCCCTGCTATTGCAACCTGCTGCAGATCCTGCGGCTGGCGGGGCTGCGCGTAATCGGCGTGCCGCGTTCGGCGGCCGGGCTGGACACCGATGCGCTCGACGACGCGATCCGCGCCCATGCTCCACGCGCCTTCTTCGTCAACACCGTGCTGCAGAACCCGACCGGCGCCAGCCTCAGCAGCATGAACGCCTTCCGCGTGCTGCAGCTCGCCGAGCGGCACCAGCTGCTGGTGGTGGAAGACGATATCTACCGCGAGCTGGCACCGGCCGGCTCGCCGATGCTGGCGGCAATGGACGGGCTGTCGCAGGTGGTCTACGTGAACGGCTTTTCCAAGACCATCACGCCGTCGCTGCGCGTGGGCTACCTGGCTGCCAGTCCGGACCTGGCCAAGGCATTCGCGCGGACCAAGATGGCGGTCGGGCTGACCTCGTCGGAAGTGACCGAGCGCCTGGTCTACTCGGTACTGACCAGCGGCCACTACGGCCGCCACGTGGCCGCGCTGGCCGAGCGGCTGCGCGCGCAGCAGGACCTGGTGATGGAAAAGATGGAGGCGCACGGCCTGGAGGTGCTGCTGCGCCCCGAAGGCGGGATGTTCGCCTGGGCGCGGCTGCGCGACGACATCCAGCAGCGGCTGCAGGCAAGCCGGCGCGGCGAGCCGCTGGGCGGCAACCGCCTGGCCACGCTGGCGCTGGAGCACGGCATCTGGCTGGCGCCGGGCTCGTACTTCGAGCCGGACGAGGCCGATTCGCCGTGGATCCGCTTCAACGTGGCCACCGGCGACGCTCCGCAGCTGTGGCAGTTCTTCGACAGCCTGGCGCAGGCGCCGCGTGCCGCCGCGGCCTGAGAGCCGGCTACCATCAGAAGTGGTAGCGCAGGTAGCCGGGGATGGAAGTTGGCGCCGGGGTTGGGCTGTTGTTGCTCGTGGCGGGGGCGCGGGCCGGCGCCGCTCCCAGGGTGCCGCCTCAGCTCCAGAGGCGGTCGACGACCCAGCCTGCGGTGGCGCAAACGCCCACCCAGGTCACCAGTGCGATAGCGATAAAGCGGTATGTCATCTCAGAACGACAATAAACTCGTTGCGGGAATATGAATCTTTCGCAAAATCATACATCCATTCATGAATGTATGTAAGCAGCAATCAGATTTCCCTGAGATAGCCTGGGGACTTTTCGTAACGTGGGAAGGCAAGGAAGCGCCTGTTGCGGCACGCAACAGGCGCTGATGCGGCTGGATGCCGCGGGTCGGCGGGGTAACCGGTGCCGGATCCTTCAGCCGCGCAGGAACGGCAGCACTTCTTCCAGCAGCCGCTCCGGCACCTCTTCGGCGATGTAGTGACCGCACGGCAGCGCATGCCCGCGCACGTGCCGCGCCACCTTGCGCCATTCGTCGAGCGGACGGAAGCACTGACCGACGGCGCCCTGCTCGCCCCACAGCGCCAGCATCTCGCACTCGACCATGCGGCCCGCGGCGAGATCGGCGCGGTCATGCTCGAGGTCGATGGTGGCACTGGCGCGGTAGTCCTCGCACAGCCCGTGCGCGGCACCGGGCAGGCTCAGGCAGCGCAGGTACTCGGCCATGGCGGCGTCGGTGAACGGCGCCAGCCCGGCGCTGCGGGCACCCATGGTCTGGCGCAGGTAGAGCGCGGGGTCCGCTTCGATCAGCGTTTCCGGGAACGGCGCCGGGCGAATCAGGAAGAACCAGTGCCAGTAGGCGCGGGCAAAGGCCTCGCTGGTCTGCGCGTACATCGCCAGCGTGGGCGCAATATCCAGCGTCACCAGCCGCGTCACCGCCTGTGGATGATCCAGCGCCAGCCGGTGCGCCACGCGCGCGCCGCGGTCGTGCGCCAGCACGCTGAACCGTTCGAAACCGAGCGCGCGCATCAGCGCAAGCTGGTCGGCGGCCATGGTGCGCTTGCTGTAGTTGGCATGGTCCGGCAAACCCGCGGGCTTGCCGCTGTCGCCATAGCCGCGCAGGTCGGCTGCCACCACGGTGAAATGCCGCGCCAGCTCGGGCGCCACCTTGTGCCAGATCGCGTGTGTCTGCGGGTGGCCATGCAGCAGCAGCAAGGCCGGCCCCTGGCCGCCGGCCACCGCGTGGATGGCAACGTCGCCGCAGTCGACCCGGTGCGGCATGAATCCTTCGAACATCGTCTGTCTCCATGGCCGACCCGCGGCCGTCTGAACCGTGCCGGCTAGTGTAATCACTAAGCAGCGCGACAGGATTTCCTGCGACGACACTCATTCGGTCGATGTATTCATGAATTCATCCCTGCCGGCACGCCCCTGTCTCCGGCAGGGATGCAGCCGGTCGCACAGCGGCGCTCTGCTACCCTTGCAGCATCCGTACTGACTTCCAGCCACAGCAAGATCCGACCATGCATACCCAAGACCTGTCCGCATGGACCCACAGCCATACCTTCGACGGGGGCAACCGCGACGCCGAGCGCGGCACGCGCCTGGTGATGGTGATCACCGCCATCGTGATGGTGGTGGAAATCGCCGCCGGTCTCTGGTTCAACTCGATGGCGCTGCTGGCCGATGGCTGGCACATGAGCTCGCACGCGCTGGCCATCGGCCTGTCCGCCTTTGCGTACGCAGCCGCGCGCCGCTACGCCAGCGACCGGCGCTTTGCCTTTGGCGCCTGGAAGATAGAAGTGCTGGCCGCCTTTGCCAGCGCGGTATTCCTGCTCTGCATTGCCGCGCTGATGGCTGCGGGTTCGGTCGAGCGGCTGTTCAGCCCGCAGGAAATCCATTACCGCGAGGCCATGGCCGTGACCGCGCTGGGCCTGCTGGTCAACCTTGGCTGCGCGCTGATCCTGGGCGGACATGCGCACGGGCACGGGCACGATCATGAGCATGGCCATGGACATCACCACCATGGCCACCATGACCACCATGACCACCATGACCACGATCATCACCACCGCCACCACGACATCAACCTGCGCGCGGCCTACGTGCACGTGCTGGCCGATGCCGCCACCTCGGTGCTGGCCATCGTGGCGCTTGCCGGCGGCTGGTGGCTGGGCTGGGCCTGGCTAGACCCGGTGATGGGACTGGTGGGCGCGGCGCTGGTCGGCAAGTGGGCGATCGGCCTGCTGCGCCAGAGCGGCACCGTGCTGCTGGACCGCGAGATGGACCACCCGGTGGTCGAAGAAGTGCGCGAGGTGCTTGCCGGGCTCGACCGCGACGGCCGCCCTGGCGAAGAAGGGATCCGCGTGACTGACCTGCATGTCTGGCGCGTCGGCCGCCAGCACTTTTCCTGCATCGTCTGCCTGGTCACGCATGACGCCGCGCTGACGCCGCAACGCGTGCGCCAGGCGCTGTCCGTGCATGAGGAGCTGGTGCACGTGACCGTCGAGATCAGCCGCTGCGAGGGCACGCACTGACAATGCAGCAAGCGCACCAGGCCTGGCGCGCGGTCTCAGCTCAGCTCACACCACATGCACAGCGGCGGCGTATCGGTATGCCGCTGGAATTCGCTGGACGACAGCACCTCCTGCGGCAGCTTCGATGCCGGCACCAGCGTAAAGCCGTAGCGCGCGAAATAACTTGGGCAACTCGAGGCCAGCAGCACCGCGCGCTGCAGGCCATTCGAGCGCGCGCGCATCAGCGCGGCGCGCACCACGTGCGTGGCAACGCCCCGATCGCGGTGCTCGGGCAGCACGGCGACCGAGCGGATCACCACGGTCTGGCCGAAGGGCTCGCCGGCTGCGCAACCGATGATCCGCGATTCGAGGATCGCGACATGGAAGTGCTCCAGCACGCGGAACACATCGTCGGTCGGCAGGCCGCAGCGCTCCAGCACCGCCCCCACCGCTGGCGCGTCCGAGGGCACCGCCGCCCGGATCCGCAGGTCTTTCATCATCAGGAGCCTCTCTTCTTCACATCACTTGGCGACGGGAACACCATGGAAGCCCGGCATGGTTGCGCCGCCATCCAGGCAGCGCGCTGCGCACGCAGGCCGGTCCGGCCTGACTGCGAAACACTACCCGATTCGGTCGCTTTGTACCATCCGGGAAGAACAGGGCCAACCGGTGTCGGAAATTGCCCGCGGCATTCTGCACAGGGGCGCGCGGCTATTCGGCGCAGGCGCACCCCCGCGCGTGCGTCACGCGACTCAGGGTGCGAAGAAAGGGGAATGTCGCTGCCAGGAAGAAAAACTGGAGGCGGGGATCCGGAATCGAACCGTCGTATACGGCTTTGCAGGCCGTTGCATCACCACTCTGCCACCCCGCCGTGGATCACGCGCCATCCCGGCGCGTCGTGCTGCGGGCCGCAGTGTAGCGGGAAATGGAAAAGTCTGCAGGGCGCTGCGCGAGCGCCCGCGACGGCAGTCAGTCGCCGATCTCGCCCATGGCCGACTGCACGTAGTTCTGCAGGCCGACCTTGCCGATCAGTTCGATTTGCGACTCGAGCCAGTCGATATGCGATTCGGTCGCTTCCAGGATATCGACCACCACCTCACGCGAAACATAATCGCCGATCGACTCCAGATACTTGATCGCATCCTTGCAGCTGGCCTGCGAAACCTGTTCCAGCTTCAGGTCGCAGCCGAGCATTTCTTCGGTGTTCTCGCCGAGCAGCAATTTGTCGAGGTCCTGCAGGTTGGGCAAGCCATCGAGCAGCAGGATGCGCTCGATCAGCTTGTCGGCGTGCTTCATTTCCTCGATCGATTCCTCGTACTCGTGCTTGCCCAGGGCATTGAGCCCCCAATGCCGGTACATGCGCGCGTGCAGGAAATACTGGTTGATGGCGGTCAGCTCATGCCGGAGCTGAACATTGAGCATCTGAATCGCTTTCTTGTCGCTTTTCATGACAGCACCAACGACCCCTCGATACTGGTGGATCAATTCTCATTATCATGGCCAGCAGCACTGCTGCGGCCAATATCGCTTCGCGCCTTTCATGGTAGGCCGGCAAAGGGGGACATCAAGCAAATTCGGCCGATATTGACCGATTATCCAGCATTATTGCACATGAGAATGGCAATGGTTTCCATTCTATTTTCGCTAGCGCATGAAAAGCCGCATCCGGCATTAATACCCGAGCCTTCCGGACACATATTTCAAATAAGAAAACGGGCGCACGCGGCATACTGCCGCGCCGCCCGCCATGAGCGGAAATCGGAAGCAGATCAGTCGAGGCGCGCGCCCGAGTCCGCCACCAGCGTCTTCAGCACCGGCCAGTCGCGCGCATAGAGCGCCTGTGCCTCGGCCGGCGAGCTGCCCACCGGGCGTACCCCCAGCCCGACCATGCGCGCCTGCATGTCGGGGGTCTGCAGGATCGCCTTCACCTCGCTTTCGAGCTTGGCCACAATGGTCGCCGGCACGCCGACCGGCGCCACCAGCCCGATCCAGCCCACCGTCTTGAACGCGCTGTCCTGCATGCCCAGCTCGGCAAAGGTCGGCATCGCAGGCAGCGCGCTGCTGCGCTGCGTGCCGGTAACGGCCAGCGCCTTGAGCTTGCCGCTCTCGATATACGGCCTGGCCGTCAGGATGCTGGCAAAGCCGAACTGCACCTGCCCGCCAAGCAGGTCCTGCAGCATCGGCGCCTCGCCCTTGTAGGGCACGTGCGTGGCGTTGCCGCGCGTAAGCTTGCTGAGGTAGGCGCCGCTCAGGTGCGACAGCGATCCCACGCCCCACGAGGCATAGGTAGCCTTGCCCGGCTGGGCGCGCGCGTAATCCCCCAGCTCGCGCGGCGTGCGCGCCGGCACCGACGGGTGCGCCACCAGCACCAGCTGCGCGTCGGCGAGCACGCTGATCATGGTCAGGTCCTTGCGCGGGTCGTACGGCAGCTTCTCGAACAGGAACTGGTTGGTCAGCACCGACTGCGTCAGCGTCATCAGCAGCGTGTAGCCGTCCGGCGCCGCCTTGGCCACGGCATCGGTACCGATGATGCCGGAGGCGCCGGCCTTGTTTTCCACCACCACCGGCTGGCCCAGGCGCTTGCTGAGTTTCTCGCCCATGGCGCGGGCGATGGTGTCGGTGCCGCCACCGGCCACGTATGGCACCACCAGGCGGATCGGCTTGGCCGGATAGGTCTGTGCAGCGGCCGGCAAGCCGAGGCTGAGCGAAAGCCCGCTGACTGCGAGCGCGAGCCATGCGCGTCGATTCATGTCGTCTCCAGTTGTCTTGATTGTCTTTATGTCTTGGAGACAACGGTAGCGGGCTTGAGAAAGTACGTCCAATGCAATATTTTTCAGATTTCCATGCATGAATACTTAGATCAATGGGCCTGCGCCAGCTGCATCACTTCGTCACCCTGGTCGAACAGGGCAGCTTCGCGCGCGCGGCCGCGGCGCTGCACCTGTCGCAGCCGGCGCTGACGCGCAGCATCCAGGCGCTGGAGGCCGACCTCGGCACCCTGGTCGACCGAAGCTACGGCAAGGTACGCCCCACAGCCGCCGGCGCGCTGGTGCTGGAACGCGCGCGCCGCATGCTGCGCGAAAGCCGTGAACTGCGCCGCGACCTGCAGCTGCTGGACGAGGTGGAGATCGGCGAGATCCGCGCCGGCTTCGGGCCGTTCGCGGCATCGTTCCTGCTCGACCCGGTGCTGGAAGCGCTGGTGCGGCGCTACCCGCGCCTGCGCATCGACGTGGAGACCGCCGACACCACCACCATGCTGCGCGCACTGGAAGCCGAACGGCTCGATGTCTTTGTCGGCGAAAGCCGCAGCCTGGCGCAGCTCGGCCACCTGCAGATCGAGCGCCTGCCGGCGCTGGAGACCGGCCTCTTCGTGCGCGCCGCGCACCCGCTGGCGCAGCAGCGCGACATCAGCCTCGCCGCGTTGCGCGATTACCCGGTGGCAGGCCCACGGCTGCCCGCGCATATCCACCAGTTCTTCCGCGAGGCAATGCTGGCGGCCAGCAACGGCACGGCCGGGAACGACAGCGCCGGCCTGCTCACCGTCACCTGCAACGACATGCATGCGCTGCGCGCACTGATGCTGGCCGGCGACGCGGTCGCGCTGGTGCCGGTGGCGATGATGGCCGACGCCTGCGCGCAGGGCGCGGCGGTGCCGCTGCGGATGCGCCCGCGCCACGATTTGCGCGCGCAGTATGGCATCGTGTCGCTGTCCGGGCATACCCCGTCGCCGGCAACGCGCGCGTTCGTGGCGCAGGTGCACGCGGCGCTGGCGGACTACCCGGCTGCGGGCGCGAGCGCCATCCCGGTTCGCTAGAAACTTTCAGGGCGGCCCGGGAAAAATCTTCAGATCGCGAACCGGACCGGCGTGCTATGTTGGCCGCGGGGCACACCGTCATCCCAGGCGCTCCGGAGGCTCCGACATGCCAACCAACACCGCTCGCCGGCTGCTAGCTGCCCTTGTCCCCGCGCTGCCGCTGCTGGGCGCAGCTACCAGTGCCAGCGGCACCGAGGGCGCGCTCGGCCGGCCCGTCACCGGAACCAGCGTCACGCCCAATGCCGGCATCGTCTCGCCCGAACCCATCCTGGCGGTCAACCTCGGCGAGATCTACCTCGACGGATCGATCGGCGGCAGCCGCAGCGTGCCGATTGGCGGCAAGGCAGCCGTCGACGTCGACGGCAAGGTCGCCTTCACACTGGCCACGGTGATGAAAGCCTGGGACACCGGGCCCGGCGCGTGGAACTTTGCCTCCAGCTTCACGCTGCCCTACGTGTGGACCAGGGTCACGGCCAATGTCGGCATCGGCGGCGTCAGCGGCCGTACGCAAGACACCGCGTCGAACCTGTTCGACATCTATTTCACGCCGCTGGTCGCCGGCTACCACTTCTCCAAGACCGAGCATGTGGCGCTGAGCCTGAACATCTGGGCGCCGACCGGCAAGTACGATCCCAACGCACTGGCCAATCCCAGCCTGAACAACTGGACCTTTATCCCGCAGGTGGCCTACACCCGGCTGTTTCCGGAGCACGGGCTGGAATTCGATGCGGTGGCCGGGCTCCAGTTCTACACGCGCAACAATGCCACCGATTACCAGAACGCGCCGCTGTTCACGCTCGACACGATGCTGCTCAAGCGCTTCGGCAACGGCGCCGGCGCAGGCCTGATCGCCGGCACCACGCAGCAACTGGGCGACGACAGCGGTCCGCTGGCGGACCGCCTCAACGGCTTCCGCGGCCACGACTGGGCGCTGGGGCCGATCGTCACCTACGACACAAAAATCGGCGCGAAAAGCCACCTGTCAATGAGCCTGCGCTGGGTGCCGACCATCGCCAGCAAGAACCGGCTAAAGAGCACGAGCACGTTCATGGGGACGGCGGCGATCGTGTTCTGAATATGCCGCCGATCGTCCGCCGATCAGCTTGCCGCCGCCGGCGCCAGCCCATCGTCCGGTGCGGCTGCCGCATGCGCGGCGAGCCGGCGGCGCGAACGGCCGGGGTTCACGACAAGCAGCCCGACCAGGCCGCCCGCCAGCATCACCACGCCACACAGCGCCAGCCCAAGCTCAAAGCCGCGCGCCCCTGCGCGCTGTCGGACAAGCGGCTGGAGGTGGAGATGGCGCGGGCGTTCCTGTCGTATGTGGGGTAAAGGGGGGCACACTGACGTGCAAAGGCAAACAGGCCCCGAAGGGCCTCTTTGCCTGAGGAACGCCGCAGCAGGGACGCCAACAACGATGATGTCGTGGTGGTGGCCCCTGCCCCCGCTTCCTTACTCTACCGTCACCGATTTCGCCAGATTCCGCGGCTTGTCCACATCGGTACCACGCGCGCATGCCGTGTGATATGCCAGAAGCTGCAGCGGCACCACATGCAGGATCGGCGACAGGTCGCCATAGTGCTCGGGCATGCGGATCACCTGGATACCGTCCGACGACTGGATCTGCGTATCGCTGTCGGCAAACACATAGAGACGGCCGCCGCGCGCGCGCACTTCCTGGATGTTGGACTTGAGCTTTTCCAGCAGCGCGTCGTTGGGCGCGACCGTGACCACCGGCATGGCTTCGGTCACCAGCGCAAGCGGGCCGTGCTTCAGTTCGCCGGCAGGGTATGCCTCGGCGTGGATGTACGAGATTTCCTTGAGCTTGAGCGCGCCTTCGAGCGCGATCGGATAGTGCAGGCCGCGGCCCAGGAACAGCGCGTTCTCGCGGCGCGCGAAGTCTTCGGACCAGGCGATGATCTGCGGCTCCAGCGCCAGCACGCCGTGCAGTGCGGCCGGCAGGTGGCGCAGGTTGGCCAGATCCTTGGCCTCGGCTTCCTCGGTCAGCAGGCCGCGCACCTTGGCCAGCGCCAGCGTCAGCATGTACAGCGCGGCCAGCTGCGTGGTGAAGGCCTTGGTCGAGGCCACGCCGATCTCGGTGCCGGCGCGGGTCAGGAAGCGCAGCTCGGTCTCGCGCACCATGGCGCTGGTGGCGACGTTGCAGACCGCCAGCGTGTGCACATGGCCCAGCGCGCGCGCGTGGCGCAGCGCGGCCATGGTGTCGGCGGTTTCGCCCGACTGCGAGATCACCACCACCAGCGCGCGCGGGTTGGGCACGGTGTCGCGATAGCGGTATTCGCTGGCGACCTCGACCTGGGTCGGGATCTTGGCGATGCTTTCGAGCCAATACTTGGCGGTGCAGCCGGAATAGTAGCTGGTGCCGCAGGCCAGGATCAGCACGCTGTCGATGCCTGCAAAGACTTCCGCGGCGTTGTCGCCGAACAGCGCCGGCGTGATGCTTTCCACGCCTTCCAGCGTGTCGCCCAGCGCGCGCGGCTGCTCGAAGATTTCCTTCTGCATGAAATGGCGGTACGGGCCCAGCTCGACCGATGCGGCATGAGCCTCGACCAGGCGAGCTTCACGCTCGACCGCGTGGTCCTGCGCGTCATGGATGACGACGCCGTCGAGCGAGATCTCGACCACATCGCCCTCTTCGAGGTAGATGATGCGGTTCGCGGTGCCGGCCACGGCGAGCGCATCGGACGCGAGGAAGGCCTCGTTCTCGCCCAGCGCCACCACCAGCGGCGAGCCGGCGCGGGCGCCGACCACCACGCCGGGCTGGTCCTTGGCGAACACGGCGATGGCATAGGCGCCGTGCAGGCGCTTGGTGACGGCGCGCACCGAGTCGAACAGGTCGCCGCGGGTGGCGCTGCTGGGATAGGTGTAGGCCTGGTGGATCAGGTGCGCGACGACTTCGGTGTCGGTCTGCGACTCGAAGCCGTAGCCGACCGCGCGCAGTTCGTCGCGCAGCGGCTCGTAGTTCTCGATGATGCCGTTATGCACCAGCGCGATGGTCTCGCCCGACAGGTGGGGGTGGGCGTTGGCGGTATCGGGCTTGCCGTGGGTGGCCCAGCGCGTATGCGCCACGCCGGTGAAGCCGGACAGGCCCGAAGCCTGCGTCTGCGCATCCAGGTCGGCCACGCGCGACACGGTGCGCGCGCGCTCGACCGCATCGTCGCGCACGACCGCGACGCCGCACGAGTCATAGCCGCGGTATTCCAGGCGGCGCAGCCCCTCGATCAGGACCGGAACGATATTGCGCGTCGAAACCGCGCCGACGATGCCACACATGCTGAACCCCCGTTGCTGGCGCCCACTGCGGCGCCCTATCCAATCAATCGCGCCGCCCGTCCGGGCCGGCGCTTTCCATGGCCGCTCACGCGGCGGCCGGACGATTACTTCTTCGGCTGCTTGACCGGACGCTGCCAGGCGTCGACGGTCATCTGTTTGGCGCGTGACAGCGTCAGCTTGTCCGCGGGCGCTTCCTTGGTCAGGGTGGTGCCCGCTCCCAGCGTGGCGCCGCGGCGTACCGTCACCGGCGCCACCAATTGCGTATCGGACCCGATAAAGACGTCGTCCTCGATCACCGTACGGTGCTTGTTCACACCGTCATAGTTGCAGGTGATCGTGCCGGCGCCAATATTGACGCGCGAACCCACTGTGGCGTCTCCAACATAGGCAAGGTGGTTGGCCTTGCTGTGCGCGGCCACCTGGGCATTCTTCACCTCGACGAAGTTGCCGATATGGACATCTTCGCCCAGTTCGGTGCCCGGGCGCAGCCGCGCGTACGGCCCGATGCGTCCGGCAGGACCGATCCTGGCACTGTCGACATGGCAGAACGGGTGCAATTGCGCGCCGGCGCCCACGGTGCTGTTGCGGATCACGCAGTGGGCGCCGATGCTGGCGCCGTCTTCCAGGTGCACGCGGCCTTCAAACACGCAGCCGACATCAATGGTGACATCGCGCCCGCAAGTCAGCTCGCCCCGCACGTCGATGCGCGCCGGATCCAGCAGTGTCACGCCGGCTTCGAGCAGGCGGCGGGCCTGGTTGCCCTGGTGGATGCGTTCGACTTCAGCGAGCTGCAGCTTGCTGTTGACCCCGAGCGTCTCCCAGATCGCTGCCGGCTGCGCCGAAACGATCTCGACGCCTTCCGTGGCGGCGCGCTCGACCGTGTCGGTCAGGTAGTACTCGCCCTGGGCATTGTCGTTGCCGAGCATCGACAGCCAGCGCCGGAGGTGGCCCGTCGGGCACACGATGATGCCGGTATTGATTTCGCGGATAGCCTTGACGGCCTCAGTGGCATCCTTTTGCTCGACGATGCGGACGATGCTGCCCCCGGCGTCGCGTACGATACGGCCATAGCCGGTGGGATCGGGCATTTCGACCGTCAATACGCCGAAGCGCTCGTTGCCGGCCTCGGCCACCAGTGCCTTCAGCGTGGCCGCGGTTGTGAGCGGCACGTCACCGTACAGAACCAATGTAGGCTGGCCGTCGTCCAACAATGGAAGTGCCTGCATCACCGCATGGCCCGTGCCTAGCTGCTGGGCCTGTTCGGCGAAGGCGACATCGTCGGCGGCGACCGCCTCGCGCACATGCGCGGCGCCGTGGCCGACGACCACGACCAGCCGCGACGGCGACAGCGCGCGAGCCGTATCCAGGACGTGCGCCAGCATTGGCCGCCCGGCCACCGGGTGCAATACCTTGGGCAAGTCGGAAACCATTCGCTTGCCCATGCCCGCGGCGAGAATGACGATATTCACAAGGAGACCCCTACGTGAGTGTGTCCGAAAATATTCTGAAAAACGCCAACCGGGTGATTCGCGGTCTTCGCCGCCCAGCTTGGCTGCAGGTCCAGGCCCGATCGGTGCGGAATCCCGCAAACCCTTGCCAGTCTTGGGCTGGCGGCGATCGAAGCGGCCCGGCTGCAATGCGCGCCGATTTTAACATGGCGAATTCTGCCCAACGCGGCGCTGTTTCCGAATTTCACAATCGTTGGGCGCGGCGGATTTTGGTGATTTTCGGCGCCGCGGCGCTGTGCGCATGCAGCGCGATGAAACTCGGCTACCAGCAGGGGGATCGGCTGGCCTACTGGTGGATTGACAATTATGTCGATGTCACCTCGGCCCAGGAGCCGCTCACGCGCGAGGCCATCGCGCGCTTCTTCGCCTGGCACCGCAAGTCTCAGCTGCCTGAAATCGCGAGCCTGCTGCAGCAGGCCAAGGCCGAGGTCCGCCAGCCGGTGACGCCAGCCATGGTCGAGCACTTCCAGGACGCCTCGCAGCAACTGGCGCGCCGCTCTTACGAGCAGGCCATGCCCGACATGGCTGACCTGCTGCTGACGCTGACGCCCGACCAGATCGCCCGCATGGAGAAGAAATTCGCCGAGGGCAATGCCAAGTACCGCAAGAAATTCCTGAATTCCGACCCGGCCGAGCGGGTCGACGCCCGCTTTGACAAGGTGATGGACTACGCGCGGCTGGTCTATGGCGATTTCTCCGGCGAGCAGGAAAAGCAGATCCGTGCGGCGGTGCTGCCCGTGGTCGAGAACGCCGAGTCGCGCTACGCCGAACGGGTGGCGCGGCAGCAGGAATGGCTCAAGATGGTGCGCTACGTGCAGGCCACGCAGCCGTCCAGGCCGCAGGTGATGGACCTGCTGCGGCGCTTCCGCGAATACTGGCAGAACCCGCCTGGCAAGCATGCCGTGAGCCACGATGCCAGCCACAACGCCGGCATTGCACTGACCGTGGCGATCGCCAACATGACCACGCCGAAGCAGAAGGCGCATGCGCAGGACCGGTTCCAGAAGTGGATCGACGATACCAACGCGCTGATGCGGGAGAAGGCGCACGCCCCGGTGCAGGCAGCGGCGGCGAACTGAGTTTCGGCCACCCTCAATGCAAAATGCCCGCTCGCGCGGGCATTTTTGCCATGTGGCGGCAGTTTACTGCGGCGCGCCGGCCTGCTCCGCCTCGGGCGCGGACGCCGGCGGGCGCTCGAAGCGCACGAACTCCATCCGGTTCTCTTCCATGCTGCCCGCGAACACCAGTGGCTGCTGCTGGAAGGTGGTTTCACCGAACAGCGAAGCCTCGTCCACCTTGGCCAGCCCGGTAGCCAGCCCCGTAAACGGGAACAGCTCGGTATCGGCCAGGTGCGACGGCACCACGTTGCGCAGCGCCGAGAAGATATTGTCGATGCGGCCCGGGTTCTGGCGCTCCCACTCCTGCAGCATCTCGCTGACCTTCTTGCGCTGCAGGTTCTCCTGCGAGCCGCACAGGTTGCACGGGATGATCGGGAATTCCATCGCGCGTGCGTACGACGCAATGTCCTTCTCGGAGCAGTACGCCAGCGGGCGGATCACGATATGCGCGCCATCGTCGGTGGCCAGCTTCGGCGGCATGGCCTTCATCTTGCCGCCGAAGAACATGTTCAGGAAGAAGGTGTTGACGATGTCGTCGCGGTGGTGGCCCAGCGCGATCTTGTTGGCGCCCAGCTCCTTGGCGGTGCGGTAGATCACGCCGCGGCGCAGGCGCGAGCACAGCGAGCAGGTGGTCTTGCCCTCGGGCACCTTCTCCTTGACGATCGAGTAGGTGTCGGCCTCGACAATCAGGTATTCCACGCCCACCGACTTCAGGTATTCGGGCAGCACGTGCTCCGGGAAACCCGGCTGCTTCTGGTCCAG
Organism: Cupriavidus phytohabitans; assembly: GCF_000426345.1. Lineage (GTDB taxonomy): Bacteria > Pseudomonadota > Gammaproteobacteria > Burkholderiales > Burkholderiaceae > Cupriavidus. The sequence goes on along the minus strand of NZ_AUFE01000019.1, from coordinate 79,500 downwards.
GTTCATCGCGATCAGCCTGAACTTGATGGGCGCGCGCTTCTGCAGCGCCATCAGGACCGACAGCATGGTGTACGAGTCCTTGCCGCCACTCATGCAGACGAGCACGGTGTCGCCGTCCTCGATCATGCCGAAGTCGCCGATGGCCTTGCCGGTTTGCGATTGCAGCCTCGTCTCGAGGCGGTAGAAATTGTTCGAGTGGCTCATGGAGCATCCTGTTGCATGGCGCCTGCCGGATGGAATGGCCGGCAGCGCGCGAAGGGGCAACATTTTACTTTAGGCGCCTGCGCACTGCAGGCGCCGGCAAATGCGGACTCAGGCGCCTTGCTTGATGTGGAACACCTCGACGCCCACCGAATCGCAGTCCGGGTACACGTCGGGCTTCTCGGTCGACACGCGCACGGCGCGCACCTTGGGATGCCTGAGCATGGCGCGCGCGACGTCGTCGCACAGCGTTTCCTGCAGGTGGACGTGGCCCTGCGCCATGCGCTCGGCCACGGTGTTGCGCATGAAGTCGTAGTCGACCACCTCGTCGAGCTTGTCGGCGCGCGGGGTGGATTCTTGCAGCGGCACGAACAGGTCGATATTGATCAGCACGCGCTGCTCGCCCTTCTTCTCGAACTCATGCACGCCGATATTGATCTGCACTTCATAGTTGCGCAGGAACATGCGTCGGCAGTCCTGCAGGCTGGGGTGGGAAAGAGCGGCGAGCATGGTCATGGCTGGGGAAAAGACAAGATAAGGGAACGCCGCGCCCGGCGGGCGCGGCACATCAGGATTACGGTTTGCGGGCGTGCCTGGCATACAGGCGCCAGCTTACTCGGTCAGGAACATCACGTCGCGCGCGAGCGGCATCAGGTGCTGGCCGCCGTCCACGTACAGCGTGGTGCCGGTGACCGCGCGCGCCTGCGCCAGATAGGCAACCGCCTGGGCGATATCCTCGGGCGTCGACGACTGGCCCAGCGGCGTCACGCGATGCGCGCGGCGGAAACTCTGCTCGGACTGCTCGCCCGACACCAGCGTGATGCCCGGCGCCACGCCGACCACGCGGATGCGCGGCGCCAGAGCCTGCGCCAGCTGCACCGTGGCAGTCTGCAGCGCGGCCTTGGACAGCGTGTATGACAGGAAATCGGGATTCAGGTTGTCCAGCTTCTGGTCGAGCAGGTTGACCACCACGCCGCGCGGCTCGGCGGCCTTGTCTTTGTCGCCAGCGGGGGCAGCAGCGGCCAGCGCCTTGTGCAGCTCGCGCGCCAGCAGCAGCGGCGCCGCCACATTGGTACGCATATGCGTATCGAGCGACGCATACGAGAAGCTGGTCGCCACGTCGTACTGGAACAGCGACGCGTTGTTGACCAGGCAGGTCGGCAGGCCCAGCGCGGCGATGCAGTCCGCGATCAGGCGGCCGGTGGCGGCCTCGTCGGCAAGGTCGGCGCGCAGCACCGCGGCACGGCGGCCGAGCGCGCGGATCCTGGTGGCGAGCGCCTCGGCCTCGTCCACCGAGCGGTGGCAGTGCACGGCGACGTCCCAGCCCTGCGTGGCCAGTTCCAGTGCAATGGCGCGGCCAAGGCGGCGCGCGCCGCCGGTGACGAGGGCGACGCCGCGGGCAGAGGCCTCAGGGGTCTGGGCGGCGGCATCGGGAGCAGGTTCGGCGGCAGCGGGTGCCGGAGTATCGGATGCGGGCATTGCTACAATCGCGGGATGCAGAAAGCAGCTAGTTTACCCCTTCCCCCCGCCGACGCGCAGGCCGCTTCCGATACCCTTGCGGCCCGTATTGGCGAATCGATCGACGCGGCCGGCGGCTGGATCGGCTTTGAACGCTATATGGCGCTGGCGCTGTACGCGCCCGGCCTGGGCTACTACAGCGGCGGTTCGGCCAAGTTCGGGCGCGATGCCCGCGACGGCAGCGACTTCATCACCGCCCCGGAACTGAGCCCGTTCTTCGCACGCACGCTGGCGCGCCAGTTCGCGCCGCTGATCGCCCAGGGGCTGCGGCGGGTGATGGAATTCGGCGCCGGCACCGGCCGCCTGGCCGCAGACCTGCTGCTCGGGCTGGAGCAGGAAGGCCAGTTGCCGCAGGAATACGCGATCGTCGAGCTGTCCGGCGAGCTGCGCGCGCGCCAGCAGGAAACGCTGGCACAGCGCGCCCCGCACCTGGCCGCACGCGTGCGCTGGCTGGATGCATTGCCCGACCGCTTCGAGGGCGTCATCGTCGGCAACGAGGTGCTCGATGCGATGCCGGTGCAGCTCTACGCACGCGTTGACGGCCGCTGGCACGAGCGCGGCGTGGCGCGCACCGAACCCGGCGCGGCCGCCGCGTTCCACTTCGAGGACCGCGTGCTCACCACTGCCGACGTGCCGGCGATGCTGCGCGACATCCCCGGCGACCACGATCTCGTCACCGAGACTCATGCCGAAGCCGAGGGCTTCATGCGCGCCGTTGGTGCAATGCTGGCGCGCGGCGCCGCCTTTTTCATCGACTACGGCTTCCCCGCCGCCGAGTACTACCACCCGCAGCGCGCCGGCGGCACGCTGATGTGCCACTACCGGCATCATGCGCACCCGGACCCGTTCCTCTACCCGGGCCTGCAGGACATCACCGCGCACGTCAATTTCAGCGGTGTCGCCGCTGCCGCGGTGGAAACCGGGCTGACTGTATCGGGCTTTGCCTCGCAGGCGCGCTTCCTGATGAATGCCGGCATCACCGAGCTGCTGATGGCGCTGGACCCGTCCGATGCGCGCGCCTTCCTGCCGCAGGCCAACGCCGTGCAGAAGCTGCTGTCCGAAGCGGAAATGGGCGAGCTGTTCAAGGTCATCGCGCTGACGCGCGGCCTCGACGACGGCACTGACGCGAGCGCGCCGCTGGCCGGCTTCGCCCGCGGCGACCGCTGCCATACCCTGTAAGCCACGGCGAACGCCATGCTGCGCTGGACCCTGACCATCTTCCTGAGCGTGATCATCCTGTCCTCGGCATTGCCGTGGCTGCAGAAAATCGGGCTGGGACGGTTGCCGGGGGACGTGCGCTTCCGCTTGTTCGGGCGGGAGTTCGTGCTGCCGTTTGCCTCGACGATCCTGCTGTCGCTGGTGGCGCTGGTGATCGGCAAGCTGTTGTAGGAACGGCCGCGGATTCTCAATCCGCCGCGTGCTCGCCCAGCCGCTGCGCCACGGCCGCGACGCGGGCCGCATGGACACGGTCCTTGATCTGCCCCACGTCGTCCGCACAGGCGCGCGCGATCGCTCCGGCATCGACGCCGGCGGCGGCTTCGCGTGCCGCCCGCAGGCGCTCCGCCTGCGGATAGTCGCTGTGCTCGAAGCCCTTGCGGCCGCGCTTGTCGGCCTCGCAAGCCTGCAGCGCCAGCGCGAAGCGGTCGGGCTTGCGCAGCGCGTCGCAGCGTTCCAGCAGCCGCACCACCGCGGCGGCACTGAATTCGAGCGAGCGGTGGATATTGCCGTGCTCGCGCGCCACCACCAGCGCCAGGTCGCGGCAATCGTTGGGCACGCGCAGCCGCGCGCAGACCTCTTCCAGCAGCTTGACGCTGCGCATCTCGTGGCCGACATGGCGCGGCAGCACGTCTTCCGGCGTGGTGCCCTTGCCCAGGTCGTGCACCAGCGCGGCAAAGCGCACCGGCAGCCGCGCGCCCATCGCGGCGGCGGTATCGATCACCATCATCACGTGCACGCCGGTATCGACCTCGGGATGGAAGTCGGCACGTTGCGGCACGCCCCACAAGCGGTCGAGCTCCGGCAGCAGCCGCGCCAGCGCGCCGCAATCGCGCAGCACCTCGAACATCCGCGACGGATGCGCTTCCATCAGGCCGCGCGCCAGTTCCTGCCAGACGCGCTCCGGCACCAGCGCATCAACCTCGCCGGCCATCACCATCTCGCGCATCAGGCGCTGGGTCTCGGCGGCGACGGTGAACCCGTGGAAGCGCGCGGCGAAGCGCGCCAGCCGCAGGATACGCACCGGGTCTTCGGCGAAGGCATCGGAGACATGGCGGAACAGGCGGGCCTGCAGGTCGCGCTGGCCGCCGTGCGGGTCGATCACCGGGCCGACCAGGTTGCCGCCGGCATCGACCTCGCGCGCCATCGCGTTGATGGTCAGGTCGCGCCGGACCAGGTCGTCTTCGAGCGTGACATCGGGCTCGCAGTAGAAGGCGAAGCCCTTGTAGCCCATCGCGGTCTTGCGCTCGGTGCGCGCCAGCGCGTATTCCTCATGGGTGCGCGGATGCAGGAAGACCGGAAAGTCCTTGCCGACGGGACGATAGCCCGCTGCCTCCATCTCATGCGGGGTCGCGCCGACGACTACGTAGTCGCGGTCCTGGCTGGGCTTGCCCAGCAGTTCGTCGCGGATCGCGCCGCCGACGGCGTACACCTGCATCGTTGTGGCCTCTTCTCTGGTGCCGGCGCCGGGCGTCGGCGATATTGCTCAGTGGTTGACGATAATCGCATCGGGGCGGTCGGGGGCCAGCCGGTAAGGCTCGTCGTCGGCCAGGAAATCGCGCTCCTCGCGCGCGGCGGCAATCCACTCCTGCATCGTCGGCAGCGCCAGCATGAAGTCGGCATAGGCCTTGGCGTCTTCCGGCAGGTGGATGCCGTAGGTGGCAAAGCGGCTCACCACCGGCGCGAAGAAGGCGTCGGCCACGGTGAATTCGCCGAACAGGAACGGCCCGCGCGCGCCATGCTGCTGGCGCAGCCCGCCCCAGATCGCGGCGATGCGGTCGACGTCGCGCTGCACCGCCACGTTCCAGCCGCAACCAGGCAGCACCGCGGTCACGTTCATCGGCAACTGGTTGCGCAGGTTGGTGAAGCCGGAATGCATCTCGGCGCAGATGGCGCGCGCCACCGCACGCTCGGCGCGGTCGGCCGGCCACAGCGTCTTTTCCGGGAAGCGCTCGGCCACGTATTCGGCGATCGCCAGCGAATCCCACACGGTGACGTCGCCATCGACCAGCGCCGGTACCTTGCCGGCGGGCGAATAGCGCGCGATCTCGGCGGCGAAGCTGCCGGTGAACAGGCGCACCTGCACCTCTTCGAATTCGATGCCGGCCTGGCGCAGCAGCAGCCAGGGGCGCAGCGACCAGGAGGAGTAATTCTTGTTGCCGATGACGAGCTTCATCGTAGGTCCTTGGGGGAGGAGGCGAAGGGAGACGGCGGCGGCGCGCCGGACCGGTCATTTTGCCAGCGCGCCAGCCTGCCTCAAAGTGAATTGCTCTCGCAACCGATCCGAAAATGGGTCACATAGGCCACCCCGCGGCCGGGGTCCGGCCGCCCCTTCAGCGGTGCACGCTGGCGCGCATCGAGGTCAGCGTGGCATCGCGGTTGCGCCCTGCCAGCGCGTCGGTCATCACCGATTCCAGGCTGGCCGGATGCAGGTCCAGCTCCGGCGCAACCGGATGCTCAAGCACATTGTCCAGCTGCATCGAGTCGAGGTTGTCGCGCGACAGCAGCGGCTCGCCCGGCATGTGTTCCATGATCGTCGCCTGCACCCGCGCCAGCGCGTCCGGCAGCGCGATCACCGGGCGCGGATGGCCAGACGCGCGGCCGGCGAAGCGCACCAGCTCTTCGAGCGTATAGACCTGCGGGCCGCCCAGCTCATAGCCATGGCCGATGGTTGCCGGGTTGACCATGGCATTGAGGTAGGCCTGCACCACGTCCTGCACGAACACCGGCTGGAAGCGCGCCTGTGCGCAGGCCAGCGGCACGATCGGCGCCATCTGCTGCATCTGCGCGAACAGGTTGAGGAAATGGTCATCTGGCCCGAACACCACTGAAGGGCGGAAGATGGTCCAGTCCAGCCCGCTGGCGCGCACGATGCGCTCGCCGTCGCCCTTGCTGCGCAGGTACATCGACGGCCCCTGGCTGTCAGCGCCGAGCGCACTCATATGCAACAGCCGGCGCACGCCGGTGGACAGGCACGAAGCCACGATCTGGCGCACCATTTCGACATGGGCGCTGGCAAAGGCCTCGCCGTACGGATCGGCACGCTCGCCGTGCAGCACGCCCACCAGGTTGACAACAATGCCGTCGACACCGAGCGAGCCGATGGCATCATCGAGCGCGGCATTGTCGGCCAGTCCCAGTTCCACCACCTCGACGCGCGGCAGCAGCAACAGGTGCTGCGCGTGCTCGACGTTGCGGGTGCCGACCACGATGCGGTCGGGGGCGATGGGCGAATCGGGATTGCTGCCCGGTTCCAGCGGCGCACCCGAGGCAGAAGCGGCGCCGGCCAGGCGCGAGACAAGGTGGCTGCCAATAAAGCCGGCGCCACCGATGACGAGGACGTTGCTGGTCTGCATGATGCCTCCGCGCAAAGTGAACTGCACGTCGCGGCGCATTGCGCCAGCCGGGCCGCCGCAACGCGCCCGGCGCTGCACACCAGCGGCCGTCCCGTCGGGTACCCGTCAGGGCAGGCTGGTGGTGGTCACCGGCGACGGCGCGACCGTGCCCAGGCGCGATTTCAGCGACTGCGGACGGCCACTCATCAATGCAGCATAGTACGTAGCGTTCGAAAGCACATTCTTCACATAGCCACGCGTTTCATTGAACGGGATGGTCTCTGCAAAGATCGCGCCTTCCACCGGGCGCGCCAACGTGCTGCGCCATGCCTTGGGCCGGCCCGGACCGGCGTTGTATGCGGCCGACGCCAGCGTCCAGGAACTGTCCAGGTCGGTCAGCACCATGCTCAGGTAATTGGTGCCAAGCTGGATGTTGATGGTGGGATCGCCCATCATCTGCGGCGAGAAATCGTTCATGCCGATCTTGCGCGCTACGTACTTGGCCGTCGCCGGCATCACCTGCATCAGGCCATGCGCACCGGCGGACGAGCGCGCGCTCATGATGAAGCGCGATTCCTGCCGGATCAGGCCGTAGACCCACGCCATGTCGAGGCCGACATCGTCGGTCGCGCGCTGCATGATGTCGCGGTACGGCATCAGGAAGCGCAGCCCGAAGTCATGCTCGTTGCGGGTGCGGTCGGCGGTATTGACCGTGCGGTCGAGCAGTTCGAGACGGCGCGCGAACTCCGCGGCGGCAAGCAGCTCGCGGTCGTTCATGCCGCGCAGTTCCCAGTTCCATTCGCGGTTGCCTTCGAAGCGCATGTTCATCGCATAGAACTTCTGCGCGCGCTGGAAGCCGGCGCGCGAGCGCATGGCATTGGCCTCGGCGTCGCTGACGCTGGTGCGCGCGGGCAGCGTGATGCGGTTGCCCAGTTCTTCGCTGGCGAGCTGGCCATAGAAGTTGAACTGGCCGGCGACCTGCTGGAAGTTCTGCTGCGCCTCGGTGTCGCGGCCTTCGGCCTTGAGCGCGCGGCCGTACCAGTAGAGCCACGCCGGGTCCTTGGCGCGCAGCTCGGGACGCATCAGCTCGACTGCCTGGCGCACCTGCTTCCAGTCGCCCTGGCGCAGTGCGGCGCGCACGCGCCATTCCTGGGTGTCGTCAGACAGCCACTGGTTGCCGCCCAGGTCCATCTGGCGGCGGTAGTAGGTGGCCGCTTCGGGCAGCAGTTTCTTGCCCGCGAACTGGCCGATCACACCCCAGGCCGCGCCCTGCTCGTCGCGCGACAGCGTGCCCTGGACGGTGCCCAGGTAGGCGACGGCCTGGTTCGGGTCGGTTCGCGCCATCTTGACGAGGGTGGCGAGCGTGTCGCCGTCGACGCGCGCATCGGGCAGCAGCGCCGCGATCTTGCCGGCCAGCGTCAGGTAGTTCTGCTCCAGCGCCAGCCGCGCCTGGTAGGCGACATCGCTGCGCTGGATCTGCTGGCTTTGCACCAGGTAGCCGATCAGGTCGACGCAGCCTTCGCCGTAGTAGCGCGGATCGCTCAGCGCCTGGCGCGACTCGGCGGCGACGTTCTGGCCCTTGAGCGCGCGCGACAGCAGCGCATAGCATTCGACCTGGGTGTCGTCCTTGAGCACGAACTGCGGGTACTCGGCATCGAAGGTGGCCCAGTCGCGCTTCTTGCCCAGCACCAGCAGCCAGTCGTTGCGCATGCGGTCGGCGATGGCCTCGCCCTTGTAGCGCTGCAGGAAGGCGCGCACCTGGTCGTCAGGCGCGTCGATGCGCGCCAGGCCGCTGGCGTCGAACATCTGCGGCTTGATGCGGAAGTACTCGATGTACGACGGGATCGGGTAGTCGACCAGGGTGGCCGAGATCGCGTAGGCGCGCTCCACGTCGTTCTTGCGCGCCGCCTCGCGCAGCGCGGCGAAAGCCTCGTCCGGATCGCTCGGGATCACCGCCGGCTGCTGCTGGCGCACCGGCGCCTGCGGGCGCTTCTGCGCATGGACCGGCGTGACAAGCAGTGCACATGCCACGGCAATCCAGGCGGCCCGCCCTGCACGCTGCAGATATACTCCCTTCAGCATTCTTTGCTTCCTTGTCGATGACGGCGGCGCCGGTGCCCGCCATGCAAGGCAAGGGCCGCAGCAGCTTCCGCCGTCCGTGTTGGTTCGGACGCGGGCATTATCCCACGCCATGTCTTCAAGATCCGCCGCTTCGGCCGCCACCTCGCCCGCCTCGCTCCCCGACCCCGCCGAAGACCGCCGCGCGCAGCGTGCGCGCCTGCTGGCATTGCGTGCCGCCCTGCCCGCGCGCAACGATGCCGATGCGCGCATCGCCGCCGCGTTGTCCGAGCTGCTGGCGGGCCTGGCCGTGCGCTGCCTCGGCTTCTACTGGCCGATCCAGCAGGAGTTCGACGCGCGCGGCGCGGTCGCGCAATGGCTCGCGGCGGTGCCCGGGCGCCAGGCTGCGCTGCCGGCGGTAAGCCGGCCCGGCGCGCCGCTGGACTTCCACCGGTGGGACCCGGACACGCCGATGACCAAGGGCCACTACGGCATCCCGGTCCCCGACGGCACCGAAGCCGTGACGCCCGACGCGTTGCTCATTCCCTGTGTCGGCTTCAGCCCGGACAAGTTCCGCCTGGGTTACGGCGGCGGCTTCTACGACCGCACGCTGGCGGCGATGGCGCACCGGCCGGTGGCGATCGGCGTTGGCCATGAGGCATGCCGCATCGCGCTGCCCGCGCAGCCGCATGACGTGGCGATGGACTGGATCGTGACCGAGGCCGGGGCGTTCTAGCCCAAAAGGGTGACGGCAGCGCGCGGGCACAGCTTGAGCTCAGCCGGGCTGCACGAGCTCATCCACCAGCGCGCGCATGCAGCGCCAGTGCGAGCCTTCCCAGAACACCCGCCGGCACTGGTCGCAGGTGACGAAGCTGCGGTGGCGCTCGAGCACGCCGTCAGGCACGCGCCCGGCCGCCGCGGCCACATCCAGCGTGTGCAGCGGCACGTTGCAGTCCAGGCACAGCGAGAACGGCCGCGCGCTGCGCGCCAGGTCCAGCCGGGCGAAGATCTCGCGCACCTGCTGGCGCGGCTTGAGCGCGCGCACATAGCAGCCGTGCGTGATGCGGCGGCGCTTGAGCAGTTCGCGGTCGCGCGTCAGCACCACGCGGCCTTCGTCAACCGCAATGCGCTCGATCTCGCTGTCTTCGAAGTGGTTGTCGTAGAGGGTGTCGAAGCCGGTCATGCGCAGCAGGTGCGCCAGTCCGCCCAGATGCGCGTCGGCGACGAAATGCATCAGGCGCAGCGGGTGTTCGCGCACGCGCAGCAGCGGCGTGATGTCGAGGCGCTCGAACTTGGGATAGACCGAGACCCGGTCGCCGTCCAGCAGCTGGCGTTCGAAGACGGAGGACTCGCCGTTGACCAGGATCAGCTCGACTTCGGTATGGGGGACGCCCAGCGCCTCGATCATGTGCTTGACGGTCGCGGCGCGCGCGCACGCGCAGGGCAGGTCACGCCGGCGCTGGTCCGGCGCGAGGAAGTCGTTCAGTTCCTCGTAGAAGCGGAAGATGGCGGTGACCATGGGGCGAGTATGGCACCGATCCGGCATGGATTGCGCGCTGGCGCAGGCTCAGCCCGCATTCCCCAGCCGCAGCGCCGCCTCTACCGCTAGCTTCGCCCACGGCGTCATCGCCGCCGGCGACTCCAGAGCGGCGGGCGGCAGGCTGAGGTAGTGGCGCATGGTGACCTCGCGCTTCGCCGACTGGTAGCGGAAGGGCTCGCTGCCTGCGGCGTCGAACTTGCCGCGCGTGGCGTCATCCGCCTTCAGGTAGCAGGTGCCGCCCGACACCAGCGCGAACATCAGCCCGTCATAGAACAGGCCGTGCCCGCCAAACATCCGCCTGGCCGTCACCGGCCCGATGCGCGCCGCCAGCGGCCCCATCAGCTCGAGCAGGTGTTCAATGAAGGGATCGGGGCGGCGCGTGGCCATGGGCGAGGTCCCGGGCGCTTACAGCTTCAGCCGCTGCCAGATCGCCTTGGTCGCGCCGGCCGCGTTGAGCGTGTAGAAATGCAGCCCCGGCACGCCCGCGGCCAGCAGCCGCTCGCACAGCGCGGTGACCACGTCGAGACCGAAGGCGCGGATCGATTCGCGGTCGTCGCCGAAGCTCTCCAGCCGCTTGGCGACCCAGCGCGGCACTTCGGCGCCGCACATCTCGGAGAAGCGCATCAGCTGCGAGTAGTTGGTGATCGGCATGATGCCCGGCACGATCGGCACGTCCACGCCCTGCGCGCGCACGTCGTCGACAAAGCGGAAGTACGCATCGGCGTTGTAGAAGTACTGCGTGATCGCCGAGTCGGCACCGGCCTTGACCTTGCGCACGAAGTTGTCGAGGTCATGGCGCGGCGACTTCGCCTGCGGGTGGTACTCCGGGTACGCGGCGACTTCGATATTGAACCAGTCGCCGGTCTCGGCACGGATGAACTCCACCAGCTCGTTGGCATAGCGGAACTCGCCGATCTCGCCCATGCCCGACGGCATGTCGCCGCGCAGCGCGACGATATGGCGGATGCCGCCGTCGCGGTACTGCTGCAGGATCGCGCGGATGCTCTCGCGCGACGAGCCCACGCACGACAGGTGCGGCGCGGCCTCGATGCCTTCGCGCTGGATTTCCAGCACGGCGTCGAGCGTGCCCTGCTGCGTGGTGCCGCCGGCGCCGAACGTCACCGAGATGTACTTGGGCTTGAGCGGGGCCAGCTGCGCGCGCGTGTTGCGCAGCTTCTCCGTGCCCTCCGCCGTCTTGGGCGGGAAGAATTCAAAGCTGAAGTAGCGGTCTTGCATGATGGTGGCGCGCCGCGTTGCCGCGGCGCGCGAAATAAGGTCAGTCGTCGCGGTTGCCCAGCAGCAGGCTGGACAGCAGCCACGAGATCACGCTGTACAGGATGGAGCCCAGCAAGGCTGCCCAGAAGCCGCCGACCGTGAAGCCCGACAGCAGGTTGCCGACAAACAGGAACAGCAGCGCATTGATGACGAAGATAAACAGCCCCAGCGTCAGCAGCGTGACCGGCAGCGTCAGGATCACCAGGATCGGACGGATCAGCGTGTTGACCAGGCCCAGCACCAGCGCCGCCAGCATCGCCGAGCCGAAGCTCTTGATGTGGATCGACGGGATGATGTACGGCAGTACGAACAGCGCGACAGCGTTGATGACCCAGACGACCAGTAGTCTCATGACGGCTCCTTGAATGGCGTGGTTGCTCCCCCCTCCCATTTATGGGAGAGGGGTCGGGGGAGAGGGCCGGCGCATCTCGATGCGATATGCCTTGCTTCGTGGCAGCGCCTGCCCTCTCCCCCATCCCCTCTCCCGCACGCGGGAGAGGGGAGTTGCTGCCTTCCTGCGCGCATCAATAGCGGTAGTGATCCGCCTTGTACGGGCCTTCCTTCTTCACGCCGATATACGCGGCCTGCTGCTCGGTCAGCTCGGTCAGTTGCGCGTTCAGCTTGCGCAGCTGCAGGCGCGCCACCTTCTCGTCCAGGTGCTTGGGCAGCGTGTAGACGCCGACCGGGTACTTGCCGCTGTCGCGTTCCTGCCAGAGCTCGATCTGCGCGATGGTCTGGTTGGCGAACGAGCTGCTCATCACGTACGACGGGTGGCCGGTGGCGCAGCCCAGGTTCACCAGGCGGCCCTTGGCCAGGATGATCAGCTTCTTGCCGTCGGGGAACTTGACGTGGTCGACCTGCGGCTTGATCTCGTCCCACTCGTACTTCTCGATCGAGGCGATGTCGATCTCGTTGTCGAAGTGGCCGATATTGCAGACGATGGCCTGGTCCTTCATCTTCGCCATGTGCTCATGGGTGATGACGTGGTAGTTGCCGGTGCAGGTCACGAAGATATCGCCATGCTCGGCGGCGTAGTCCATGGTCACCACGCGGTAGCCTTCCATCGCGGCCTGCAGCGCGCAGATCGGGTCGATCTCGGTCACCCACACCTGCGCCGACAGCGCGCGCAGCGCCTGCGCGCTGCCCTTGCCCACGTCGCCGTAGCCGGCCACGATGGCGATCTTGCCGGCGATCATCACGTCGGTGGCGCGCTTGATGCCGTCCACCAGCGATTCGCGGCAGCCGTACAGGTTGTCGAACTTGCTCTTGGTGACCGAGTCATTGACGTTGATGGCCGGGAACTTCAGTTCGCCCTTCTGCGCCATCTGGTACAGGCGGTGCACGCCGGTGGTGGTTTCCTCGGTCACGCCGCGGATGGCTTCCAGGTTCCGGCTGTACCAGCTCGGGTCGCGGGCCAGCTTTTCCTTGATCGCGGCGAACAGGTAGGTCTCTTCCTCGCTGCCCGGGTTGGCGATCAGCGAAGCGTCCTTCTCGGCCTTGGCGCCGAGGTGCAGCAGCAGCGTGGCGTCGCCGCCGTCGTCGAGGATCATGTTCGGCGTGCCGCCGTCGGCCCAGTCGAAGATGCGGTGCGTGAAGTCCCAGTATTCCTTCAGCGATTCGCCCTTGAAGGCGAATACCGGCGTGCCGCCCGCGGCGATGGCGGCGGCGGCGTGGTCCTGCGTCGAGAAGATGTTGCACGAGGCCCAGCGCACGTCGGCGCCCAGCGCCTGGAGCGTCTCGATCAGCACGGCGGTCTGGATCGTCATGTGCAGCGAGCCCGCGATGCGCGCGCCCTTCAGCGGCTGGGCGGCGGCGAATTCGTCACGGATCGCCATCAGGCCGGGCATCTCGGTCTCGGCAATGGCGATTTCCTTGCGGCCCCAGCCGGCCAGGTTAATGTCGGCGACGAGGTAGTCTTGCTTCAGGTCGGTCACGGCGTTCATGTTTCACTCCCGGTGAAGAGTGGCACGCAGGTGACGAGATCGGGAAATCGGGCAGCGGCGGCATGGCAATGGCGCATGCGCAGCGGGCGGATAGGTCGACTCGCCTCCGTGCGAAACCACGGATCAGCGAGCGCCGTTGAAGACAGTCCGAGCCTGGCGGATGCATGGGGTAGCACTTTTTGCCTACCGCATCCGTTGCAACGCTCCTCGGAGTGGCGGTATTGTAGCGTGCCCGGCCGCCTTGCGCACCGGCCCTCCTTGATTTCCCCACAGATGATCCCAACGCCACCCCGCACCCTGACCATCGCCGGTTCCGATTCCGGCGGCGGCGCCGGCATCCAGGCCGACCTGAAGACTTTTTCCGCGCTGGGCTGCTTCGGCATGAGCGCGATCACCGCGATCACCGCGCAGAACACGCTGGGCGTGACCGGCGTGCATGCGATCCCCGCCGACATGGTGGCCGCGCAGATCGACGCGGTGGCCAGCGATCTCGGAGTGGACGCCGCCAAGACCGGAATGCTAGGTACCGCCGCCATTGTCGAGGCCGTGGCCGCGGCGGCGGACCGGCATGGCATCCGCAAGCTGGTGGTGGATCCGGTGATGATCTCGACCTCGGGCGCGACACTGTCCGACGACGCCACCACGCAGGCCATGGTGCGGCTGCTGTTCCCGCGCGCGCTGCTGGTCACGCCCAACCTGCCCGAAGCCTCCTACCTGCTTGGCCGCACGATCGCGCGCCGCGCCGACATGGAGCAGGCCGCCGCCGACCTGATCGCGATGGGCTGCCCGGCCGTGCTGCTCAAGGGCGGCCACCTGGAAGACGATGGCGCGGCAGGCATCGCCGGCGGGCTGGACGACCTGCTGATGCTCAAGAACGGCACCGTGCGTGTGTTCACGCATCCACGCGTCGATACCCGCAACCTGCACGGCACCGGCTGCACGCTGGCGGCGGCAATCGCCTCGCAGCTGGCGCGTGGCGATGCGCTCGAGGATGCGGCGGGCAAGGCGCTGGACTATGTGGCGCAGGCCATCGCGGCCGGTGCGGGACTGCGGCTGGGCAGCGGCAACGGCCCGCTGAACCACGCCTTCGCGCCGCGTGCGCTGGGTTGAGCGGCAGATGCAGAGGCTTGCCAATATCGATCTGCGCAGCGACCCCGACGCGGCCTTCTACCTCAAGCATGAGGTCGTCGACGTGACGTTCGCCACCGAGGCTGGCGAGCTGGTCAGCCGCGAAGGCCCCAACCGCTACCAGCCCGGCGACGCGCTGATCACCAGCGCCACCGGCGACCGCTGGTGCGTGTCCCGCGACCGCTTCGACCCCAAGTACGAAGCCATTCCGCCGCTGGCGCATGGCCAGGACGGCGCCTATCGCAACATACCGATCCCGGTGCTGGCGCGCGAGATGCGCGAGGCCTTCAGCATCGAGCGCAGCGCCGGTGGCGACGTGCTGCACGGCAAGCCGGGCGACTGGCTGATGCAATACGCGCCCGGCGACTATGGCATCACCGAGCGCGCGAGGTTCGAACAGGTGTACCGGCCGCTGCAGGACTGAGCGGCCGGATTTTCAGGCGGGAATCAGTTGCCGCCGCTGGACAGCGGCACCAGCTTGAACGCGGCCCGCGCCACGCACACCACGTTGCCGGCGGCGTCCTTCACTTCCCCTTCGCAGAACGCGATGCGCGCGCCGCGACGCAGGCAGCGCGCTTCCAGCGTCAGCTCGCCACGCGCGGCGGCCAGGAAATGGGTCGACATGTCGATGGTGATCACGCCCGTTTCCGTGGGCGCATGCGAGCGCGCCGCGCCGCTCAGCGTGAAGTCCAGCGTCGCCATCAGCGTGCCGCCGTGCACGTCGCCGCGGCTGTTCACCAGCTGCGGGTGCGCCGGCAGCCGCGTGCGGCAGTAGCCCTCTTCGATCAGCTCCGGCTGCAGGCCGAAATAGCGCATCAGCGGCACGTCGATGCCGAAATAGGGCTTTTCAGGCGTGCCGGGGGCGGCGGGGATGATTTCGGGGAGCTGGGTCGACATGGTGCGCGATGCTGGGTGGATGGCGGGGAATGCTGCTCGACATCATAGCGGCGGGGTCCGGTCCGGTTCCCGCGGCTGGGCGAATGTCGCACAAATCTTGGCGATGCGGTGCACATCACCAGGTGCGGTCCGCTCCTCTCTCCGCGAGCGGGAGAGAGGAGCAAAACCACTGGCTCAGAGAGCCTGCCGCATCGCCACACGCTGCCGCAATCCGGCGGCACGCTGTGCCGCCAGCGCCTCCGACAGCAACGGGCAAAGCTCGCTGTCCTCCAGCCGCCGAAACCCCATCGAGGCATAGAACGGCGCATTCCAGGGCAAATGCGCAAACGTGGTCAGGTTCAGCGTTCGCAGGCCGCTCGTCCGCGCCCAGGCCTGCACGGCCCCGACCAGCGCACGCCCGATGCCGCGCCGGCCATGGTCCGGATGCACGTCCATTTCATCGAGATAGCCGCATGCGCCATTGCGGCTGGCCAGTGCAAAGCCGGCGACTTCGCCGCCATGCTCGGCCACCCACAACCGCCCTTCGCGCTGCGCGGCCACCAGCGCCGAGTCCGGCGTGCTGACCAGGCGCAGCAGCGCCGGCACGTCGCCCTCCGGAAACAGCGCCGCCGCCGCCAGCTCGATCCCGGGCAGGCGCGGCAGGTCATCCGCCTGCGCCAGGCGAATGCGCGGGGCGGCCACGGCGCGCTCAGCCGGCCGGGAACAGGCTGACCAGGTGTGCCACCGCGGCCGGCACGTCGTCGGCTTCGGTGACGGCGCGCACCACGGCGGCACTGCCGACACCCACGGCGAGCACTTCGCGCATATTCCCGGCATTGACGCCGCCGATACCGACCAGCGACGGGATCACCGGTTGCATCAGCTTTGCATACGCACGGAAGCGGCCCATGCCTTGCGGCTGCGTCGGCATCACCTTGGTCGTGGTCGGGAAGATCGCGCCCAGCGCCAGGTAGCTCGGGCGGATCGCCGCGACACGCAGCATCTCGGCGTAACCGTGCGTGGAAACGCCCAGCCGCAGCCCGGACGCGCGGAGCGCGTCGAGGTCGGCGTCGTCGAGGTCTTCCTGGCCGAGGTGGATGCCATAGATGCCGCTCTGCGCGCCGTTGGCGGCGTGGTAGTCGATCGCCGCCTGCCAGTGGTCGTTGATGAACAGGCGCGACGACGAGCCCTGCATGGCCCTGGCCGCGCGCGCGATCTCTGCGCGCACCGCGGCGGGATCGTCGGACTTGAAGCGCAGTTGCACCGTCGGCACGTTCAGCGGAGCCAGGCGCTCGATCCATTCTGCGCTCGGCACCACCACATACAGGCCCAGCGCGGGGCACGGCGCGAACGGCTCGGCGGCCTGCTCCGGCGCCACCAGCGCGGCATGGCGCACGCGCGGGAAACGCGCGAAATCCGATGGCCAGTCGGCCGAGCCCGGCGCCCAGGCGCGCGCCAGCGCCAACGCGTCATGCGCGGGGAAATGCAGCGACAGGCTCGCCAGCAACACCGCGACGAACGCGGCCGAATGCGGCTGGTCGCTGTCCGCGGCAACCGAGAACACCCAGGTGCCCATCGGCGAGCGCACCGTGTCGATCCACTGGCCGCCTTCGCGGTCGGTCTCGATCAGCGTGGCGCCGCTGGCTGCGACGCGTGCGATGACTTCTTCGGCGGCTTCGCCGTCGGACAGCAGCACATCGTGCGCGCCGGGCTGCGCGGGCGCGTCTTCCAGGCGCCACGCCTGCCACGGCTTGTCGTCGATGCCGAAGGTCTCGCCATAGTGCTCAAGCACTGCCGCGCGCAGCGGGCCGTCGCTGGGGGCGTGGACGGGGCGGCGGGTCATGCGCGCTGCTCCCGCTGCTCTGCCTCCGCATGCCAGAACGGCATGCCGACCACCGGCGTGCTGGCCTGCGCCACTTCGCGCTCGGGCATCGGCCCGGCCAGGTACGCGGTGCGGCCCGCCTCGACGGCCTGCGCGAACGCGCGCGCCATGTTGACCGGGTAGGCGGCCTGCGCCACCGCGGTGTTCAGCAGCACGCCGTCGTAGCCCCACTCCAGCACCTGCGCCGCATGCGACGGCAGGCCCAGGCCGGCATCGACGATCAGCGGCGTGTCCGGCAGGCGCTCGCGCAGCACGCGCATCGCATGGGGATTCACCGCGCCGCGGCCGGTGCCGATCGGCGCGGCCCATGGCATCAGCGCCTGGCAGCCGACGTCGAGCAGCCGGCGGCACAGCACCAGGTCCTCGGTGCAGTACGGCAGCACCTTGAAGCCTTCCTTGATCAGGGTCTCGGCCACCGCGGGCAGGTTGAGCGTGTCGGGCTGCAGCGTGTAGTCGTCGCCGATCAGCTCCAGCTTGATCCACGGCGTCTCGAACACCTCGCGCGCCATCATCGCGGTGGTGATGACCTCCTGCGCGGTGAAGCAGCCGGCGGTGTTGGGCAGCACCGGCACGTTCAGCGCCTTGAGCATCTGCCAGAACGCCTGGCCGCCCTCGCCATCGCCCACCGCGCCCTGGCGGCGCAGCGCGACGGTGATCATGGCCGGCGTGGACGCCTGCACGGCCGCTTCAAGCGTGGCCGGCGACGGATAGCGCGCGGTGCCCAGCAGCAGGCGCGAGCCGAACGACTCGCCATACAGCACGAACGGGTCGCGCAGGGTTTCGGAAGGTTCGAATGTCATGGGGTCAGCCTCCCGTCACGGGTTGCACGAGGTCGATGCGGTCGCCGGCCGCAAGGGGGGTGTTGGCATGCGCGGCGCGCGGCACGAACTGGCCGTTGACCGCCGCGGCAAAAGGAGGCGCGATCTTCGCCACGACCACCGCGTCCGCCAGCGTGGCGGATTCGGCAAGGGCGAGGGGTCGGCCGTTGAGCAGGATTTCCATGTCAGTCTTGCGTTAGTGCAGCAGCCCGGTGCGCGCGTGCAGCGCTGCGGCCGGCGCTTCCGTCACTGCCTCGATCATGCCGGGCCAGCGCAGCGCGGCAGGCACGGCGTGCGCGGCAGGATCGCCCTTGAGCAACGCGCCCACCACCGCGCACGCGGCCTCGGTGACCGCCGGGGCGATCAGGAAGCCGTGGCGGTACAGGCCGTTGACGCGCACCACGCGTGCCTGCTGGTCGACGCGGATCGCCGGCAGGTGGTCGGGCCGCGTGGGGCGGCGCTGCACGTTCAGCTCCAGCACGCGCGCCTCGCCGAAAGCGGGGTGCAGCGAATGCGCCGCCGACAGCAGTTCCAGCGCGGAACGCACGCTCATCGGCGAATCGTCCTCGCTTTCCAGTTCGGTCGCGCCGATCACGTACAGGTCGTTGGGCTTGGGAGCAATATAGATCGGGTAGCGCGGATGCAGCAGCCGCACCGGCCGGTGCAGCTTCACGTCGGGCGCATGCACGCGCACCACTTCGCCGCGCAGGCCGCGCAGGCCGGGCGCGGTGCCGCCGGGCTGCGCCGGCCATGCCGCGCGCGCGCCCAGGCCGCGGCAATCCAGCACCACGTCCGCGCGGATGCCCAGCGTGGGCAGCGTGTCGGCTTCCACCTCGCCGGCCTCCCAGACGCAATGCACGCCCTCGCTGACGGCGCACGACAGCAGCGCGCGCAGCGCGCCGCGGTTGTCGAGCTGGCCCTCTCCGGCCAGCAGCAGTCCTTGCGGGAAGCGGCCCGCCAGCGCCGGCTCGACTTCGCCCACGCCCTTGCCATCCAGCGCCCGCAGCCGCTGCGACACCAGCTCGGGCGGCGCCACCGCACGCACGCGGCTGGTGAACAACGACATCTCGCCGCGGTCGCGCGCATGCCAGACCACCAGCGTGCCGTCCTCCTGGAAGAAGACCGGCTCCGGCAGCTCGGCCAGCCACGCACGCCACAGGTCGACGCTGGCGATGCCGAGGTCGACGATGCGGCGCTCGGCGATGGCCGATTCCGCCAGCGGCGCCAGCATGGCCGCGGCAACATATGCGGCCGAACCCGCGCCGTCCGGCCCGGCGCGCTCCACCAGCGCCACGCGGGCACCGCTGCGCACCAGTTGCCAGGCAGCCAGGCGGCCGGCGAGTCCGGCCCCGAGGATGGCGACGTCAAACGACTGTACTGCTGTCATGAGGGATGTTGTGCCGGGGCAAAAGCATGCAGGCATGCCACCGCGCCGGCCTCCTTGTTGTCTGGGCCGCCGCGCGGGGCGCTGCGCGGCGGCGGAACACACGCGGGCATGGTTGCGACGCCATGCCCGTACTGCCGTTGCCTTACGAGTAGATCTTGCTGCCCTTCTTCAGGAACTCGATCGACTTTTCTTCCATGCCTTGCTGCGCTTCCTTGGGCAGCGACGCCGCGTAGTCGCGCACTTCCTGCGTGATCTTCATCGAGCAGAACTTCGGCCCGCACATCGAGCAGAAGTGGGCGATCTTGGCGCCTTCGGCCGGCAGCGTGGCGTCGTGGTACGAACGCGCGCGCTCCGGGTCCAGGCCAAGGTTGAACTGGTCTTCCCAGCGGAACTCGAAGCGTGCCTTGGACAGCGCGTTGTCGCGCAGCTGCGCGCCCGGCCAGCCCTTGGCAAGATCCGCGGCGTGGGCAGCGATCTTGTAGGTGATGATGCCTTCGCGCACGTCTTCCTTGTCCGGCAGGCCCAGGTGCTCCTTCGGCGTGACGTAGCACAGCATGGCCGTGCCCATCCAGCCGATATTGGCCGCGCCGATGCCGCTGGTGATGTGGTCGTAGCCGGGGGCGATGTCGGTCACCAGCGGTCCCAGGGTGTAGAACGGCGCCTCGTAGCAATGCTTGAGTTCTTCGTCCATGTTGGCCTGGATGCGCTGCAGCGGCACGTGGCCCGGGCCTTCGATCATCACCTGCACGTCGTGCTTCCACGCCTTGGCGGTCAGCTCGCCGAGCGTGCGCAGTTCGCCGAACTGGGCATCGTCGTTGGAGTCGGCGATGCAGCCCGGACGCAGGCCGTCGCCGAGGCTGAACGACACGTCGTACGCCTTCATGATCTCGCAGATCTCGTCGAAGTGCGTGTACAGGAAGTTTTCCTTGTGGTGCGCCAGGCACCACTTGGCCATGATCGAACCGCCACGCGACACGATGCCGGTGACGCGGTCGGCCGTCAGCGGCACGTAGCGCAGCAGCACGCCGGCGTGGATGGTGAAGTAGTCGACGCCTTGCTCGGCCTGCTCGATCAGCGTGTCGCGGAACATCTCCCAGGTCAGGTCCTCGGCGATGCCGCCGGTCTTGTCCAGCGCCTGGTAGATCGGCACCGTGCCAATGGGCACCGGCGAGTTGCGCAGGATCCACTCACGGGTTTCGTGGATGTGCTTGCCCGTGGACAGGTCCATGATGGTGTCGGCGCCCCAGCGGATCGACCACACCATCTTTTCCACTTCCTCGGCCAGCGACGACGTCACCGCCGAGTTGCCCAGGTTGCCGTTGATCTTGACGCGGAAATTGCGCCCGATCGCCATCGGCTCCAGCTCGGTGTGGTTGATGTTGGCGGGAATGATCGCGCGGCCCGAGGCGATCTCCTTGCGGACGAACTCCGGCGTCATGTCTTCCGGACGCAGCGGCAGGCCGGCGCCCAGCGCGTTGCCGGGGTGCTGGCGCAGCAGCGCCTTGTATTCAGGCTTGTCGTACAGTGCCTGCAGGTTCAGCGACTCGCGCAGCGCCACGTATTCCATTTCCGGCGTGATGATGCCGCGGCGCGCATAGTGCATCTGCGACACGTTGGCACCGGCCTTGGCGCGGCGCGGGTTGGTCAGCTGGGCAAAGCGCAGGTGGGCGGTGGCGGGGTCGTTGGCGCGGTCGCGGCCGTATTCCGACGACAGGCCGGGCAGCACTTCAGTGTCGCCGCGCTCTTCGATCCACTTGGCGCGCACCGGCGGCAGGCCGGCCTTCAGGTCGATATGCACGTCCGGGTCGCTGTACGGGCCCGAGGTGTCGTACACCGGGATCGGCGGATTGGGCATCTCGCCCTTCTCCGTGCGCGTGGACGTCTGCAGGATCGTGCGCAGCGGCACGCGGATATCCGGGCGGCTGCCGGTCAGGTAGGTCTTGCTGGATGCCGGGTAGGCGAATTTCTGGTCGAGGTCGCTCTCGAGCGATTCGAAGGAAGCAGCGGGGGCAGTACGGGCCATGGGTGTCGTCCTCTCTCTTGCGGGGTGGACGAAACCAGGAGCCCTGTGAGCGCCGCCTGGGCTTGTGGCCGGAGGGGCGAGTCCCGGAGGGACTAGAGGCTTGGTCTTGCTGAAACTTCCCACGCCGGTACTAACCGGATCGGGTTCGAAGGGACTCTCTCAGCCGCACGGCCCATCCGTACGGCACCCCTGTTTCATCCAACGGGGTGAATTTAAGCACAGAGCACCGGTGGGCGCCAGTGCCAGTTCCCTATGGTTTGTGGTGCCACACCTTTGCGCAGAGGTATCGAATCGCGCATGGTGCAGCGCAAAAATCGGCGTGAAGCGGACAGGCATGCACTCAAACGCCTGTCACGTGCCCTACCATGCAAGCAAACGGCAAGCATCGAACCGATCCAGGAGACCCTTATCATGACCGACGCCGCCACGCACCGCGTCTTCAACCAGGTGCCGGATCTTGCGCACTATAACCTCTTCGTCTGCGATCCTTTTGTCCGCGCTGCGCTGGAACGGCTTGGCGGTGGCTGGCATGCCGAGGCGCTGGGGCAGTTCGGCGCGCGCCTGGGAGAGCCGGAAGTGCAGCAATGGGCAGCGGATGCCAACCGCCATACGCCCGAGCTGCACACGCACAGCCGCACCGGCGAGCGCATCGATTTCGTGGAATTCCACCCGAGCTGGCATGCACTGCTGTCGCTGCTGCGCGGCCAGCAATTGCAGGCCCTGCCCTTCGCGCAGCCGCGCGCGGGCGCGTGGAGCGCGCGCACCGCGGGCTACTTCCTGCAGGCGCAGGTGGAGTCCGGCTCGCTGTGCCCGACCACGATGACCCTCGCCAGCATCCCGGTGCTGCGCAAGGAAGCCGCGCTGTTCGCCGAACTCGAACCGCGCTTGTACGCGAGCGAGCATGATGCGCGCGACCTGCCCTGGCGCGACAAGACGGCGATCATGATCGGCATGGGCATGACGGAGAAACAGGGCGGCTCCGACGTGCGCGCCAACACCACGGTGGCGCGCGCCGTGCGTGGCGAAGGCCGTGGCGCGGAATACACACTGACCGGGCACAAGTGGTTCTTCTCGGCGCCGATGTGCGATGCGCACCTGGTGGTCGCGCGCATGGGCGCCGAAGACGGTCCGCTGTCGTGCTTCTTCGTGCCGCGCTTCCGCGACGACGGCAGCAAGAACCCGATCCAGATCCAGCGCCTGAAGGACAAGCTGGGCAACCGCTCCAACTCGAGCAGCGAAGTCGAATTCCGCGACGCCACCGGCATCCTGATCGGCGAGGAAGGTCGCGGCATCCCCACCATCATCGAAATGGCGACCAATACGCGACTCGACTGCGTGATCGGCAGCTCTGCGATCCTGCGCGCTGCCTTCGTGCAGGCGCTGCACCACACGCGCCACCGCAGCGCCTTCGGCCGCCTGCTCGCCGACCAGCCGCTGATGCGCAACGTGCTGGCTGACCTGGCGCTGGAATCCGAGGCGGCCACACTGCTGATGATGGAACTGGGCCACGCCTTCGAGCATGCCGAGGGCGACAACCCCGACCCGCTCGCGGCCGCATGGAAGCGCGTGGTCACGCCCGCGGCAAAGTTCTGGATCTGCAAGCGCGCCATCGAGGCCACCGGCGAGGCAATGGAGGTCTGGGGCGGCAACGGCTACGTGGAAGAAAGCCCGATGGCGCGGCTGTACCGCGAAGCGCCGGTCAACTCGATCTGGGAGGGCTCGGGCAACATCATGTGCCTGGACGTGCTGCGCGCGCTCCAGCGCAACCCCGACGACGGCGCGCGCCTGCTGCAGGACCTGCAGCGCCGCGCCGGCGGCCATCCCGCGGTGCGTGCGGAGCTGGCCTCGCTGCAGGCGCTGCTGCGCGAGGCGCCGGAGCACCTGGAGGCCAACGCGCGCCGCTTTGCGCAGGGGCTGGTGCTGACCACGCAGGCAGCGCTGATGCTGGCGCATGCCGATGCGGAGGATGCGGAGCTGTTTGTCGCCAGCCGGCTCGGGCGCCAGCACGGGCGCGTGTTCGGCACGCTGGATGCGGAGGCCGGGTTGCTGAAGCGCGTGGCGTCGCGCGGCTTCGAAGGCTAGCCGCGCCCGCACCCGGCGCTCGCGTCACGCCTCCATCGACTCCAGCACGCGCAGCATCACCCGCGGCGCGTAGCGGATCAGGTCATGCGCGCGTTCGCCGATCATGATCGCGGGCGCGTTGGTGTTGCCACCGACCAGCGTCGGCATCACCGAGGCATCGACCACGCGCAGTCCTTCCACGCCCCGCACGCGCAACTGCGGGTCGACCACCGCCATCGCGTCCATGCCCATGCGGCAGGTGCCCACGGGATGGTAGATGGTGTCGGCATGCGCGCGGATCATCTCGCGCACGTCGGCATCGTCGCTGCCATCGGCACGCAGGTGCGCGGAGTACAGCTCGCGCCCGCCGAAGCTGGCCAGCTGCGGCTGCGCGAAGATCCGGCGCACGATGCGCACGCCGGCCACCATGTCGTCGAGGTCGCGCACATCGCTGAGGTAGCGCGGATCGATCAGCGGCGCCTCGCGGATATCGGCCGATGCCAGGCGCACCTCGCCGCGGCTGCGCGGACGCAGCACGCACACATGGCAGGAATAGCCGTGGCCGAAGTTGAGCCGGCGCATGTGATTGTCGGCCATGCCAACGACGAAATGCAGCTGCAGGTCGGGCTCGGCCAGCTCTGGGCGGCTGCGGATAAAGCCACCGGCCTCGGCGAAGTTGCTCGACAGCATGCCGGTGCGTTCGCGCCGGTAGCGCAGGATTTCCGAGAGCAGGGTCATCAATCCGCTAAACGACACGCCGAACAACTCCGGCGCCGCCACGCGCTTGTGCAGGATGACGTCGAGATGGTCCTGCAGGTTGGCGCCTACGCCGGGCAGGTCGTGGACCACGTCGATGCCAAGCTCGCGCAGCTGCGCCGCGGGACCCACGCCCGACACCAGCAGCAATTGCGGCGAGCCGAAGGTGCCGGCGCAGACGATCACGTCGCGTCGTGCGCGCAGGAGCTGCTGGCGGCCGTCGCGCGCGACCAGCACACCGGCCGCATGGCGGCCCTCGAAGACGATGCGCAGCGCCTGCGTGCCGGTCAGCACCTGCAGGCGCGCGCGCCCGCCGTTGCAGGCCTTGTCGCGCGTATTGCCGCCGTGCAGGTAGGCGCGCGCCGCGTTCCAGCGCTCGCCCGCATGCTGCGTGACCTGATACCAGCCCACGCCTTCCTGCTCTTCGCCGTTGAAGTCGTCGTTGCGCAGGTAGCCCGCCTGCTGCGCCGCCTCGATAAAGCGCTCGGCGAAAGGATTGGGGGTGCGCAGGTCCGACACATGGAGCGGGCCATTGCCGCCATGCAGCGGGTCGTCTTCGCTGCCGGCCAGGCGTTCATTGCATTCCGCGCGGCGGAAATAAGGCAGCACGTCGTCCCATGACCAGCCGTCGCAGCCGGCGGCAGCCCAGTCGTCGTAATCGGCGGGCCGTCCGCGCGTGTAGATCATCGCGTTGATCGACGAGGAGCCGCCCAGTCCGCGCCCGCGCGGCTGGTAGCCCCGGCGTCCGTTCAGTCCCGGCTGTGGCACGGTCTCGTAAGCATAGTTGCGTGCGCCGGCGCGCGGCAGCATGGCGGCGCACGCGGCGGGTGTGCGTACCAGCACATGGTGGTCGTGCTGGCCGGCCTCGAGCAGGGCAATGGTGTCGTCCCCGCTGTCGGCCAGCCGTCCGGCCAGCGCACAGCCCGCCGATCCCGCGCCGACGATGACGTAGTCGTAGGTGGTTTCCATCTGTCTCCCCGCGTGTCCGCAGGCGGCGAGAGTCAGCCGGGCCAGCGGATGGCAAGCCGTGAAATTCAGTGTAGGCGCTAGCCTGAGCAGGGGTGAAGGGTTGCGGAGTGCCGGCGTGGACGGTCCAGGCGGGTTGGTTGAAATGCCGATGGGGAAGACGTCTTACATGGCCTCGGCCGGCATGCCGCTCTGCCGTGCGCGGGGATGGGCAGGTCTGGCGTGGTCCTGGGGCCGACGACCACCGCTGCCTCCCATGTGATGCGTGCGGCAGCCGGCGTACCTAACCGATGCGGGGGGATGACGCGATCGCTGCGCTACTGGCCTGCGGGTCAGGACACCAGCATCGGCCGCCCGAGCATGCGCGACAGCACGGCCTCGGGCGAGTGGGTGTGATCGGAGATCGCCTGCGGCTCGAGATAGATGGTCTGCTCCATCATCGCGCGCCCGCGCATGGCGGCGTGCAGCAACTGGTCGCTGAACACGATCCAGGTCGAACCGGGCGGAAAGTGGAACTCCTGTTGCGGCACGTCGCGCTGGTAGTCCAGATCGGCCTTGGCCAGGTCGTGCAGCTGCAGCATGCGGTGGTCGTATTCCGAGCGCTTGCGCTTGGTGATATGCAGCAGCTTCATCAGCGCCGCCTGTCCTGGCCACATGCCGTGCGTCTTCGGCACGAACTTCCGCGCAAAATCACCGAACGGCTCGCCCACGCGCCATACGCGCGGCGCGGCGGGGTCGATGTTGTGGAACACGCGCAGCAGGCGCTTGCCCAGCATCGGGTTGGACGGGAATGAATCGACGTGCAGCCGGGTGTCGTCCTTGCGCCAGCTGACCGGGCGGCCGGCGATTTCGCTCGGGCGCAGCGAGGTGCCGGCGCGGGTCATATGGGGGATGTATTCCGGGAACAGCGTGCGGATCAGCGACTCGCTGTTGTCGGCATAGCGGCGGATCAGGGTGTACAGGTCGGACAGGTCCTGCTGGGTGCCCTGGGCGCCGCGCACCGCGGTGTCGTTGGCGCGGAGGTTGATGTTCTTGGATTTGCCGTCGGAATAACGGGCATCCAGGAAGCGGTCCTCGCCGGGTTCGAAGTGGAATTTCAGGTTGGGGAAGTACAGTACTGCGCCTTGCTCCAGCTCGCGGCGAAGGGTGGCGCGTTCCTCGGGGGAGACCTGCGGTGCCCAGGAGGTGTAGGGCTGCGGGCGGATCAGGTCGAGGTTGCCTCCGGCCGCGGAGCGGGTCGACGCGGTGGCATTGGAAATGGCTGATGCTGCGGGCATGGCAGTCCTCTGGGGACGGGCCCCATAAAGGAAATTTGTGGTGGTTGGGATTTTACTACCTGGGTGTTTGGGTGGCGATTGGGGCGCAGGGGTAGGGGTTTTGCGTGGCGGGGTTCTGCTGGTGACATGCCGTCGGGTTTTGAAGCTGCTTTATCGCCGTTGGTGACATGCTGTCGGCCGTTGAACCGCCTGGTTCCGCCCTCCTGGGCGGGTCACTTTTTGTCCGAGCGACAAAAAGTAACCAAAAAGCGCGTCGCCTGAGCGGCTGGCTATCAAGTTGGCGGTGCGGGTGGTTCGGGCGGTGGTGATTTCCGTTCGATGTGGCTAGTGGTTCGAACCTGCTACGCCAGGTGAGTTTGGGATAGTGGCTGCGTCGACCCACTATTGAACGATCCCCATGCCGGGCGTAGGCCGCCTGCTGCCGGCGTCAACGCAGGAACGCCTGCGGCTGCGCTGCGCGCCGGCGGTATCCAGGATTTAGGGCTCGGGCACGGAGTGCGTCGCTGCGCTCGCACAGCGTTATCGCTTGCGATGCCGGACGTCAGCGCGGGCAGAATGTCGTGGCCGGTCCTGTCACGTTAGGGCCGGCGCGCAGCGCAGCCGTAGGCGTTCCTACCATGCCGCCAGCAGTAGGGGCCACCCACAGCTCTGGGCTCGTTCAAACATCGCGTCTATCCCCAGCCACGGTGGCGCACCACGGCGTCAGGCAGTCCTGCCCCGCAACGAAGCGGAGCCCCGTACGAAAGCCCCCGCCCACTACGATAAGAGTGGCCGCCCGCAGGGCCGTAAACGCGCTTTTTGGTTACTTTTTGCCGCTCGGGCAAAAAGTGACCCGCCCAGGAGGGCGGAACCAGGCGGTTCAACGGCCGACAGCATGTCATCAGCAGCGACAACGCAGCTTCAACAGCCGATAGCATGTCACCACCAGCCACCAGCGACCAACCACCAGAACAAAAACCCCACCAACCCTTGCGGGCCAGCGGGGCTTGCCGAAGTCAGAAGTGCCGGAGTCCAGGGCCTCTGAAGTACCGCTTACAGCCCAGCCGCAGCCCGCAGTGCAGCCGCCTTATCCGTAGCCTCCCACGAAAACTCAGGCTCTTCACGCCCAAAGTGGCCATAGGCCGCAGTCTTTTCATAGATAGGCCGCAGCAGATCCAGCATCTGCACAATCCCCTTCGGCCGCAGGTCAAAATGCTCCTGCACCAGCTCTGCAATCTTGGCATCCGGAATCTTGCCGGTACCTTCGGTGTAGACCGTCACGTTGATCGGACGCGCCACGCCGATGGCATAGCTCACCTGCACCTGGCACTGCCGCGCCAGGCCCGAAGCCACCACGTTCTTGGCCACGTAGCGCGCCGCATACGCAGCCGAGCGATCGACCTTGGACGGATCCTTGCCCGAGAACGCACCGCCACCATGCGGCGAAGCGCCACCATAGGTATCGACGATGATCTTGCGCCCGGTCAGACCGCAGTCGCCCTGGGGGCCGCCGATCACGAAACGCCCGGTCGGGTTCACCAGATACTTGGTTTCCTTCAGCATCTCGGCCGGCAGCACCGGCTTGATGATCTCTTCGATCACCGCTTCACGGATCTGCGCCTGGGTGATATCCGGCGAATGCTGCGTCGACAGCACCACGGTATCCACGCTGTGCGGCTTGCCGTCGACATAACGCACCGTCACCTGCGACTTGGCGTCCGGACGCAGCCAGGGCAGGCGGCCGTCGCGGCGCAGCAGCGACTGGCGTTCAACCAGGCGGTGCGCGTAATAGATCGGGAACGGCATCAGCTCCGGCGTCTCGTCGCAGGCGTAGCCAAACATCAGGCCCTGGTCGCCGGCGCCCTGGTTCAGGTAGTCGTCCGAGGCGCGGTCCACGCCCTGGGCGATGTCCGGGGACTGCTTGTCATAGGCCACCAGCACGGCGCAGCCCTTGTAATCGATGCCGTATTCAGTGTTGTCGTAACCGATGCGCTTGATCGTGTCGCGCGCGATCTGGATGTAGTCGACGTTGGCGGTCGTGGTGATTTCCCCTGCCAGCACCACCAGGCCGGTGTTGCAAAGCGTCTCGGCAGCCACACGCGCGTACTTGTCCTGCGCCAGGATGGCGTCCAGGACGGCGTCGGAAATCTGGTCGGCGACCTTGTCGGGATGGCCTTCGGAAACGGATTCCGAAGTAAAAAGGAAGTCGTTTGCCACGAACTTATTCTCCAGGTTGGCTATTGCGTGCCACCCGGTCGGGTTCATGGCGGCGACGCTTTAGCGGTATTTAAAACGGCCCGGTTAAAGCCGCATCGCCCCGCAAGTTGTCAGTTAACTCGGCGATACACGCTATTATACGCGCCTGCCGGGCTCGTTGCAGCGCGCCAAAGGCGCCGACGCAACAGCCGACGCAACACGCTGCCGCCACGGCATGCCGTTTGCCCGGATTACGGCAAGCCGGCGCGGAACTGAATTCCACGCCGGAGAAAAATGCGCCGGTTTTGACCTGTTGCAGCCCGGACTGCAATCCACGCCCGATGACCTTTCTTTTCTGGCTGATCTCCCGTTTCCCCCTGCGCGCGCTGCAGGCCGCAGGCGGCGCGCTCGGACTGCTGGCAGCACGGCTGCCCGGCCGCTATGGCCAGCGCCTGAACGAAAATTTCCGCCTGGCATTCCCCGACGCCACGCAGGCAATGATCGATGAAGCCGCCCGCTCCGCCGGGCGCATGATGATCGAGATGCCCTATTTCTGGAGCCGCAAGGAGATCGGCGCGCGGCTGCATGGCTTCGACGACTACATGTGGCCCGAATTGGCAAAGCTGCAGGCCCGCGGCAAAGGTCTCATCATCCTGACGCCCCACCTGGGCTGCTTTGAAGTGCTGCCGCAGTCCCACGCGCTGGTGCGCCCGGTCACGGCGCTGTTCAAGCCGCCGCACCAGCCCTGGCTGCGCGACTGGATCGAAAAGATGCGCACCCGGCCCAACATGCACATGGCGCCGGCCACGCCGCGCGGCGTGCGCATGCTGGTCAAGGCACTCAAGCGCGGCCAGGCGGTGGGCATCCTGCCGGACCAGGTACCCAGCGGCGGCGAGGGCAACTGGGCGCCGTTCTTCGGCAAACCGGCCTACACGATGGCGCTGGTGCACCGGCTGCAGCAGCTGACCAGCGCGCCGGTGGTTGCGGTCTTTGCGGAGCGGCTGCCGAAAGGCGCGGGCTATCGCGCCCACCTGCATGTGCTCAACGAGGGCGGCATGCTGCCGGACGACCCCGCCGAAGCGGCCGCGGTGATCAACCAGGCCGTCGAGACCCTGGTGAGACAGTGCCCCACGCAGTACCTGTGGGGGTACAGCCGCTACAAGGGGCCTGCCGCTGCCCCCAGCCGCAGTACCGAGCCGACCACTGACCAATCGATTTCATGAGCCGCGTGTTCACCTGGCTCGGCATCGGCCTGCTGACGGTGCTGGGCAAATTGCCATATCCGTTCGTTGCGCGCTTCGGCGAAGGGCTGGGCAGCCTGCTCTACCTGATCCCCAGCGAACGCCGCCGCGTGGTGCAGGCCAACCTGCGCCTGTGCTTCCCGGACAAGACCGAGGCCGAGATCGACGAACTGTCGCGCCAGAGCTTCCGCACCGTGTTCCGCAGCTTTGCCGAGCGCGGCATCTTCTGGACCGGCAGCGAAGCGCAGATGCGCCGCTGGGTGCGGATCGACGACCAGGCCGACCTGGCATCGCTGGATGGCACGCCGCACATCCTGGTCACGCTGCATCTGTCGGGCGTCGAGGCCGGCGCGATCCGGCTGACCATCCACCTGCGCGAGCACGTGGGACGTTCCGGCGCCTCGCTGTACACGAAACAGAAGAACGACCTGTTCGATGGCTTCCTCAAGCACGCGCGCGGCCGCTTCGGCGCCAACATGATTTCGCGCAACGACAGCGCGCGCGACATCCTGCGCTGCCTGAAGAAGGGCGAAGCGCTGCAGCTGATCGCCGACATGGACTTCGGCGAACGCGATTCGGAATTCGTGGCGTTCTTCGGCGTGCAGGCGCTGACGCTGACCTCGGTGTCGCGGCTGGCGCGCCTGACCGGGGCCAAGGTGGTGCCGATCTACACCGAGATGCTGCCCGACTACCAGGGCTACGTGCTGCGCATCCTGCCTGCCTGGGACAACTACCCAGGCGAGAGCGTCACCGACGACACGCGCCGCATGAACGCCTTCTTCGAGGACTGCATTCGCCCGCGCGTGCCTGAGTATTACTGGGTGCACAAGCGCTTCAAGCATCGCCTGCCGGGCGAACCCGAGATCTATTGAGCCTCCGCCGACGGCGGCAGCAACTTGCGCGAGCCGCGGCTACAATCCCCACCATGAAACTCCAGTTCACCAAGATGCATGGGGCCGGCAACGACTTTGTCGTGCTTGACGGCATCCACCAGCAGATCGACCTGACTCCCGCGCAATGGCGCGCGCTCGCCAGCCGGCATTTCGGCGTGGGCGCCGACCAGATGCTGGTGGTCGAGAAACCGTCGCGCAGCGATGTCGACTTCCGCTACCGCATCTTCAATGCCGACGGCAGCGAGGTCGAGCACTGCGGCAACGGCGCGCGCTGCTTCGTGCGTTTTGTCAGCGACAAGGGCATGACCGACAAGCGCTCGGTGCGCGTGGAGGTGATGAAGGGCGTGATCACGCTGACGCTGCAGGACGACGGCCAGGTTACCGTCGACATGGGCGCGCCCGAGCTGGCACCGGCCCAGGTGCCGTTCCGTGCCGAAGGCCTGCCGACCCGGGCTGAAGGCGTGGATACAACCTACGGCCTGGAGGTCAACGGCCGCACCGCATGGATCTCGGCCGTGTCGATGGGCAACCCGCACGCGGTGCAGGTGGTCGAGGACGTCGAGAACTTCCCGGTGCTGCAGGACGGTCCGGTGATCGAGCAGCACGCCGCCTTCCCCAACCGCGTCAATGCAGGCTTCATGCAGGTGCAGGATCGCAATACCATCCGCCTGCGCGTCTACGAGCGCGGTGCCGGCGAAACGCTGGCCTGCGGCACCGGCGCCTGCGCGGCGGTGGTCGCCGGCATCCGGCGCGGCCTGCTGGATTCGCCGGTCAGGGTGCATACCCACGGCGGCGACCTGACCATTGCCTGGGACGGCGGCGCCGAACCGGTGCGCATGACCGGCCCGGCGACCACGGTGTTCGAAGGCACCATTGACCTGGCGACCCTGCCGGCCTGACCATAGGGCCAGCGCGCCCCACGACGCAGCCCGCATCCGTTCCGGCCCAGGCGGGGCGCCCACTCCCTGATCTTGCAGGTCATACCGATGGAGCGCCCATGCCGCTGGACGATTTCCGCATCACGACGGGCAAGCGATTCCGCCTTGCCGACTTCCCCCCCGGCAGCAAGCCGCTGTCGCGCGGCAACAAGGCCGAGGACCTGGCTCTCATCGCCGAGTTGAGCGAGGGGCTGGACGCACAACAGGACATCTTCTACGCCGGGCACCGCCGCAAGCTGCTGGTCGTGCTGCAGGGCATGGATACCAGCGGCAAGGACGGCACGGTGCGCGGGGTGTTCCGCAGCTTCGATCCGCTCGGCATCCGCGTGGTCGGCTTCAAGGCGCCCACTGCCGATGAACTGGCGCACGACTACCTGTGGCGCATTCACCGGCAGGTGCCCAAGGCCGGCGAGATCGTGGTATTCAACCGCAGCCACTATGAAGACGTCCTGATCACCCGCGTGCACGGCTGGATCGACAATGCCGAAGCCGAACGCCGTTTCCGCCAGATCCGCGACTTCGAGGCAATGCTGACCGAGACCGGCACCACCATCGTCAAATGCTTCCTGCATATTTCGCGCGACGAGCAGAAGGCGCGGCTGGAGGCGCGGCTGGCAGACCCGGAAAAGCACTGGAAATTCGACACCACCGACCTCGCCGAGCGCAAGCACTGGAAGGCCTACATGGATGCGTACGAGGCCGCGATCATGGCGACCAGCACGCCGGAATGCCCGTGGTACGTGGTGCCGGCCGATTCCAAGACGCACCGCAATCTGATGGTGGCGGAGATCCTGACGCGGGTGTTCGAGGACCTGAAGCCCGCCTACCCGCCGCCCAAGCCCGAACTGGCGAAGGTCAGGGTCGAGTAGCGCGCTGGCAGACGGCTGGCCGCCCGCTCAGCCGCCGTTGCCGCGATGCACGTCGTGCGTGACGAACGGGTGCTCGCGGGTGGGCATCGCCAGCCATTGCGGATGGCGCAGCGTCTGGCGGATATCGTCCAGGCCGCTGGTCCAGTGCTCGTTCATGGTCAGCAGGCCGAACTGGTAGTCCTTGGCCATGTTTTCAAACGATTTGTCGCGGTAGATCAGCTGGATCACGTTACGGCGCGCGTCGCAGGCCTGTTCGGCGGCGCGCCGGTACCACTCGCTGTTGCGCTTTGACTGCGGCACCAGCGCCATCACCTCGTTGAGCATGCGGCGCATGTTCTGCTGCTCGCGCATGTAGTCCGTAATGGCGCGGGTGCGGCTGGAATAGCGGATCTCCTTCTCGCGCTCGGCGACGTCGACCAGGTCGTGCGGCAGCTTGCCGCGCGCGCTCCACAGGTCAACCTGGAAGATCAGCGCGTCGCGCCGCGGCTGCGCGGTCAGCACCTCGGCCAGCGGGGTGTTGGACACCAGGCCGCCATCCCAGTAGTACTCGCCGTCGATCTCCACCGCCGGAAAGCCCGGCGGCAGCGCGCCCGAGGCCATGAAATGCTCGGGGCAGAGCTTGTCGCGGGTGTTGTCGAAATAGGCGAAATTGCCCGTGCGCACATTGACCGCGCCCACCGACACCCGCATCAGGTCGGGGCGATGGTTGATCAGGTCGAAGTCGGCGAAGCGCTCCAGCGTCGCCTTCAGCGGTGAAGTGTCGTAGAAACTGGCGCGGGCGGGATCGGCATAGCGCATCACCAGCTCCGGCCAGCTGCGCGGCTGGAAGAAGCCGCGCTGGCCTTCGACCATGGCGCGCGTGGCATGCAGGCCGTCGAACCAGACGCGCAGCGGCTCGGGCCAGCTCTCGGCGCTATCGGTCAGCCAGTTGGGCGACAGGCTGGGCAGCCACGGCTGCGCGCAGATGTGTTCCCAGAACGCGCGCAACTGTTCGATGCGGCGCTCGGGCGGATTGCCGGCAATCACCGCGGCATTGAGCGCGCCGATGGAAATGCCCGCGACCCAGTTCGGGTAGATCCCGCCTTCGGCCAGGCCCTGGTATACGCCGGCCTGGTAGGCGCCAAGCGCACCGCCGCCCTGCAGCACCAGCGCGCGCACGGCATACGCTTCATGCGCGGGCCGGTCGGGCGCCTTGGCGTCCTGGCGCACAGGCTTGCGCGGGCGCACCTGCGCGCCGCGCTCGGCCAGCGAATCGCCGTTGCCGTTGGCCTTATTTGTTCCCCTTTGCGTTTCCTTCGCTGCCGTCGATGCGGGCTGCCGCCCTGCCCGTTCCTGCCGCTCTTTCGCCGCCACGCCACCGCCCCCCGCCGATTGGATAGTCCGCCTGCCCTGGATCGTTGCCGCGCCCGGCGCATGCGCGCGCGGGCGCAAGGCGCCGTCAGACGCCGTAACGCTGCCGGTACGCCGACACGGCCTCGCGCGAAGCCGCCAGCGACTGGTCCTGCGACGCGTCGAGGTAGGCCAGCAGGTCCTTCAGGCTGGCGATAGCAATCACGGGGATGCCGAATTCGCGCTGCACGTCCTGCACGGCCGAATGCGTGCCGACGTGGTCGGCGGTGCCGCTCTTTTCCATGCGGTCCAGCGCGATCAGCACGGCTGCCGGCTCGGCGCCGGCGGCGCGGATCAGGTTGACCGATTCACGCACCGAGGTGCCGGCGGAAATGACGTCGTCGACGATGACGACCTTGCCCTGCAGCCTGGCGCCGACCAGCGTGCCGCCTTCGCCATGGTCCTTGGCTTCCTTGCGGTTGTAGGCGAAGCCGACGTCACGTCCCATGCCGGCCAGTGCCACTGCCGTGGCAGAAGCCAGCGTGATGCCCTTGTAGGCCGGCCCGAACAGCACGTCGAACTGCACGCCCGAGGCCAGCAGGGTTTTGGCATAGAATTGCGCCACCTCGCCGAGCATCGCGCCCTGGTTGAACAGGCCCGCGTTGAAGAAATACGGCGACTTGCGGCCCGCCTTGGTGACGAATTCGCCGAACGACAGGACGCCGGCATCGAGCGCAAAGCGGATAAAGGTCTGGCTCAGGTCGGTGCCCTGCATGTGCTGGGGCACTGCGGCCGGCGTGTTCTGCTGCGTCATCATTTCTCTCTGAATTCAAAATTTCCCCGAATGTTACGGATTATCAGCGCCAACCTCAACGGCATCCGCTCCGCGTCCAAGAAGGGCTTTTTCGACTGGATGGGCAAGCAGGACGCAGACATGGTCTGCGTGCAGGAACTGAAGGCACAGGCCGCGGACATGACCGAAGCGTTCCTGGCGCCACATGGCTACCATGGCTTCTTCCACTTCGCGGAGAAGAAAGGCTACAGCGGCGTGGGCCTGTACACGCGACACAAGCCTGAGCGGGTCATCACCGGCTTCGGCAACGCGGAGTTCGACGGCGAAGGCCGCTATGTGGAAGTGCAGTACCCGCACCTGGCCGTGATCTCGGTGTACGTGCCCTCCGGTTCCAGCGGTGAGGAACGCCAGCTGGCCAAGTTCCGCTTCATGGAGGCCTTCCTGCCCCACCTGCTGCAGCTGAAGGCCAGCGGGCGCGAGATCGTGCTGTGCGGCGACGTCAACATCGCGCACAAGGAAATCGACATCAAGAACTGGAAGGGCAACCTGAAGAACTCCGGCTTCCTGCCGGAAGAACGCGCCTGGATCGGCGAGCTGTTCGAGGTCCATGGCTACGTCGATGTGTTCCGCAAGCTCGACCCGCGCCCGGACCAGTACACGTGGTGGAGCAACCGCGGCCAGGCCTATGCCAAGAACGTAGGGTGGCGTATCGATTACCACCTGGCAACGCCGAAGATCGCCGACACGGCACAGCTGTGCTCGATCTACAAGGATGAGAAGTTCAGCGACCATGCGCCGCTGTCGATCGATTACGACTATCCGCTCTGAGCCGTGGTAGTCAGACCACCCGGACTTCTTCGAGCAGTTCCGGGTGGCGATCGAGCAATTTCAGCAGCTTGACCATCGCCAGCGGGGGCCGCGAACCGTGCCAAACCGCAAGAATCCAATCGGTACAAACCCCTGCGACCGACCCCCATCCCCGCTACAATGCAGGTTCGCCCCTGCGCCCGGCAGGAGACGTTTCGCATTCCCCCGCATTTCATAGAGCGAGTCCGCCATGGTTTTCAAAGTGTTCGTCGATGGTCAGGAAGGCACGACCGGTCTCCGGCTGCTTGACTATCTTTCCGGTCGTTCCGACGTAGAACTGCTGCGTATTGCCGATGACAAGCGCAAGGATCCGGCCGAGCGAGCACGCTTCCTGAACGCCGCCGACGTCGCCTTCCTGTGCCTGCCCGACGTGGCCTCGCGCGAGGCGGTGTCGCTGGTGACCAACCCGGACACCTGCGTGATCGACGCCAGCACGGCGTTCCGCACTGCCGACAACTGGGCCTATGGCCTGCCGGAACTGGTGCGCGGCCAGCGCGAGAAGATCCGTGCGAGCAAGCGCATCGCCGTGCCGGGCTGCCACGCCAGCGCCTTCGTGCTGGCGGTGCGTCCGCTGGTGGATGCCGGCGTGCTGCCGCGCGACTACCCCGTGTCGGCGTTCTCGCTGACCGGCTACAGCGGCGGCGGCAAGAAGATGATTGCCGACTTCGAGGCCGGCGGTAACCCGAAGCTGAACAGCCCGCGTCCGTACGCGCTGGGGCTGCAGCACAAGCACCTGCCCGAGATGCGCGTGCAGGGCGGCCTGTCGTCGGACCCGATCTTCAACCCGATCGTCGGCAACTTCCTGAAGGGCCTGGCGGTGACGGTGCCAGTGTTCGCGGATCGGCTGGCGCGCAAGGTGAGCCCGGAGCAGATCGTCGACATCTACCGCAAGCACTATGAAGGCGAGCAGTTCGTGCGCGTGATGTCGTACAACAGCGACGACAACCTCGACGACGGTTTCTTCGACGTGCAGGCCAACAACGACACCAACCGGGTCGACCTGTTCGTGTTCGGCACGCCCGAGCGCCTGAACCTGGTCGCGCGCCTGGACAACCTGGGCAAGGGCGCGGCCGGCGCGGCGGTGCAATGCATGAACGTGCATGTCGGCGCCGACGAAGCCACCGGGCTGCAGGCCTGACAGCGCTGCTTCCTGGACACAAGAAAGCCGGCACTGCCGGCTTTTTTGTTGGACACCGGAAACCGGCGCGGCTTATACGCGCTGCAGCGCCCGCAACGCATCCACCAGTCCCGCTCCCTGGAATGCGCGCTCGCGCCCGAGGTCCATGGCCGCGTCGCACAGGATGGCCTTGACGGTCTCGGGCTGGCCCATCAGCTCATTGTTGCGCGACAGCAGCAGCGCGGCCACGCCGGACACATGCGGCGCGGCCATGCTGGTGCCATCCATCGACGCCAGCGTGCCGCCGGGCACGGTGGAGGTGATCTTCTCCCCGGGCGCCACCAGGTCGGGCTTGATGCGGCCATCGCCGGTGGGGCCGTGGCTGGAAAAATAAGAGATGCCATACCGGTAGGGATCGGTACGATGGGTCGCTCCCACCGTGATCACGGCGCGCGCATTGCCAGGATCGGTGATGGTCTGGCCGCGAAAGCCCGCTCCCATGTGCGCGGCCGCGTATTGCTCGTCATAGCCGTAGTTGCCAGCCGCCGCCACCACGATCACGCCGTTGGCCACCAGCCGGTCGCACTCGACGCACACCGGCGTGCTGCCGCAGGCGTAGTTGCGCACGTCGTGGTGCAGCGCCACGCTGAGGTTGACGCCGTGCACGTATTGCCGGTCGCGGCTCTGGTTGAGCCAGCGCACGTATTGCAGCGCGCCCAGGATGCCGAACTCGTCGCCCCTGCCCTGCGCATCGAAGATGCGCAGGTCCAGCAACTCGATGCACGGGCAGATGCCGCTGACATCGCCGCTTTCGGCAAGCTCGGGCGGCAGCGGCATGGGCTCCGGCCGCGCCAGGTAGGCTGACGACGGCCAGCCGGCGCCGATGATGCCGGCCACATGCGTGCCGTGGCTGCCGCCCGGCGGCACGTACTGCGCCGGGTCTTCCTGGCTGATCTCCAGCAGCGGCTCGATCACGGACCAGTCGATGATGCGGCCGTTGGCGAGATCGTCGGCGATCGTTGCGATGCGCGCCCTGAGCTCGGCCTCGCCGGGGCCGCGCTTGCCCTTGGGCATGGGCGGCAGGCGGCCGCTGGTGATGGCCGACAGGCGGGTGAAGTCCAGCGTCCTGACCACGCGCGACAGGCGCGGCGCGATCAGGCCGTCGCGAACCGGCAGCGCTCCCTCCAGCCTGGCGGGATCGAAGAACGCCGGATGGCGCGCATCGATGCCGGAATCGATCACCGCCCAGCGCACGCCCTGACCGCCGGTATCGAACACGCGGATGGCCGCATCCGCCTTCACGGTCTTGCGCGAGGCAAACACGGCGTGCTCGGCCGGCCGGTTGACGGAAATGCGCCATAGCGGCGCCACCGCCGCCACCTTCGCCGCATCCGCTGCACCGGCCGATCCTGCCGCCCGCGCCGCCTCGGCACCCTGCGGCGCCGCATGGTCGTCCTGCAGGCAGGCCCACAGCGTTTCAAGCACCTGCCGGCTCGCCTGCCGGATGCGCCGGGTCAGGCCGCCGGGTGGGAAGCTGTCGTCGTCCAGCCCGAGCAACGTCAGGGCAACATACTGCGCGGCGACATTGACCAGCCGTCCCAGCGCCTGGCCGGCCGGTGCCGCGATGCCGCCGAAGCGCGTCCGGGAAGCGGTGTAGCCGATGTCCATGAACCTCGCAATGGCTGTCTCGCTCGACACATGGGCCAGCACCGACTCGCCCAGCCAGCGCACGAAGGCGTCGCCCGTGAGGCTGCGCTCGAGCGCGTGGCGCGCGGCGCTTGACCAGCTGACGCCGGCCATCGGCAGCCGTACCTCCCGGTGCCACCATGCAGTCAGCGGCAGCAGCCTGAGCATGTCGAAGAAATCGATCTGCGCGAGCAGGTGCGATTCATTGGCCGCCAGGAAGCGCTGGCCGGCCGCCGCCGATGCCGGCTCGGCCAGCGCCGGCAGGCGCCGCAGGACCGCCGTGCGCAGGGCGGCAATGCCCGCGGCGTGGTGCGGGGTCAGCAACAGCCCGCGCGGCACCTCGAACGATTCTCCCGACGCATACAGCAGCCAGACTTCGGAGCTGACCGGCAGGTCGCTGGTAAAGCGGCCGGGCTCGGCCTCGCAGCCAGCGAAGATCAGCATATAGGCGGCCCGTTGCTCCGACGGGCTCATGCGGTTCAGGCTCATGCGGGTTCCCCTGCGGTTGTCGCATTGTCCTTCGATCCGGTGGCGGGGCCACCCTGATTGCCGGCGCCAGGCGACAGGAAACAGCCTAGCGCTTCAGCGGCTTGCTTCTGTCTTCGTCGCCCGCGTCGACGGGCGCATCGCCCAGTCCCGCCATATTGGCGCGGTACGGCGGCAACCTGTCGACCGGCGTATTGATCGCGCGTGCGTAGAGCGGCAGCACCTCGGGCATGTGCTTTTCCAGGTCGGCAATGCGGCTGCGCCCGGACGGGTGCGTCGACAGGAATTCAGTGCCCGACTGCGACACCTTGCCCATCTTCTGCCACAGCGTCACCGCGGCGCGCGGATCGAAGCCGGCGCGCGCGGCGACATCCATGCCGATCAGGTCGGCCTCGGTCTCGTCGGCCCGCGAGAAGCGCAGCGTCAGCAGGTGCGCGCCGGTGCCGAGCGCCATGTTGCCCAGGTTGCCGAAGCCGAACAGCTGCGAAATCACATTGGCGCCCAGGTTGGTGATCTCGGACTTGGCGGCGCGTTCGCGCGCATGCTCTTGCAGCGCATGCGCGATCTCGTGACCCATCACCATCGCGACCTCGTCGTCGGTCAGCTTGAGCTGGTCGAGCAAGCCCGTGTAGATGGCGATCTTGCCGCCCGGCATGCAGAACGCATTGACCTGCTTCGAGCCGATCAGGTTGATCTCCCACGGCCAGTTGCGCGCGCGCTCGTTCCAGCGCACGGTCTGCGGCAGCAGCCGCTTGCCGATCGCGCGCAGCCGCCTGAGCTGCGGGTTGTCGTCGCCTGCCAGCGCGCGCTTGGCGATGGCTTCCTGCTTGAGCTGCTCGTACTCCTGCGCGGCCTGCTGTTCGATCGCCTCGGCCGGCACGATGTTGCGCACCGCCGAGCCGCCGCGCTGGATGTTGATGCCGCCGGGCTCGCTGCCCTGCCCCTGCCCCTGCGCATGGGCAGGCATGCCCGGCGCGGCC
Source organism: Cupriavidus phytohabitans (assembly GCF_000426345.1). Taxonomy (GTDB): domain Bacteria; phylum Pseudomonadota; class Gammaproteobacteria; order Burkholderiales; family Burkholderiaceae; genus Cupriavidus. The sequence goes on along the minus strand of NZ_AUFE01000019.1, from coordinate 39,867 downwards.
AGCAACGCCGCCGCCAGCGCGAGCGCGCGGGCAAGCCGGACACGAATCGGATGCTGGAGACGTTGCTGGGGGCGGAGCATTTGCGGTTCCTCGGGCGCAGTAGATGGATCTTGGCCGCGGGCCGGAGCGATCCGCGGCAACGCTGCCGCAGCACAAGTGGCGGGGCGGCAAACGGGTGATGCAATAATACACGGCGCCCGCGCAGCCGCGCGGCGCTCCATCCCCCGCGCATCCATGACTTTCCAGGCCTATCTCGATATCTTCCGCAACCGTCGCATCGGCGCCATGCTGACCCTGGGCTTTGCCTCCGGGCTGCCGCTGGCGCTGACCTCCGGCACGCTGCAGGCCTGGATGACGGTCGAGGGCCTGGATATCAAGACCATCGGCTTTTTCTCGCTGGTGGGCCAGGCCTATATCTTCAAGTTCTTGTGGGCACCGCTGATGGACCGCTACACGCCGCCGCTGCTGGGCCGGCGCCGCGGCTGGCTGCTGGTGACGCAGCTGGGGCTGGTGGCGGGCATCGCCGCGATGGCGTTCTGCCCGCCGCGCGAGGCGCTGTGGACGCTGGCGGCGCTGGCCACGCTGGTGGCCTTCCTGTCGGCCTCGCAGGACATTGTCTTCGACGCCTACAGCACCGACGTGCTGCGCCCGCCCGAGCGCGGTGCCGGCGCGGCGGTCAAGGTGCTGGGCTACCGGCTGGCGATGCTGGTTTCCGGCGGCCTGGCGCTGTGGCTGGCCGACCGCGTGCTCGGCTGGCAGCAGACCTACCTGCTGATGGCGGCGCTGATGGGCGTGGGCATCCTGACCCTGCTGTGGGCGCCCGAGCCCGACATGCCCGCGCGCGCGCCGCGCTCGCTGGAAGAGGCCGTGGTCGGCCCGCTGCGCGATTTCTTCGCGCGGCCCGGCGCATGGTGGCTGCTGCTGTTGATCGTGCTGTACAAGCTGGGCGACGCCTTTGCCGGCAGCCTGTCGACCACCTTCCTGATCCGCGGCGTGGGCTTCTCGGCCGGCGAGGTCGGCATCGTCAACAAGACGCTGGGGCTGGCCGCCACCATCATCGGCGCGCTGTTCGGCGGCACGCTGATGGTGCGGCTGGGGCTGTACCGTTCGCTGATGGTGTTCGGCGTGCTGCAGGCGGTATCGAACCTGGGCTACTGGATCCTCGCCGTGACGCCCGCTCACCTGTGGACCATGGGCGCCACCATCGCGGTGGAAAACCTGTGCGGCGGCATGGGCACCGCGGCCTTCGTGGCGCTGCTGATGACGCTGTGCAACCGCTCGTTCTCGGCCACGCAGTACGCGCTGCTGTCGGCGCTGGCGTCGGTGGGCCGGGTCTACGTGGGGCCGACCTCGGGCTATATGGTCGAAGCCTGGGGCTGGGCACCGTTCTACCTCGGCACCGTGGTGGTGGCGCTGCCCGGCGTGATGCTGCTCTGGGTGATGCGCAACACCGTGCACCGATACGAAGCCCAGGCGCGCGAAGCGATCGCCTGAGCCCCGCCTGCGCTTATTCCTTGTAGTAGACGATCTGGTGCGAGCTGGCCAGCAGCCGTCCATCCGGGCTCCACAGCTGCGCGCGCTGGTCGAAATACCCCTGCCGGAACACCTGCGCCTGCGCGCTGGCCAGCACGTGGCGGTCGCCCAGCGCCGCCAGCGTAGGTGCATCGGCGTGGAAGTACGTCGTCATCGACACCGTGCCGGCCGGCACGAAGCCGGCGCGCTTGAGGAAGATGCGCGGGTAGAAGCTGTCCGCCCATGAAGCCACCGCGGCAAAGTCCGGCGTGCGCGCCGGCGCGTCGCGCAGCCAGAACTGGGTCAGGCTGTCGGGGTGCTCGGTGCCGGCCTCGGCGGTCGGCTTGGCGCCGCGCACCGGGCGCATGTCATAGGACTTGAGCCAGCGCACCGGCGCGAAGCCGCCCATCGCCGGCAGCGTGTCGGCACCCGGCACCTCGGGCATCACCGCCTCGCCGCAGGCCCAGGTCTCGCGCCGCACCGCGAACACGGCGGTGGCGGTGGTGGCCACGGCATCGCCCTGGCGCAGCGTCAGGTTCCAGTGCTGGGTCGAGCGGTTGGTCCGCACCGGCAGTGCCTCGATCTCGAACGGGCCTTCGGCGATCGGGCCGGCAAAGTTGACCGACAGCGCGATCGGGTCGCCCAGCCGTTGGGGGTGCAGCAGTGCCGCCTGCAGCAGCGTGGCAGCGGTGATGCCGCCGAACGGGCCGATCATGTTCCAGTAGGCCGGCGTGGTGCGGCCCAGGAAACGATGTTCGCCGGCCGCCTCCAGGGCGATGGCATCGTCGAACGCATGCAGCGCGACGGGAGCGGAGGCGGACAGGGCAGCAGCGGTAGCAGTCATGGCGAGGAAGCAAATAGAACGGTCGTTCGATAGCTGCCTACACTAACCGTAGTCAGGAGTTCGGTCAACCAGTCCTGTAGGCAAGCGGCCCGGACGGCACATCAGCCTTGTGCCCGGCGCCGCCATGGCAGGCTCCAGCCGAGCTGGTTGGCGACCACGCCCAGCAGCACCAGCAGCATGCCCGCGACCTGCAGCGGCCCGAGCACGACGCCGAACACCATCACGTCGATGACGATCGCCACCAGCGGATAGACAAACGACAGCGTCGCGATCGACACCACGCTCAGGCGCTGGAAGGCGCCATAAAGCAGGGTGTACATGACGCCGGTATGGACCAGCCCCAGCGCCAGCAGCGCGGCCCAGGTGCCGCTGTGATAGCTGCCGGCCGCGGGATGCGCCAGCGGTGCCAGCATCACCACACCAAGCACCATCTGCAAGCCGGCGATCTGTCCGGGCGGAATCGCCTGCAGCCGGCGCGTGGCCATGGTCGTGACCGCATACAGCAGTGCCGCCAGCAGCGCCAGGCCGATCCCGGCCAGCATCGCGGCGCCGGTGGCGCCGTGCTCAAGCCCGGTGATCAGCATCACGCCGGCAAAGGCCAGAACCAGCCACGGCAGCCTGGCGAACGGAAGCGGCTCGCGCTGCATCGCAGACGTCAGCAGCAGCAGGAAAAACGGCTGGGTATGGTAGACCACCGTGGCAATGGCAATGCCGCTGTAGGCATAGGCCGAGAACAGCGCCAGCCAGTTGAGCACCAGCGTGACCCCGCCCAGCGCCAGCCAGCACAGCTGCGCGCGGCTCATGCGCACCCAGCCACGCTGCAGCGTCAGCGTGCCCAACAGCGCGGCGTCGCCAAAGATGCAGCGGAAGAACACGACGTCCAGCGGCGGCTGCCCGCTGGTGACGACAAACCAGCCGATGGTGCCTGACAGCACCATGGCCGCGACCATGCGCCAGACGCCGCCGGGCAGGGATTGGGGGGAAGGCATGGGCACTCCGGAGATGCAATGGCGGCATTGTTCCACCTTGCCATCCACTCAACAATCCCGCCTAAGCTCAATTAGTATTTGAGTTGCAATCAAAGACCGGAGACGCTGCATGTCGGATACACCACTCAACGCGATGGCCGTCTTCGCCCGCGTGGTCGAATGCGGCAGCTTCTCCGCCGCGGCGCAGGATCTCGGCATGACGCCGTCGGGCGTCAGCCGGCACGTGTCGCGGCTGGAAGCGACGCTCGGCGCCAGCCTGCTGCAGCGGACCACGCGCGCCTTCGCACTCACCGAGCTGGGCCAGTCGGTCTACGCCGCCTGCGCGCGCATGACCGCCGCCGCGCGCGAGGTCACCGCGCTGGCCGGCGAGCACGGCGGCACGCCCCATGGCGTGCTGCGCGTCAGCGCGCCGGTCTCGTTCGGGCAGGCCTGGCTGGCGCCTCGCCTGCCGGCGCTGCTGAATAAATATCCTGGCCTCGACCTGCAGCTGACGCTGGCAGACCGCATGGTCGACCTGGTCGAGGAAGGCCTGGATGTGGCCGTGCGCATCGCGCGCGAGCTGGCGCCCGGCCTGGCGGCGCGGCCGCTGCGCGAGGTGCGCTACCGGCTGGTGGCCTCGCCGCGCTACCTGGCGCGGCACGGCACGCCCGCTGCGCCGGCCGACCTGCCGGCAGCGCGCTGCCTGTACCTGGGCTATGGCAACTTCGGCGAGCGCTGGACGCTGCGCCACCATGCCGGCGGCGAGGCCGTGGTGGTGCGCATCCCGCCGCGGCTGACGCTGAACAACAGCCTGGCGATCATGGCGATGGTGGAGCGCGACGCCGGCATCGGGCTGGTGCCGGACTTCTCGTTCGGCAGCGCGCTGGACGAGGGCCGCGTTGTCACCGTTCTGCCGGAGTGGGACATCCTGGAGCCCTATATCGGCACGGCCTACGCCGTGTACACGCCGACGCGCCACGTACCGCCAAAGGTGCGTGCCTTTGTAGACCACCTGGCCGCCACCGCCAACGAGCCGCCGGCCAGTGCCGGCGCGCTGCCGCAATAATGCAGCCGGCGGGCACCGTACACCGCGCGAGTTCAGGCCGCGCAGACCCGGTACACCGCCAGGCTGCCGCGCCAGTTGACGCCCCAGTTCACGGTAATGCCCTCGTGCATCACCACGCGGTCGATCACGCGCAAGCCGACCGTGGGCGCCAGTTCCTCGAAATCGCTGATGGTCAGCACGCGCACGTTGGGCGTGTTGTACCACTGGTAAGGCAGCGATTCCGACACCGGCATGCGCCCGCGGAACACCGACAGCCGGTGCGGCCAGTAGCCGAAGTTCGGGAACGACACAATGCACTCGCGCCCCACCCGCAGCGTGTCGCGCAGCACCTGCGCGGTGTTGTGGATGGTCTGCAGCGTCTGCGACAGGATCACCGTGTCGAAGCTCTTGTCCTCGAACAGCGCGAGCCCGCCCTCCAGGTCCTGCTGGATGACATGCACGCCCTTCTGCGCGCACGCCAGCACGCCTTCATCGCGGATCTCGATGCCGTAGGCCTGCACGTCGAGCTCGTCCTGCAGCACGCGCAGCAGGCTGCCGTCGCCGCAACCAAGGTCGAGCACGGTGGAGTTGGGTTCGATCCAGCGCGCAATCGCGCGAAAGTCGGGGCGCAGCGCCAGGATATTGGGATTGGCCAGGGCGTTCATGCGCCGATCTCCTCTGCGATGCGGTCGTAGTAGGCGCGCATCAGGTTGTGGTAGCGCGGGTCGTCGAGCAGGAAGGCATCGTGGCCGTGCGGCGCGTCGATCTCGGCGTATGAGACCGGGCGCTTGTTGTCCAGCAGCGCCTTGACCAGCTCGCGGCTGCGGCTGGGCGCGAAGCGCCAGTCGGTGCTGAAGCTCGCCACCAGGAAGCTCGCCTGCGTCTGCGCGATGGCGCGGGTCAGGTCCCCGCCGTAGGCCAGCGCCGGGTCGAAATAGTCCAGCGCGCGCGTGATCAGCAGGTAGGTGTTGGCGTCGAAGTACTCGGCGAACTTGTCGCCCTGGTAGCGCAGGTAGCTTTCCACCTGGAACTCGACGTCGAACGAGAAGCGGATATCGTCGGTCTTCAGCTCGCGGCCGAATTTCTCCGCCATGTCCTCGTCCGACAAGTAGGTGATATGGCCGATCATGCGCGCCACGCGCAGGCCGCGCTTGGGCTTGACGCCATGCGCATAGTAGTTGCCGCCGTGGAAGTCCGGATCGGACAGGATGGCGCTGCGCGCCACCTCGTTGAAGGCGATGTTCTGCGCCGACAGCTTGGGCGTCGATGCGACCACGATGCAGTGGCGCAGCCGGTCCGGGTACATCAGGCTCCAGGCCAGCGCCTGCATGCCGCCGAGGCTGCCGCCCATCACCGCGGCGAATTGCGTGATGCCGAACGCGTCGGCCACGCGCGCCTGCGCGTTGACCCAGTCCTCCACCGTCACCACCGGGAATGCCGCGCCATAAGGCTGGCCGGTCGCCGGGCTCACGCTCATTGGCCCGGTCGAGCCGAAACACGAGCCCAGGTTGTTCACGCCGATGACAAAGAAGCGGTTGGTATCGAGAGCCTTGCCGGGGCCGACCATGTTGTCCCACCAGCCCACGTCGCGCGGGTCGTCGGCATAGACACCGGCGACATGGTGCGAGGCATTGAGCGCGTGGCACACCAGCACCGCATTGGAACGCGCCGCGTTGAGCGTGCCGTAGGTCTCGACCATCAGGTCGTAGCCGGCGAGGGACGAGCCGTTGCGCAGCTTCAGCGGCTCGGCAAAATGCATGCGCTGCGGCGTGACCACGCCGACCGAATCGGGCGGCAAAGCGAGCGCTGTAGGCGAGTTAGGCGCGGCAGACGGCAGGGCGACATCAGTCATGGAATCCGGGCCCGCGGCGAACGGGCGTAAAAAAACCCGACCGGCATTTGCGTGGAAAAGCATCGCAGCCAAGTCGGGGATTCCGCGGGATTCCGCGTGCCGGCGCCAATCATTGTCGTGGTGACATGGGGCGCCGACCCAACCTCTTTAGCCGCATTTATAGTGGCAGCCCGGGCCGTGGTCCCTTGGCTGCCGCGCGCCCGCAAGCCAGTCATCAAATCGGCGCGACCGGGCAATTATAGAGCAATCGGCCCGGCGTGTCGGATTCAACCCAGCAGCACGCGCAAATGCGCCTCGGCATGGTCCGACGGCGACTTGCGGAAACCGCTCTTGGCATAGCGGTGCCACTGGCCCTGCACCGTCGCCATGATGAGCGCCGCACGCGCCGGGATATCGGCATCCGCCGGGAATTCAGCCTGCGTCACCGCCACCTTCAGGCACTGGCGCAGCGAAGCCTCGATGCGGTCCACCACCTGGTTGATGCGTTCCTGCAGCCGCTCGTGCTCGCCCACCAGTGCCTCGCCGGTCAGCACGCGCGTCATGCCAGGGTTCTTCTCGGCAAACGACAGCAGCATGCGCACGATCGCATGCGCCTGGCGCAGGCCGTGCTCTTCCTTGTCCGCGATCTGGTTGATCAGGCCGAACACGGTCTGCTCGATAAAGCCGATCAGGCCCTCGTACATCTGCGCCTTGCTGGCGAAGTGGCGGTACAGCGCCGCCTCGGACACGCTCAGGCGCGCGGCGAGCGCGGCCGTGGTGATCTTTTCCCCGCGCGGTTGCTCGAGCATGGTCGCCAGCGTCTGCAGGATCTGGATGCGGCGCTCGCCCGGGCGCGGGCGCTTGCGCGCCGGCGCGGCAGGCGCCGCGGTCGTGTCCGCGGGTGTGTCCGCGGGTGTGTCCGCGGGTGTGTCCGCGGGTGTGTCCATATCGTCGGCCCCGCCTGCAATGACTGCCTCCGGCTGGTCCCCGTTGCTTTGCGTCATGACCCGTTTCTCCGCATTCGTCGTTGGAGTTGATGCATCGATTGTACTTTTATGTCCACATAAGCCGGCCGGTTCGGCACGCGGGCCCGCACGAGCGGCACGTTGCCGGGCTGCGCCTGCGGTGCCTGCGGAGCCTGTGATTCCGCGGCCACCAGCGTGACCGAATGCTCCTGCGCGGCGTGGCCGGCGCGGCGGTCTTCTTCCGCCTCAAGCGTCGAGCGGACCGCCGCATCGCGCCGGCTGCCGTCGTCTTGCGCCGAAGCGGGCACGCCAGCCACATCATGCGGGCGCGACGGCGCCATGGTGCGCAGATAGCCGGTCACCCAGGCGGTGCGGATGCCGGTGCCGGCATAGCGCTTGAGGTGCGACACGGTATCTTCCACCAGCACCGCGCGATGCGGCGCCACACGTGCCTGCACCAGCAGCCGGCGCAGCATGCGGCGGTCCGGCTTGGGCCGCAGGTGGCCATGCACCCACATCTGCTCGATCGCCACCACGCGCTCGAAGCAGTGGCCGATGCCGGCGATTTCCAGCACCGCGCGCGCGTAGTCCTGCGGCGCGTTGGTGACCAGGAGCTTGCGCCCCGGCAGGCGCCGCAGGTGCGCCGCCAGCCCGCGCCGCACGCGCACCATCCCGGGCAGCGCCGGGAATTCATGCGCCGCGCGCAGGAAGTCGGCGGGATCGACGCCATGGTGCCGGATCATGCCGAGCAGCGTCGCGCCGTAGCGCTGCCAGTAGTCGACGCGCACGCGGCTGGCGGTGGCCTCGTCGCAATTGAGCACGCGCGCCACGTAGGCGGTCATCAGCCGGTTGATCGCCGGGAAGATCGCGTGCGAGGCGTCATGCAGAGTGTTGTCGAGGTCGAACAGCCAGACCGTGCGCCCCGAGTTGTCCCCGGCGGGACGGCGGCACAGGCGAGCGCGGACACGGCGCGGAGGAGGAAGACTGGAAGGCACGCCGGGCAGCTCGGAAGATGATGGGGGATGCCGGGGCGGCTGGTTCAAGCCTGCGCCGCCCCGGCGGCTCCGCTCAGTGCGAGCGGATCATGGTGCCGAACGCCTGCTCGGTCAGGATTTCCAGCAGCAGCGAATGCTCGATGCGGCCGTCGACGATGTGCACCGAATGGACGCCGCTCTTGGCCGCGTCCAGCGCCGACGAGATCTTCGGCAGCATGCCGCCGGAGATGGTGCCGTCGGCGAACAGCTCTTCGATCTCGCGCGCGGTCAGGTCGGTCAGCAGGTTGCCCTTCTTGTCCATCACGCCGGGGATGTTGGTCATCATCACCAGCTTCTCGGCCTTCAGGATCTCGGCCATCTTGCCGGCGACCACGTCGGCGTTGATGTTGTAGGCCTGGCCGTCGTCGGAGAAGCCGATCGGCGAGATCACCGGGATAAAGGCGTCGTCCTGCAGCGCCTTGACCACCGCCGGATTGATCGCCTCGATATCGCCCACGTAGCCGATATCGATGAAGGCGCCAGGGTTTTCGCGATCGGGCATCTGCAGGCGCTTGGCGCGGATCAGGCCGCCGTCCTTGCCGGTCAGGCCCACGGCCTGGCCGCCGTACTGGTTGATCAGCATCACGATGTCCTGCTGGACTTCGCCGCCCAGCACCCACTCGACCACTTCCATGGTCTCTTCGTCGGTGACGCGCATGCCTTGCACGAAGGTGCCGACCTTGCCGACCTTCTTCAGCGCTTCATCGATCTGCGGGCCGCCGCCGTGCACCACCACCGGGTTCATGCCGACCAGCTTCAGCAGGATCACGTCACGCGCGAAGCCATGCTTGAGCTTCTCTTCGGTCATGGCATTGCCGCCGTACTTGACCACGATGGTCTTGCCGTGGAACTTGCGGATATACGGCAGCGCCTCGGCGAGGATCTCGGCTTTCAGTGCGGGAGCGATGGCGGCCACCGCAGTCGCGGCAGGCCCGGGGTTGTCGGCGTTCATGGGGGACATCCGTGAGATTCAACAGGTATGATGGCTAACAGCCGCGTAGCCGGGGGCAAAGGCAACATTGCGCAACAGGGATCGCCCGAAAGTGCGCCATCCGGCTATGGCAGGCGCCGATTTTACAAGAAACCGCGCAGGGCGCGAGTTCCGCGGCCCGGGCAGGTCCGGCCATCCGCCGGCAAGCGCCGCACGGGGCACCACGGCGGCCCACCGGCGTCCCGTCCGCGCAACAGCTCGGGCAGGTCTTTGCCGTTTGTCCTGTCTCCGCCGTACCAGTTCCCGCCGTACCAGTTCCCGCCGCACCATGACCGATCCCGCCACCGTCCTGACCGGCCGGCTTCGCCCCGTCGAGCATTGCAGCCAATGCGGCGCCAGCTTCGTCTGCGGCTACGTCGCAGGGCTGCGCGAGTGCTGGTGCGCCAGCCAGCCGCTGCTGCCGGCACGGCGCATCGTGCCCGGCCAGCACTGCCTCTGTCCCGACTGCCTGGCGGCGCGCCAGCGCGACAATCAGGCGCCGGAGCCCGCCGAGGGCTGAATCGCCGGCACAGCGCCGGACGACGCGCCGGCGCTGCCCCACTGCATCACCAGCATCCCCGCCACGATCAGCGCGGCGCCCCCCAGCCGCGCCGGCGTCATGGTCCGCACCGCAAACCCGGCCAGGCCGAACTGGTCGACCGCCAGCGCGGCCAGCACCTGCCCCGCCACGACCGCGGCGATAAAGCCGGCCGCGCCCAGCTTCGGCGCCATCACCAGGGCTGCCGAAATATAGAACACGCCCAGCACCCCGCCGATCCAGGTCCACGCCGGCGCGCGCGCCAGCACCGACGCGGCGGGCATCGGGACGCGCAGCAGCCACAGCAGTGGCAGCAACGCCGCCAGGCTGACCAGCAGCGACACCAGCGTCGCCGCCAGCGGATGTCCCAGCGTACGCCCCAGCGTGGCGTTGGCACCCGCCTGGAACGGGATCACGGCACCTGCCAGCACGGCCGTCGCGAGGGGCAACAGCAAGGAAATCGGGAAGGAATTCGGCAATTGGATGCCTGACATGTCACGCTCCGTAGGGCAAACTGCGATGCCTGACAGTTTGAAATATCGCAAAGCGAATTCCCAATTCTGCTTTCATACGTTTAATATTCGCCGAATGAATAGCCTACGCGGAATCGACCTTAACCTGCTGGTGGTGCTTGAAGCACTGCTTGCCGAGCGCCACATTTCACGCGCCGCGCTGCGCCTGCACCTTAGCCAGCCGGCGGTCAGCCATGCGCTGGGGCGGCTGCGGCAGCTGCTCGACGATCCCATCCTGGTGCGCGGCAAGGGCGGGCTGGTGCTGAGCGCTCGCGCCCATGAACTGTCCGGCCCGCTGGCCGAAGCGCTGTCGCAGGTGCGCATCCTGCTGGGCCCGAGCGGCTTCCAGCCCGCCACGGCACGACGGACCTTCCGCCTCGCAATGTCCGACTACGGTGCGCTGGTAGTGCTGCCGCGGCTGCTGCGCGCCCTGCGCAAGGCCGCGCCCAATATTGACCTGGTGGTGTCGCAGGCGAGCCGCGAAGGCATGACCGCGCAGGTGGCCGATGGCGAGATCGACATGGCGCTGGGCGTGTTCAGCTACCAGCCCGAAGGCGTGCAGTCGGCCGAGTTGTTCCGGGAAAGCTATGCCTGCGCGGTGGATGCGGCCACGGTGCGGGACACGGGCCGGCTCGACCAGGTGGCCTACCTGGCACGTTCGCATGTGCTGGTGGCCACGCACAGCGAACGCATGGACGCGATCGATGCCGCGGTCGCCAGGCTCGGCGGGCGCCGCAAGATTGCCTGCGTGGTGCCGCACTGGAGCGTGGCGCCGGCGCTGATCGCCGGGACCAACCTGGTGCTGACCACGGCACGGCGCAGCCTGTCGGCGCTGGAGGAAGACCCGCGCTACGCCATCTTCGATCCGCCGTTCGCGCTGGAAGACTTCACCTTCAGCATGATCTGGCATGAGCGCACCGAGGCCGATCCGGCCCACGCCTGGCTGCGCGAGCGCGTGCTGGCGGCGGCGGCCAGTCAGGAATCCGAGGAGCCGATCAGCTTGCGCGGCTGACGCCGCCGCGAGGGCTTGGCGCCACCTGGCACCGGCGGTTGCGGCCTGGCGTCGCGGCGCCGCGCCGGCGGTGCGGGCGGTGCGGGCGGTGCAGTCGATGTGACGCCGCGGAAGACCAGTTTCTGGCGCGTGCCGTGCTGCTTGTTGGCCATGATGGCTGTCGGCCAGGAAGCTACGCCTGGCAACCTCTTCTGATCAGTGGTTGTGCGCGCCGTGGCCGGCATGGCTGCCGCCCGGCACCATGTCGCGCACTTCGGCGTTGACCTTCTGTTCGCTCACCTTGCCGCCCTGCTCGATCTTCAGCGTGATAGGCACGGTATCGCCCTTCTTGAGCTGGCTCTTCAGGCCCATCAGCATCACGTGGTAGCCGCCCGGCTTCAGTTCGACGTTCTGCATCTTGGGCAGGTCCAGCGACTTGACCTGCCGCATGCGCATCACGTTGTTCTCCATCTTCATCTCGTGGATCTCCGCGTCGCCCACCGGGGACGAAACGCCCACCAGCTTCGCGTTCTCGTGCGCATGCAGCACCATGAACGCGCCCGAAGCGGCCTGGGTCGGCACCGTGCCGCGCACCCAGGCGTTGCTGACGTCGACCTGGGCCAGCGCGGCCCCCGACGCCAGCGCCGTTGCGAGTGCGGCAATCGATGCGGCCAGCGTGGCCGCGCGGAATTTGGCTTGCATCTTTGTGTCTCTCCTGAAAGCAGACATTAGAACATGGCGCCGCGCACGGCGTGCAGGCCTGCCAGGGCATGCGCACGCCGGCCAAAGCCGGCTAGTCTGGCAGCTGCGGGACTGCGCCGCCAATGCGGCAAGGTGTCGCACGCGCCGGCACCTTCCGGCCGCATTGATACACTCGCGCCATGACCACCGCCACCGCCGTGTCCCGCTTGCCTGACCTGCCCTTCCTGTCGCCCCTGCCGGCCGCCAGTTCGCCGCGCCATGGCCAGGTGACGCTGCGCCGCCTGTTCTGGCTGCGCTGGGCGCTGCTGTCGGGGCAGGCGCTGACGTTGCTGGCATGCGACCCGATCGCCGGCATCCGCCTGCCGTATGGGCCGCTGATGGTGGTGCTCGGACTGCAGGCCCTGTTCAATCTGATTACCGCCCTGCGCCTGCGCCAGCACGCGCGGCGCAACAGCGCGCCCGGCGAAGCCGAACTGATGGGCCAGCTGCTGGTGGACCTGACCGCGCTGTCGGCGATCCTGTTCTACACCGGCGGCGCGACCAACCCCTTCGTGTCGTTCTACCTGCCCGGGCTGGCGATCGCCGCGGCCATCCTGCCGTGGCGGCAGGTGATCGCGCTGGCGGTGTATGCGCTCGCCTGCTACACGGTGCTGCTGTTCGACTACGTGCCGCTCGACCTGCACAACCCGGACAACGCGGTGAACTACCACCTGGCGGGCATGTGGCTGAACTTTGTCGTCAGCGCGGTGATGATCGCGATGTTCGTCGCGCGCCTGTCGGGCGTGCTGCGCCAGCGCGAGGCACAGCTGAACCTGGCGCGCGAGCAGCTGCTGCGCGAGGCGCGCGTGGAAGACCTCAACGGCCAGGCCGCCGCGGTGGCGCATGAGATCGGCACGCCGCTGGCGACGCTGGCGGTGATCGCCGGCGAGCTCCGAGCCGACGCATCCGACGCGGCCCTTGGCACCACGCCGATCCGCAGCTACCTGCCCGACCTGCAGACCGTCGAGCAGCAGCTGGCGCTGTGCCGCACCACGCTGGCGCGGCTGCGCGAGGACTCAGCCACGCTGGCGCCGCAGCGCCTGGACGCCTGGCTGCCGGCCTTTGCCGAGCGCTGGCAGCTGCGCCATCCCAACGCGAGCCTGCAGGCAAGCGCCACGCCGGGCGCCGGCGCGCAGCCGGTTGAGACCGCGCGCGTCGGCCAGATCCTGACCATCCTGCTCGACAACGCCGCGCGCGCGCAGCAGAACGCCGGCCGCTCCAGCCGGCCGCTGCAGCTGGAAATCGCCATGGAGCCGGGTCACGTGGCGCCTTGGCTGTGGTTCCGCGTCGCCGACCGTGGCGACGGCATTCCCGAGGCACTGCGCGGCCAGCTCGGCGAAATGCCCGTGGCCAGCCAGCATGGCGGCCAGGGCATCGGCCTGTACCTGGCGCAGAGTGGCGCGCGCCAGATGGGCGGCGAACTGGCCTGGCGCAACCGGTCGGGCGGCGGCACCGTGGCCGAGCTGCGGCTGCCCGCGCTGTCAACCCTGTCGGCGCCGCCTGCGCGCAGCGCATCCTGAACCCACGCGCCACTCCTGACCATGACCGACACCTTCCAACCGGTTCCCGAAGCCACCGCGCCGGCGGGCACGCCGTTCCTCGTCATCGACGACGACGAAGTCTTTGCCGGCACGCTGGCGCGCGCGCTCATGCGCCGCGGCTACGCCGTGCAAGTGGCCCATGATGGCCGCACCGCGCTCGCGCTGGCGGGCCGCACCGACTTTGCCTACGTCACGCTCGACCTGCACCTGGAGCCGCCACCCGAAGCCGGCAGCACCGCGCCGGCCGAGTCGGGCCTGCAGCTGGTCGCGCCGCTGCGCCAGGCGCTGCCGGACGCGCGCATCCTGATCCTGACCGGCTATGCCAGCATCGCCACCGCGGTGGCGGCGGTCAAGCAGGGCGCGGACGAGTACCTGGCCAAGCCGGCCAATGTCGATTCAATCTTGACGGCGCTGATGGCCGGCGTGTCGGAAGACGCGGCGCAGGCCGCGCTGGAAGAGCCGGTGCCGCTGTCGGTGGCGCGGCTCGAGTGGGAACATATCCAGCGCGTGCTGGCCGAGCATGGCGGCAACATCTCCGCCACGGCGCGGGCGCTGAACATGCACCGGCGTACCTTGCAGCGCAAGCTGGGGAAGCGGCCGGTGTCGCGGTAGAGGTAAAGCGGACGTTGATTGCGGCTGCCGCGTGATTACAGGCGCAGCTGCACGTGTTCCCAGTCCAGCCCTTCGCTGGCCTCGGCCGTGGCGCCCTGCGCGACGATGCGCATGGCATCGCCCGCATGCCGGTCCGACAGCGAGAACAGTGCGCCGGCATCGAGCGCCAGCGTCGCGGCGGCGGCCCTGGCGGCGCCGCGCGCGCTGGCCTGCGTGGCTTCGGCTGCCTGCACGGAAGGCACCGCGGGACGGATGCAAAGGAATGCCGTGGCCGCGGCCAGTGCGGCCAGCAGGCCTCCGGTGGCGAGCACCACGCGGGGGGTCTTGTAGTTGGCCATTGATTTCTCCTGCCAGTGGGTTGAGTAAGATGCGGTGGCTCCCGCACCGGTCAATCGACCGTCAAGGTGCGCAAGGGTCTCATTGCCGGACACGAGCGGCCAGCATGCTTACCAATCCTTACGATGCTTACCGCCATGTGGCAGGCCGATACGTACTGACAACAGAATCCGCTCGTGACAGGAACAGCAGAGGACAAAAAAAATGGGCGCACCGTAGTGCGCCCATTTTTCTTCCTGCCTGCCGAGCTTACAGCACGTAGCGCGACAAGTCTTCGTTGCCGGCCAGGTCGCCAAGGCGCTGGTCAACATAGGCCGCGTCGATCGTCACGGTCTCGCCCGACGATTTGGTGGCGTGGAAGGACAGGTCCTCCAGCAGCCTCTCCATCACCGTGTACAGGCGGCGCGCACCGATGTTCTCGACCTTCTCGTTGACCGAGAACGCGATCTCGGCAAGACGGCGGATGCCATCCGGCGCGAACACCAGGCTGACCTCTTCGGTGTTCAGCAGCGCCTGGTACTGTTTGGTCAGGCTGGCATCGGTCTGCGTCAGGATGGCCTCGAAGTCCTGCACCGACAGCGACTCCAGTTCCACGCGGATCGGGAAGCGGCCCTGCAGCTCGGGAATCAGGTCGCTCGGCTTGGACAGGTGGAACGCGCCCGAGGCAATGAACAGGATATGGTCGGTCTTGATCATGCCGTACTTGGTGTTCACCGTGGTGCCTTCCACCAGCGGCAGCAGGTCGCGCTGCACGCCCTGGCGCGACACCTCCCCACCGCCGATATCGCTGCGGCTGGCGATCTTGTCGATCTCGTCCAGGAACACGATGCCGTTCTGCTCCACATTGGCGATCGCCTTGTGCTTGAGCTCCTCGTCATTGACCAGCTTGGCGGCCTCTTCGTCGATCAGCAGCTTGAAGGCTTCCTTCACCTTCATCTTGCGGCGCGCCTTCTTGCCCTGGCCCAGGCCCGCGAACATCGAACGGATCTGCTCGGTCATGTCTTCCATGCCCGGCGGCCCCATGATGTCCATGCTCGGCACGCCGGCGGCGAGTTCCAGCTCGATTTCCTTGTCGTCGAGCTGGCCTTCGCGCAGCTTCTTGCGGAACACCTGGCGCGTGTTGGAATCCTTCTCTTCCGGCTGCGAGAAGCCGATGTCGCGCGGCGGCGGCAGCAGCACGTCGAGCAGGCGGTCCTCGGCCGCGTCCTCGGCCTTGGTGCGCACCTTCTTCATCTCGGATTCGCGCGTCTGCTTGATCGCCATTTCGGCGAGGTCGCGCACGATGGTGTCGACGTCGCGGCCGACATAGCCCACCTCGGTGAACTTGGTGGCTTCGATCTTGATGAACGGCGCGTCGGCCAGCTTGGCCAGGCGGCGCGCGATCTCGGTCTTGCCGACACCGGTCGGGCCGATCATCAGGATGTTCTTGGGCGTGATTTCCTGGCGCAGCGGCTCGGCCACCTGCTGGCGGCGCCAGCGGTTGCGCAGCGCCACCGCCACGGCCTTCTTGGCCTTGTCCTGGCCGATGATGTGCTTGTCGAGTTCGGAAACGATTTCCGACGGG
This sequence comes from Cupriavidus phytohabitans, assembly GCF_000426345.1. Lineage (GTDB taxonomy): Bacteria > Pseudomonadota > Gammaproteobacteria > Burkholderiales > Burkholderiaceae > Cupriavidus. The sequence continues at coordinate 23,863 of NZ_AUFE01000019.1, read as the reverse complement.
GTCATGGTGTGCGACATGGTATCCGTTCAGTAGGGTGCGCGTTGCCGCCTTCGCTTATTCCAGCGTCTCGATGACGAAGTTGGTATTGGTGTAGATGCAGAGCTCGCCGGCGATGGTCAGCGCTTTCTCGACCACGTCCTTCGGCGGCAGCTCGGTGTTGTCCATCAGCGCCTTCGCGGCCGACTGCGCATAGGCGCCGCCCGAGCCGATCGCGGCAATGCCCCCCTCGGGGTCGAGCACGTCGCCGTTGCCGGTGATGACCAGCGTGGTATCGCGGTCGGCGGTGATCAGCATGGCTTCCAGCCGGCGCAGCGCGCGGTCCGAACGCCAGTCCTTGGCCAGGTCCACCGCGGCGCGGGTCAGGTTGCCCTGGTACTTCTCCAGCTTGGCCTCGAAGCGGTCCAGCAGCGAGAATGCGTCGGCCGTGCTGCCGGCAAACCCGACCAGCACCTTGCCGTTGTAGATGCGGCGCACCTTGCGCGCGGTGCCCTTCATCACGATATTGCCGAGAGTGACCTGACCATCACCGCCAAGTGCGACCTGGTTGCCGCGGCGAACGCTGACGATGGTAGTGCCGTGATACTGTTCCATGGTGGCTTCCGTGAATATGTCACGACCGTAGTTGGCGACGCCCCCGGCCGGTTTCAAGCCCTTTCGTGCGCCGGGCCACACAGGCGGCGCGCACAGGCGGCGCGCCGCGCGGGCGTCTGACCAATATAGGACGCCGGGCGCGGCCCTGCCGGGGTGCCCAGTGCGCCCGTGTGTACCCCTCTGCCAAGAACAAAAAGGGCCATGCGTTGCCGCATGGCCCTTCTGTGGCGCCCGACGCATCACTTCAGGCGATGCGCCCCGGCAGTCCGGTCAGTCCGCGTAGACGCCAGCCTTCTTGATCACCGGGGTCCACTTGTTGATCTCGGCGGTCAGCAAGGTGCGCAGCGAATCCGGCGTGGCGCGCTGGGCCGGTACGGCCTCGGCACCCAGTTCCGCCATCTTGGCGCGGAAGGCCGGGTCGGCCACGGCCTTCTGCAGCGCAGCAGACAGCTTGTCGATCACCGGCTTGGGCGTGCCCTTGGGGGCGTACATGGCGTGCCAGATCTTGACTTCCACGCCCGGCATGCCCTGCTCGCCCGCGGTCGGGATGTCCTTGAACGCTTCCACGCGGCGCGCCTGCATGGCCGCGTACGGCTTGAGCGCGCCCGCCTTGAGCTGGCCGGCGATATTGGTAGTCTGGTCGCAGATCAGGTTGACCTGGCCGCCCAGGATGTCAGTCAGCGCCGGCGCCGTGCCCTTGTACGGCACGGTGGTCAGCTCGGTCTGGATCGCGCTCTGGAACAGCAGGCCGCACAGGTGCGACGCCGAGCCGAGTCCGGCATTCGCCATCGACAGCTTGCTGGCGTTGGCCTTGATGTACGGCACCAGGTCCTTGAAGCTGTTCGGCGGCAGTTGCTTGTTGCCGACCAGGATCATCGGCACGTCGGCGATTTCACCGACCATCTCGAAGTCCTTCAGCGGATCGAAGCCCAGGTTGCGGTACAGCGCCGGGGCCGTGGCCATGCCGATATGGTGGATCAGCACGGTGTGGCCGTCGTTCTTGGCCTGGAGCACTTTCTTGGCACCGATGGTGCCGCCGGCGCCGCCGAGGTTCTCGATGACGATGGTCGCGCCCAGGTGCTTGGACATGATCCTGGTCAGCTCGCGCGCGAGCTTGTCGGTCGGGCCGCCCGCGGCGAACGGCACCACCGCCGACACCGGCTTGCTGCCCGGGAACTCCTGGGCGTATACGCCCGACGCCACACCCATCGCGCTGACTGCCAGCGCGGCCGCGATCGTCTTTGCCACTCGTTTCATGCTCTCTTCTCCTGGTTCCTTCAATACCCGTCATGCAATGCATTGCCGCCGGCTTGGCCCCTGCTCGTGCGGGGGCGCTCTGGCGCGGTCTCACTGGCCGCGCTTGGACCATGACCGGCTGGCGCCGCTGTCCCCTGCCGTAAACCGCAAGGGCGGGGGATGATGTTAGCAACTCCAGACAAAGCGCAGGTATAGGGGCTAACCCGCCTGCAATCTGCGGCATATGGCGGGAAATCGGGAAAACAGGCAGGGATCCGCCATGAAGGCACGCCTTTGCGACATGCGGCGCTACTCAACGGAAAAAACCGAGCATTTCCTCAAGTAGCGGTTCGGGGGCTTCTTCCGGGAGATAGTGCCCGCACGGCAGGGCCTTGCCGCTGACGTCGGCGGCCACCTCCTGCCACAGCCCGAGCGGCTCGAAGCAGCGCGCCACCACGCCGTGGTCGCCCCACAGCACGCGCAGCGGCAGCGCCAGCCGGCGTCCGGCCTCGCGGTCGGCGCGGTCGTGCTCCAGGTCGATGGTGGCGGCGGCGCGGTAGTCCTCGCACATGGCGTGCACCCGCGCCGGGTCGCGCATGGCCGCCACGTAGGCGGCCATCGCGTCCGGGGCGAACGGGCTCGGGCCGGCCTGGCGCAGGCCGACCAGCTTCTGCAGATAGAACTCGGGCTCGGCGTTGATCAGCGTCTCGGGGAACGGCGCGGGCTGGATCAGGAAGAACCAGTGCCAGTAGGCCGCGGCGAAGGCCATGCTGGTGCGCTCGTACATGGCCAGCGTGGGCGCGATGTCGAGCAGCATGGCGCGGCTCACGGTTTCGGGGTGGTCGGCGCAGAGCCTGTGCGCCACGCGCGCGCCGCGGTCGTGGCCGCACAGCGCAAAGCGCGTGAAGCCTAACTTCGCCATCAGCTCGGCCTGGTCCTGCGCCATGGTGCGCTTGCTGTAGCGCTCATGCCCGGCGTTGCCCGGCGGCGCCGAGCTGCTGCCGTAGCCGCGCAGGTCGGTGGCGATCACGGTGAAATGGTCTGCCAGCGCCGGCGCCACCCGGTGCCAGATCAGGTGGCTCTGCGGATGGCCGTGCAGCAGCAGCAGCGGCGGGCCGGAGCCGCCCTGCACGCCGGCGATCTCGACCTCGCCGATGCGGTGCCGGAAGGGTTCGAAATTGGGGAACAGCAGCGCGCTGGCGTCGTTCAGCATGGCTTGTCTCGCTTCTGGGTCGCTTGTCGATCATAGGCGCAAACCCCGCCCTCGGCGCCGCCCATACCCCCCGGCGCCTCCATGGACCGTTGCAACTGAATTGCATCAACCGTGGGCCTATGGTTAAATCGGCCCATGACCCGCATTACCCCGGACGGGCCGGCCGCCGCACCGGCGCCCGCCATCCTCGAAGCCGCCCACGAGCGCCTGCGCCAGCTGGGCGCGCGCGTGACGCAGCCACGGCTGTGCATCCTGGCCTGCCTGATCGGCAGTGACGAAGCGCTGACCCACCAGGCCGTGATCGACCGCCTGCCCGAGCAGGGCGAGACCATCGACCGCGTCACCGTGTACCGCGTGCTGGACTGGCTGGTGGAGCAAGGCGTGGCGCAGAAGCGGGCCGGCAACGACCGCGTGTTCCGCTTCAGCCTGGTCGAGCACGAGGCCGCGCGCGCGCAGGAACACCGCCAGCACAGCCATTTCCACTGCACCCGCTGCGACCGCACTTTCTGCCTGGACGACGCCAGCGCCCCGGCCCAGCCAGCCGCGCCGCGCGTACCCAGCGGCTTTGCCATCGAACATGTCGAACTGACCGTGAACGGCGTCTGCGCCGAGTGCGGCAAGCGTACACCCGCCGCCCACTGACCGGCACTCTCATATCCCGGAGAACAACAAATGTCCAAACTGACCCCGGTCACGATCCTGACCGGCTTCCTCGGCAGCGGCAAGACCACCCTGCTCAAGCGCATCCTGAACGAGCGGCACGGCATGAAGATCGCCGTGATCGAGAATGAGTTCGGCGAGGAAAACATCGACAACGAGATCCTGGTGCAGGACGGCCGCGAGCAGATCGTGCAAATGAGCAACGGCTGCATCTGCTGCACCATCCGCGGCGACCTGGTGCAGGCGCTGTCCGGTCTGCTGACGCGCCGCGACGCCGGCGAAATCGACTTCGACCGCGTGGTGATCGAGACCACCGGCGTGGCCAACCCGGGCCCGGTGGCGCAGACCTTCTTCATGGACGAGGAAATCGCGTCGCGCTACCTGCTCGACGCGGTGATCACGCTGGTCGACGCCAAGCACGCGCACATGCAGCTGGACAAGCAGGAAGAGGCGCAGCGCCAGGTGGGCTTTGCCGACGCCATCTTCATCACCAAGTCCGACCTGGTGAGCGGGGACGACGTGGCCGAGCTGCGCCACCGCCTGCTGCACATGAACCCGCGCGCGCCGATCCGCACCGCCAATTTCGGCGAGACGCCGATCGACACCATCTTCGACCTGCGCGGCTTCAACCTCAACGAGAAGCTGGAGCTCGACCCCGAATTCCTGCGCGCCGACGAGCATGATCACGACCACGATCATGACCACGAACACGGCGAGCAGTGCGGTGCCGACTGCGGCCACGATCACGACCACGGCCACCACCATGGCCACGGGCACCACCACCATCACCACCACCATACCGACCGCATCGCGTCGTTCGTCTTCCGCAGCGGCAAGCCCTTCCACTACGGCAAGCTGGAGGAATTCCTGTCGGGGATCCTGGCGGTGTACGGGGAAAAACTGCTGCGCTACAAGGGCGTACTATATATGGAGGGCGTGGACCGGAAAGTGGTGTTCCAGGGCGTCCACCAGCTGATGGGCAGCGATATCGGCGCCAAGTGGGGAGACGAGACGCCAGGCACCAAGATGGTGTTTATCGGCGTGGACCTGCCCCGGGATGCCATCCTCAAGGGCCTGGAGAACTGCCTGGCCTGAGTGCACGGGCCGCCGCACGGGCGCCCCTATCTCCGGACACCGCCGCGCGGCCACCCCCGTTCGGGGTACCGGGGAAATACCGAAGTGCAGGCTGGCTTTCCCCCGTATCTCGGAAAAATTTGTTCAAGTACAATAGGCCGGATTTGATACCGGTGGCGCACCTTTTTCCCGCCGCCGGTATGGCCCGCCGACAGGCGGGCCGCAGGGCGGCGGTCGTCGTCATCACGAGGCAGGCCGCCGGGCAGGTGCGGTCGCAGTGCTTCGTGCGGAGACCGCCTTTCCGCTTGGGGTGCCTCGGCACGCGCCGTCACTGACTGACGCGAGAGAGAGGTGTCCCATGACAGCCGCAACGAAGACGAAAGAAAGCCGCAGCAAGACAGGTAGTGCAGCGGCAGAGACGCTCAAGGCGCAGCCTGTGAAGGCCGCGCCCGCTCCCCGCGGCAGTACGGCGAACGCCGAAGCGGGCGCAACGAAGGGAGGCCCGCGAAGCAGCAAGACTGCAGCCAGCCAGAGTGAAACGACCGTGGCGCGCAAGCGCACGGACAGCGAATCCGAGCGGATCCAGACACCGCCGGCCGCCTCAACAAGAGAATCAGCAGCAACCATGAGCAGCAACAAACTTCTGACTGAAGCTGAAATCCTGAAGATGAGCGACAAGGATTACATGAACGAAGCGCAGCTCGCCTTCTTCAAGAATCGCCTTGAGCAGCTGCGTGACGAAATCCTGAAGAACGCTGACCAGACCACGGAACACCTGCGCGAAACGGTCATCGTGCCGGATCCGGCCGACCGCGCCACCATCGAGGAAGAGCATGCGCTGGAACTGCGCACGCGCGACCGCGAGCGCAAGCTGCTGAAGAAGGTCGAGCAGTCGCTGCAGCGCATCGAGTCCGGCGACTACGGCTGGTGCGAGGAAACCGGCGAGCCGATCGGCGTGCCGCGCCTGCTGGCCCGGCCCACCGCGACGCTGTCGCTGGAAGCGCAGCAACGCCGCGAACTGCGCCAGAAGCTGTTCGGGGACTGATCCCCGGGCGCGCCGGCCTGGCCGGCGCTGCCGCGACACGACGGCCCGGTCTGACCGGGCCGTTTGCATTGGCGCGCGCCCGTCGGGCGCTGCCGCACTTGTCGTGGCGCGGCCACGGCCTACCATGGTGAGAATCGTCCCGCTGTCGCCGGGCGGGGCTTTCTGGTAAATTCGCAACTTTGTTGCAACAACCGGATGCGTGCCTGTCTGCGGCCCGTGCTTGGGCCGCCGGTTCGCCACCTTTCCACTCTCCTGCCATGGCTGATCGCCTGCCCGTCACCGTGCTGTCCGGCTTTACCGGCGCCGGCAAGACCACGCTGCTGAACCACCTGCTCGCGCAAGGCGCCGGCGGGCGCGTGGCCGTGCTGGTCTGCGGCGCGCAGGACGGCCAGACGGTGGCGCCGCTGCCGCCCGGCTGCGAGGTCACCGTGCTGCCGGAGGCTGACACACTGATGGCGGAAGCTGCGAAGCTGGCCGCGCAAGGCCGCTTCGATGCGCTGCTGGTCGAGGCCGACGGCCGGGATGACCCGCTCGCCATCGCCGAGGGCTTCCTGTTCGAGACCGAGCACGGCGGCGGCCCCGATGCCGCGCTGCAGCCCGACACGCTGGTGACGGTGATCGATGCGGCCACCTTCCTCGCCGACCTCAACGACGCCGATTTCCTGGCCGACCGCGGCCTGGCGCAGGGGCCGGAAGACGACCGCACCGTCGCGGAAGTGCTGGCCGCACAGGTCGAGTTCTGCGACGTCATCGTGCTGAACAAGGCCGATCTCGCCAGTGCCGATGAACTGGCGCGGCTGCGCGCGGTGCTGCATGCGCTGAACCCGCGCGCCGGGATCGTCGAGGCCAGCTTCGGCAACGTGCCGCCGCAGCGCATGTCCGGCACCGGCCGCTTCGACTTCGCCGCCACCGCCGATGGTCCCGGCTGGCTGGCTGCTCTGCAGGGTATGGCGCCGGAGCCGGACAGCGGCGTGTCGACGCTGGTGTACCGGCGGCGCCGCCCGTTCCATCCGCAGCGCTTTGCCGACCTGATCCATACCGAATGGCTGCGCGAACACGGCAGCGTGCTGCGCTCCAGGGGCCTGTTCTGGCTGGCCAGCCGCATGGACACCGCCGGCGACTGGAACCAGGCCGGCGGCGTGTGCCGCCACGGCGGCGCCGGCGCCTGGTGGTCTGCGCTGGACCCGGCCGAATGGCCAACCGATGACGCGGACCGCGCCGGGATCGAGGCCGACATGCAGGTCGACGGCGCTCCGGCACCGTTTGGCGACCGCCGCCAGGAACTGGTGCTGATTGGCGGGGACCTGGACACTGCCGCGCTGGCGGCGCGGCTCGATGCCTGCCTGCTGGACGATGCCGAGATGGCGGCAGGCACGCAGGCGTGGGCGGACTACGCGGATCCGTTCCCGGCGTGGATCGACGAACTGGACAAGGACCATGAGCACGACCATGGTCACCATCACGAGCATGGCGACAGCTGCGGATGCGGCGACACCGCCCACGATCATGGCAACCACCGCGGCGGCCATGCGCACTGACTGGCTCGAGCGCCTGCGCACGCACGGCCCGGGCTTGTGGCTCGCGCTGTGGCTGTCGCTTTGCCTGCTGCTGGCACAGCATGCCGGGCTGAGCCACCGCATCGTGCACGGCGGATTGCCTGCGACTAGCGCAGCCAGTCTGGCTGCGGCCGACGGCAGCACCGACGCCGATACCGACTCCCACCCACTGGCGCAGAAACTCAGCGGCCACTCCTGCGTGCTGTTCGACGGCGCCACGGTGGCCGACACGCTATGCGCCAAGCTGCCGCTGCCGCGGCTCGCCTTCGGCAAGCCGGTCAAGCCGGCCAACCTCGCCTGGCGCTGGCCCGACCTGCCCGCCGCCCACCCCTTCCATTCGCGCGCGCCACCGGCACCGGCCATCGCCCTCGCTTGATCCGGGATGCGGCCATCGCCGCGTGCCCGGCTTTCGAATTTTCCTGAGCTGAACGCCTGCCGCCCGACTGGTGCGGCCGTCCCATATGGGATGGCACGCGCCCTGCCGCGCCCTGCAGCCGTGCCCAGCCCGGGGCTGATTGCCACTGCTTCGTTACGCGCGCCATGTCCAAACAGAACTGCCCGAAAAACAGCGCCCCCCGCCTGACCCCGCTTGCGGCCATTGCCGCCTCCCTGACTGCTTCCCTCGCCGCGCTGGCGGCGCCCGCGCACGCGCAGACCGCCACGCCTGCGGCCACTGCCGAGAGCGCCCCTGCCACCGCCACCGCCACCGCCACCGCCACCGCCACCGCCACCGCCACCGCCACCGGCACGCTGCGCGAAGTGGTCGTCACCGCCAACCCGCTCGGCAGCGAACTGAACGACATGGTCGCGCCGGTTTCGACGCTCGGCGGCGACGCACTGGCCGTGCGCCAGGCCAGCACGCTGGGCGAGACACTCGACAAGCTGCCCGGCGTGTCGTCGACGTATTTCGGCCCCAACGCCAGCCGCCCGGTGATCCGCGGCCTGGATGGCGACCGCATCAAGGTGCTGCAGAATGGCGGCAGCACCATTGACGCCTCGACCCTCTCCTATGACCATGCGGTGGCGCTGGATCCGCTGGTGGCCGAGCGCATCGAGGTGGTGCGCGGCCCGGCGGCGCTGATGTACGGCGGCAATGCCATCGGCGGCGTGGTCAACGTGATCGACAACCGTATCCCCAAGGAGCCGATCGAAGGCGTCGGCGGCGCCGTGGACGCCAGCGGCACCATCGGCGGCGACCAGGCCCGCAATGCCAGCGCGCTGATCGAGGCCGGCAACGGCCAGTTCGCGGTCCATGCCGATGCCTTCGCGCGCAAGACCAGCGACCTGCGCATTCCCGGCTACGCCCGCAGCGACCGCCTGCGCGCCGCCGAGCCGCTGCCCGAGGGCGAAAGCGAGGCCTACGGCCGCCTGCCCAACACCAGCGCCGACCAGCAGGGCGGCTCGCTGGGCGGCTCCTACACCTGGGCCGACGGCTTCATCGGCGCCAACTACAGCGCCTACCGCAATGACTACGGCACGCCCGCCGAGGAGGACGTGCGGCTGAAGATGAAGCAGGACCGCTTCGCGCTGGAAGGCGAGGCGCGCAACCTGGCCGGCAGCACCGGCGGCTGGTTCGAATCGGTCAAGGGCAAGTTCGGCTACACCGACTACGAGCACAAGGAAATCGAGGACGGCGAGACCGGCACGATCTTCAAGAACCGCGGCTGGGACGCGCGCTTCGAGGCCAGGCACGCCAGGATCGGCAACATGACGGGGGTGATCGGCACGCAGTTCGGCCATACCGACTTCTCCGCGCTGGGCGAGGAAGCGTTCGTGCCGAGCACCAATACCGACAACGCCGCGCTGTTCCTGTTCGAAGAGCTGCCGCTGACCGCGTCGGGCGACCTCAAGCTGAACTTCGGCGGCCGGCTCGACCACAGCAGCATCAAGGCCAGCGCCAACGGCAACGACCGCTTTGCCGACGCCAACCGCAGCTTCAACGCGACCAGCGCTTCGGCCGGCCTGCTGTACAAGGTCAACCCGGCGTGGTCGCTGACCAGCAACCTCTCCTACACCGAGCGCGCGCCGACCTTCTACGAGCTGTACGCCAACGGCCCGCACGTGGCCACCGGCTCGTGGGAGGTGGGCGACCCCAACGCCAACAAGGAACGCGCCACCTCGATCGACCTGGGCGTGCGCTTCAAGTCGGGGGCGCACAGCGCGAGCGTGTCGGGCTACTACAGCCGCTTTGCCAACTACCTGGCGCTGTCGGCCACGGGCCGCGCGCGCGATGAGGCCGGCGACGTCGTCGCCGCCGGCAGCCCGGATTCGCTGCCGGAATTCCAGTACCTGGGCGTGCCGGCCACGCTGTATGGTTTCGAGGCCGAAGGCAAGACGCGGCTGCTGCAGAAGATGCTGACCAGCAGCGACACACTCGATTTCGAGGCGCGCGCCGACTACGTGCGTGGCGAGAACCGCGACACCGGCGAGCCGCTGCCGCGGCTGGCACCGCTGCGGCTGGGCGGCGCGCTGGTGTATGGCGCGGGGCCGTGGGGCGCGCGCGTGGATGTCACGTATGCGGCCAAGCAGACGCGCGTGCCGGCCAACGACACCCCGACCGATGCCTATACGCTGCTGAGCCTGGCGCTGACCTACAAGTTCAAGGTGGCCGGGACGCAGACGCTGGTGTATTTGCGCGGGGATAACCTGACCAACCAGGATGCGCGCAATGCGACGTCGCTCCTGCGGGATATCGCGCCGCTGGCGGGCAGGAGTGTGAAGGTGGGGTTCAGGACGTCGTTCTGAGGCTGGCCTGCGAGCGCCAATTGTGTGCTCCCTCTCCCGCAAGCGGGAGAGGGGAGCAAACCAGCAGGGTGGTGACTACCTCAATCCTTGTTCACCACCCACTCCCCCTCCACCGCCAGCGCCCCGGCGCCCGCCAGCGCCCGCACCGTCTGCGCGGAAATCTGCGCCATCTCCTGCCCCGGCATGAACCGGTCGCGTATCCGCACCATCAACGGCGCCTCCGCCATCCACTGCGCCAGTTCCCCCTGCGTCATCCGCTGCTGCTCCAGCAGCTTGAACTTCACCAGCACCTTGACCGCATGGCTGGCATTGCGCGCGGGATCGGCGCTCAGGTGACGCAGCCGCGCGGTCGCGCGCTCGACGGCGGCATCGACGTCGGTAAACATACGGCCGTGGCCGGGAATCACCAGCCGCGCATCGAGTTCCGCGATGCGCGCCAGCACCGCCGCCTGCTCGGTGAAGCCGCTTTCACCTTCCAATTCGGGAAAGATCACGCCGAAGCCGTTTTCCCACAACGCATCGCCGGAAATCAGGATGCGCGGCCCCGGTGCGAACAACATCACCGCATGCGGGTCATGGCCCGGCGCGGCCACGACCTGCCAGTCGATGCCGCCCAGCCTCACCGCGTCGCCATCGTGCAGCACGCTGTCGAAGCCGAAGCGGTCGCACTGCTGCCCGGTGGCACGATAGGTTAGCGCCTCGGTGTCCCACGCTGCCACGGCCGCGGCTTCGGCGGCCGGAATCGCGGTGCGTGGCTGCCAGCGCGCCTGCAGCGCGGCATTGCCACCACAGTGATCGGAATGCAGGTGGGTGTTGATGATGCGCGCCAGCGGCCTCCCCTGCAGCGCAGACGCGACCAGCGCCACGGTCTGGGGCGCATGCGTGACGTAGCCGGTGTCGACCAGCGCGGTATCGTCGCCATCGACGAACAGGATGTTGTTGGCCGACAGCCAGCCGCGCTCGAACACCTGCATGGTCTCGGGCAACCTAGGCATCGATGCTTCGCTCAAGGGGGTGTCTCCTCGCCCGCCAGCCAGGTGGGGCGCTGGGGCAGTTGCGCCCAGGTGCTGCGCTTGTCTTCGTCGCTGGCCGATGACCAGCCGGCGATCTCTTCGATAGTGCGCAGGCAGCCCTCGCAGTAGCCGCTGGCCGCGTCCATGCGGCAGACGTTGCGGCACGGCGAGGGCACCGGCGTTTCCAGCCGTTCGGCCTGTGCCGCGAGTTCCGCGGCCAATGCCGCAAGCGTGGCTGGCGCGCGCGCTTCAGGCATGCTTCTGCTGGCGCGCGGCCTTGGCCGCCACCTTTTCGTTGAAACGGCCCGCGTCGATCAGGTGGCGCTCGTGCACGCCCTCGGAAATCTTGTCCTCGCCGTCCCAGGCGCTCAGTTCAAAGCGCAGGCGGCGGCCGTCCACCTCGACCAGCTGGCCCTTGACCGTCACCGTCATGCCCGGCGGCGTCGGCGCCAGGTGCGAGAAGCTGACCAGCGTGCCGAGCGACTGCTCGCGCGGCCAGTCCAGGTGCTCGCGCAGCATCTGCAGGCAGGCGCATTCCATGATGCCGACCAGGTAGCCGGTGGCCAGCACGTCGGGCATCTCCGGGCAGCCGGGGATATCGTCGTACAGGCGCGGCACGGTGGCCTTGGGGGGCACCGTGTATTGCCAGCTGAAGGCCAGCCCTGGACGTAGCCCGGATGGCAGCTCTGATTTCATGCCGGCGCTCCGGCGGCCACGTCGGCAACCTCCGCGCCGGTCATCTGCTGCAGTTGCTGCGGCGTCAGGTTGAACACAGCATGCGGATGGCCGGCGGCAGCCCACAGGCTGTCGTAGCGGAACAGGTCCTGGTCGAGCAGCATCACCGGCGCGACCGCATGGCCGATCGGGCAGACGCCGCCGATGGCATAGCCGGTCTTCTCGCGCACGAAGCGCGCATCGGCCTTGCCCAGCGCGCCCACACGCGCCGCCACCTTGGCCTCGTCGACGCGGTTGCTGCCGCTGGCGATCACCAGCACCGGCGCATCGTCCTCGACGCGGCGGAAGATGATCGACTTGGCGATCTCCGCCACGCTGCAGCCCAGCCCCGCCGCGGCTTCGGCGGAGGTCTTGCCGGTGGCGGGCAGCATCACCACCGGGCGGTCGTGGCCGAGCCCGGCCAGCAGGTCCGCCACGCGCTGCGCGGATTCGGGCAGCGCTTCGTTACTTGCCGTCATGCGTTCTCCTTGTTTTTCGAGCTCAGGCGCAGGCCGGCGCCGCATCGCTGGCGGCGGCCCATTTGGTCAGCAGCGCCCGGCCCACGCGAGAGCTGTTGGCGCGGCCGATCGCCTGCGAGATGTAGTCGCCGGTGCGCACCACCGCCTCCAGGTCGATGCCGGTATGGATGCCCATGCCGTGCAGCATGTACAGCACGTCTTCGGTCGCCACATTGCCGGTCGCGCCCTTGGCATACGGGCAGCCGCCCAGCCCGGCGACCGAGGCGTGGAAAATCGAGATGCCCACTTCCAGGCTGGCCAGGATGTTGGACAGCGCCTGGCCGTAGGTGTCGTGGAAATGGCCCGAGAGCCGGTCCAGCGCGAACTCGGCGGCGGCCGCCCGCATCACTTCCTGCACGCGCACCGGCGTGCCCACGCCGATGGTGTCGGCGATATCGATCTCGTCGCAGCCCAGCTCGCGCATGCGGCGCACCACGTCGACCACGGCACTGACCGGAACCTCGCCCTGGTAGGGGCAGCCCAGCGCGCACGAGATGCTGCCGCGCAGGCGCACGCCCTTCTCTTTCGCGGCGGCGGCGACCGGCTCGAAGCGCTGGATCGACTCGGCGATCGAGCAGTTGATGTTCTTCTGCGAGAACGCTTCGCTGGCGGCGCCGAAGATCACTACCTCGTCGGCGCCGGCCGCGACGGCGCCTTCGAAGCCTTTCATGTTCGGCGTCAGCACCGAATACAGCGTGCCGGGCCGACGCTGGATGCGGGCCATCACATCCGCGCCGTCGGCCATCTGCGGCACCCACTTGGGCGAGACGAACGAGGCGGCCTCGATATTGACGAAGCCGGCGTCGGTCAGCTGGTTGACCAGCGCGACCTTGACGTCGGTCGGCACCATGGCCTTTTCATTCTGCAGGCCGTCGCGCGGGCCGACTTCGACGATCTTCACATAGTTCGGGATGGTCATGACCGTCTCCTGTCTGTTATTCGTTGTGGTGTGCCGGCGCTCAGTACCCGCGCTGCAGGTCGACCACGCCGGCGATGGGCTGGCCCGCGCGCAGCGCGCGGATCTTGCCGGCGATCTGGGCGATGCTGTCCTCGCGCAGCGTCAGCGCCGAGATATGCGGCGTCACCGTGATGCGCGGCTCCTGCCAGAACGGATGATCCGCCGGCAGCGGCTCGGTGCGGAACACGTCTAGCGTGGCGCCCGCGACCTGGCCCGACTGGACCGCGGCCAGCAGGTCTTCCTCGACCAGGTGCTGGCCGCGCGCCACGTTGATCACATAGGCGCCCTGCGCCAGCCGCGCGAACAGGCCGGCGTTCAGGATGTTCTCGGTCTGCGGTGTCAGCGGCAGCACATTGACCAGCACGCGCAGGCCGTTCAGGAACGGCGCCTGGCCCGCATCGCCATAGAACCCGTTGACGCCTTCGATCGCGCGCGCGGTGCGGCTCCAGCCGCGCACCGGGAAGCCGAAGCCGGCCAGCGTGCGGGCGATATGCGTGCCGAGCGTGCCCACGCCCATCACGCCGATGGTGAAGTCGGCGCGGCGATGCGGCTTGAGGAATTTCCAGTTGCCGGCGCGCTCCTGCGCCTCATAGGCGTCGAGCTTGCGGAAATAGCGCAGCACGGCGTGGGTGACGTACTCGGCCATCTGCGCGGCCATGCCGGCATCGTCCAGCCGCACGATCGGCACGCCGGCAGGCAACGCATCGGGCGCCTCGTCGCGCAGCCGCAGAATGCCGTCGACGCCGGCGCCAAGGTTGAAGACCGCCTTCAGGTCGGTGCGGCCGCGCAGCATCTCCACCGGCGGGCGCCACACCACGGCGTAGTCGGCGGGCTCGCCGCGGCTGCCCTCCCAGGTCACGCATTCGGCTTCGGGCAAGGCCTCGGCAAAGCCTTCGATCCACGGGTCATAGCGGCCGTCGGGGACGTACAACTGCAACTTCATCATGTCTCCAGGGGGAGGTTGCGGGGGCGAAGCGGCGTCCATTGCCATTTCCGCGTGCGCGGGAATGAGGGCAGGAGTTGATCGCTCAAAAGGGTATTTTGGCAGAGGAATGCGATCGGGGTCAGGCATCGGCCCAAACCCCGTCCGTAGCGCGGCGCTTAGTTGCCCTCGAACGCCAGCAGTTGCGCCCCTTCAGCAACCTGTTCGCCCACCCCGTAGAGCACCTCGCTGACCACGCCGTCGGCCGGCGCGCTGATGGTGTGCTCCATCTTCATCGCTTCCATCACCAGCAGCGGCGTGCCGCGCGTGACCGTGCTGCCGGCTTCGACCATCACCGCGATGACCTTGCCCGGCATCGGCGCGGTCAGCTTGCCCCCCTCGCTTTCGGATTCGCCGGCATGGGCCAGCGGGTCGAGCCACGCCAGCGCAACATGCCGCCCGGCATAGAACACATGGAAGGTCTCGCCGTCACTGTGCACCTGCCCATGCGCACGGCGGGTGCCGAGGTTGACGCGCAGGTCGTCGGCCTGGCAGGTACTGGCGAAAGGCGCCGCCTGGTCGGCGTAGATCAGCGTGCTGCCGCGCGCGTTGGTGTTCAGCGTCACGTCGAGCACATGGTCGCCGTAGCCGAAGCGCAGCTGGCGCGAGACGCCGCCGTTGAGCCGCCACGCCCCGCCGTGGGTCCACGGCGAGTGCGGATCGGCGGCGTCGATGCGCAGTTCGCGCGCCTCGCGGTCCAGCAGCGCGGCCACGGCCAGCGCGATGATTTCCATGCCAACCGGCGCCGGCGGCGGAAACAGGGTCTTCTCGTTGCGCTCGATCAGTCCGGTATCGAGGTCGGCGGTGCGGAACGCTTCCGACTTCACCAGCCGCTGCAGGAACGCGACGTTGGTCGACAGGCCCACCACGTGATAGGCGGCCAGCGCCTGGCGCATGCGCGCCAGCGCCTCGTCGCGGTCCTTGCCCCAGACGATCAGCTTGGCGATCATCGGGTCGTAGTACGGGCTGATGGTGTCGCCCTCGCGCACGCCGGCATCGATGCGGATACCGGCCGGGCCATGGGCATCCTCGCCGCGCATGAACTGCACCGCCGGCGGCGTGCGCAGGAAGCGCAGCGTGCCGGTGGAGGGCAGGAACTGCTTGTCGGGGTTCTCGGCGTAGATGCGCGCTTCCAGCGCGTGGCCGTCGATGCGCAACTGGTCCTGCGCCAGCGGCAGCGGCTCGCCGGCGGCGACGCGCAGCTGCCATTCGACCAGGTCTTGCCCGGTGATCATCTCGGTCACGGGGTGCTCGACCTGCAGGCGCGTGTTCATCTCCATGAAGTAGAAAGAACCGTCCTGGTTGGCGATAAACTCTACCGTGCCGGCACCAACGTAGCCCACGGCCTTGGCGGCGGCCACTGCGGCTTCGCCCATCGCGCGGCGGCGTTCCTCCGTCATACCCGGTGCCGGCGCCTCTTCCAGCACCTTCTGGTGCCGGCGCTGCACCGAGCAGTCGCGCTCGAACAGGTAGACGCAGTTGCCGTGCGTATCGGCAAACACCTGGATCTCGATATGGCGCGGACGGGTCAGGTATTTCTCCACCAGCACCTTGTCGTCGCCGAAGCTGGCGCTGGCCTCGCGCTTGACCGATGCCAGCGCGGCCTCGAAGGCATCGCCCGACTCGACCACGCGCATGCCCTTGCCGCCACCGCCCGCGCTGGCCTTGAGCAGCACCGGGTAGCCGATGCGGTCAGCCTCGCGGCGCAGCAGCGCCGGGTCCTGGTCTTCGCCGTGGTAGCCCGGCACCAGCGGTACGGCAGCGCGCTCCATCAACTGCTTGGCCGCGCTCTTGCTACCCATCGCGTAGATGGCGGAAGCCGGCGGGCCGATGAAGACCAGCCCCGCGGCGGCGCAGGCCTCGGCGAAGGCTTCGTTTTCCGACAGGAAGCCGTAGCCCGGGTGGATCGCCTGGGCGCCGGTTTCCTTCGCCATTTCAATGATGTGATCGGCGCGCAGGTAGCTGTCGCGCGCGGCGGCGCCGCCGATATGGACGGCTTCGTCGCAGAAGGCGACGTGGCGCGCATCGGCGTCGGCATCCGAGTACACCGCGACGGTGCGGATGCCGAGCCGGCGGCAGGTGGCGGCGACACGGCAGGCGATCTCGCCGCGGTTGGCGATCAGGATCTTGCTGAACATGGCTCCCTCCTTGTTATGCCGTTATCGGCATCTTACGGCGGGGAGGTGTCCAATGGGTTAATTCCGCGTCGCTATCTCGCGCAACCATGCCGCGTGACTATTCCGCGTGATTACCCCGCGTAACCCTCCGCGCGGATGTCCAGGCGGGCCAGCAGGGCGCGATCGCGGTCGGCTTGCGGGTTGCCGGTGGTCAGCAGCTTTTCGCCGTAGAAGATCGAATTGGCGCCGGCCATGAAGCACAGCGCCTGCAAGGCCTCATCCATGGCCTCGCGGCCGGCGGACAGGCGCACCATCGCCCCGGGCATGGTGATGCGGGCCACGGCAATGGTGCGGACGAACTCGAACGGGTCCAGCGCCTCGGTGCCGGCCAGTGGCGTGCCTTCGACCTGGACCAGGTTGTTGATGGGCACCGACTCCGGGTACGGGTCCATATTGGCCAGCTGGGCGATCAGGCCGGCGCGGGCCTCGCGCGATTCGCCCATGCCGACGATGCCGCCGCAGCAGACGTTGATGCCGGCGTCGCGCACGTGGCCGATGGTGTCGAGCCGGTCCTGGTAGGTGCGCGTGGTGATGATCTTGCCGTAGAACTCGGGCGAGGTATCCAGGTTGTGGTTGTAGTAGTCCAGCCCGGCTTCCTTGAGCTGCCGCGCCTGCTCCGCCTTGAGCATGCCCAGCGTGACGCAGGTCTCCAGGCCCATCGCCTTGACCTCGCGCACCATGTCCATCACGGGCTCGAGGTGGCGGTCCTTGGGGCTGCGCCAGGCGGCGCCCATGCAGAAGCGCGTGGCACCGTTGGCCTTGGCGGCGCGCGCGGCGTCGAGCACCTCGTCCAGCGCCATCAGCTTCTCGGCCTTGACGCCGGCGTCGTGGTGCGCGCTTTGCGGGCAATAGCCGCAGTCCTCCTCGCAGCCGCCGGTCTTGATCGACAGCAGCGTCGACAGCTGCACGGTGTTGGCGTCGAAGTTCTCGCGATGCACCTGCTGGGCGCGGAACAGCAGGTCGTTGAACGGCAGCGCGAACAGTGCGGCGACGTCGTCGACGCGCCATTTGGCGTCGTCGGGCAATGCGTGCTGGCGGGCGGTCTGGCGCAGCGATTCGGCGGAGATGGTGGTAACGGTGTGGGCTTGGGTCATGTTGTTTTCAGTCGGATTCTGGTTCAGGCAGCGAGGCTGGCGGCCTCGGCCCGGGATTTGGCGGTGGCGGCAAACAGCGGCGCGAGGTCTAGGCGCGTAGCGGCGGCGGCGGGGTCGAGTTGCCAGGGCAGCTCGCCCAGGCACGGCGCGTCCAGCGATGCATGCAGCGTGGCGATGTTCTCGTCGGCGAGCAGCATGTCGGGGTCGACCCGGTTGGCGATCCAGCCGGCCAGCACCAGGCCGCGCGCGCGGACCGCTTCGGCGGTCAGCACCGCGTGGTTGAGGCACCCCAGGCGGATGCCGACCACCATCACCACCGGCAGGCCCAGCATCACGGCCAGGTCGGCGGTGCTCCAGCGCACGGCGCCGGCGTCGAGCGGAACGTGGAACCCGCCCACGCCCTCCACCACCACGGCATCGGCCTGGCGGCGCAGCGCGTCGAACGCTTCGCGGATCGGCGCGCGCGTGATGCGCACCCCTTCGTGCGCCGCCGCCAGGTGCGGCGAGCACGGCGTGCGCAGCAGGAACGGGCAGGTATGGCCGAGCGGCACCGTCACCGAACTGGCGGCGCGCAGCTGGGCCACGTCGTCGTTGTGCCAGTGGCCGTCGCGCCATTCGCTGCCGCTGGCGACCGGCTTCATGCCCGCGGTGCGGTAGCCGGCGCCGTGGAGCGCATGCAGCAGCGTGGCGCTGGCGTGGGTCTTGCCGACGCCGGTATCGGTGCCGGTCACAAAGCACGCGAAATTGCGCGGCGCAATCATGCAGCCTCCTTGCGCGGCATCGCCCCGGACAGGGCGTCGAGCAGGCGGCGCACGTCGGCTTCGTCGTGCGCGGCGCACAGCGTGATGCGCAGCCGCGCCGTGCCCTCCGGCACGGTCGGCGGCCGGATCGCGCCGACGCGGATGCCGCCGGCCTCCAGCGCCGCCGACAGCGCCAGCGACGCCGCGTTGTCGCCAATGATCAGCGGCTGGATCGCGGTCTGGCTCTCGCCCAGCGACCAGCCGGCGCTGGCGGCCAGCCGTGCCAGGCCTTCGCGCAGCAATGCAATGCAGCGCATCAGTTGCGCACGGCGTTGCCGGCCTTCCTCGCCTTCGATGATCGCCAGGCTCGCCAGCAATGCATGCGCCACCGCAGGCGGCGCGGCCGTGGTGTAGATATACGGCCGCGCGGTGTTGACCAGATGCTCGATCACGGTCTCATGCGCGGCGACGAACGCGCCCGCCACGCCGGCGGCCTTGCCCAGCGTACCGATATAGACAAAGCGCTCGGACGACAGCCCCAGCGCTTCCAGCACGCCGTGGCCCTGCTCACCCAGCACGCCGAAGCCATGCGCGTCGTCGACGATGATCCACGCGTCGTAGCGCTCGGCCAGCTCCAGCAGCCGGCGCAGCGGCGCGACGTTGCCGTCCATGCTGAACACGCTGTCGGTGACGATCAGCTTGCGCTCGCTGGTGCTCGCCGCCAGCAGCGCTTCCAGCGCGGCGGTGTCGCAATGCGGATAGCGCTGCACGTCGGCGCGTGCCAGCCGTGCGCCGTCGATGAGCGAGGCGTGGTTGAGCGATTCGCAGAACAGCGTCGCGCCGGCCGTGCCCAACGCGGTCAGCACCGCCATGTTGGCCATGTAGCCGGTGCAGAAGTACAGCGTCTGCGCGTGCGGGATATGCGGCGCGAACCAGCGTGCCAACTCTTCCTCCAGCTGCGCATGCGCGAGCGAGTGGCCGCTGACCAGGTGTGACGCGCCGCTGCCGGCACCGTAGCGGTGCGCGCCTTCCGCCAGCGCGGCGATCACCTGCGGATGGTTGGCCAGTCCGAGGTAATCGTTGCTGCAGAACGTCAGCAGCGATTGGGGTTGCACGTCGACGACGCCCACCACCTGATGCGGCGCGCACGCGGTGTGGGCGATGCGGCGGCGGCGCGTCAGGGCCAGTTGCTGGCGCTGCGCGGCGGCCTGTTTCAGTTGTTCAAGCAGCATGGCGGACCTCCGCGCTGGTGGTGGTGACATCGTCGAGCGTGGCCAGTAGTTGCTGGCCCAGCCAGTGCGCCTGGGCGGCATCGAAGACATAGGGCGGCAGCACATACAACGTATTGCCGATCGGGCGAACCAGCAGTTCGCGTGCCCGCGCGGCATGGTGGAAGCGCGCGGAGAAATCGGCGCTTGCCACATCGTCGCGCACGTCGGCGGCCCAGATCAGCCCGCGCTGGCGCACGTGCTGCAGGCGCGCGTCGGCAGCCAGCGGCGCCATCGCTTCGGCCAGCCAGCGGGCGCGTTCGCGGTTCTGTTCGATCACATTGTCCTGCTCGAACAGGTCGAGCGTGGCCAGCGCGGCGCGGCAGGCCAGCGGGTTGCCGGTGTACGAGTGCGAATGCAGGAAGCTGCGCGCCAGTTCGTCGGCGATGAAGGCACGCTGGATTTCCGGGCGCGACAGCACCAGCGACAGCGGCAGGTAGCCGCCGCTGATGCCCTTGGACAGGCACAGGAAATCGGGCCACGCATGCGCGGGCAGCGCAGCCTCGGTGCGCCGCGACTGCTCCCATGCGAAGAAGGTGCCGGTGCGTCCGCAGCCGACCGCGATCTCGTCGGCGATCAGGTGCACCCGGTAGCGATCGCACAACGCGCGCGCGCCGTCGAGATAAGACGGGTCATGCATCGCCATGCCGGCGGCGCCCTGCACCAGCGGCTCGACGATCAGCGCGGCAATCTGGCCGGCGCGCTCGCGCAGCAGCGTTTCCAGCTCCGCCAGCGCGCGCGCGGCCACGTCGGCGGCCGACTCGCCGCCCACGGCCTGGCGCGCGTCGGGCGACATCACCACATGCGCGCGGCGGATCAGCGGGTCGTAGGCGTCGCGGAAGATTTCCACGTCGGTCACCGCCAGTGCGCCAACGGTCTCGCCGTGGTAGCCGTTGCGCAGGCAGACGAACTCGCGCTTGGCAGGCAGCCCGGTGTTGCGCCAGTAGTGGAAGCTCATCTTCAGCGCGATCTCGACCGCCGAGGCGCCATCCGAGGCGTAGAACACATTGCCGAGCGCGCCGCCGCTCAGCGCGGACAGGCGCTCGGCCAGTTCGACCGCGGGGGCGTGGGTGCAGCCGGCGAGCATCACATGCCCGAGCGTCTCCAGCTGGCCCGCCAGCGCGGCGTTGATGCGCGGGTTGGCATGGCCGAACAGGTTGACCCACCACGAACTGGTGGCGTCGAAATAGCGGCGGCCGTCGGCATCGAACAGCCACGGGCCTTCGCCGCGCACAATCGCCAGCGGCAGGGCGTCGTCATCGGGGCGCAGGCGGGTGCAGGGGTGCCAGACCGCATTGCGGCTGCGCTGGCCCAGCGACTGCTCGCCGCCTGGGGAAAGGGACAGGTGATCCAAGGTAGCCCTCCTTTGTTGACCGTCTGCGTGCGCATTGCTGCAACGCGGCTGACGGTTGGGAGGGTCATGTTAGGAACGTCCGCGCGGGATTGGCAATGAAGGCGATTTTTTTGTTTTGGGCGCCGGTTCGCGTGATTTCGACGATTTTATAGGGGTGAAGCATGGAACTTGGGAGTTGCGTGCCGCGATCTCCACGCAAAATGGATGGAGGTTTTTTTGAGGCCTGGCTCCGTTGACGCTCCGGCCCTCTCCCCCGGCCCCTCTCCCGCGAGCGGGAGAGGGGAGCAAACAAGCGTGGGAGAAGCCGTTGGAGGGTTCGCCAGCGATAGCGCTAAGCGAGCGCAGCGATGCGTTCCATGCCCGAGCACATGACCTGCGATGCTGACGGCGCGCAGCGCAGCCGTAGGCGTCCCTACGTTGACGTCAGCAGCAGGGACTATCCACAGCTCGGGGCTGGTCCGAAAACTGCGTCAATCCCGGGCCACCATGGCGCACCACGGCGGCAGGCAGCCCTGCTATGTGAGGAAGCGCAGCCCCGTACGAAAGCCCCCGCACACTACGATAAGAGTGGCCGCCCGCCCAGGGCAGTAACGCGCTTTTTGGTTACTTTTCGTCGCTCGGACAAAAAGTGACCCGCCCAGGAGGGCGGAACCAGGCATATCAAGCACTACCAGATACCAGCCGCAGGCAAGGCATCCAAATCATCGCCCCCCTCAGGCCGGCCGCCACGACGGCGTCCGCTTTTCCAGGAACGACCTCACCCCTTCCTTCCCTTCCTCCGACGCCCGGATCTTCGCAATCCGATCCGCCGTATCCGCCAGCAGGTCGTCATCGATCACCTGCCCCGCAATATCCTGCACCAGCCGCTTGCTCTCGCGCACGGCATTGGGGCTGTTGCCGACCAGCGCGGTCGCCAGCTCGGCCACCTTGGCGTCGAGCGCCTCGGCCGGCACCACCGCATGCACGAAGCCCAGCCGCAGCGCCTCGGCCGAATCGAAACGCTCCGCGGTGATGAAGTAACGGCGCGCCGCCTGCTCGCCCATGGCGCGGATCACGTAGGGGCTGATGGTGGCGGGAAGCAGCCCCAGCCGCGCCTCGGACAGGCAGAAATGCGCGTGCTCGGCGGCCACCGCGATGTCGCACGCGGCGACCAGCCCCATGCCGCCGGCGTAGGTGTCGCCCTGGATGCGCGCAATCACCGGGCGCGGGCACGACCACACCGTATACAGCATCTGCGCCAGCGTCAGCGCGTCTGCCCGGTTCTGGTCGTCGGAGTAGCCGGCCATCTTCTTCATCCAGTTCAGGTCGGCGCCCGCACAGAAGGCCGGCCCGTTGCCGGCCAGCACGATGGCGCGCACCTCGTCCATGTCGCCGAGTGCGCGGAAGGCGCCGGTGACTTCCGCGATCACGGTCTCGTTGAAGGCATTGCGCACGTCTGGCCGGTTCAGCGTCACGGTGGCGACGTGGTTGGCGATATTGACGGTGAGGGTGGTGAATTCCATGGTTCGCTCCGTTGGCGGATGTCTGAATGGTTAGCGGGTGCGGCTCAGGAGCCGGTCTCGAACGGCAGGCCGAGCGAGTGGAAGAAGGCGGCGACCTCGGGCAGCCACAACGGGATGCCTTCGCGCGCGCTGAACAGCCGGTGCGAGTCGTTGGCGAACTCGCCCACGTCGAACAGCCGCGCATTGGCCGCTTCGCCTTTGGCCTGCGCCTTGTATGCGTTGAACATGCGGCCGGGCAATGGCACCGGCCAGTAGCTGTCGTTGTCGCCGTACACCCATAGCGACGGGTAGCGCGCCGCGCTGCCGTAGCTGGCGAAGGCGTCGACCAGCCGGCCTTCCCAGTCCGCGCAGTTCAGGTTGCGCAGCCCGCCGGCAAAGTTGACC
Organism: Cupriavidus phytohabitans; assembly: GCF_000426345.1. GTDB lineage: Bacteria > Pseudomonadota > Gammaproteobacteria > Burkholderiales > Burkholderiaceae > Cupriavidus. The sequence continues at coordinate 1,039 of NZ_AUFE01000019.1, read as the reverse complement.
ACGCCGCGCACGCCGGGATAGCCGATGGTGCTGAAGGCCATGGTGGTCAGCCCGCCTTGCGATTGCCCGATCACCACGATGCGCTCCATGTCGATATAGGGGAGCGTGGCCATGTAGTCGAGCGTGGCGACCACGTCGTCGGCCTGCATCATGCCGTTGGACTCGATGTCGCAGCTGCCGCCCACGTAGGCGCCGCCCGAGCGCGCGAAGCCCTGCCGCATCGGCAGCACCACCACGTAGCCGCGGCGCAGGAACTCGGCGCTCTGCGCCGCGAAACGTGCGCGCCCCTGCGTGAAAGGGCGGCCAGGCGCCTTGCCGTGGTTGATCACCACCAGCGGAAACGGCCCTTCTCCCGGCGGCTTGAACACCGTGGCTTCCAGGTCGATGCGCGACGGGATCGCGGCCTTGGGCAGCATCACCACCTGCTCGGTAAAGCGCATGCGCGGCGCGGCCTGCCCGGCGCCGGCCCCCGTCTGCGCCGGCGCCGGCAAGGCCGGCAGCAAGGCGAGCACCGTGGCAAGGCAGGAAAGCAGACGGGTCACGCAACGCATGGAAGTGGAAGCCCAAAAAACCGATGAAGCCGATGAAACCAGACAAAGCGATGAAGAAGATAGAGCCGATGCCGTGACGGCGTTACATGCGGAACACGCCGAACTTCATATCCTCGATCGGCGCGTTCAGGCTGGCCGACAGGCCCAGCCCCAGCACCGTGCGCGTCTGCGCGGGATCGATCACGCCGTCGTCCCACAGCCGCGCGCTGGCGTAGTACGGGTGGCCCTGGTGCTCGTACTGGTCGCGGATCGGCTGCTTGAAGGCATCCTCTTCCTCCGCGCTCCACTTGCCGCCCCTGGCCTCGATGCCATCGCGGCGCACCGTCGCCAGCACGCTCGCGGCCTGCTCGCCGCCCATCACCGAGATGCGCGCGTTCGGCCACATCCACAGGAAGCGCGGCGAATACGCACGGCCGCACATGCCATAGTTGCCGGCCCCGAACGAGCCGCCGATGATCACCGTGAACTTGGGCACCTGCGCGGTCGCC
>NZ_AUFE01000018.1 GCF_000426345.1 Cupriavidus phytohabitans | reverse complement strand
TTACAACCCCGTCGTCACAACTTGTGTGTAATGCAATGCGTTACATGACCTGGAAGCGTTTTGCGGCTGTATAATTTCACAGCCGTGATTTGGGACATCAGTGGGGCAATGCGATTGGCCTCATCTGGAAAAAATGATAAATAATGATGTGCTTGTTCCAGTAATTTGTTGGATTGTAAGTTGGATGGATTTATTCCTGGCGTGAGCATACATTTTCTGGATGGCTTCATGAGGTATTCTCCCGGTCGCATCGAAGGCGGAAAGCTGTTTGTCATGCCTTTCTGAGATTCATCCTGTACAACAACGCACAGAAATGCGGTCAGTAGATTCTCAAAGCGGGACAGAAATATCTGTTTTCGTTTGGTTCATCCACGCCCGGCGTGGCGATGCCACCACCACGATCCTGTCACAACGGCGATGAGGAGGCGGCGTAGGCTTGCCCGAGCGGACCAGCCCGCAGCACATGTCTGCCCTGGCCAGTCGGAGCTGCCGGGCTTTGACATCGAATGGAACGGTGCGGGCAACGATGCAGCGAGAATGGCGGGAGAGAGTGAGGTGATGCGGCGGGTGGGTGCGCCCCTGAGGCGCGGCGGAAAAGCACGGAAGGGCCCGTGGGCCCTTTGGGACGGCGCCGGGCACAACGATTGCGCACCCGGCTGGCATTAGCGATGCGATCAGGTACCAGACCCGCGCGCGGCGTCCGGGGAGAAGAACGCTTCGGTGAACTCGGGGCTGTTGTTCAGCTGGAACATCGGGCCTTCGTTGGTCAGTCGGTCCGCGAAGTAAGCACCGGAAATCAGGTCATGGTAGAACACCGCCGTCGGATGATAGCGACGCGCATCGTAGGCGTAGACCGAGGCCTGCAGGTTGGTGCGCCACAGCTGGCCGCGGCCATCGTAGTTGTCGGCGGCGAGCGCTTGCCAGGTGTCTTCGTCGAGATACAGCACGCGCTTCGCATACTGGTGACGGAAGCCTGACTTGAGCGTTGCTTCCAGGATCCATACGCGATGCAGCTCATAGCGCATGACATCAGGGCTGGCGTGGCCGTTGGCCAGCAGGTCCTTGTACTTGATCGACGTGCTCAGCAGCTTGTAGTTGTGGTACGGGACATAGATCTCCTTCTTGCCGACGATCTTCCAGTTGTAGCGTTCGCCGGAGCCATTGAAGAGGCGATCGTCATCGACGGTGCGGAAGCCGCCGGGGCCCTGCGGCTGGTCGAAGCCGAATTCCGGCGCCTGGCGCACGCGCCGCGTGCCCGGGTTGTAGATCCAGGTGCGGTTGGTGTCCGAGCCTTCCTGGTCCCACACGGCATAACCCACGATCACCTGGCCACGGTCACGCAGCGGCAGGTCGGTCGCCGTGCGGAAGAAGGAGCGCTCGTTGAGCGCGTTGTGCGGATCGAACTTGCCGTTATTGCGCGGCGACAGGATGCTGTACGACACGCGGCCCCATGCGATCGAGCCGTTGGGATAGACCACCGCCTGGTCATACTGCGCCTTTTCGGTGCCTACGGCTGACGAGAAGCGCTGGTTCCACAGCAGTTCCATGGCCGTCTTCGGCATCGGGTAGGGCACCTGCGGCCCGGCGTCCTTCAGGCCGTTGGCATCGCCCGTCATCTTGACGGTGGTGGCGAAGGTGCGGATATCCTTGTAGACCGCGTCTTCGTAGCGGAAGTCGCGATGGCTCGGATACACCGGCATCTTGAAGGTATCGGGGTACTTCTTGAACAGTGCCTTCTGGCCGTCGGTCAGGCGTTCGGCATACTGCGCCACGTTCTGCGCGGTGATGACGAACAGCGGTTTTTCGTCGGCGTACGGATCGGGATAGCGTTCGCCGCGCTGGTATTTGACGTTTGGCGGCGTGCCCAGCCACTTGCCGGACCATGCGGGCACATCGCCATCCTTGCTGGCGGCCCGCTCCGCGCCCATCGGCGTCAGGTTGCCGTCAAGCTGCTTGAGGTCTTCGGGGGTGACCTTCGCCCACGATGCCGCGGCCAGTGCCATGCTGGTCACCAGCAGGCTGCCGCGCAGCAGTCGATGTGTAGTGGATGTCATTGCAGTCTCGCTCCTTTTAGGGAATGGCCGGCGACGCCTGTGCCTGTGGTCACAGGGTAGTGATGGCGCACTGGCCGGGAATCGTTGGAACGGACTAGTGGATTTCCCTAGCGTCCGGAGCGAGGAGGAAGTGCAGTGCCGGCAAGCAACGAGGGAGATGGAGAAAGCTGGGCGGAGAAAAGAAAAACGGCCGGGCAAGTGCCCGGTCTTCAGCCTTCTGACCGATTATCTATGTCGCCGGTTTGCCCCCCTCTCCCGCATGCGGAAGAGGGGAGACAACAATCGCAGGCTTGGCTTTGTAAGCGGCCTTCGTCAGGATCAGGCTTCCATCACTTCGCCGAAGCGCTGCAGGTGGTAGTCACTGTCGCCCAGCAGCTGGTCCAGCATGGTCAGGCGCTTGAAGTAGTCGCCCACCGACAGCTCGTCGGTCATGCCCATGCCGCCGTGCAGCTGCACCGCCTGCTGGCCGACAAAGCGCCCGGCGCGCGCAACCGTCACCTTGGCGGCCGACAGCATGCGGCGGCGCGCGGCAGGATCGGTTTCATCCAGCGCCTGCGCCGCCACGTAGGCCATCGACAGCGCCAGTTCCTTCTGCACCAGCATGTCGGCCATGCGGTGCTGCAGTGCCTGGAAGCTGGCCAGCGGCTTGCCGAACTGCTGGCGCGTGCCCAGGTATTCGCCGGTGATCTGGATCAGCTTTTCCATGGCGCCCGCACCCTCGGCGCACAGCGCCGCGATGCCGTGCTCCAGGCCGACGCCCAGCGCTGCCATGCCGTCGGCGGCCTGGCCCACCAGTGCGCTGGCCGGCACCGCGACGTTCTGCAGCGACAGGTCGGCGGCGCGCAGGCCGTCGATGGTGGGATAGGCGGTCACGGCGAGGCCCTTGCTGTCGCGCGGCACCAGGAACAGTGCGATCTCGTTGCTGCCGGATACACGTGCGGTCAGCAGGTAGGCGTCGGCGGCGGCGCCATGCCAGACCACGCTCTTGGTGCCGCTGATCACGTAGCCATCGCCGCTGCGCTCGGCGCTGGCGCGGGCCGATTCCGGGCGGTAGCGCGTGGTCGGCTCCACGTAGGCCAGCGTGACGATGCGTTCGCCCGAGGCGATCGTGGGCAGCCATTCCTGTTTCTGCGCGTCGCTGCCGTAGGCGTTGAGGACGGCGGCGGCCATCACGCCGCTGGGCGTGACCGGCTCCAGCACCAGGCCGCGGCCCAGTTCGCGCTGCACCACCAGCTGGCTGGCGGGGCCTTCGCCGAAGCCGCCGAAATCTGCCGGCACGGTCAGGCCCAGCACGCCCATCTCGGCCAGCTTGTTCCACACGCCGCGATCCAGGCTCTCGCCCTGGCGCGCGCTCTTGCGGCGGGCCTCGAAGGTGTATTCGGTATCGATGAAGCGACGCAGGCTGTCCGCCAGCATCTGTTGCTCTTCGCTGTAGGTGAAGTCCATGTCAGCTATCCCTTCAGAAACCCAGGATCATCTTGGAGATGATGTTCTTCTGCACTTCGGTCGCGCCGCCGTAGATCGAGGTCTTGCGCATGTCGTAGTACGTGGAGGCCGCGGGGGCGGCCCACTCGGGGCCGGACACCGGCTGCGTGGCGCCGGGCTCGAGCCAGTCCGGCGAATATGGCCAGGCGTTGGGGCCGGCCACTTCCATCATCAGCATGCCCAGGTCCTGCTGCACTTCCGAGCCGCGGATCTTGACGATCGACGCTTCCGGCCCCGGCGTGCCGGCGGCCTGCGTGGCCACGCGCAGCAGCAGCATTTCCAGCGCCATGATGTCCATCTCCACGCGCGCGATCTTGTCGCGCATGCGCACGTCCTCGATCAGCGGGCGGCCGGCGCCGTCGGTGGCCTGGCTGGCGTAGTGCTTGAGCTGGCGCAGTTCGCGGTGGCAGTGGCCGATGCCGGCGATGCCGGTGCGCTCATGGCCGAGCAGGTACTTGGCGTAGGTCCAGGCGCGGTTCTCTTCGCCGACCAGGTTCTCGACCGGCACTTCCACGTCTTCGAACCAGGTCTCGTTGACGTCGTGGCCGCCGTCGAGCGTCTTGATCGGGCGCACCGTCACGCCGGGCGACTTCATGTCGATCAGCAGCATCGAGATGCCTTCCTGCGCCTTGGCATCGGGATCGGTGCGTACCAGGCAGAAGATCCAGTCGGCGAAGTGCGCCATCGTGGTCCAGGTCTTCTGGCCATTGACGATGTACTTGTCGCCGCGGCGCACGGCGCGGGTCTTCAGCGAGGCCAGGTCGGAGCCCGAGCCCGGCTCGGAGTAGCCCTGGCACCAGAAATCTTCCACGCCCGGGATGCGCGGCAGGAAGCGCTGCTGCATCTCGGGGCTGGCATATTTCATCAGCACCGGGCCGATCATGGTCAGGCCGAACGGCAGCAGGCGCGGCGCGCCGGCGCGGAAGGTCTCGATTTCAAAGATCAGGCGCTGCAGCGCGGTCCAGCCGGTGCCGCCCCATTGCGTGGGCCAGGTGGGGGCGCCCCAGCCGTGGGCCTGCAGGATGCGGTGCCAGCGGACGTAGTCGTCCTTTTCCACGCGCTGGTGGTTGAGCACCTTGTTGCGGATGTCTTCCGGCAAGTTGGCCTGCACGAAAGCGCGGACTTCCTCGCGGAAGGCCTGTTCCTCGGCGGTGAAACGCAAATCCATCTGAATGTCCCCTTGTTACGCGGGCGGCCCGTTGCCGGCAAGCAACCGGTTGCAGCCCTAGGTGTGCCGGCCGATTGTAGGGCGCGGGCGTCCTCCATTGCTTTCTCAATCATAAAGTCGCCCTTCGTGCCGGCGGAACCACCTGAGCCGGGTGGTGGCGGGGACGAACACGGCCTTAGCAAATTCCAAATACCGCGGCGGCCGGCCTTGGCGCAAACTGGCGCGGCCTGTTCAAGTGCACCGGGGTGCATTCCCGCGCATTTGCCGGCAAGCATCGCTAACCAGCCGTACTCCAGCCGTATCCCGAACGAGCCAGCCGCATGTCTTCCTTCCGCCCCGAATATATCCACGACATCCCCCGCCACTGGGCCGCGCAGACGCCCGCCGCCCCCTGCCTGTTCGAGGGCGGCACCGTGATCACCTATGGCGAACTGTGGCAGCGCATCGAAGCGGCGCGCGACTGGCTGGCGGCGCAGGGCGTGGGCGAGGGCGACCGGGTCATGGTGGTCGGCGAGAACTGCAACGAGATGGTGGTCACGCTGTTCGCCAGCAGCCTGCTGCATGCGTGGCCGATCCAGGTGAACGCGCGCCTGTCCGCGCGCGAGATCGACAATATCCGGGACCACGCCCAGCCAGCGCTGGTGCTGTTTACCGGCCATGTGTCCGACGTGGCCGCCGCGCACGGTGCGCGGCTCGGCGCGCAAGCCAGCGGCTGCCCCGTCTTTGCCGACGGCGTGCTCGCACTGCGCGCTGCCAGCGCGCCGGAACGCGTGGCCAGCGCACAGGCGCGCCAGGTTGCCACGCTGATCTATACCTCCGGCACCACCGGCGCGCCCAAGGGCGTGATGGTGCCGCACGTCGGCCTGACGCACTTCGCCCGCATCTCCGCCACCTCGCGCGACATGGGGCAGGCGGACGTGGCCTACGGGGCACTGCCGATGTCGCATATCTTCGGCATCGCCACCGTGCTGATGGCCACGCTGTACGCCGGCGCCAGCCTGTTCATGCGCCCGCGCTTCGACGGCAACGACGTGTTCGAAGCGCTGGCGTCGCCCGGTGTCACCATCCTGCAGGGCGTGCCGACCATGTTCACGCGCATCCTGGCGGTTGCGGCGGCGCACGGTGCCGGCCCGGGCAAGTATCCGCGCCTGCGCTACCTGTACACCGGTGGCGCGCCGCTCGATCCCACGCTCAAGCGCGACGTCGAGACGCTGTTCGGCCAGCCGCTGCACCACGGCTACGGCATCACGGAATACGCCGGTTCGCTCTTCATCACGCGCATGGAGGCGCCGCGCGCAGACTGCTCGGCCGGACATATCGTCGAAGGCGTCGAGATCGAGATCACCGACGATGCCGGCGCGCCGCTGCCGGCAGGCGAGCGCGGCCAGATCCGCGTGCGTGGCCCGGGCGTGATGCTTGGCTACTACCGCAACCCCGAGCAGACCGCCGAGGCGCTGCTGCCCGGTGGCTGGCTCAATACGGGCGACCTGGGCTACCTGGATGCCGACGGGGCGCTCTACATCTCGGGTCGCTCCAAGGACCTGATCATCCGCTCGGGCTTCAACGTCTATCCCATTGAAGTCGAGTCGGTGATCAACGCCTTTCCCGGCGTGCGCCAGTCGGCGGTGGTGGGACGCCCCGCCAGCGACGGCAACGAGGAAGTGGTGGCCTTTATCGAGACGCAGGAGGGAGCCAGCGTCGATCCCAAGGCGCTCGATGCCTATTTGCGCGAAAGCCTGGCCCCCTACAAGCGCCCGGCGGAAATCCGCACCGTAGACGTCATTCCCACGACTGCCAGCGGCAAGCTGCTCAAGCAGCCGCTGCGCGCGCTGCTGGACTGAACCCGAATCCCCGAATCCCCGAATCCCTTTACCGGGCTGGCGTGATATGCCGGCCCGGGCATTTCAGCCCTACCTGGAGGAGACAACAATGAAATCCTGGACCACACTGGCGGCCCTGACTACGACCCTGCTGCTGCAGGGCGCGGCCTGGGCGACGGACGCCTACCCGTCGCGGCCGGTCAAGCTGCTGGTGGGCTATGCCCCCGGCGGCCCGGTCGACACCGCCGCGCGCATCTACGCCGAGCAACTGGGCCGCGTGCTCAAGCAGCCGGTGGTGGTGGACAACCGCGCCGGCGCCAGCGGCGCGATCGCCGCGGACATGACCGCCAAGGCAACGCCGGACGGCTACACGCTGTACTTCGTCGCGAGTCCCACCATGACCATGACCCCGCTGATCCAGCGTTCGGTCAACTTCAACCCAGTCAAGGACTACACCTACATCGGCCTGATCACCGACTACACCAACGTGCTGCTGGTCAACAAGGACTTCCCGGCCAAGAACGTCGGCGAACTGGTCGACTACGCGCGCAAGCACCCACAGGACGTCTCGTTCGGCTCGGCTGGCGTGGGCGCTTCGAACCACCTGTCGGCGGAACTGCTGGCGCAGATGAATGGCGTGAAGATGCTGCACGTGCCGTACAAGGGCAACTCGCCGGCGATGGCGGATGTGATGAGCGGCAAGGTGACCTTCATGTTCGATATCACCGGCACCGCCATCGGCCACATCAACGGCGGCAAGGTGCGCGCGCTGGCGGTCACGTCGAAGACGCGCAATCCCGCGCTGCCCACGGTGCCGACCATGATCGAGTCCGGGCAGAAGGACTATGACCTGACCGGGTGGTATGCGCTGGTCGGACCGCAGAAGCTGCCGGCGGATGTGGTGGACAAGCTGGTCAAGGCGCAGAAGGCGATTGGCGACGATCCGGCTTATCGGCAGCGCATGGCCGCGGGTGGGTATGACGTTAATGTCAGCACGCCGAAGCAGCTGGGCGATCGCATCCAGCGGGAGCTTGCGCTGTGGGGCGGGGTGGTGAAGAAGGCGGGGATTCAGGCGGATTGAGGGGGATCTGCTAATTTGTGCGATGGGGTCGGCGAGATGCCGGCCTTGTTGCTTTTTGGGGTTGCTCGCGGATTTGTGGTGCTGGTGAGATGTTGTCGCTGGTTGAACCGCCTGTTCCGCCCTCCTGGGCGGCTCCTGATGGCCGCGTGGGATGCCTTCTGCGCGGGCGCGTGTCGCGCGACACCGTCGGGCGGTAGTGCTGCCGCTGCGGCGCGCGGTCGCCGCCTGATTCACGCACGACCGCATTGACCGACCCGCCCGCGTGGCGGGTTTTTTGTTGCCACCCCGAGAAGTCAGCCTCGAATACTGGGATGTGCTGACCTACCTCTATGAGTGCCCGGCGCATTAATGCCTTGACCGCGCCGCAGGCCCCGTCAAGCTTTCGCTTATGTTCTTCCTTCCATATTCCAGATAGCGTTGTCTTCGCTATCGCGGCCCCGCTCGCGCTCTTTCCATCGATTGCAAACAAATGAAAATCCGAGTCATTTTCGGAATTATCCGATGGTTTCCGTAGTTGTGCGCCCCTAGCCTCCCCTCTGACATTGTGGCTCACAGTGCACCACCTGAGTGGACCACATGCGGTCCGCAATTGCCTTCCCGAACCGCTTGTCCATGCGGTTCTGGTTTTTTCGGCAGTTGGGGCAACGATTATCAGTGAACCAGAGGCAAGAAGAATGAATAAGCTCGCAGTCCTGGCAGGTATCGTTTCCACAGCAGTGCTGCTCACCGCTTGCGGTGGTGGCGGCGATGACAACAGCGGCTCCAGCACGCCACAAAGCAACACTGGCGCAAACGGGGGCGCTTCAACGCCGGCTCCCACCCCAGCACCGGCCGCCTTCTCGTGCCCGGACAGCTATCGCAAGCTGACACTAGCGAACAGCTCGGTGCCCAATGCCTCCATGTCGATCGTCACGGACGACAATGTCGCCAACTTGACCGTCAAGACGCCGGCAACCGGGCTCACGAACGTGACCATTTGCCTGGGCAAGCCGAATCCCGTACCCGCCGGGGTCAGCGCCGACCATGTCTACGAACTGAAGACCGATGGCGCATACGCGAGCCTCATCAATCCGCAGCTCACGCTGACTTTCACCACGGCAAGCACCTTGACCGCGGCACCGACGATTGAAACCGCTCAGAGCACCGCCAATGGCGTGACCTATGCCGCCGCGCCTGGCAGCAGCGGCACGGTCAACGGCACCAATGTGACGGTGACCGCCTCGGCCCCCGGTGCTGGCGTCTACGTCGTGCGCCTGCCGCACTGACCGCAGCCGTACGGAACGGCCCCTTGCGCCGTCAGGCGCTTGGGGTTATCTGCGTTTCCGGCGCATTCTGCCGCCGCTGTCAGCTGATTGTCCAGTCGTCGATCCATGAACAAGAATCTCTATCGTATCGTCTTCAATTCCGCGCGCGGGATGCTGGTCCCCGTGCAAGAGAGTGCCAATGGCTGCGGCAAAGGATGGCTTGGCAGCAGCGGCATTCCGGCGGCGAGAACGATAGTGACGCGCTTCGCAGTACCCGCGCTGACGCTGGGTGCCTGGATGGCACTGGGTGTGCCGATGGCGAGTACCGCCCAAGTGGTCGCCGACCCCAACGCCGGCGCCAACCGGCCCTGGTGGTGCAGACCGCGAACGGCATCCAGCAGGTGAATATCACCCGGCCCTCCGCCGCTGGGGTATCGACCAACGGCTACACGCAATTCGATGTACCGAAGGCTGGCGTGATCCTGAACAACTCGCCGGCCGTCTCAAACACCCAGCAGGGAGGGTATGTGAACGGCAACCCGAACCTGCTGCCTGGCGGCTCGGCCCGGATCATCATCAACAACGTCAACAGCCCAACCGCGAGCCCGAGCCAGCTGCGCGGCTATATCGAGGTGGCCGGCCCCGGCGCCGAGGTCGTGGTGGCCAACCCCAACGGGTTGCTGGTGGATGGACTCGGCTTCATCAACACAACCCGCGCGACCCTCTCGACGGGGTCACCCGTCTTTGGTGGCAGCGGCAGCCTCGACGCCTACCGCGTGACCGGCGGCCAGATCACCGTGCAGGGGGATGGCCTGAACGCGGCGAATGTGGATCAGGTGGACCTGATCGCGCGCGCGGTGCAGGCGAATGCGGCGCTCTACGCGAACCAGTTGAACGTCATCGCGGGCGCCAACCAAGTGGACCGACAAACTTTGGCGGCGATCCCAATTGCAGGGGCGGGCCCGGCTCCAGCACTCGGGATTGACGTCGGTCAGCTGGGAGGCATGTATGCGAGCAAGATCATTCTCGCCTCGACCGAGAACGGCGTCGGCGTGTCCTTGCGCGGCGTGCAGGCGGCCCAGGCCGGCGACCTGACCCTGACGGCGCAGGGCCAGTTGATCCTGGCCGGCCAGACCAATGCCAGCGGCAACATCGTCGCCTATGCGCGCGATGGCATCGACAACAGCGGCACGACCTACGCGAAGGGCGCCGCCTCGATCAACACCGATGGCACCCTATCCAACAGCGGCACGCTGGCCGCGCAGCAGTGGCTCAACGCCTATGGCTGCACCGTCAGTTCCACCGGCACGTTGGCGGCAGGTTTGAACGACGATGGCACGGCGGCGAGCCCTGCCGACCTCGCTGTGGTCGCCACGCCCGGTGTAGTGTCGGCCACGGGCCGGAATATTGCCAGCGGCAACGCCACTATCCAGGCCACCAGCACCAACCTGGCGGGCAGCCAGACCTCGGCGGGCGGCAACCTGAACCTCGGTGCCAGCACTGGCGATCTGGACCTGACCGGCGCCACCACCAGCGCAGGCGCTGGGCTGGTTGCCGCCGCTGCGGGCGCGCTGATCAACGACCGGGGCAACCTGTCCAGCGGAGCCGCTACCACTCTGACCGCCGCAAGCCTGTCGAATCAGACTGGCCAGATCGTCTCGCAGGGTGCGACCAAGCTTCAGACAACAGGCGCCATCAACAACATGCAGGGCGTCGTACAGGCCGGTGGCGCGCTGAACGCCAGCGGTGTGTCGCTGGACAACACCGCCGGCCGTATCACCTCGCTGAACGGTGAGGGCCTGTCGATCCAGGTCAGCGGTGCGCTGGTCAACGCCTTGGGCACCACCGCCAGTGGTGCCCAAGGCGGCGTGATTGGCGGCAACGGCGATGTGCAGCTTGCCGCCGGGATGATGACCAATAGCGGCCAGGTCAGCGCCGCGGTCGATGCGGACATCAATGCCGCATCGCTCAACAATGACACCGGCAGGCTGACAGCGGGCGGCGCGCTCGCCACCATGGTGGCCGGCGCCATGAGCAACCGCCAGGGCACGGTATCGGCGGCCAACACCAGCTTGTCGGCGCAGTCGCTGGACAATACCGCTGGCAGTGTCGAAGGCGACCAGCTTGCGATTCGCACCACCGGCGACCTGATCAACCGGGGTGGTGCCATCCGCCAATACGGCGAGACGGACGCGACGATTGCCGCAGGCGGCACGCTGGATAACACCGGCGGCGAGGTCATGACGAACGGCCGGAACCTGACCGTGCAGGCCGGCACGCTGGTCAACGACAGCGGCAGCATCTCGCACGCCGGCTCGGGCGCGCTGGCCATCACCAGCCAGGGCGCGGCCAGCAATGCCGAGGGCGCAATCCAGACCAATGGCGATCTCCAGGCGCAAGCCTTCACGCTGAATAATGCTCAGGGCGTGATGTCGGCGCAGCGCCTGGCAACGATCCAGGCTACCGGTGACCTGCTTAACCGGCAAGGCGCGCTGTACGGCAAGACCGGCCTCACGGTCACCAGCGGCGGCGGTTTGGACAACACGGCGGGCTCGGCGCAATCCGGCGGGAACCTGTCAGCCACGGCAGCCGGGGCGCTGACCAACGTCGACGGCACCATTGCCGCCAACGGCGAACACGGCCAGGCGACCGTGGCAGCAGCGAGCGTCGACAACACGCGCGGCGATATCGCCAATGCCGGCGACGGCGCCACCACGGTGACGGGCACCACGGCGCTGACCAATACGGCGGGCCAGGTCGGCGGCAATGGCGATGTGACCCTCAACACGCAGACGCTGACGAATACCAGTGACGGCACGGCGGGCGGGTTCGTGGCGGCGGGCGGCGGGCTGAACCTGAACATCACGCACTAGGTCGACAACCGCCAGGGCACGCTCTACGGCGGCAATGGCCTGACGCTGGACAGCCAGAATGCCACCTTCGTCAACGACGGTGGCCAGGTGCTGGGCAGGACCGATGTCAGCCTAAAGGTGGCGTCCCTCACCAACGCCAACGGCGCGATCAAGGCCAACCAGGACATCGCGGTGCAAGGCGCGGTGTCGGGCAGCGGTGACATGATCGCCGGGCGCAACCTGGCGCTGGATGTGACGGGCGACTACACGAACGACGCGGCCAACCGCCTGCGCGCAGATGGCGACATGCGGGTATCCGCCACCGGCACCCTTACCAATACCGCGACGCTGGCCGCTGCGGGCGTCTTGACTGCTTCCGCTGCCAAGGTCGTGAACGCCGCCGACGCGACGATCAATTCGTCCGACACCACGGTGACGGCCACCGAGTCGATCGACAACGCCGGGCGCATCGAGGGCGACACGGTTCAGACCAACAGCCCGACGCTGAACAACACCGGCACCGTCATCGGCAACAATGTGACGGTCAAGGCCACGGACATCACCAACACCGGCGTGGCGGCGCTGATGGCCGCTGTGCAAAATCTGAACGTCTACGCCACCAACTCGGTGCGCAACCTGGACGGCGCGACGCTATACAGCGCGGGCAACATGCAGATCGCCCGCGACGGCACGCGCGACCTGCTGACCGGACTGCTGGCCAACCAGGTCACGACGCTGATCAACCGCTCGGCGAACATCGAGGCCGAGCGCGACATCGACATCGCCGCCAACCAGTTCAGCAACACCCGCACCAGTATCGTCACGGCACCCGGCACGCCGGTGACCAGCGCTAGCCAGACGCTGACGATGTGGAATGCGGGCATGTCCGGCGCGGATCTGAACTTTCACGAAAGCGTGACCTTCCCTAGCTGGCGGTGGAGTGGCGAGAGTGCGCCGGTCAGCGCCAGCCGCACCCTTGCGCTGATGCAGCCGGTCACGGTGACAGTGGACAAGTCCACGGTTTCGAATCTCAACGCCTCGACGCAGACCTTCGCCTTTGCCCAGTCGCCGGTGGAGGAGTACTTCGATGCGAGTTCGCGGGTGATCTGTTCGGATTGCCCGCCGCCGACGTCTTTGGCACGCAACCTGACCAGCAACCCCACCCAGTACTACCAGTCCATCACCGACAACGGCAGCACCTACACCATCACCTTCTGGCCGGACTACGACCCGGCTACCCAGATCCGTCCCGATCAGGTGCGGATGCGCTACGACCTCGGCCCGGACAGCCACGACTACAGCGAGATCGCGCGCACGACCACGACCACCACCACTACCGACCAACTGGTAAGTGCCACCGACCCGGCCAAGCTGCAGGCGGGAGGCTCGATTCGCATCAACAGCGCCGGTGGCGCGATCCTGAATCAGTCCTCGATCATGGCCGCCGGCGGCGACCTGATCCGCGTGGCGCCCGATGGCGGCGTGCAGGACATAGGCACAGCGCTGCAGGCGTCCGTCAGCACCACCGATACCTCGACCTTCTATTGGCATCAAAAGACGGGCGGAAACAGCGATACGCAGGTGGTGGTGAATCCAACCAACCCGCAGGCACCGACCACGGTCATGGCGCTGCCAGCGGTCGCCTCGGCCAACCAGACAGTCCAGACCACGGCGCAGACCATCACCGTGGCCACGGTGAATCGGGAGGGTCAGACCGTCACCGGCAGCGGTGGCAACCTGTCTGGTGGCGGCGCCAGCGGCACGCAGGTGGCCGGCGCGGCGGGAGGCGCGGGCAAGGCCCCGCAAACGCTGGGCACCGCCAGCGGCGGGATCCCGAACCTGACGCTGCCGACCAACGGGCTGTACCGCTATCAGACCGCGCCGGGCGCCACCTACCTGATCGCCACCGACCCGCGTTTTACCCAGTTCACCAAGTTCATCTCTAGCGACTACATGCTGGGCCAGCTTGGCCTGGACCCGCCCATGACGCAGAAGCGCCTGGGCGACGGCTTCTACGAGCAAAAACTGATCCGCGACCAGGTGACCCAGCTGACCGGGCGCACTTACCTAGTGGGCTACAGCGACCAGTTGGCCGAGTACCAGGCACTGATGGACAGCGGCCTGATGTACGCCAAGGCCTTCAACCTGGCGCCGGGCATCGGCCTGTCCGAGGACCAAATGGCTCAGCTCACCACCGACATGGTGTGGCTGGTGAGCCAGGACCTGACCCTGCCCGATGGCAGCCACCAGACTGTGCTGGTGCCCAAGCTGTACCTGGCGCAGTCCAACTCGGTCGACCTGCAGCACACCGGGGCGCTGGTGACCGGCAATCAGGTGAACCTGAACGCCACCGGCGACCTCGCCAACAGCGGCAGGGTCGTCGGCGATGTGGCGACGCAGGTCGTGGGCAACAACATCGTGAACCGGGGGCAAATCGGCAACGCCGGCACCACTGTGGTCAAGGCCCAGCAGGACGTGCGCAACCTGGGCGGGCGCATCACCGGCACCGATACGCTGGTATCGGCAGGCCGCGACGTGATCAACGAGACGCAGACGATCTCAAACCAGGTCACGATGGGCAGCCACAGCGCCGGTGCAACAGGCATTGGCGCGGTGGCGGCTATCACCGCCACCAACAATGTGGGCGTGCTCGCCGGTCGCGACATCAACATGGCCGGCGGCGTGGTCGGCGCGGGCAACAATGCCCTGCTGGGCGCGGGCCGCGACGTGAACCTTGGCACCGTAGCGACTAGCACCACGCAGGATTCCAGCTCGCGCGGCGGCCAGAGCTACTACCACGACCAGACCACGGTCACCGTGGGCAGTTCGGTGCAGGCTGGCAACAATGTGGTGGCGGTGGCCGGACGCGATGCCACGCTCACCGGCTCGGCCATCGAAGCGGGGGGCAATGCCTCGCTGGTAGCGGGACGCGACACCACCGTCACCGCCGCCGTCGACACGCATACGCACAGCGAAGGCTCGCTCGGCGGCAAGGGGGCGGAGTACACGAAATCGTCATCTGACGAGACCGTGAGCGGCAGTTCGGTGCACGCTGGCAACAATGCCAATCTCGCCGCGGGCCAGTCGGCCACTGTGAACGCGGTGCTGCAGGCCAATGGCATTGCAGCATCGACGGACAGCAACGGTACCGGCAACCTGGCGGTGCTCGGATCGTCGGTCACCACCGACAAGGGCGCCGCCAACCTGATCGCAACCGGGGATGTCACTGTCGGCACCGTCAATGAGAAACACAGTGTGCAGGAATGGTCGGAGACCAAGCATTCCGGCTTCATGTCCAAGGAGCAGACGACCAAGGAAAGTAGCCAGCAGCAGACCATCGCGGTGGGATCGCTGGTGTCGGCCGACAGTGTGACCGCCAGGGCCGGGCGCGACCTCACGGTCTCCGGCTCCACCGTGGTGGCGACCAAGGATGTGAACCTGGACGCGGGTCGCGACCTGACCATCGGCAGCGCGCAGAACACCAGTTCCTCACATGACTACGAGCACACGACCAAATCCGGATTGGGCGCGACCGGCTCGGGCATTTCCTTTGGCAAGCGCGACCAGAAAGACACTATCAACGACAGCGCCGTGACCCAAACCGGCAGCCTGGTGGGATCGACCGATGGCAGCGTGCATCTGAACGCCGGTAATGCCCTCAAGGTGAGCGGCAGCGACCTGATCGCTGCCAAGGACGTGACCGGCGTTGGTGCCGACGTGACAATCGAAGCCGCCAAGGGTACGCAGCACCATGACGAGACGCACGAAGTCAAGCAAAGCGGCTTCACGTTGGGGATGTCGGGCGGCGCGATTGGCGCTGCCATCAATGCCGGCAACAAGCTCAATGCCGCCGGTAAGAGCGAGGACGGACGGGCCTCGGCGCTGTGGGGCATCGCCGCTGGGCGCGATGCCTTCGACGCAGGTAGTGCGCTGGCTGGCGGCGCCAGCCCGACCGCCGGTGCGGCGCTGACGCTCTCCTGGGGCTCCAGTCAGAGCAAGCAGACGCTCACCGAGGACAGCACCAGCCACGACGGCTCGCGCGTTAAGGCAGGCGGCACTGCCGCATTTGTGGCGACCGGGGTGGATGCCAACGGCAACCAGACCAAGGGTGACCTAAGCATCGTAGGCTCCAGCATCGACGCCAACAAGGTGGCGCTGGGTGCGAAGCATGACATCAATGTCGTATCGGCCACCGATACCGACGAGAGCCACAGCGCCAACAAGTCCAGCAGCGCGAGCGTGGGCGTGTCCTATGGTGCGCAGGGCTTTGGGGTGTCCGCCTCGGCATCCAAGGCCAAGGGCAATGCCGACAGCCACGACACGACGCAGGTCAACAGCCACGTGACTGGCAAGGAATCGGTCACCTTCGTGTCGGGCAATGACACCAACCTCCTGGGCGCGACGGTCAGCGGTGGCAAGGTCGTCGGCGATGTGGGCGGCAACCTGAATATCGCCAGCCGGCAGGACACCGAGGAATCGCACGCCGGGCAGCAGAGCATGGGAGGTGGCTTCAGCATCAGCCAGGGCGGCGGCTCGGCCAGTGTCTCCGCCTCCAAGGGCAAGGCGGATGGCAGCTATGCGAACGTGTCCGAGCAGTCCGGCATCTACGCTGGCGAAGGTGGCTTCGATATCAACGTGAAGGGGAACACGGATCTCAAGGCCGCCGTGATCGCCAGCGAGGCGGGCAAGGACAAGAACAGCCTGACCACCGGTACGCTCACCTGGAGCGACATCAAGAACCATTCGGACTACAGCGCAACGTCGATGGGTGTCTCCGCAGGTGGCGCGATGGGCGCCCCGAGCGGTCAGAGCAATAGCGGCCCGACTTCGGGCAAGAACACCGGCGGCATCAATCCGATGATCCCGCAGCACAAGAGCGGCAGCGAGGATGGCGTGGCGCAGGCGGCAGTGGCCGAAGGGACTATCAGGATCACCGATGGCGCCAACCAGAAGCAGGATCTGGCAACGCTGCAGCGTGACACGTCGAACACCAATACGCAGGTGGGCAGCAACCCGGACCTGGACAACCTGTTGAGCAAGCAGGCTGACATGATGGCGGCCGCGCAGGCGGCCGGCGAATCCGTTGCCAAGACAGTGGGCGACGTTGCCGGCGCAAAGCTGAAGGAGGCGCAAGCCAACGCGAAGCAGGCACGCGAAGCAGGCGATCTCGAACTGGCCGCGAAGTACGATGCCGAAGCCAAGAATTGGGAGGACGGTGGCAGCTACCGGGCTGCGCTGCACGCCGCAGGTGGGGCGCTCGTAGCCGGATTGGGCGGCGGCAACGCGTTGGCGGGTGCTGCGGGTGCCGGCGTCGCCTCGTTGGCCGGCGACAAGCTGAACAAACTCAGCAACGCCGTGGCAACCGGCGCTGACACCGGCAATGCCGCATTGAACGAGACGCTGGGCAATGTTGCGGCGAACATCGCGGCGGGCGGCATCGGTGCGATTGTGGGAGGTGCCTCGGGTGCTGCGACAGCAGCAAACGTGGACCGCTACAATCGTCAGTTGCATCCTGATGAAAGGCAATTAGCCAAGAAGATGGCTGCCAACAGTCAAGGCAAGTACACCGTAGAGCAGATCGAGGCCCAAATGCGCCTGTCGGATGTAGTTGATATGAATGGCAAGGTACTGGAGTCAGGTCGCCCAGATCAAATCGATGCAGCCACAACCAAGCCTTACGATGGCGGCGCGCAATGGGCATCGGTAGCTGGCACAACGCAAATCCGGGAGGTACAAGCCCAGGGTAATGCTGAGATCATCGCCTACATCCAGTCGCAACAGAAGGCAATGCAAGGCGACGTTCCATATTCCAGCAAACAGGACTACAGCAATGTGGTGAAGTACAGCAATTCCTCCGGGCAGTTGCCGACCGCCAAGTGCGGTGCGGGCCAGGCTGCTTGTGCCGCGGGACTGCCAAAGGACTATTCACCGCAGGAAATTGCTGATCGGCGCACCAATGTTGCTGATGTGGCATCGTCGCTATCCCAACAAGCTGGCCGAGTATCGGCTGCTGCAGGCGCGGCAGCAGCGGTTCCAGGTATTCATCAACCCAGTGCGGTTGTCACAGCCCTGGGTGCAACGGCATTTGGTCTTACCGCTAGTGCGATAGAGCAAATTGCTCGCCCCAATGCCAAAGCCTTTGGCTTTGATAGCACTGTCGATCTAATTAACTTCACAGTCTCCGAACGATATCCAATGGGCAGTCCTGTATTCAATGAAGTTGCAGAATCTGTCAAAGGCTCAGAATGGGCAAAACCCTATAAGTCGCCAGGGAAATGAAAATCAAAATTATTGAGGATGGTGGGCTCTCTACGGGAGCTAGATGGACGCTTGTCATCGTGGGCGCGGGCATCGTTTTTATAAGCCTCTCTAAGGTTGAGTCCATTTTGCTCATGTCTTTCGGTCTAGCTCTTGCCGCTGTTGGTGGATACTCAAGCAAGGCAAAGATGCTAGGTCTTAGACCGTTCGAAAAATCCGCTTGGCGTGAAGCCAAAAAGAGCTACGAGGAGTCGTCGGAAGGGACATCTGAAACGAATGGGCCAGAACCTGACGACCGCAAATCGTAACGCGTAGATCACATGTCATATTGTCAAACTGGCGCGGGCAGCAAGGCACGCGGCGTCACCCCCTTTGTCTCGTTTCTGCTATCGCTGCCCTCGCTTGCTCTCGCCCAAGCATTGCCCGGCCAAGCGGCCACCACCGCAGCCGAGCAAGAGCAGCGCACCCGCCAACAGCAGGAAGTCCGCGAACGTGCCCAGGCCGTGCAGGCGCCGGGCGTGCGCGCGCAAGACATGGCGCCCGTCGAATACCCTCCACTGCCGACCGAGACGCCGTGCTTCCGCATCGACCGCTTCGTACTGGAAGTGCCGCCCGACCTGCCCGCCGCATCGCAAGCACGAAGCGCCTGGGCGCTGCCGCAAGATCCGTTCGCCTTCGCCCGCGCCTGGCTGGAGCACTACCAGGGCGCGTGCGTCGGCAAGCAGGGACTGGATGTGCTGACCAAAGGGGCGTCGCAGGCCATCCTGAGCCGGGGCTACGTGACCACGCGCGTGCTGCTGCCGCAGCAGGACATCAGCACCGGCGCGCTGCGCCTGTCGCTGATTCCCGGCGTGATCGGTGAGCTGCGCTTCGCCGACCCGGACACGCGCGGCACGTGGAAATCGGCGTTCCCGGCCCGCGCGGGCGATCTGCTGAACCTGCGTGATCTGGAGCAAGGGCTGGAGCAGATGAAGCGCGTTGCCAGCCAGGACGCGGACATGCAGGTCGTGCCCACCAATGTGCCTGGCGTCAGCGACGTGGTCATCACGGTCAAGCGCGCCAAGCCGTGGACCGTGGTGGCATCTGTCGACAATTCGGGCACGCGCGCCACCGGCAAGTGGGTGGGCAACCTGAGCGTCGGCATTGACAACCCGCTGGGCCTGAACGACCTGTTCAACGTCGGCTACATGCAGGACGTGGAGTTCAGCGACAAGCAGCATGGCACCAAGGGCTGGAACGGCTTCTATTCGGTGCCGTGGGGCTACTGGACCGCCACGGTCTCCGCCTACTCAAACAACTACTACCAGCAGATCGCGGGCGTCAACCAGACGTTTATCTCCAGCGGCAGATCGCAAACCGCCGACCTCACGCTGCACCGGGTGATCCGCCGCAGCCAGGACGACGTGTTGGGTGTGCAGTTCCGGCTGTCGCGCCGCTTTGGCAAGAGCTTCATCGAGGACACGGAGATTGAGCAGCAGCACCGCAACAACACGGTGCTGGAGGCTGGTTTCACCGACCGCCATTACTTCGGCGCGGCGCAGTTCGACGGCAGCATGGTGTACCGCCAGGGCATCGGCGGCCTCGGTTCGCAAGCCGACACGCTGGCGGCCGATGGTGGCCCGACCTGGCGCTACCGCATGGTGGTTGCTGATACCAATCTCTCGGTGCCGCTCAAGCTGGGCAGCCAGCCGCTGCGCTACGTGACCACCTTCCGAGGCCAGTACACCGGCGACCGCCTCTATGCGCTGGACATGATGACCATCGGCAGCCGCTACACCGTGCGTGGCTTCGACGGCGAGAACCTGCTGGCCGGCGACAGCGGCTTCTACTGGCGTAATGAACTGCAGGCGCCGATTGGGACCACCGGACAGGCCGTCTATGCAGGCGTCGATTACGGCCACGTATTCGGGCCATCTACCGCCGTGCTAGTTGGCAGGCAACTGGCTGGCGCTGTGATCGGCGCGCGCGGCGGCTTCGGCTCCGGCTTCGGCCGGCTGTCCTATGACCTGTTTGTCGGGGTTCCGATCTACAAGCCCACCGCATTCCATACGGCAGGCGTGACGGGCGGGGTGCAGGTGGCTTACCAGTACTGAAGCCTGTCGCATGATTACTTTCGCTGTGGTCTGTTGTTGCCGCCTGCTGAGTGCATTATCGGTGGGACGCCTTCGGCTGCGCTGCGCGCGTGCCCTAACATGGCAGCGCGGCCGATCTCCCCTGGCCATTGCCGTTGCCGCCTAGCGAGCGAAGCGATGCGGGCCCGTGCCAGGGCACCTCACCGGCGAGACTGAGCGGCGCGCAGCGCAGCCGTAGGCGATGATGCGATGCCGCAGGTAGCAGGCGGCCTACACCCGTCCTGGGGATTGTTCAAAAGTGGGTATTCGCCAGGCACCCACACTCACTCACCTGGCGTAGCAGGTTGGAACCGCGACTGCGCTTCACTGAGACCAAAGCCGCCCATATCACCAGAAGCGCCAAATTGGCCCAGCCAGCCGCTCAGGCGACGCGCTTTTTGGTTACTTTTTGGCGCTCGGCCAAAAAGTGACCCGCCCAGGAGGGCGGAACCAGGCGGTTCAACGGCCGCAGCATGTCATCAGTACCCCAAGCCCTCCAGGCATCGCCTGCATTGGCGCTTGACTTAGCGTATCAATCCTTCACAATCTGCGCCTTGATTGTGAACGGCAGGGTTCTCTAGACTGGCTGGGCTCCTGATCAACAGGAGTCGGGTGTGAGAACCCGGTTTACGATACACGGACGGTCGCGCAAGCGGCAATTTTCGAGTCCGTTGCGCTTGTGTGCGCCTTCACTTTACGGCGGGCCGGGCGGGGCCAGCTTCGGCTGGGCCGGTTTCCGTATCGTCCGGTTTTCTCACCCCCGTCGTCTGGCCCGCCACCTCAGGTGAGAATGAGCGGCGGGCCTTCACATCTACGATATGGAGGTCAGCAATGCATCAGCCCAACATCGAATCCGAAGCCTTTATCCCGCCTCGACTTGATGATTCCCTCTCCCGGTTCAGTCCCGAAACCCGCCGTGCAGCGCGTAAGGACGCGCTGCCTGTTCCCCGGCAACTCTTGTTGTTGAATCTGTTGGACCAGGCCGATGCGGTTGCGCGAGGGACTGCATGCGTGCTGACGTTGGTGACCCACAGCGAATGCGATGCACAGGAAGAGGGAAGCGTAGCCTTGCAGGCGGCTACGTTGGATGCGTTGCGAGGGCTGTGTCAGGCGTCCCTTGGATTGCTGGCCGACAGGGTAGAAGACGTCGCGGAGGGAATTGAGGACGCGATGGTCGGGTAACCAATCGAGGTTGGGCGCTGAGTTTGGGTGAGGGCGGGCGTGTCTGACGAAGTAAGGCCTGCGGTATGCCCCTCACCCCCTGCCCCTCTCCCGCAAGCGGGAGAGGGGAGCAAACCAGCGGTGCGGATAAGGCTTCAGGCTCTTAACCTTCCACTTCCGCCCACCCCTGCATCGCCTGCCCGCCAGCATCATCGCCCGTCCAAAGCACCAGCCTGCCAGCCTGCGCCGGATCGGCCGCGCCGCCAACGGTGATGATGTCCTGATCAAACAACGGCGCCAGCCCCCGGAACCCAAAGCGCTTCACGCGCGTCTGTGGCAGCTCGCGTGCCACCAGGTCCAGCATCAGCATGGCCTGCATCGGGCCGTGCACCACCAGGCCGGGATAGCCTTCCACGTCGCGGGTATAGCTGCGGTCGTAGTGGATGCGGTGGCCGTTGAAGGTCAGCGCCGAATAGCGGAACAGCATGACCGGGTCGGCCTGCAGCGTGCGCTGCCACTGGGCGGTGTGTTCCAGGCGCGGGCGCGGCGGCTGCGGTTTGGACGGGTCCGGCATGGCGCGGTAGACGATGTCGTGGCGCTCGTTGATCGCGGTCTTGCCGTTCACCGTCAGTTCATGGTCGACCGCGACGAACCACAGTTCGCCGCTGCGGCCGGTCTTGTACTGCACGTCCGCGATGGTGGAGGTGCGCGTGACGGTATCGCCGATATGCAGCGGATGGCTAAAGGTCAGCTCGCTGCCGGCCCACATGCGCCGGGGCAGCGGCACCGGCGGCATGAAGCCGCCGAGGTGCGGGTGGCCGTCGCGGCCGATGTCGCGCTGCTGGGCGCGCGGCAGGAAATACAGCCAGTGCCACAGCGGAGGCAGCGGGCCCGCGGCGATGGCCTCGGGGTCGAGGTCGAAGGTGGCGGCCAGGCCGGTCACCGGTTCGGGCGACAGCGTTTCGGTGCGTGATTCGCTGCGGCCGATCCAGCCGCGCAGGCGTTCGAGTTCGGAAGTGGCGTCAGTCATGGGCTTGCAGGTTCGGGTTAGACAGGAAGGCGGGGTGCTATTGCGCCAGCGCCAGCAGGCGTTTGGCCTGCTCGATCACAGGCCGGTCGACCATCTTGCCATCGACCTGCACGGCATGGCTGCCGCTGGCGGTGGCGTCGAGCACGCGGCGGGCCCAGTCCAGCTGTTCTGCGCTGGGCAGGAAGCCGGCACGCACCGCGCCAAGCTGCGCCGGGTGGATGCACAGCTTGCCGGCAAAGCCCAGCTCGCGCGCGTAGGCGACGTCGCTGGCCAGCACGGCTTCATCCTTCAGCGCGGTGGTGACGCCGTCTACCGGCGGCGGCAGTCCGGCCACGCGTGAAGCCAGCACGATGCGGGCGCGGGCAAACGCCAGTGCGTCGCGGGTGTGGCTGCAGCCCAGGTCGACGGCATAGTCGAGCGAGCCGAATGCCAGCCGCGCCACGCCGCTGGCCGTGGCCACGGTATCGACCTGGTGCAGGCCGAGCGCCGTTTCGATGATGGCAACCAGCTCGCCCTGCGGATTGATGGCGTGCAGTGCCTGCGCGATCTGCGCCAGCGCGGCGGCGTCCTCGGCCTTGGGCACCATCAGCCCGGCCAGCGCGCTGCCGGCCGGCAGCGCGCGCAGCCAGGCCAGGTCGGCGGCAAACGCGGGCGAGGCGCTGTCGTTGATGCGGACCATGGCGCGCGCGGCGGGTTTGCCAGCCAGCCAGGCGCCGATCGCCTCGCGCGCGGCGGCCTTGGCGTCCGGATGCACGGCGTCCTCGAGGTCGAGGATCATCACGTCGGGGCCCGCGGCGGCGGCCTTATCAAAGCGCTCCGGCCGGTCGCCGGGGACGAACAGGTAAGTGACGGCAGTGGTCATGCAGCGTTCCTCAGCGTGCGGCGGGCAGCCAGTCGTTGACGTTGGGAGCCTGCTCCAGTGCCCACACGCGCGCGATGATGGCGCGCATCTCGGCCTCGCTGGCACCGTTGCGGAACGCGCCCAGCTGCAGCGCCTTGGCTTCCAGTTCGGGGCGCGACAGGGTGTTGTCCGGGTCGCCCTTGGGCACGTCCACACGCGCGGCGAGCGTGCGGCCGTCGGTGGTCTTCACCGTGACGCGGCCGATCCACTGGCGCGGGTAGGCGGCGTTGATCTCCTGGTCGAGTTCCATCGTGACCTTGCCGCGGAAGTCGACGACTTTCGCGTCGGGCAGCGCGTACTGCTCGAATTCCGCCAGGCCGGCGTGGCCATGCACGGCAACCAGGCCCAGCACCGTGCCCATCGAAAACTTGGCCTGATGGATGGTGGCCGGGTTGACCACCGGGCCGAGCACGTCGATCGCGCCCTGGTGCACGTGGGTGGTGACGCTGGCGATCTGGTCCGCGCCGATGCCTTCGCGCTGCATCAGCACCTTGAGCGCGTCGGCGGCCGGGTGCGTGTGGCGGCACGAGGCGAAGAACTTGAACGAGGTCTCGGCGGTGGCCCAGCGGGTGCCCAGGCCGTCGGTCAGCGCGGCGGGATTGGCGTCGCTCGACATGCCGGCGGCCATGCCCTGCTTGCCTTCAAGGATCTGCTTCGCGCCGGTGAAGCCCGCGCGCGCCAGCCAGGCCGATTGCAGGCCATCGGCCGCGGCCTTGGCGGTGTGCAGCTGCTTGGAATCGGCGGCGTCGCGCAGGAACTCCCACAGGCCTGCGGCCTGCGTGCCGGCCGAGCCCAGCGCCTGGTTGATGCCTTCGGCATCCAGGTTGTAGAGCTTGGCGACGGCGGCAGCGGCGGCGAGCGTGCCGACGGTGCCGGTGGTGTGGAACACGGTGTAGTGCGAGCGGCCCATGAACTCGCCGATGCGGATGCCGGCCTCATAGCCGGCGATCGACGCCAGCAGCACCTCGGCGCCGGTCTTGCCTTCGGCCTGCGCCGCGGCAACCACGGCCGGGAACACCACCGCGGCCGGGTGCAGCACCGAGCCGTTGTGCACGTCGTCCTGCTCGACCACGTGCGACGAGGCGCCGTTGATCAGCGCGGCGAAGTAGGGCGAGGTGCGGCGGCGGTCGACCAGCACTTCGGCGCTGTTCTTGCCTTCTGCCTGAGCGGGGCCCATGGCCGCAGCGAATTCCTGCAGGCGGCGCACGGCGGGAGCGTCCTTGCCGGCGATGGCCGAGGCGATCCAGTCAAGGAACAGGTCCTTGGTGCGCTCGATCACGGGCGCGGGCACGTCCGCGAGCTTGAAGTCGGCCAGGAACTGGCACAGCTGGCGGGTCGGGTAGTTGGTGTCTGCGGCTTGGCTCATGCAGGCTCCGGTGCGGAATTGGTTGCGTGGAAATGGAGTGAAGCCCGGTGGTCTGTGCGGGACAGCCGGGCGTCTTGCGTTCAAATGGTCTGCTTGTCGGCAAGCGCGGCGATGTCGCCGTCGGCGTAGCCGAGTTCGGCCAGGATCTGCCGGCTATGCGCGCCCAGTGCCGGTACGTCGCCCATGACAGGCTCCACGCCCGACAGGTTGGCGGGCGGCAGCAGCGCGCCGATCGGACCGCCCGGGGTGGCCACTTCGCGCCAGCGCTGGCGTGCCTGCAACTGCGGATGGTTCCATACGCCCTCGATGTCGTTCATCGGGGCATTGGCGATCTGCGCCGCGTCCAGCAGTGCCTCGGCCTGCGCCACCGTCATCGACGCGAAGCGCGCTTCGATGATGGCGGTGAGTTCGGGGCGATTGCGCACGCGGGCCGTATTGCTGGAGAAGCGTTCGTCCTGCGCCAGTTCCCGGTTGCCGAGCACGATCTCGCAGAAATTGGCGAACTCGCGTTCGTTCTGCACGCTGAAGATCACGCTGCCATTGCCGGTGCGATGCACGCCATACGGTGCGATGGTCGGATGCGAAGCACCGAAGCGCGCCGGCGGCTTGCCGCCGTAGTGGCCAAAGTAGAGGACCTGGTTCATCCACTCGGCCATCGCCTCGAGCATGGTCACCTGCACGCGCAGGCCCTTGCCGGTGCGGCCACGCTGCAGCAGGGCCGAAAGGATGCCGCTGTAGGCGTACATGCCGGCCGAGATGTCGGCGATCGAAACGCCGGCGCGCGACGGCTCGTTCGGGCCGCCGGTGAGGCCCACCAGGCCGGCGGCGGCCTGGATCAGCAGGTCGTAGGCCTTCTTGTCCCGATAGGGACCGGAGTCGCCATAGCCCGAGATGTCGCAGACGATGAGCTTGTCGTACTTGCCGTGCAGGCTGTCGAAGTCCAGGCCCATGCGCGCGGCCGCGCCGGGGGCGAGGTTCTGCACCAGCACATCGGCATCAGCCAGCAGCCGGTGCAGGATGGTCTGCGCCTCTTGATCCTTCAGATCCAGGGTCAGGCTTTCCTTGCCCCGGTTGAGCCACACAAAGTACGAGGCCTGGCCGTGCACGGACTGGTCATAGCCGCGCGCGAAGTCGCCCACGCCGGGACGCTCGATCTTGATGACGCGGGCACCAAGGTCGGCAAGCTGGCGAGTGGCGAAGGGGGCCGCAACCGCGTGCTCCAGCGAAACCACGCGGATGCCGTCAAGCGGGCGGATGCCTTTGGAGTTGTCAGGGGACATGCAAAAAGCCTCAGAACGAACGCGGCAGTTCGAGCACGTGCTCGGCCACGTAGGACAGGATCAGGTTGGTGGAGATCGGCGCGACCTGGTACAGGCGCGTTTCGCGGAACTTGCGCTCGATGTCGTACTCGGCGGCAAAGCCGAAGCCGCCGTGCGTCTGCAGGCAGACGTTGGCCGCTTCCCATGAAGCATCGGCGGCCAGCAGCTTGGCGATATTGGCCTCCTTGCCGCACGGCCTGCCGGCATCGAACAGCTGCGCGGCCTTGTAGCGCATCATGCTGGCGGCTTCGACGTTGATATACGAGCGCGCGATCGGGAACTGCACGGCCTGGTTCTGGCCGATCGGGCGGTCGAACACGATGCGGTCGCGCGCATAGTTGCTGGCGCGCTCCACGAACCAGTAGCCGTCGCCCACGCACTCGGCGGCGATCAGGATGCGCTCGGCGTTGAGCCCGTCGAGGATGTATTTCAGGCCCTTGCCTTCCTCGCCGATCAGGTTCGCGGCCGGCACTTCGAGGTTGTCGAAGAACAGCTCGTTGGTCTCGTGGTTGACCATGTTGCGGATCGGCTTGACCGTCAGGCCCTTGCCGATGGCATCGCGCAGGTCGACCACGAACACCGACAGCCCCTCGGACTTGCGCTTGACCTGGTCCAGCGGCGTGGTGCGCGCCAGCAGCAGCATCAGGTCGGAGTGCTGCACGCGCGAAATCCATACTTTCTGGCCATTGACGACGTACTTGTCGCCCTGGCGTACCGCGGTGGTCTTGAGCTTGGTGGTGTCGGTGCCGGTGGTGGGCTCGGTGACGGCCATCGACTGCATGCGCAGCTCGCCCGAGGCGATGCCGGGCAGCCAGCGCTGCTTCTGTTCCTCGGAGCCGTGGCGCAGCAGGCAGCCCATCACGTACATCTGGCCGTGGCAGGCGCCGGAATTGCCGCCGCTGCGGTTGATTTCTTCCATGATGACCGAGGCCGCGGTCAGCGACAGGCCCGAGCCGCCATAGGTCTCGGGAATCAGGGCCGACAGCCAGCCGGCCTGGGTCAGCGCCTGCACGAAGCGCTCGGGAAAGGCTTCCTGCTCTTCCACGCGCTGCCAGTATGCCGAATCGAAGCCGGCGCAAAGGTCGCGCACGGCCTCGCGGATTTCGGGATACAGCAGTTCCGGATCCTGTTCTGCAAGCATGGGGAGGCCCCGTCTATTTCGAATGGGACCATTATTCCCGACCCCCCGGCTCGCCGAAATTCGGATTTGCGAAAGAGCGGCTTAGGGCCGCCGGAAGCGCTTGCGGCGCGCTATGCACCTGGTTGCGCAGCGGGTCGCGTAATGCAAGACGCCCGGCTGTGCCGGGCGTTTCCGCGGTATTCCACGGGTCTTTGAATGGCAGGGCGCGCGGCCCCGCGGGTTGGTTGGTGTCAGTGTACGAACAGCCAGATCAGGATCAGGACAAAGGCCGGGACACCAAGTAGCCAGGCGAGGATGTAGGGCATGGTGTAGCTCCTGTTTTGCACTAGTCGTGGTGATTCCAATATAGGGTCGGGCCCGCGGCGGGACTGTCGGGGAGGTTCCGCTTGCCGTGTAGGACGCCGCCGCACGGACCGGTAAGGCGCCGCCGCATCGAGCGCGCGGCCAGCGCCAGGGACCCGCGACGCGTGCTACGCTCAGGTCTGTACCACAGCACCTGGAGGCGAGCGATGGACGGGGTCTGGTCGGAAATCTACAGCGCCATCCGCGCCGAGTTCAGCGATGTGTCCGACGCCGGTGACGCCACCCGCATCCTGCTGCGGCTGACCGTGGCGGTGGTGCTGGGCGGCCTGATCGGCTATGAGCGGGAGGCCTCGGGCAAGGCCGCCGGGCTGCGCACCCATATGCTGGTGGCGCTGGGGTCGGCGCTGTTCGTGCTGGTGCCGCTGGAGGCGGGCGTGCCGCTGTCGGACATCAGCCGCGTGCTGCAGGGGCTGACCGCCGGGATCGGCTTCCTGGGCGCGGGTGCGATCCTGAAACACAACAGCGAAGCCGACATCAAGGGCCTGACCACGGCAGCCAGCATCTGGATGGTGGCGGCAATCGGCGTGGCGGCCGGCCTCGGGCGCGACACCACGGCGGTGATCGCCACGATTTTTACGCTGGTCATCCTGCAGATCCTGCTGCGCCTGAAATAGCGCTACGGGTCACAATACGCGAGCCTTGCCCCCGGCTTGCGCCAATCTGCTTTCAATGCGCGCCAGCGCACGCAGCGCCGGCGCGCACCGGCCTATGCTGTGCAGACGCTGTTCCGCGATGACGGGGCAGGCAGCAGGCAGGGGGGTGGCATGAAATCATCGATCCGTGACGATGCGGCGCTGGCCGCTTTCGTGGGCCCGCGCTACGCGTACTACAGCGGCCGCTGGGCTCTGGCCGAGGTGCGCGGCGGCATGTCGTGGAACTGGGCGGCGTGCCTGTTGGGCCCGTTCTGGATGGCCTACCGGCGCATGTACTGGCAAGTGGGCGTCTATGCGCTGATCGTCTGCACGGAGCCGGTGCTGCATGCGCTGTTCCGCGTCGACATGCCGCTGGCGCTGTCCCGGCCGCTGCTTTATGCGCTGGCGCTGCTGCTGGGCATGTATGGCAACCAGCTGTACCGCTGGCATGCCGAGTCCACCATCCGGCGCCTGCGCGAGTACCACTGGTCGCCGGAACTGATCCACGATTCGCTGGCGCGCTGCGGCCGCACCAGCTGGCCGGGAGTATTCGCCATGGGGCTGCTGCTGGTGGTCATGGCGGTGTCGCTGCGCCCGTTGGCCGGGCTGGTGGCGCACTCCACGGGGCTGGTCGCCGGCTAGGGCGCCGCGCTTTTACCAGCACTTACACCAGCACTTACACCGGCTCGCGGGACGCGTCGACCAGGTACTGGATCAGGGTTTCGGCGAACTGGGGCAACTCGCGCCCGGGGCGGCGGACCAGGCGCAGCTCGCGCTTGGCCCATTCGTCTTCCAGCTGGATGAAGCGCAGCACCTTGCGGCTGGCGTAGCGCCGCGCGCAGCTGTTGGGCACGATAGCGATGCCGGCACCGGCCTCCACCATGCGGCAGACCGCGTCGAAGCTGCCGACCTGGATGCGCAGGCTGATGCGCTTGCCCATGCCGCTGGCGATGCGGTCCAGGAACGACTGGATCGCACTGAACTGGTTCAACCCGACGAAGCGGCAGGTATCGAGCAGGTCGGCGAAATGCAGCCGCTTGAACGCCGGCAGCGGGTGGTTCACCGGCGCGATCACGATCAGCTCGTCGCTGCACAGGTGCATCACGTCCAGGTCCTGGGTCGCGACTTCACCCGCCACGATGCCGAGGTCGGCCGCGCCCGCGCTGATGGCAGACACGATTTCCTGCGACAGATGCTCTTCCAGTTCGATATCGATGTCGGGATTCTCGGTCAGGAAACGCGACACGCCGGTGGCGAGGAAGGAATTGGTGGCGGTGGTGTTGGCCAGCAACCGCACGCGCCCCTTGATGCCCTTGGCATAGGGACGCAGGTCGGCATGCAGGCATTCCAACTCCCGGAAGACCTCCCGCGCATGGCGCAGCAGCGCGTCGCCAGCCGGAGTAAGGCGCACGCCCTTGACCTGGCGGATCAGCAATTGTGTCTGGAAAGCCTCTTCCAGCTGCTTGATCCGGGTGCTGGCCGCCGGCAGCGACAGGAAGCTGCGCTCGGCGGCGCGGGTCAGGTTTTCCGTCTCGCCGACGTTCAGGAAAAGGCGCAGATCGGTCAGGTCGTAATGCATGGGCTTCCGTCAGGCCAAAGGCCACTTTTGTGATTCGTGAATTCCAAAGACGCGGGTGCCAATTTATCGTATCCGACGCGGCAATGACATCCGGAATGACAGCACTCGGGCGTCGCCCCTCAGGCGGCGTGCCGATAATCGCACCGGAATTGGGGCCGGACCGGCATGCGAACGGCGAATCCGGACGATCATCGCGCCGTACACACCGATGTCGCCGTACGCATCGTGATCACCCTACCGATGGCAGCGGTGACCGGACGACAGGATTTCAGGGAATTTGAGAGGAGCAAGGCAATGAGCGGTTTGATGGCAGGCAAGGTCGCGCTGGTGACGGGCGCGGGTGGCGGAATCGGGCGCGGCATCGCGCTGGCAATGGCCGCCGCCGGGGCCAAGGTGGTGGTTAATGACCTGGGCGTGTCGATGACCGGGGAAGGCGCCGACACCGGCCCCGCGCAGCGCGTGGTGGAAGAAATCCGCGCCGCCGGCGGCGAGGCCGTGGCCAACACCGACAGCGTCTCCACCTGGAACGGCGCCAACGCCATCGTGCAGTGCGCGCTGGACAATTTCGGCCGCATCGACGCGGTGGTCAACAACGCGGGCAACCTGCGCGACCGCATGTTCTTCAAGATGAATGAAGAAGAATGGCGCTCGGTGATCGACGTGCACCTGCACGGCACCTTCTTCGTCAGCCGCGCGGCGGCCAATTACTTCAAGGACCAGGAGAGCGGTGCCTACGTGCACATGACCTCGACCTCGGGCCTGATCGGCAACCTGGGCCAGGCCAACTACTCGGCGGCCAAGCTGGGCATCGCCGCGCTGTCCAAGTCGATCGCGCTGGACATGCAGCGTTTCAACGTGCGCTCGAACTGCATCGCGCCGTTCGCGTGGAGCCGCATGACCAGCTCGATCCCGGCTGAAACGCCGGAAGAAAAGGCCCGCGTCGCCAAGCTGCAGAAGATGGAAGCCGGCAAGATCGCCCCGGTGGCGGTGTACCTGGCCAGCGACGCTGCGTCTGAAGTCAACGCCCAGATCTTCGCGGTGCGCGCCAACGAGATCATGCTGATGAGCCAGCCGCGCCCCGTGCGCTCGGTGCACATGAGCGAAGGCTGGACCCCGGAAAGCGTGGCCGAGATCGCCATGCCGGCGATGCGCAACAGCTTCTTCAAGCTGGAGCGCTCGCCCGACGTGATCGGCTGGGATCCGATCTGAGATGGCGGGGGCGCAATCCCTGCCCGGTACCCGCGGCGCCCTCGAGGGCGTGCGGGTGCTCGACCTGTCGCGCATCCTGGCGGGACCGTGGTGCGCGCAGAACCTGGTCGACCTGGGGGCCGAGGTCATCAAGGTGGAGCGCCCCGGCGCCGGCGACGACACGCGATCGTGGGGGCCGCCCTGGCTGCCCGATGCGAACGGCCAGCCGTCGCGCGACGCCACCTACTTTGCCGGCGCCAACCGCGGCAAGCAGTCGGTGACGCTGGATATCGCCAGCCCGGAAGGGCAGGCGATCGTGCGCGAACTGGCGGCGAAGTCGCAGATCGTGCTGGAGAACTACAAGGTCGGCGACCTGAAGCGTTACGGGCTGGACTATGAAAGCCTGAAGGCGGTCAACCCGGCCATCGTCTATTGCTCGATCACGGGCTACGGCCAGGCCGGGCCGAGCGCGCACAAGCCCGGCTACGACTTCATCTTCCAGGGCCTCGGCGGCCTGATGAGCGTCACCGGCGAGCGCGACGACCTGCCCGGCGGCGGGCCGCAGAAGGTCGGCGTCGCGGTGGTCGACATGCTGACCGGGATGTATGCCACGGTGGCCGTGCTGGCCGCGCTGCGCCATGCCGAACGCACCGGCGAGGGCCAGCATATCGACATGGCGCTGCTCGACGCGGTGGTGGCGGTCGGTGCCACGCCGATCATCGCCCAGCGTGTGACCGGCCAGGCCATGCCGCGCTATGGCAACGCGCACGCCAACATGGTGCCCTACCATGTGTTCGCCACCGCCGACGGCTACATGATCGTGGCGGCGGGCAACGACGGGCAGTGGCAGGCCTACTGCCGCGGCATCGAACGTGCCGACCTGGCCGCCGACGAGCGCTTTGCCACCGGTCCCGGCCGCATCGTCCACCGCGAGACGCTGGTGCCGATGCTGGAGGCGCACATGCGCACGCGGGAGACCGCCCACTGGGTCCAGGCGCTGGAAGCGCAGGGCATCCCGTGCGGGCCGATCAACGACTACGGCCAGGTGCTGGAAGACCCGCAGGTGCGGCACCGCGAGCTGCAGGTCGACCTGGTGCGCGACGACGGCAGCCTTTGCCCGACCGTCAAGAGCCCGTTGCGGCTGTCGGCGACGCCGGTGCAGTACGATGCGCCGCCGCCGCGACTGGGACAACATACCGAGCGCGTGCTGGAAGGCGTGCTGGGTTTGTCCGCCGCACGCATTGCCGCGCTGCGGGAGCAGGGCGTCATCTGAAGCACAGGTCCCGGGGGCGCCTGCACAAAGCCCCCGCATCGCCTAGGCTGTTTCCAGGGCGCACCGCGCGCCCAGCTTCCGGAGACAGCACATGGATGAGGAAACCTTCAACCTCAGCATCCGCAAATTCCTCAAGGTCGTCGGCGTCAGTTCACAGCGCGAGATCGAGCAGGCGATCGCCCAGGCCATCGCCGACGGCGCCATCTCTGCCACCGGACGCTTTCCGGTGACGATGACCCTGGAACTGCCGGCGGCAAAGCTCAAGGCGAAATTCGACGGCGAGATCCAGCTTGAATAGCGCGGCTCAGGCCGGCTCCAGCTCGCCGCGCAGCCCCCGCAACCGGTACTCGCCCGGCGCCACGCCGGTCCACTTCTTGAACGCGCGGTGGAATGTGCTCGGCTCCGAGAAGCCGAGCCGCAGCGCCACTTCCTGCAGCGTCATGCCGGGGTGCTCCAGCATGCCGATGGCGACATCGCGGCGCAGGCTGTCCTTGATGCTCTGGTAGCCGCGGCCCTCGTCGCGCAGCCGGCGGCGCAGCGTCTGCGGCGTCAGGCGCAGCATCCGCGCCATCTGCTCGAGCGAGGGCAGTTCGTCGTTCAGGTGCGAGCGCAGGTGCTGGCGGATGCGTTCGGCCAGGCAGCAGCTGTCGCGGTAGCGGATCAGCAGGTTGCGCGGCGCTTCCTGCAGGAAGGCGCGCAGGCTGTCGCCGTCCTGCATCACCGGCAGGCGCAGGCAGGCGGCATCGAAATGCAGCGCCGTGACCGGCTGGCCGTAGTGCACGGCGGTCTTGAACACGCGTTCGGTGTCGCTGCAGCCCTGCGGGCGTTCGTTGGCCAGGTCGACGCGCAGCAGCGGGATATGCTGCGCCACCAGCCAGCTCACCAGCGCATAGCCCTGGAACACAAAGGTCGATTCCGCGAAGCTGCGGCATGCGGAGGTTGGCGCGCGCCGCTGCAGCCGGATCGAGGCAACCCTGCCGTCGGCGCTGACATGCAGGCGCGGTGTAAAGGCATCGAGATGCAGCCGGTACAGGCGCATGGCCGCGTGGATCGCGTCTTCCAGCGTGGCGCAATGGATCATGGCGCGGGCTGTCTGGGCAAACGTGCCCGGCGGGACCGGCCGCTCCAGCAGCCCCCACAGCTCGTCGCGCATGACGCGGCGCAGTGTGCGGATCAGCGCCGCATACTGCCCCTGGGTCACGCGCGCGCTGGGGGAGGCCAGCAGTGCCGGCGAAACGCCGGCGCGGCGCAGCAATGCGTCGACGTCGTGGCCGAGGCGGCGCGCACCCTGAAGGATGCGGTGCACGTGCTGGATGGCGACCGTGTGGCGTGCCGGGGCCTGCGCAGTCACGGCTGCCACGGCTCCCCCGGCTTGTGCCGAGCCGGGCAGGCGCGCGCTGGCGGGCACCGGACCCTGCGTCAGGGCGCCGGCAATGTGCAGCTTGCCCGGTACTGGCGGGCGCAGCGATGGCAGGACAGCGGTGTGCATGGGTCTCCTCGTCAGGTGACGCGCCGGCGCGGGCATTTCCGGTCTTTGCGCCACCTTATCAAGCGCGGGCTGCACCGCACAATCGGGATTTGCCAAAGCCTGCCTTTTGCCTGAACGATTCGGCCAATCATTTTGGCCCGTCTGGTCATTGTCCACGCACCGCAGCATCGCGCACTCTCCGGCTAATACAAGAACCGGCCCGCCAAGGCGGCCAGTACCGGGTGAGCCGGGGCCAGTGGCCCCAGCCGCCCCGGCAAAAAAACCAAAGGAGACAACAGATGCAGGCAAATCGTCGTAGTGCGGATCTTCGCGATGCATTGAGGCGCTTCGGGGCAGGATTGCTGGCGGCGGCGGGCGTGGGGCTGCTGACCTCGGGCACGGCCTGGGCCGAGGCAGCCTTCCCGAACAAGACCGTGCGGCTGGTGGTGCCATACCCGGCCGGCGGTGCCACCGACGTGCTGGGGCGCGCGGTGGCGGACGGCCTGGGCAAGGCCTGGAAGCGCCCCGTGGTGGTGGAGAACCGCCCGGGCGCCAGCAGCATGATCGGCTCCGAAGCCGTGGCCCGCGCCGAGGCCGACGGCCATACCGCGCTGCTGACGATCACCACGCTGGTGCAGGCGCCCAGCCTCTACGCCAAGCCGCCGTTCGACCCGGTCAAGGATTTCGTGCCGGTGTCGGAGCTTGGCACCACCAACCTGGTCTTTGCCGTGCACAGCGCCGTGCCTGCCAACAACATCAAGGAATTCATCGAGCTGGTCCGCGCCAAGCCGAAGCAGTTCTCCTACGGCTCGTACGGCACCGGCTCGAGCGGCCACCTGTACGGCGAGATCTTCAAGGAGTCGGCCAAGCTCGACATGGTGCACGTCTCGTACAAGGGCGAGGCGCCGGAGCTGAACGACCTGCTCGGTGGCCAGGTGCCGGCCGCCATTATTTCCGTGATGGGGGCCAAGCCGCACAACGCCTCGGGCCGCCTGCGCGCGCTTGCCGTGACCGGCGCGGCGCGCTCGCCGCAACTGCCGGACGTGCCGACCTTCCGTGAAGCCGGCGTGGCCGGCATGGACGGCCAGGGCTGGTTCGGCCTGTTCCTGCCGGCGGCGACGCCGCGCGCGGTGGTCGACAAGTATGCCGCCGAGGTCAACCGCGTGCTGGCCCAGCCCGAGCTGCGCAAGCGCATGGGCGAAATGGGGATCGTGCTGACCGGCAGCACGCCCGACGCCTTCGCGCAGACCGTGCGGACCGACTACGCCCGCTGGGGCAAGGTGATCCGCGTCAACAACATCCGGCTGGACTGATTTCCCATATTCCGAATTGAACCGCTGACCTGCTGCAAATGAAGCCTGCTACAAGTACCAACCTGCCGTTCCAATCCCTGGCCCGGTCGCCGGCCTGGCCGCCAGGCTTGCCCGCCACGCTGCACACGCCGCGCACCAGCCTGTACTACAACGTCGAGGCCGCCGCGCGCCGCTATCCGGACAAGACCGCGATCCAGTACTTCGGCACCTCGATCTCGTACGCGCAGCTGCAGGACGAGATCGAGCGCATGGCCGGCTACCTGCAGCAGGCCTGCGGCATCCAGCCCGGCGACCGTGTGCTGCTGTTCAGCCAGAACTGCCCGCAGTTCATCATGGCCTACTACGCGATCCTGCGCGCCGAAGGCGTGGTGGTGCCGGCCAACCCGATGTGGCTGGAGGCCGAGCTGGCGCACGTGGTCTCCGACAGCGGCGCGGTCGCCGCCTTCGCCGGCAGCGAGCTGTACCAGTGCCTGTCGCCGCTGCATGGCCCGGCCCTGCGCCACGTGATCGTGCACGACTATGCCGGCATGCTGCGCGACGACGGCGGCCTGCCGGTGCCGGCATGGCTGCGCGAGCCCGCGCCGGTGCTGCGGGCGGCGCCATCCGGCGCGATGCCGGTGGCATGGGATGCCGCCAGCGCGGCCGGGCATCGCGCGCTGCCGCACCAGGCCGGCTTCGACACGCTGTGCATGCTGGCCTACACCTCGGGCACCACCGGCAACCCCAAGGGCTGCATGCATACGCACGGCACCATGATGACCGCCGCGGTCGGCTCGCAGATCTGGCGCAGCAGCACGCCCGAATCGGTGGTGCTGGCGGTGGCGCCGATGTTCCACCTGCTCGGCATGCAGAACTGCATGAATTCGCCGATCTACCTCGGCGCCACCGTGGTGCTGATGCCGCGCTGGGACCGGGCGCTGGCCGCCGACCTGATCGAGCGCTACCGCGCCTCGGTATGGGGCGCGCCGCCGGCCATGATGGTGGACTTCTTCTCCCAGCCCGGCATCGCGCAGCGCGACCTGTCGAGCCTGGCCTTCCTCGGCGGCGGCGGCGCCGCCATGCCCGACGCGGTCGCCAACATGTTGCAGGAGCGCTTCGGCCTGCCTTACGTCGAGGCCTATGGCATGACCGAGACCGCCTCGTTCCTGCTGTCCAACCCGCGCCACAAGCCCAAGCGCGAATGCCTGGGCATCGCCACCTTCGGCGTCGACGCGCGCGTGATCGACCCGCAGACGCTGGCAGAGCTGCCGCAAGGCCAGACCGGCGAGATCGTCGCGCATGGCGGCCAGGTGATGCAGGGCTACTGGCGCAACCCCGAAGCCAACGAGGCCTCGTTCGTCGAGCTCGACGGCAAGCGCTTCCTGCGCACCGGCGACCTGGGCTTCATGGACGAAGAGGGCTACTTCTTCATGCGCGACCGCCTCAAGCGCATGATCAACGCCTCCGGCTTCAAGGTCTGGCCCGCC
This sequence comes from Cupriavidus phytohabitans, assembly GCF_000426345.1. Lineage (GTDB taxonomy): Bacteria > Pseudomonadota > Gammaproteobacteria > Burkholderiales > Burkholderiaceae > Cupriavidus. The sequence goes on along the minus strand of NZ_AUFE01000018.1, from coordinate 74,353 downwards.
GAGGTGGAGAACCTGCTGTATGGCCACCCGGCCATCCACGAGGCCTGCGTGATCGCCGCCCGCGACGAGCGCCGCGGCGAGACCGTCAAGGCGGTGATCGCGCTGCGCCCCGAGGCGCGCGGCACTGCCGAGGCCGATCCCGAACGCATCATGGCCTGGTGCCGTGAGCGGCTGGCCGCCTACAAGGTGCCGCGCATCGTCGAGTTCGTCGAGGCGCTGCCCAAGTCGGGCACCGGCAAGATCCAGTGGCGCGCCCTGCAGGAACGCGAGATGCAGGCCGAAGCCCCGCGCGACTGAGCGCGCAGCGAAACACGGAACAGAGAGACACAGCATGCAGCAAAGCAGACGCAACTGGCTGGCGCAGGCCGGCACCCTGGCCGGTGCGGCCATCCTCGGCACCCCCGGCCAGGCCTTCGCCCAGCAACCCTATCCGAGCAAGCCGATCCGCCTGATCGTGCCGTATCCCGCCGGCGGCGGCACCGATACCGTCGGCCGCCTGGTCGGCCAGCGCCTGGCCGAGATCCTGGGCCAGCCGGTGGTGGTGGAGAACAAGCCCGGTGCCAGCGGCATGCTCGGCAACGACACCGTCGCCAAGGCGCCGGCCGACGGCTACACGCTGCTGCTGGCGATCACCGCGATGATCCAGTCGCCCAGCCTGTACAAGCGCATGCCGTACGACGCGGCCAGGGACTTCACGCCGGTGTCGCTGATCGCCAAGTCCTCGGACCTGTTCGTCGTGCCCAACCGCGTGCCGGCCAGCAACATGCGAGAGTTCCTGGCGCTGGCCAAGTCCGGCAAGCTCAGCTACGGCTCCTACGGCAACGGCACCTCGTCGCACCTGCATGGCGAGCTGCTGCGCCAGCAGGCCGGCATCGACCTGGCCCATATCCCGTACAAGGGCGCCGCGCCGCTGATGAGCGACGTGCTCGGCGGGCAGGTGGATTCGGCCTTTGTCGACGTGACCTCGGCCAATCCCTACCTGGGCAGCAACAAGTTCAGGATCCTCGGCATCACCGGCAGCCAGCGTTACAAGGCGCTGCCCAATGTGCCGACCTTCGCCGAGCTGGGCCTGAAAGGGTTTGAACCCAACGGCTGGTTCGCGCTGTTCCTGCCCGCCGGCGCGCCGAAGGACGTGACCGCCAGGCTGGCGGCCGAGACCGCACGCATCGTGAAACTGCCCGAGGTCTCGCAGAAGCTCGCCGGCATGGGCCTGCAGCCGGTCGGCTCGACCCCGCAGGAGCTGGCCGAGGTGGTCAGCGGCGACATGCCCAAGTGGGCAAAGATCGTGCGCGACGCCAACATCCAGCTCGACTGAGCGGCACTGCCGGCCACGGCATCGCATACCGGAGTCTATCCATGGAAACCATCCGCTTTGCCATCGAAGACGGCATCGCCACCCTGACCCTGAACTACCCCGAGCGCAAGAACGCGCTGTCGATCCCGATGCGCGGCGAAATCGGCGAAGCCATCCGCCAGGTGCGTGCCGACGAGAGCGTGCGCGCGATGATCCTGACCGGCGCCGGCACCGACTTCTGCTCGGGCGGCGACATCAGCTCGATGCAGGTGGAGATCGACGCGCCGCAAGGCCGCCGCCGGCTCCAGCAGGCGCACGGCTGGCTGGAAGACCTGATCCAGCTCGACGTGCCGGTCATTGCCGCTGTCAACGGGGCGGCCTACGGTGCCGGCTTCAGCCTGGCGCTGACCGCCGACATCATCCTGGCCACGCCGCGGGCGCGCTTCGGGCTGCCGTTCCTGCGCATGGGCCTGATTCCCGATTGTGGTGTTTTCTACACCTTGCCGCGGATGATCGGCCTGCAACGTGCCAAGGCGCTGATGTTCTCGATGCGCGAACTCGATGCCGAGGCCGCCCAAGACCTTGGCATTGTCATGGAAATCGTGCCGGAGGAAAGCCTGGCCGGCCGCGCGCAGGCGCTGGCGCGCGCCTTCACCGAGGCCTCGCCGGTTGCGGTGGGCCTGACCAAGCAGGCGCTGAACGCATCGCTCAACCAGGACCTGCACACCATGCTGGCGATGGAAGCGGACGGACAGGGCATCGCCTTCTCCACCGGCTACCGCCGCGAGGCGGCCGACCGCTTCATGGCCAAGCAGCCGCTGCGCTACCGCTGGCCTGGCTGAGCGTCGCTGCCATGCTGCTTTGCAGCATGGCGACCCATTGTTTACGTATACAGGCAGGCCACGCCAGGCGTCGCTTGCCACTGTCGATCACCCGTCTACCCTCGTATCCGCACACCTATGGCATCCCAACACCAACATGCGGCGCCCGCCGCACGCCAGACTCCCTGGATGACCGAAGACCTGGAAATGTTCCAGGACACCGTACGCCGCTTTATCGAGCGCGAGCTGGCGCCTAACGAAGCGCGCTGGGCCGCGCAAGGCTACATCGACCGCGAAGTGTGGCGCCGCGCCGGCCAGGCCGGCCTGCTGTGTGCCAGCATCCCGGAAGAATACGGCGGCGGCGGGGGCAACTTCGCGCATGAAGCCGTGATCACGCGCGAGATGGCGCGCGCCATCTTCACCAGCCTGGGCAACAACGTGCACAGCGGCATCGTGGCACATTACCTGCTCAACTACGGCACCGAAGCGCAGAAGAAGAAATGGCTGCCGCAGATGGCCAGCGGCGAGATGGTCGCGGCCATCGCCATGTCGGAACCTGGCGCCGGCTCGGACCTCAAATCGGTACGCACCCGCGCGGTGCGCGAAAAGACCGCCAATGGAGATTGCTATCGCATAAACGGTGCAAAGACGTTTATTACGAACGGTTACCACGCCGACCTCGTGTGCCTGGTCGCCAAGACCGATCCGGAAGCCGGCTCGCGCGGCGTCTCGCTGATCATGATCGAGACGCGCGACCTCGAGGGATTCCGCCGCGGCCGCATCCTGGAGAAGATCGGGCAGAAGGGCCAGGACACCGCCGAACTTTTCTTCGACGACGTGCTGGTGCCGTGCGAGAACCTGCTCGGCGAGCAGGAAGGGCAGGGTTTTTACCAACTGATGCAGCAGCTGCCGCAGGAGCGGATGATCATCGCGCTGGGCGCGACCGCATCGATGCAGCGCGCGATCGAGCTCACCACCGAATATGTGCGCGAGCGCAAGGTCTTCGGCCAGGCGCTGGCCGACCTGCAGAACACCCGCTTCCGCCTGGCCGAGTGCAAGACCGAGGCGACCATCGCCGCCACCTTCGTCGACGACTGCATGATGCGCCTGATGGCGGGTACGCTGGATGCCGCGACCGCCGCGATGGCCAAGTGGTGGTGCACGCAAAAGAATTGCGAGATCATCGACGAGTGCCTGCAGTTGCACGGCGGCTACGGCTACATGCTGGAATATCCGATCGCACGCATGTACGCCAACGCACGCGTCGGCAAGATCTACGGCGGCTCCAACGAGATCATGAAAGAGCTGGTGGCACGCACGCTCTGATGGCCGTGCGCAGTGCTTGCTGGCATCAGCACTGTGCGTATGCTGATGCGCGTCCGAGCTGATTCTGCCACCAACATAAAGGCCGGCACCTGTGCCGGCTTTTGTGTTTCCGGTTACAAAACCGGCTGTGCACGGATCTGCGGAAAGGTGTAAGGTGTGTCACAAGCATGGTCAATGGCCCGTCGCGCGCGGGGTGTGGCACCGAGTGGAAATATCAGCCAAAAGCTGACAGCGCCACCAGCGGAATCAGGCGATAAATGCAGCGTGGAATCAAGCGTTGCGTCGATGCAAGATTCGTCAACTCGGACTCCACCATCGCCGTTATTTGACTATGATGAAGTAAAGTCTTCGCAACATTCACCGGTCGTCAAGCCGGGGTGGCGAACCGCGGAAATTGCGAAGTCTTGAAGGGTAGAACTACCTTCGCCTCGGATGTGAACTCTGACGGGAGTGAGGTATGGACATTTTCGGCCATTACGCTACGCGCTTCGAAGCCCGCAAGGAAGAGGAATACAGCATCCAGGAGTACCTGGAGATCTGCAAGAAGGATCCCACTGCCTACGCGACCGCTGCCGAACGCATGCTCGCCGCGATCGGCCAGCCTGAACTGGTGGATACCCACCACGATCCGAGGCTGTCCCGGCTGTTCTTCAACAAGGTCATCCGGATCTATCCGGCCTTCCGCGATTTCTACGGCATGGAGGACACGATCGAGCAGATCGTCTCGTTCTTCAAGCACGCCGCGCAGGGCCTGGAAGAACGCAAGCAGATCCTGTATCTGCTCGGGCCTCCCGGCGGCGGCAAGTCCTCGCTCGCGGAGAAGCTCAAGGCGTTGATGGAACAGATCCCCATCTACGCGCTGAAAGGTTCGCCGATCCACGAGTCGCCCCTGGGTCTGTTCTCGCCGGAAGAAGACGGCAAGATTCTGGAAGAGGACTACGGTATCCCGATCCGCTACCTGAACACGATTGCCTCGCCATGGGCAGTCAAGCGCCTGCACGAGTTCAACGGCGACATCACCAGGTTCAAGGTGGTGAAGCTGCGCCCGTCGGTGCTGTCCCAGATCGCGATCTCGAAGACCGAGCCGGGCGACGAGAACAACCAGGACATCTCGTCGCTGGTGGGCAAGGTGGACATCCGCAAGCTCGAGGACTTCCCGCAGGACGATCCGGATGCGTACTCGTATTCCGGCGGCCTGTGCCTGGCCAACCGCGGCCTGCTCGAGTTCGTCGAAATGTTCAAGGCGCCGATCAAGGTGCTGCACCCGCTGCTGACCGCGACCCAGGAAGGCAACTACAAGGGCACGGAAGGCTTCGGCGCGATCCCGTTCGACGGCATCATCCTGGCGCACTCGAACGAGGCGGAGTGGACCACCTTCAAGTCGGACAAGAACAACGAGGCATTCCTGGACCGTATCTACATCGTCAAGGTGCCGTACGTGCTGCGTGTGTCCGACGAGGTCAAGATCTACGACAAGCTGCTGCGCTGCAGTTCGCTGTCGGCGGCGCCGTGCGCGCCGAACACGCTGAAGATGATGGCGCAGTTCGCGGTGCTCACGCGCATCAAGGAGCCCGAGAATTCCAACATCTTCTCGAAGATGCGCGTCTATGACGGCGAGAGCCTGAAGGACGTGGACCCGAAAGCGAAGTCGTACCAGGAATACCGCGACTACGCCGGCATCGACGAGGGCATGAACGGGCTGTCGACGCGCTTCGCGTTCAAGGTCCTGTCCAAGGTCTTCAACTTCGACAACACCGAAGTGGCGGCCAACCCGGTGCACCTGCTATACGTGCTCGAGCAGCAGATCGAGCGCGAGCAGTTCCCGCCGGAGCAGGAAGCCAAGCTGCTTTCGTACATCAAGGAGTACCTGACCACGCCGTTCGTGGAGTTCATCGGCAAGGAGATCCAGACCGCTTACCTGGAGTCGTACTCCGAATATGGCCAGAACATCTTCGACCGCTATGTGGTATTTGCCGACCTGTGGATCCAGGACCAGGAATATCGCGATCCCAACACCGGCGAAATCCTCGACCGCAACGCGCTGAACGACGAGCTGGAGAAAGTGGAGAAGCCGGCGGGTATCTCGAACCCGAAGGACTTCCGCAACGAGATCGTCAACTTCGTGCTGCGGGCGCGGGCCAACAACGCGGGCAAGAACCCGGTCTGGACCAGCTATGAAAAGCTGCGGATGGTGATCGAAAAGCGCATGTTCTCCACCACGGAGGATCTGCTGCCGGTGATCTCGTTCAACGCCAAGTCTTCTCGCGAAGACCAGGACAAGCACGAGAACTTCGTCAACCGCATGGTCGAGAAGGGGTACACGCCCAAGCAAGTGAGACTTTTGGTGGAGTGGTATCTGCGCGTAAGAAAATCATCGTAACGGCGCCGCGGAAGCAGTCTCTCAACGAGGGCAACATATGGCTACGGTCATCGATCGGCGCGAGAACGGCGGCAACAAGAGTGCCGTCAACCAGCAACGCTTCATCAAGCGCTACCGCGAACAGATACGGCAGGCGGTGGCAAAGGCGGTGTCCGGCCGGAAGATCATGGACATCGAGCAGAGCGGCCAGGTGTCCATTCCGGTCAAGGACATCACCGAACCGATCTTCCACCACGGCCCGGGCGGCCGGCGCGAGTGGATTCACCCTGGCAACAAGAAGTTCGTCAAGGGTGATTCCTTCGACCGCCAGCAGCAGGGCGGTGGCGGGAGCGGTTCGCGGGCCAGCGACAGCGGCGAAGGCGAGGACGATTTCGTCTTCACGCTGTCGCGCGAGGATTTCCTCAATTTCTTCTTCGAGGACATGGCGCTGCCGGACCTGGCCAAGCGCCACCTGGCCAAGATCGCCGAAGTGCGCAAGGTGCGCGCCGGCTATTCCATCGACGGCACACCGTCCAACCTGTCGATCCTGCGCACCATGCGCAGCTCGATCGGGCGGCGCATCGCCTTGTCCAGCCCTTACCAGAAGCGCCTGCGCGACCTGGAGCTGGAGTATGCCGAGGCGCTGGACAAGGACGGCCCCTACGCCGAAGGCACGCTTGAACTGATGGAGAAGATGCGGCACCTGCGTGCCTGCATCGACCGCGTGCCTTTTATCGAGAAGCTCGACCTGCGCTACAACAACCGCGTGCTCAAGAAGCGCCCGCAGGCCCAGGCGGTGATGTTCTGCCTGATGGACGTGTCCGGCTCGATGGACGAGAGCCGCAAGGACCTGGCCAAGCGCTTCTTCATGCTCCTGTACCTGTTCCTGAAGCGCAACTACGAGCGTATCGACGTGGTGTTCATCCGGCATCACACGGTGGCCAAGGAGGTCGAAGAGGAAGACTTCTTCCACTCGCGCGAGTCCGGTGGTACCGTGGTGTCGAGCGCGCTGAAGCTGATGGTGGAAGTGGTCCATGACCGTTATCCGCCAAGCCAGTGGAACATCTACTGCGCGCAGGCCTCCGACGGCGACAACTGGGCCGGCGATTCCGAGCTGTGCGGCCGCCTGCTGCGCGAGTCGATCCTGCCGCTGGTGCAGTACTATGCATACGTGGAAGTGGCGTCCGAGGAGCCGCAGAACCTTTGGGAAGAGTATCTGACGGTCAAGAGCCAGTTCGAGCACTTTGCGATGCAGCGCATCATCGGCGCGGACGAGATCTACCCGGTGCTGCACGACCTGTTCCAGAAGCGGGCGGCTTAGTTGGGGCCTGCTGCCGCGGCAACCGGCAGCGAAGGCCGCAGTGAAGTCTGGTGGCAAGGCAACGCGGACCACGCGGGCGCGCCAGTGCGCGCCTGCGCGGTCGGCGGCCTTGCCCGCAACAAGGGGCAAAGATGGCTTATCTGTCCACGGGTTCGGAATGGACCTTCGAGCTGGTCAACCGGTATGACCGCGAGATCGCCCGCATCGCCGGCGAATTCGGGCTGGATACCTACCCCAACCAGATCGAGATCATCACGGCCGAGCAGATGCTGGACGCCTACGCGTCGGCGGGCCTGCCGGTGGGCTACAACCACTGGTCCTACGGCAAGCACTTCCTGGCGTCGGAGCGCAGCTACCAGCGCGGCCACATGGGCCTGGCCTACGAGATCGTCATCAACTCCAATCCCTGCATCGCCTACCTGATGGAGGAGAACACCATGCCGATGCAGGCGCTGACGATCGCGCATGCCTGCTACGGCCACAATTCCTTCTTCAAGGGCAACTACCTGTTCCGCACCTGGACCAACGCGGACGCCATCGTCGATTACCTGCTGTTTGCCAAGAACTACGTGGCCGAGTGCGAGCAGCGCTACGGCGAACAGGAAGTGGAGTTGCTGCTCGACTCCTGCCACGCCTTGCAGAACTACGGCGTGGACCGCTACAAGCGGCCCAAGAAGCTCTCCATCACCGAAGAGAAGGCGCGCCAGGCCGATCGCGAGAACTACCTGCAGATGCAGGTCAACGACCTGTGGCGCACGCTGCCCAAGCACCGCCCGCATGCGCTGACGGCCGAGGACGAAACGCCGGAAATGACGTTCCCGCCGGAGCCGCAGGAGAACCTGCTGTACTTCATCGAGAAGAACGCGCCCAAGCTGGCGCCGTGGCAGCGCGAGATCGTGCGCATCGTGCGCAAGATCGCACAGTACTTCTACCCGCAGCGCCAGACCAAGGTGATGAACGAAGGGTGGGCAACGTTCTGGCACTACACCATCATCCACCAGCTCTACGAAGAAAAGCTGGTCAACGACGCGTTCATGATGGAGCTGCTGCAGGCCCATACCAACGTGATTTACCAGCCGCCGTACCACAGCCCCTACTACAGCGGGCTGAATCCATACACGGTGGGCTTCCTGATCTTCCAGGACCTGCGCCGCATGTGCGAGAACCCGACCGACGAGGACTACCGCTGGGCGCCGGAGATTGCGGGCAGCGACTGGCGCACGACGCTGGACTTTGCGATGCGCAACTTCAAGGACGAGAGCTTCCTGCTGCAGTTCCTGTCGCCGCGCGTGATCCGCGAACTGAAGCTTTTCTCGGTGCTTGACGACGACCGCGAGGGCAAGCTGCGCGTCACCGCCATCCACGACGACGAGGGCTATCGCGCGATCCGCCAGCTGATGGCGGCGCAGTATGACCTGTCGACCATGGAGCCCAATATCCAGGTCACCAATGTCGATATCGGCGGCGACCGCTCACTGACGCTGCGCCACCTGCAGAATGACCGCCGGCCGCTGGCGCACAACTTCGACGAAGTGGTGCGGCACCTGACGCGGCTGTGGGGCTTTACCGTGCGGCTGGAAGTGGCCTATGAAGACGGGCGCACCGAACTCAAGTACGAGTGCAAGCCGGAGCGCCGGCATCGCAAGCCGCACGGCGGCCTGAGCCTGGCCGCCTGAGCGCCTCATCCGCCGAGCAAGCGCGCGCGTTGCCTGACTCAGGCAACGCGCGCGCTTGCACTTTTACTCGCACTCGCACCATCCGCGCACCAGTTCGACTGCGCGGCTGTCCGTGTCGGCGAACGCCGCCTCGCCCAGCACGCGGCTCCACCAGCGCTCCGACCCGTCCGCCACGCGCCAGGCATGCAGCCGGCGCGTGTAGAGCTGCAGGTCGTATTCCTCCGTGATCCCGATCGCGCCGTGCACCGCATGGGCGATGGCCGCCACCGGCGTGACGGCATCGCTGGCGCGCAGCTTGCCGATCGCGGCGCGCAGGCGGTCGGGCTGCCCGGTGCTGCTGTCGCAGGCGAGCTGCGCCGCCACGCGCGCTGCCGCCACGTGCTCGGCCATCTCGCTGACCTGGTGCTGGATCGCCTGGAACTTGCCGATGGCGCGGCCGAACTGCTGGCGGTCGTTGGCGTACTGCAGCGTCAGGTCGAGCACCCGCGACAGCGCCCCGGCCAGCTGGACCGCGTGCAGGCAGGCGCCAAGGGAGCGCAGCGTGCCCGGCGCCAGCCGGAACGCAGCCGGCGTGGCCGCGTCCGGGCGTGGCAGCCGCAGGGTCAGGTCGGCGTGCGCGCCGGTGGGCTCGGCGCGCGCGTCGGCCGCAGGCAGCAGCAGGCAACGCTCGCCGTCCTGCACCAGGAACCACTGGGCATGGCGCGCGTCGGCGACGAGCGCCGCGGGCGCGCCCTCCTCGAATCCCGCCAGGGCGACGGGTCCGTCGGGCAGGTCGATACCATGCGCGTGCAGCACGGCGCGGGCGAAGATGGTTTGCGCCAGCGGCAGCGGCAGGACATGGCGGCCGGTGAGGAACAGCACCGGCGCCAGTTCAGGCAGCGGCAGCGCGGCGCCGCCGGCGGCCTCGGGCAGCAGGCAGTCGGCAAAGCCGCTGTCGCGCAGCGTTTGCCACAAAGGACAGGGATCGGCCTGCCGTTCCAGCGCGCGGACCGTGGCGGGCGTGCAGCAATCGCGCAGCAGCGCGTCGAGGGCGTCGGAGTAAGCGTTATGCATGATGGGTCTCGTCGGGGTGCAGGGCGTCGGGACGGTGCGGCAGCGCTTCAGCGCAGGCCGAGGCCGCGCGCGATCATGCCGCGCAGGATCTCGCGCGTGCCGCCGCGCAGCGAATACGACGGGGCGATCTGCGTGACGTAGGCCAGCGTGCGGTACAGCGCGCCGTCGGCGGCCAGTGCCGGTTCGTCGCCCAGCGCCGCTTCCACCAGCGCCGGCACCGATTGCTCGAAGGTCGTGCCCAGGTCCTTGACCAGCGCGGCCTCGACCACCGGGCTTTCACCGGCCGCCAGGCGCGCGGTCACCGCCAGCGACATCGCGCGCAGCACCGCCAGGTGCCCGGCGAGGCGGCCCGCGGTCACCGTGTCGCGCCGCGCCGGCGGCAGGCGGCGCATGGCATCAAGCCAGGTGTCGAGCAGCACCACGCTGGAGTACAGCCGCTCGGGGCCGCTGCGCTCGAACGCGAGTTCGGCGTTGACCTGCTCCCAGCCGCTGCCTTCCTGCCCAACCAGCGCATCCTGGGCCAGCACGACGTCGTCGAAGGTGACCTCGGAGAAGTGCGCGTCGCCCGCCAGGTCGTGGATCGGCCGCACCGAGACGCCGGGCGCGTGCAGGTCGACGATGAACTGCGACAGGCCCGACTGGCGGTCCTGCGGCGTGCCGGAGGTGCGCACCAGCGCGATCATGAAATGGCAGCGGTCGGCGTTGGTCGTCCAGATCTTGCGGCCGCCCAGGCGCCAGGTGCCATCAGGCTGACGCATGGCGCGTGTCGTCACGCTGGCGAGGTCGGAGCCGGAGTTCGGCTCGCTCATGCCGATGCAGAAGAACGCTTCACCGCGGCAGATCGCGGGCAGGTAGCGCGCTTTCTGCGCGTCGTTGCCGTAGCGCAGGATCAGCGGGCCGCTCTGGCGGTCGGCGATCCAGTGCGCCGACACCGGCGCCCCCCGGGCCAGCAGCTCCTCCACCAGCACGAAGCGTGAGTAAGGATCGAGGCCGGCGCCGCCAAATTGCGCCGGCAGCGTGATGCCGACCCAGCCGCGCGCCGCCAGTGCGCGGCTGAACGCCGCATCGAACCCCATCCACGAGCGCGCGCGGGTTTCCGGCGGAAGGGCGGGCAGGTGCTCGTCAAGAAAGGCGCGTACCTCGGCGCGGAACGCGAGCGCGTGCGGCGGCAGGGGCGTCAGGTCGAAGGTGGAAAGCAAGGCGGTCACGGTGAAGTCCGGTAGCTGTGGCACGCGAGCCCCGGCGGAACGCGGCGGCGATTGCCTTGCATTCCGGATGGCTCAGGGTGGGCCACAGCGTAGTTCACGCGTCGAGCGCCAGTCCAATATTGATTTATTGGGAAGCGATACCGATTCGATATGGAGGTGCCGCCGCCCCGGGGCGCCCGGGATCGCTGCCAGGGCTTCAGGCCGTTCCCGATCGCGGCGCACGCGGCCGGGCCGCCGAGGTCACGCCGCCGCGGTCGAGATTGACACCCGGCAGCAGGTGCAGCAGGCGCACCAGCTCGGACTGGCGATGCGTGCCGGTCTTGCGCAGCGTATCGCGAATATGCACGCGCACTGTATGTGGCGACAGGAACTCGCGCTCGGCGATTTCATTCAGCGTCTCGCCGGCCGCGAGCCGGATGGCGATGATGCTTTCCTTGCGCGACAGCCCGAACAGCGAGGTCAGCACGCCCGCGTCGAGCACCGAACGCGATTCCGAATTGCCGAACAGCATCATCGCGGCCGGCAATTGCCACGGGCCTTCCACCGGCTGGCGCGAAACCAGCGGCGTGACGATGATCGGCACCGGCTGCCCGCCGGAGGTGATGTGCATCCAGGAGCCCGAGGCGGCTTCGGCGCCGCGGCCGCGCACCGCGCCGTCGAGCAGCTTGCGCAGCACTGCCTGCAGCGTGTCGCTGTGGGCGCGCAGCACGCCGTCCTGCAGCGAGAGGTGGCTGTCAGCCTGAACCAGCGCCTCGGCCCAGCTGTTGGCGTAGCGCACGCGCAGATCGGCCTGCAGCACCATCACGCCAAAGTCCAGGGTATCGAGGCCGGCCAGGCCAAGGCTGGCCAGCCCGCTCAGCTCGAAATTGCGTTGTTGCATGCGCGCGGCGCGTACCCAATGCGGCATGACGTGGGCCAGGCGCCGCTCGCGCTGGCCGGCGCTGATGGTGCCCGCGCTGGTGCCGCTCATCAGCACGCAGACTTCGGCGTTCTCGATCAGGCGGATGCCTTGTTCGAGTCCGCTGCAGGCCAGCGTGGCCGCCGGACTCGCGGCCACGGCGCCATCGTGCGAGGCGGCATGCATGGGCGTGCAGCCGGCACTGTCAGGCGTGTCGGCCTGCGCGCAGCAGGGGGCGTCGGCGTGGGGCAGGTCGAGCGGACTGGGCAGCCATTCGGGAACGCTGGCGCCGTTGGTGAAGCAGCCGTGGGGCGTGACGCCCAGGCGCGCATGGCGGGCGAGCTTGTCCCAGATCAGGTAGCGCGGGCTGCCGGTGGAGGTGTACCGGGAAAAGAGGTCCAGGGCCGCGGGCATTGCCGCAACGTCCAGCGCGGACTCGTAGATCGAGTCGACCAGACGATGGAAATCCTCGTCCACAGTCGGGTGTTCGCCCATGTTCACATTTCCCCCGGTGGCAAACGCCTCTTGCTTCGTGCCACGGCAAATGGCCACTTCCTTTTGTGTTATCGGTGCCGCTCTGGCGTTCTGTACATGCGCTGATGCGGCTGTTGCAGCTGTCCCGCGATGTCTCATGGCTGCGCTAAGGCAATCATGCCAAACAATGTTGTTTGTTTTGTCCCCCGTGTCGGGAGGGAAAACACGGATTGCAGATGTAGCGCATGGCTGGAGGCCGCGCCAATTGCTGCTTTGCAGCGAACGCGGGGCAATCACAGCCTCGACATGGCGGGCGTATGGCAATGCACGTGACGAGAACGTCAAATTTTCAGCACGGAATTAGTCCCGGGCGTTTCACAGACGCCACATGTGTCCGAAATTCTTGGGGCATAAAGACCCCGATGGCAATACGGACAATCGGGGTTGCCGTACTCCGTACCCGTTTCTGCGAACGGGGGTGAAGAACCCGGCTGCTATGGTGCCGCCGGGTTCCCTTGCTCGTCGCCCGCCAGCTGCAACCCCTTGCCATCGACCTGGATGGTCAGGCTGGGCGAAGCCATGTGGATGCCGTTGGCGTCGAAGTTACGTTTCAGACGTGCATTGAACGCGCGCGTGATTTCCGACTGCGTCAGCGGCCGGGTCTTGAACTGTGCCATCACGACTGGCCCGCTGGGGTCGAAGCGGTCCAGCCCGAGGATGTCCAGCCCCGACATCAGGTTGCGTGCGTAGCGGTGATCGCGCGCGATTTCCGTGCCGGTGGTGCGGATCAGCTCGAGCGCCCGGTCGAGGTCGCTGTGGTAGCTGATGCCGATGCTGAACACGGCATAGCCATAGCCGCGCGACAGGTTCTTGACTGCCTTGATCTGGCTGTACGGCAGCGTATGCAGCGCACCGCGGCCGTCGCGCAGCTTGACCGTGCGGATGGTCATGCCTTCGACCACGCCGGCATGGTCAGGCAGCTCGATCGAGTCGCCAATGGCAATCGAATCCTCGACCACGATGAACAGCCCCGTGATCAGGTCCTGCACCAGGCTCTGCGCCCCGAAGCCGATCGCCAGCCCGACCACCCCCGCGCCCGCCAGCAGCGGTGTCACGTTGACGCCCAGGTTGGCCAGCACGGCAATCACTGCGATCACCAGCAGGGCGATGAACGAGGCATTGCGCACCAGCGGCAGGATGGTCTTGGCACGCAGGCTGGGCTGAGCGCCGCGTCCATGCGCCGGCGACAGCGACTGCGTGACGGCGGTGTCGATCAGCAGCCAGACCAGCCAGGCGAGCAGCACGGTGCTGGTCACGCTGAACACCGTCTCGGTGATATGGCGGCCGGCCGCCGACGACTCCGCAAGCCGCACCGGCGACGTGCCCCACACGCGCATCACCATGGCGACAAAGACCATCCAGACCAGCACCCGCACCAGCGCGATCCCGAAGCGGCCGAAGCGCTGCACGTAGGCCGAGCGGCGGCGGTCGCGGAAGCGCGGCGGCTGCGACGTTGCCTTGGGCGAGCGCCTGGCGACCATGGTCAGCAGCAGCGCCGCGACGAACAGTGCGACCGAGGCGACGGTGCGGCGCAGGAACACATCGGCGTGGCCGGCGGCGAGCAGCGTGCCGATCACCGAGGTGACCACCACCGCCAGCACCGGCAAATGCCAGGCCTGTCCGATCAGCCGCAGCAGGTCGGTCATGCCCGGGTGCGACTGGCGGAAGGCCAGCGGCCGCTGGCTGATCAGCTGGCCGATCTGGCGCCGGAAGCAAAGGGCGAACACGCCGATGCCCAGCGCCGCGGCGATATTTGCCGTGGTCGACACCAGCGCGGCGAGGTTGGTGCCGATCACGGCGATGACGCGGCTGTCCGTGGCGCTGTCGCCCAGGGCCGCCAGTGCGCCGATGGCGAACAGCAACCACGGCGAGCGCGCCAGTAGCTGTCGCACCGCAAGCTGGCGGTGGGCGGTGCGGAACAGGACGAAGATGACCTGGCACATCGCGGCGGCGATGGCACCCGCCACGATGGCGTATGCGACCAGTACCGCCGCCAGGGCGGCTGGCGAATGCGTGAAGGTGCGCGTCGCCATCAGCAGCGTGATGCCGAAGGCGACCACCCAGGGCCCGATATGGCGCAGCATGAAAATGCCGACATCCACCCAGGATGGCACCTCGGGCAGCCTGGAGCGCTCGGTACGCGGACGGGGCGGCGCGCGGCGGCGCCGGATGCGGTGGCCGATCTCCCACAGGCCCCAGCCGCTTGCGGCCCATACCGCCAGCACCAGCGCGAATTCGCGCAGCGAGTCCAGTGCCGGGCGGGTGCCGTGATGGGTAAGCGCGGCGCGCCATTCGTCGCCGGCAAAGCGCGAGCGCCAGCCCCAGTATTGCCACGGCCCGCGGTCCTCGCGCAGGTGCGTGTCGACTTCGTCGAGCACCTCGGCCACGGCGCCGATCAGCCCCGGTGCCGAAGCGCCGGCCGCCGCGGCGGACGCCGGCGCCGGCACCGCGCCGGAAGCGTCCAGGCCGCGCCGCAGGGCCTGCAGCTGGCCGACCAGCGCGCGCCGCTCGCGGTCGTCCTGCAGCGTGGCGATGACCTGGTCGAGCGACTGCGCCAGCGGCACGCTGGCCGGGGCCGCCGGCGCGCTCGCGGGCGCGGGCTTGGCTGGCGCCAGCAGCGTGGCAAGCGGGCCTGCAGCCGTGGCCGGCGCCAGCAGCGCAAACCACAGCGCCAGCACCAGCAGCGCCGGCATAAGCGGCGCCGGCATAAGCGGCACGACATGCGCGGTCAGGCTGGCACATGGTGCGAGCCGGCGTGGCCACATCGATCGGGAGTGGGCGTTGCGATCGGGTTTGCACATGGCTGGATGTCCGTGTCCGGTCCGGCGTGACGTTGCTGGCGGGGGCGCGCGGAAATGACCGTCGATCGCGCCACTGTAGCGCATCGGCGGTGCCGGGTGCCGCACCGCGGCATCCGGCCTGCCGGGCCCCGCCGCACCATTCGTCGCTTCGGACGATGCGTGGCTTGCGCCGATCCACGAATCTCGAACCCACTCCGGCGTGGGCATTTCCGCACCCGCCGGCCTTCACGGATCGCGGACAGAGCACGGGCGCGCGCACCGGAGCCGGTCGCCCGCCCGGCCAGACACAAGACACAAAGCACAAAGGAAAGACGGCATGGAACTCAATGCATCGGTATCGGCAGTGGTAACGGGCGGCGCCTCGGGCCTGGGCGCGGCGACGGCGCGGGCGCTGGCGGCGCAAGGCGTGCGCGTGGCGCTGTTCGACCTCAACGTCGAGAAGGGCGAAGCGCTGGCGCGCGAGCTGGGCGGTGTGTTCTGCCAGGTCAACGTGACTTCCGAGGCCGAGGTCGAAGCCGGCTTCGCCAAGGCGCGCGCCGCTATCGGCCAGGAGCGCATCCTGGTCAACTGCGCCGGCACCGGCAACGCCATCAAGACCGCGTCGCGTTCCAAGGAGGCGCCGGACCAGATCAAGTTCTTCCCGTCCGATGCCTTCGAGCGCATCGTCCAGATCAACCTGATCGGCACCTTCCGCTGCATCGCGCGCTCGGCGGCAGGCATGCTGACGCTGGACACCGCGGGCGGCGAGCGCGGCGTGATCATCAACACCGCATCGGTGGCGGCGCAGGATGGCCAGATGGGGCAGGCCGCGTACTCGGCGTCCAAGGCCGGCGTGGTCGGCATGACGCTGCCGATCGCGCGCGACCTGGCGGGCGAGGGCATCCGCGTCAATACCATCCTGCCAGGCATCTTCAATACGCCGCTGCTGCAGGGCGCCGCCGAGAACGTCAAGGCCGCGCTGGCTGCTTCGGTGCCGTTCCCCAAGCGCCTGGGCCAGCCGGAAGAGTTCGCCTCGCTGGCCGTCGAGATGTGCCGCAACGGCTATTTCAACGGCGAATCCGTGCGGCTGGACGGCGCCATCCGGATGGCGCCGCGCTGAGCGAAGCGGCCTGGATCCAATCAACACGGAGACGCGGATGGATTTCAGCTACCTGAGCACGCTGCCTGATGCCGTGCGCCATTTCGCCGGGCTGCGGCCCGACGCGGTGGCGTATGCGTTCGAGGGCCGCCAGACCACCTACGCCGGCTTCGAGCGCAATACCGACCGGGTCGCGCAGGCGCTGCTGGCCGAGGGTATCCACGCGGGCGACCGCATTGCCTATATCGGCAAGAACAGCGACCACTACTTCGAACTGCTGCTCGGCGCGGCCAAGGCCGGCGTCGTCACCACGCCGGCCAGCTGGCGCCTGGCGCCGCCGGAGATCGAATTCATCGTCGGCCATTGCGATGCGGTGGTGCTGTTCGTCGGGCCGGAATCGGCGGCGATGGCGAAGTCGCTGCTGCCGGCGTTGCCGATGGTGCGCAAGGTGGTGCTGATGGAACCGTGCGCCGACGGCGGCGATGCCCCTTGCTACACCGACTGGCGCGACGCGCAGCCGGCCACCCCGCCGGCACACCGGCCGGCGCCGCATGATGTGGTGCTGCAGCTGTACACCTCGGGCACCACCGGGCGGCCCAAGGGCGCGATGCTGACGCACCGCAACCTGACCATCGGCACCGAGGTCAGCGAGCGCGAAGGCATTCCCTGGTCGCACTGGACTGCCGACGATATCTCGCTGGTGGCGATGCCGGTGGCGCATATCGGCGGCTCGGGCTGGGGACTGCGCAATCTGCTCTCGGGCGCCAAGGGCGTGGTCGCGCGCGAATTCGACCCGCGCGCGGTGCTGGATTTCATCGAGCACGAGCGCGTCAGCAAGCTGTTCATGGTGCCGGCGGCCATGCAGATCGTGCTGCGCGACCCGCGCGCGCGCCAGGTGGACTACTCGCGGCTGAAGTACCTGCTGTACGGTGCCGCGCCGATTCCGGCGGCGCTGTTGCGCGAGGGTATCGAGGTGTTCGGCTGCGGCTTCGTGCAGCAGTACGGCATGACAGAGACCACCGGCACCATCGTCGCACTGCCGCCCGAGGACCACACCACCGAAGAGGTGCCGCGCATGCGTGCCGCAGGCAAGCCGCTGCCGGGCGTGGAAATCAAGATAGTGGACTATGAAGGGCGCGCGCTCGGGCCGGATGAAGTCGGCGAGATCGTGGTGCGCTCGCAGCACAACATGGCCGGCTACTGGAAGCAGCCCGAGGAGACCGCGCGCACCATCGACGCCGATGGCTGGCTGCGCACCGGCGACGCGGGCTACATGGATGCGCAGGGCTACCTGTACATCCACGACCGCGTCAAGGACATGATCATCAGCGGTGGCGAGAACGTCTATCCGGCCGAGGTCGAAAGCGCGATCTACGGCCACCCGCAGGTGGCCGACGTGGCGGTGATCGGCGTGCCGGACGAGAAGTGGGGCGAGGCGGTCAAGGCCATCGTCGTGCTCAAGCCGGGGCAGTCGCCCGACCGCGACGGCATCATTGCGTGGACGCGCCAGCGGCTGGCCGGCTACAAGGTGCCGAAGAGCATCGAGTTCGTCGACGCACTGCCGCGCAATCCGTCCGGCAAGCTGCTGCGGCGCAAGCTGCGCGAGCCGTTCTGGGAGGGGATGAGCCGGCAGGTGAACTAAGGCTGGCTCCCTGTTCCGCGAGCGGGGCAGGGAGCAGCATCTACTTCTTCTTGATCACGCTGACCTTGCCATCCGCCTCCAGGTACAGCGACTTGATCTCCTCGAGCTTCTCGACTCCCTGTTCACGGTATTTGGCTTCCAGCTCGTCGTCGGTGATCGATTCGCGCCGCATGTTTTCGCGCAGCCTGGTGCCGTTGCGCACGAGCAGGATTTTCTTCGCTTCGGCAAAGCGCTGGAACGTGGGGAAATGGTAGGCCAGCAGGTCGATCAGCCGGTTCCACGCGATCAGCGTGGCGACCAGCAGCATGGCGTCGGCAATGCCTTCACCCTTGCCGGCCATGCCGTTCTGCGCCGCGTCGGCAACGATCACCACCAGCAGCAGGTCGGCAATGCCCATCGAGCCGATGTCGCGCCGCACCACGAACCGGAACATCAGGAACAGCGCCCAGTACATCACCGTGCCGCGAATGACGGTCTCGAGCGGCGAGATGGTGAAGAAGAGCGCTTCGCGCCAGTCGAACGAGAAGTCCATGCCCGGAACGCAGCAACTTCCGGGCCACTTTGCAGGGATGGCGCTTGTGCACGACACGCCGCCGCGCCGACAGTAATTCTTGCAGCGGCTGCGTACGGATTGCCGTAGCGCAGCCGGCGGGCTGCCGCTTGTGCAGGAGGCAGCCGGTGCGAGGTCAGTCGGCCTGGATGCCGAATTCCTTCACGATCTTCGTATAGCGCGTGGTATCCGCGGCGATCAGCTTCGACAGCGAGGCTGGCTCGCCACCCGCCGGCGTGACCGCGATGGTGGCCATGCGCGACACCACGTCGGGCATCTTCAGGATGTCGTTGACGTGCGTGTTGAGCGTGCGCACCACGTCGGCGGGCATGTTCTTCGGACCCAGCAGCGCCTGCCAGGCGCCGATCTCGACATCCTTGTAGCCCAGCTCCGCCAGCGTCGGCACGTTGGGCGCGAACGGCGAGCGCTTCAGGTCCGCCACCGCCAGCGGCACCAGGCTGCCGTTGCCCACGTACTGCGCCACCGCTCCGTAGGTGACGTAGGTCACCGGCACCTGGCCGCCGATCACGTCGACAATGGCGGGCGCCAGGCCTCGGTATGGCACCTGGCTGATCTTGATGCCGGCGGACTTGTTGAACAGTTCGCCCATGATGTGCATCGGCGAGCCGTTGCCCGGCGTGGCATAGGTTTCGACCTTGCCGGACTTGGCGCGCGCCACCAGGTCGCTGACCTTGGTGATGCCGGTGCCCTTGTTGACCACCACGAACAGCGACTGCGTGCCGATCTGCGAGATCGGCGTGAAGTCATGCTGCACGTCGTAGGTGGCGCCGGTGCCGGCCTTCAGCACCAGCGGTGCGATGGCCACGGTGTTGGGCGCCAGCAGCAGCGTGTAGCCGTCCGGGTTGGCGCGCGCGACATAGGCGCTGCCGATGGTGCCGGCGGCGCCGGTGCGGTTTTCCACCACCACCGACTGCTTCAGCCGTGGGGCCAGCTTTTCCGCGAACATGCGGGCCAGGACGTCGACATCGCCGCCGGCCGGATAGGCGACGACGATGGTAATGGGTTTGCTCGGGTACGCGCCCTGCGCCAGGGAGGTGCCGGTGCAGAGTACGGAGGCGGCGGCGGCCAGCGTGGCCAGGACTTTGCGGCGTGCAGACTTCATGATGTTCAGACCTCGGTAAAACCTGGCGCCCGGCGGGGGCCGGGGCCAACATGGCCGGTGAAGCGGCTGGTGAAGCCCGGCGCGCGGCGCCGGGGCGTGGTGGCCAACTCGGCCGACTCAGAAGATGTGCTTGATGCCGAGCATCGAGCCCCACTGGTTTGCGCCAGGGCGGGGGTTGGAGCCGGGCGAACCACCGCTCACCGACATGGCGAGTTGGCCGTCGTTGTTGATGTAGCCCGCGGTGGCATAAACCGAGGTGCGCTTGCTGAAACTGTATGTCGCGCGCAGCGCGTAGAGCATGGCCTCGTTGTCGCTGCCGTGGTAGTTCAGGAAGTAGACCTGGCCGGCCAGGTTGACCGCGGGGGTGATGTCATAGGACACGCCGGCGTAGTACAGGTCGCTGACCGGCGTGGGGCTGCCTTCGTTGTCGCGGCGGATCCAGCCGGCGCCAAGCTTGGTGTTCTTCAGCAGCATATAGCCGCCCAGCGACAGGCGGTCGTCGGTCAGGTTGCTGTTGGTCAGGCCGCCGAAGGCGCCGGGGCCGCCGCGCTGCGAATCGTAGGCCGCGATCAGGCCCCAGGTCTTGCTGTCATAGCCGATCATGGCCGACCACTCGCGGCAGGCCTTCTTGTCGGCGGGGTTCTCACCGGCGCAATTGGTGCCGGCCGGGCTGGGGCCGGCGTTGACCGCGTCGCGGCCGAAGCTGTAGGTCGCGCCAACCACGAAGCCATTGAAGTTGGCCTTGTACGCGACCGCGTTATCGGCGCGCGTGTTGGGCAGGTAGCTGTCGAGCGAGCCCGAACCGTACACGTTCGGCCCCAGGATATCGCTGTCGAGGATGGCCCAGAACAGCATCGTGTACTGGCGGCCGAACGACAGCTGGCCATACTGGTTGCTCAGCCCGACCAGCGCCTGGCGTCCGAACAGGCGGCCGCCCTGGTTGGCGTTGCCCGTGTCCGGCGAAAAGCCCGATTCCAGCACGAACAGGCCCTTCAGCCCGCCGCCCAGGTCTTCCGTGCCGCGGATGCCCCAGCGCGACGGCACCGTGGCGGTGTTGTTGGGCACGCGCACCAGGCTGTCGCCGTTGGCGCCGACATTGCTCACATACTCGACACCGGTATCGATGACGCCATAAAGCGTCACCGAAGATTGGGCCGAGGCCAGCAGGGGGGAAGCCGCGAGCAGCGCCGCGGCGGTTCGTGCAAGTTTCATCTACCAGTTTCCTTCCGTTTTTCTGTCTTGTATTCGTCTTTGTGGTCCGGGCCGCTGCGATGGCGGGCGGATTCAGGGCAGGCTCGTTGTTGGCAGGGGTGTCTCCTCTTGTTGGCCCGAGTGAGCCGTCAGAAGCGGTGATGCCTAGCGAAAAATGCCGTCATAGCCGCTTTTCTGTTTTATATATGGAACATCAAACAACATAAGAAACGTTGAACGAAATATAGCTTCGAGTTTCGAAAAGCGGTGAGGAGGGTTATCCCTAGTGCGGTACGGCGATGACATGCTGGACAGCCGCCGGCTGCACTCGCGGGAAGCCTGGCGTGCGCGCGGCACGGTACGTCGTCACGCCTCTGCGCGCGCCATCCAAGGCCCGTCCTTTCACGCGTTTTGCCGCACCGGCAAAGGCATTGCGCCCGATGCAAAGGGCCAACGGCCGGCCACGCCGCGCAAACGGTGCGTGCACCAGCCCCGGTGCGTTGGGCTTTCGAGCTGGATAGGCCTATCGTTTACCCTGATCCAGTTTCCCGATACGCACGCCTATGCTTCAGAGGTTTTATTTGCAAACCTAAGTTTTATATATGAAACAGAATCAGCCCCCCACTTTTTCGCAGCCGGACCGGCGGCTCCTGGAGGCCCTGAGCAACGGGTTTGCGGAACGCGAGGTAACGGTGGACGGCGGCGCACAGGTGGCTTACCGCAGCGGCGGCACCAGCGGGCCCTCGATCGTGCTGCTGCATGGCATCAGCTCAGGCGCAGCTTCATGGCTGCCTTGCGCCAGCCTGCTGGCCGCGCAGGCGCGCGTGATCGCCTGGGACGCGCCGGGCTACGGCAATTCGACGCCGCTGGCGCAGCAGCGCCCGCTCGCATCCGACTACGCGCAACGGCTGGACGGCATGCTGCAGGCGCTGGCGATCCAGCCTGCCCTGATCGTCGGCCATTCGCTGGGCGCACTGATGGCCGCGGCCTATGTCGCCAATGCACGCAACCTGCCCGCGCGGCTGCTGCTGCTGAGCGTGGCCCAGGGATACGGCGCCGCGGGCAAGGAGGCGCAGGCGCAGCAGGTGGCACAGCAGCGGCTGGCGGCATTGGACACGTTCGGCGTGGAAGGGCTGGCGCAACGCGGGCCCGCCCGGCTGCTGAGCGAGCTGGCCGATGCCGGGGCACAGTCGTGGGTGCGCTGGAACATGCAGCGGCTCAACCCGGACGGCTATCGCCAGGCCGTGGCGATGCTGTGCGGCGACGATATCGACCGTTACCTGTCGCGCCGTCCGCCATTACTGCCCACGCGCATCGCCTGCGGGAGCCACGACGTGGTGACCACGCCGCTGGCCTGCGGCACGCTGGCCGAACGCTTCGACCTGCCGCTGGCCCTGATCCCCGACGCCGGCCATGCGTGCTACATCGAGCAGGCCGCCGCCACCGCACGGCTGATCCGCTCGGCGCTGCCTGAAGGCACCGCCTGATCCCGCCAGCGCCGCCAGTCGTGCGGCGCCGCTGCCCTGGCGCGACGCTTGCGCCACCTGACCCGGACTCACGGGTTTACCCCAGTCAATTTTTGCGGTCGCGTTGTCTATAGTCGTACCTGTGTTCAATATCTAAACCAGTGTTTCATTAGTAAAACACGACGGACGCAAAAGCAGGGCGCGCCCGGGCGGTTCGGAACACGGTCCACCAACGCTGCAAGACATGGAGCAAAGCGCAATGGAAAGCCTCTCGTACAACCCGAACCTGGTGCCCTGGGAGCGTCCGGCGCCGAACAACGTCGCAGGCAAGGGCCATATCGAACAGCCCGGCAAGGTTGCCAACATCGTGTGGCAGACCCGCGCCAGCGCCCCGAGCGCCTATGAGAACGCGCTTGGCGATGCGCTCGAGGCCGCCTTCGAAGGCGGTGCGCAGAGCCCGCAGGACATCGTGCGCGCGTTCAACGCCGCCGGCTTCCTGACCGTCGACAGCCAGCCCTGGACCGAAGAGCGCTTCCTGTCGGAAATGCGCCGTCTGGGTGCCTGAGAACCAAGCCGCCCCGGAACAGCTCTTAGCGAGAACCACATGGAATCGAACAAGCAAGCCCGCGCCGAAGCCCGCCTGAACACCGGCCTGCGCAACTACTGGTACCCGGTCGCCGCCTCATGGGCCGTGACCCATGCCCCGATCGGCATCACCCGCCTGAGCCAGAACATCGTGCTGTGGCGCGACGGCGCCGGCCAGGTCCACGCGCTGGAAGACCGCTGCCCGCACCGCGGCGCGCGCCTGTCGATGGGCTGGAACCTGGGCGACCGCGTCGCCTGCTGGTACCACGGCGTGGAAGTCGGCGGCGACGGCCAGGTCAAGAGCGTGCCGGCGGTCGAAAGCTGCCCGCTGGAAGGCCGCACCTGCGTGCGCAGCTACCCGGTGCAGGAAAAGGCCGGCGCGATCTTCCTGTGGTTCGGCGACCAGGCGCCGCAAGGCGAAGGCAGCCCCGACGAGCTGCGCCTGCCGGAAGAACTGGTCAGCGAGGAACACAGCAACTTCCTGTGCGTGGCGCACTGGGACTGCAACTACCGCTACGCCATCGACAACGTGATGGACCCGATGCACGGCGCCTACCTGCACGCGGTGTCGCATTCGATGGCCTGCGGCGAAAAGTCCGCCGTGATGCAGATCCGCGAAACCGAGCACGGCCTGGTGTTCGAGAAGACCGGCCAGCGCGGCGTCAACTTCGACTGGGTGGAATTCGGCGAGACCGGCACGCTGTGGCTGCGCCTGGCGATCCCGTACCGCGCCAGCGTCGGCCCCGGCGGTCCGTTCGGCATCGTCGGCATGGCTACCCCGGTGGATGAAGACCACTGCATGGTGTTCTTCTGGCGTACCCGCCACGTGCAGGGCTGGGAGCGCGACGTGTGGCGCTTCCTGTATCGCAATCGCCTGGAGCAGCTGCACTGGGACGTGCTGGAGCAGGACCGCGTGGTGCTGGAAATGATGGCCCCCAACGCGCGCGACCACGAGATGCTGTACCAGCACGATGCCGGCATCACGCGCGTGCGCCGTCTGCTGAAGCGCCGCGCCGAGCAGGAAGTCGCCGACGAGCCGGTTGCCATGCTGAAACCGGCGCAAGCCTCGGGAGCCGCCAGCCATGCCTGAGGCCATCCAGAACAACACGCTGCTGGCAGGCCGCAAGGTGCTGGTCACCGGCGCCGCGCGCGGCCTGGGCCTGGCCTTCGTCAAGTCGCTGGCCGAAGCCGGCGCCAGCGTGGCCATGGCCGACATCCTGGCCGAGCGCCTGCAGCAGGAAGCTGACGCGTTGCGGGCTGCCGGACTGAAAGTGGTGCCGGTCACGCTCGACCTGTCGGACCCCGCCTCGGTGCAGGCCTGCGCCGACGCGGCGGTGAAGGCCCTGGGCGGCCTCGACGGCCTGGTCAACAACGCCGCCGTGACCGATTCGGGCGGCCGCGACGCCAGCGCCATCGACATCGCCACCTGGGACCGCGTGATGAACGTCAACGTCCGCGGCACCTGGCTGATGACCGCGGCCTGCCTGCCGGCGCTGCGCGCCAGCGGCCGTGGCGCGGTGGTCAACCTGGCCTCGGATACGCCGCTGTGGGGCGCGCCCAACCTGCTCGCCTATGTGGCCAGCAAGAGCGCCATCATCGGCATGACCCGTTCGCTGGCGCGCGAGCTGGGCAAGGACCAGATCACCGTCAACGCGGTGGCCCCTGGCCTGACGCTGGTGGAAGCCACCGAATACGTGCCCCAGCACCGCCACGACCTGTACCGCGAGCAGCGCGCGATCTCGCGCGAGCAACTGCCCGACGACGTCTGCGGCGCGGTGCTGTTCGCACTGTCCGACCTCGCCCGTTTCGTGACCGGCCAGACGCTGGCGGTCAACGGCGGCTTTGTCATGCATTGATCCAACCGATCCACCGAAAGCCACATCAAAAGCAGAAGGAATCCAAATGAGCGATCTTTCCCAACAGCAAAATATCAAGCGTTCCTGGGACCAGCCGGACGGCGCCTCGTTCGACCAGTGGATGGAAAGCCGCGTCGCGCGCTTCTCCACGCGTAAGTACGACTGGGACGCGCTGAAGTTCCAGGCCGACTACGACCCCAAGTACCGCCGCGCGCAGATGCGCTACCTGGGCACCGGCGGCACCGGCGTGGCCGCTGACACCAACACGGTGCCGAGCGAACACTTCACCTTCTCGACGATGATCATCCCGGCCGGTCATGAAGGCCCGTCGCATATCCACACCGACGTGGAAGAGGTGTTCTTCGTCATGCGCGGCAAGATCAAGCTGATCCTGGAAAAGGACGGCGAGCGCTTCGAGACCATCCTGACCGACCGCGACCTGGTCTCGGTGCCGCCGGGCGTGTACCGCGAGGAAATCAATATCGGCGAAGAAGACGCGCTGATGTGCGTGATGCTCGGCGCCCAAAAGCCGATCACGCCGACCTACCCGCCCGAGCACCCGCTGTCGAAGATCAAGCGCTGATGCGCCACCGGCCCGTCCGCACGCACTGACCATGAACACCAACGCCTTCCCGACGACGCCAGCCGCCAACGAGACCCCGGACAAGTACATCGTCCCGGGCCTGGAGCGCGGGCTGCGCCTGCTTGGCGAGTTCAGCAGCAAGGACCGCACCATGTCGGCCGCGGAACTGGCGCGCCGCCTGAAGGTGCCGCGCTCCACCGTGTTCCGCCTGCTGGCCACGCTGGAAATGCTGGGCTTTGTCGAGCGCGCCGACGGCGGCCGCGATTTCCGGCTGGGCATGGCGGTGCTGCGGCTCGGGTTCGAGTACCTGGCGTCGCTGGAGCTGACCGAGCTGGGCCGCCCGCTGCTGGAGCGGCTGCGCGACGAGATCGGCTATCCGACCAACCTGGTGGTGCGCGACGGGCGTTCGATCGTGTATGTGGCCAAGGCGGTGTCGCCGCGGCCCTTCGCCAGCTCGGTCAACGTCGGCACGCGTTTGCCGGCGCATGCCACGGTGCTGGGCCGGGTGTTGCTCGAAGACCTGTCGCTGGCGGAACTGCGCGCGCTGTATCCGGAGGCGCAGCTGGAAGTGTTCTCCGACAGCACGCCGCGCACGGCCGATGCGCTCTTTGCCATCGTGCAGCGCGACCGCGAGCGCGGCTATGTGCTGCAGGAAGGCTTCTTCGAGGCCAGCATCTCGACCATCGCCGCGCCGGTGCGCGACCGCACCGGCAAGGTGGTGGCGGCGCTCGGCGCCACCATTCCCGCCGCGCATATCGATCCGGAACAGCTGGACGCGATGGTGGAGAAGGTGAGGAACACCGCGGGCGAGCTGTCGCGCCTGCTCGACTACCGGCCGTCGCTGCACAGCGCCGGCAAGGTCGTGAATCTGTATCGGGAGTGAGGACAATGTCCATGATTGAACTCGGCGGCAAGATTGCCGTCGTTACCGGCGGGTCCTCCGGCATCGGGCTGGCGACCGTCGAGTTGCTGCTCGAAGCGGGCGCCGCAGTCGCCGTGTGCGGCCGCGACGAAGCCCGCCTGCGCAGCGCCGAAGCGCAGCTGCGCGAGACATTCCCCGGGTGCCGGCTCCATGCCGCCACCTGTGACGTGCTCAAGGCGGAACAGGTCGCCGCCTTCGCCGCCGACGTGCAGGCCACGCTGGGCAACGTCGACATGCTGGTCAACAACGCCGGCCAGGGCCGCGTGTCCACCTTCGCCAATACCGAAGACGCGGCCTGGATGGACGAACTGCAGCTCAAGTTCTTCTCCGTGATCCACCCGACGCGCGCGTTCTTGCCGCAGCTGGAGAAGTCGGGCCAGGGCGCCATCGTCTGCGTCAACTCGCTGCTGGCGCAGCAGCCCGAGCCGCACATGGTGGCGACTTCCGCCGCGCGCGCCGGCGTGCTGAACCTGGTGCGCTCGATGGCCACCGAGTTCGCGCCCAAGGGTGTCCGCGTCAACGGCATCCTGATCGGGCTGGTCGAATCGGGCCAGTGGCGCCGCCGCTTCGAGGCGCGCCCCGAAGAAGACCGCCACCTGGACTGGGGCGCGTGGACCGCGCGCCTGGCCCAGCAGAAACATATTCCCCTTGGACGTCTGGGACTGCCTGTCGAGGCAGCCCGCGCCATCCTGTTCCTTGCCTCGCCGTTGTCTTCGTACACCGCGGGCAGCCATATCGATATCTCCGGAGGACACTCCCGTCATGCCTAATCAACACCAGTACGAACAACAGCAGGTCACCGTCGGCTGCGCCATCACGGCGTTCCTTGAGCAGTGCGGGGTCAAGGCCGCGTTCGGCGTGATCTCGATCCACAACATGCCGATCCTCGACGCCATGGGCGAGCGCGGCAAGATCCGCTTCGTGCCGGCACGCGGCGAAGCGGGCGGCACCAACATGGCCGACGCCTGTGCCCGCACCACCGGCGGCCTGGGCGTATGCCTGACCAGCACCGGCACCGCCGCGGGCAACGCCGCCGGCGCCATGGTCGAAGCGCTGACCGCCGGCACGCCGATGCTCCATATCACCGGCCAGATCGAGACGCCGTACCTGGACCAGAGCCTGGCCTACATCCACGAAGCGCCGGACCAGCTCACCATGCTGAAGGCCGTGTCGAAGGCCGCCTTCCGCATCCGCAGCGCCGACACCGCGATCAGCACCATCAAGCTGGCGGTGCAGACCGCGCTGACGGCGCCGACCGGCCCGGTCAGCGTGGAAATCCCCATCGACATCCAGGCCGCGCTGATCGACATGCCGGTGGACCTGCAGCCGCTGCCGGTGCCGCAGCACGTGCCGTCGGCGCACGCGCTCGATGCGCTGGCCGAGCGCCTGGTCAACGCCCGGCGCCCGCTGCTGTGGCTGGGCGGCGGTGCGCGCCACGCCAGCAAGCAGGTGCAGCGCCTGCTGGACCTGGGCTTCGGCGTGGTCACCAGCACGCAAGGCCGCGGCATCGTGGCGGAGGACGATCCGCGCTCGCTGGGCGCCTACAACCTGCACAAGCCGGTCGAGGCCTTCTACCAGACCTGCGATGCGATGCTGGTGGTGGGTTCGCGCCTGCGTGGCAACGAAACGCTGAAGTACGAACTGAAGCTGCCGCGCCCGCTGCTGCGCATCGACGCCGACCCGGCCGCCGAAGGCCGCTGCTACCTGAGCGACTACTTTGTCAGCGGCGACGCCGCGCTGGCGCTGGACGCCCTCGCAGATCGACTCGAAAAGCGTATGAAGGTCGACCCGGCCTTCGCCGCCGACCTGCGCCGTGCGCACGACACCGCCGTCAACAGCCTGGTCGATGGCCTCGGCCCGTACTCGGCACTGGTGCAGGCACTGCAGGGCGCGGTGGGCCGCAACTTCAACTGGGTGCGCGACGTGACCGTGTCGAACAGCACCTGGGGCAACCGCGAATTGCGCATCTTCGACTCGCGCGCCGGCGTGCATGCGCTGGGCGGCGGCATCGGCCAGGGCCTGGCGATGGGCATCGGCGCCGCGATCGGCGCGGCGGCCACCGCATCGGGCAAGAAGACCTTCACGCTGGCCGGTGACGGCGGTTTCATCCTGAACCTGGGTGAACTGGCCACCGCGGTGCAGGAACGCGCCGACATGGTCATCGTGCTGATGAACGACAAGGGCTACGGCGTGATCAAGAACATCCAGGACGCGCAGTACGGCGGCCGCCGCCACTACGTGGACCTGCATACGCCCGACTACGCCGCGCTGGCGAAGTCGCTGTCGCTGCGCCATGCGCGCGTCAGCAGCCTGGCCGAAGTCGGTGCCGCGCTGGAGCAGGCCACGGTCGAGCCCGGCCCGTTCCTGCTGGAAATCGACATGCTGTCGATCGGCAGCTTCAAGACCGTGTTTGCCGGCCCGCCGGTGAACAAGGAAACCCCGGCTTCGGAACAGGCCACCGTCAGCGCCTGAGGAGAGCAGAAAAATGCTGCATGTGTCCATGATTGGGTGCGGTGCGATCGGCCGCGGCGTGCTTGAGCTGCTCAAGAGCGATCCCGACGTCGCCTTCGACGTGGTGATCGTGCCCGAGAGCGCGATGGACGAGGCCCGCGGCGCGCTCTCCGCGCTGGCGCCCAGCGCCCGCGTGGCCACGCACCTGGACGACCAGCGTCCCGACCTGCTGGTCGAGTGCGCTGGCCACCATGCGCTGGAAGAGCACATCGTGCCGGCGCTGGAGCGCGGCATCCCGTGCATGGTGGTGTCGGTGGGCGCGCTGTCCGAGCCCGGCATGGCCGAGCGTCTGGAAGCGGCCGCGCGCCGCGGCGGCACGCAGGTGCAGCTGCTGTCCGGCGCGATCGGCGCGATCGACGCGCTGGCCGCGGCCCGCGTCGGCGGGCTGGACGAAGTCATCTACACGGGCCGCAAGCCGGCGCGTGCGTGGATTGGCACGCCGGCCGAGAAGCTGTTCGACCTGGATGCGCTGACCGAGACGACGGTGATCTTCGAAGGCACCGCGCGCGATGCCGCGCGCCTGTACCCGAAGAACGCCAACGTCGCCGCCACCGTGTCGCTGGCCGGCCTCGGGCTGGACCGCACGTCGGTGAAGCTGCTGGCCGATCCGCATGCGGTGGAGAACGTGCATCATGTGGAAGCGCGTGGGGCGTTCGGCGGGTTTGAGCTGACGATGCGCGGCAAGCCGCTGGCGGCGAATCCGAAGACGTCGGCGCTGACGGTGTTCAGCGTGGTGCGGGCGCTGGGGAACCGGGCGCACGCGGTTTCGATTTAAGGAACTGAGGCGCCAACGACCGCTGCGTGTTTGCTCCCCTCTCCCGCAAGCGGGAGAGGGGAGTTACGCAGCAGCATTTGACAACGCCGTCGCAGCAAGAGACCGCAGCAGGGCCCAGGCAACGACAGACATAGCAGGCAACGACATGAACCCACAAGAAGTACTTCCCATCTGCATCGCCGGCGAATGGCGCCTCGGCACCGGCGACCGCTACGGCACGCGCTACCCGGCGACCGGCGAAGTCGTCGCCGAACTGAACGCCGCCAGCCTGGCTGACGTGGAAGAAGCCGTGCAGGGCGCCCACCACGCCTTCCTTACCAGCGGCTGGGCCCAACGCAAGCCGCACGAGCGCGCCGCCGTGCTGTACCGCGTGGCCGAACTGATCCGCGCACAAGCCGAGCCGCTGGCCCAGCGCCAGCGCCTCGACAACGGCAAGCCCATCAGCGA
Organism: Cupriavidus phytohabitans; assembly: GCF_000426345.1. GTDB lineage: Bacteria > Pseudomonadota > Gammaproteobacteria > Burkholderiales > Burkholderiaceae > Cupriavidus. The sequence goes on along the minus strand of NZ_AUFE01000018.1, from coordinate 44,333 downwards.
GACGCGCGCGCTGGTCGCCAGTGCCGCCGGCACCTTCCAGTTCTTTGCCGCTGCCTGCGAAACGCTGGAAGAAACCATCACACCCCAGCGCGGCGATTGCCTGACCATGAGCGTCTACGAGCCGATGGGCGTGGTCGCGGCGATCACGCCGTGGAACTCGCCGATCGCCAGCGAGGCGCAGAAGATGGCCCCCGCGCTGGCCGCCGGTAACGCCGTGGTGGTCAAGCCCGCCGAAGTCACGCCGCTGATGGCGCTGGAGCTGGCGCGCATCTGCGAAGAAGCCGGCGTGCCCAGGGGCCTGATCAGCGTGCTGCCCGGCAAGGGCTCGGTGATCGGTGACGCCATCACCAAGCATCCGCTGGTGCGCCGCGTGTCGTTCACCGGCGGCACCACCACCGGCAAGCACATCGCGCATATCGCCGCCGACAAGATGATGCCGGTGTCGCTGGAGCTCGGCGGCAAGTCGCCGACCATGGTGTTCGACGACGCCGACCTCGACCACGCGGTCAACGGCGTGCTGTACGGCATCTTCAGCTCGTCGGGCGAATCGTGCATCGCGGGCTCGCGCCTGTTCGTGGCGCGTTCGCAATACGAGGCCTTCATGGACCGCCTGGCGCACGGGGCCGCGCAGTTGCGCGTGGGTGATCCCGCCGACGAGCGCACGCAGATGGGGCCGCTGATCACCGACCGCCACCGCGACAGCATCGAATCGTATGTCGCGACCGGCGTGCACGAAGGCGGCCAGCTTCGCACCGGCGGTTTGCGTCCCGACGTGGCCGGCCTGCCCAATGGCTACTTCTATACGCCGACCATCATCGAAGGCCTGGATAACAACGCCCGCATCTGCCAGGAAGAGATCTTTGGCCCGGTGCTGGTGGCGATCCCGTTCGACGACGAGGACGACCTGATCGAACAGGCCAACGACAGCGTCTACGCGCTGGCCGCCGGCATCTGGACGCGCGACTACAAGCGCGCCTGGCGCGTGGCACGTGCCGTGCAAGCGGGCAACGTGTGGATCAACACCTACAAGCAGTTCTCGATTGCGACGCCGTTCGGCGGCTGGCGCGACAGCGGCCTCGGCCGCGAGAAGGGACGGCTGGGCATCCTGCAGTACATGGAGCAGAAAAGCGTGTACTGGGGCCTGAACGAACAACCGCTGCCGTGGGCCAACCACTGAACCCGGCAGGCTGGAGAGAAGCAATGATCAAGGTATTGGGAATCGACGAGATCGTCTACGGCGCGGATGACTTTGACGCCTGCCGGGGCTTTTTCTCGGACTGGGGCCTGGCCATCAAGCGCGATGACGCGCAGGGCCTGGACTTCGAAACGCTGAACGGCTGCCGCGTGCTGGTGCGCCGCATCGACGATCCGTCGCTGCCGCCCGCGATCGAGGCCGGCCCGACGCTGCGCGAAGTGGTGTGGGGTGTCGAATCGCAGGCATCGCTCGATCATCTGGCCGGCGCGATCGCCGATGCGCCGGGCTTCATCAGGCAAGGCGAGGGCGACACGCTGCGCATCGGCTGCACGGACCCGAACGGCCTGGCCGTGCGCTTCCAGGTCACGCACAAGCATGACGTGCAGGTCGAATGCGCGCTGATGAACACGTGGAACGACAAGCCGCGCATGAACCAGCGCAGCCCGATCTACGACCACGCCACGCCGATCGAAGTCGGCCACGTGGTGTTCTTTGTGAAGGACGTCAAGGCCACCGAGCAGTTCTATGTGGAGAAGTTCGGTTTCGTGCCCTCCGACCGCTACCCGGACCGTGGCGCGTTCCTGCGCTGCACGGCGGACGGCGGCCACCATGACCTGTTCCTGCTGCAGCTGCCGGAACCGAAGAGCGGCCTGAACCATGTCGCCTTCACCGTGCGCGATATCCATGAAGTGTTCGGCGGCGGCATGCACGTCTCGCGCAAGGGCTGGGACACGCAGCTCGGCCCGGGCCGGCACCCGATCTCTTCGGCCTATTTCTGGTACTTCAAGAACCCCGCCGGCGGCCTGATCGAGTACTACGCCGATGAAGACCAGCTCGACGAACACTGGGAGCCGCGTGCCTTCGAACCGGGCCCGACCATGTTCGCCGAATGGGCGATCGAGGGCGGCATCGACGGCAACACCCGCCGCCAGAAGAACGCGGGCGGCCCGGCAGGCAAGTTCCTGACCGAGAAGCGGTAAGCAGAGAAGCGCAACAGAAGGAAGCAGCAATGAGTGCCCACCAGTCCCTGACCCTGCGCGTCCAGGCCATGCGCTACGAAGCGCGCGGCGTGGTCAGCATCGAACTGCAAGATCCCGAAGGGAAGACCCTGCCCGAGTACAGCCCGGGCGCCCACATCGACCTGCACCTGGGCAACGGCCTGGTGCGCAGCTACTCGCTGTGCGGCGCGCCGGAAGCGCGCAACCGCTACACCGTGGGCGTGCTGCTTGACCGCGGCAGCCGCGGCGGCTCGCGCTACGTGCACGAGCAGCTGCGCGTCGGCGCCACGCTGACGGTAGGCGCGCCGCGCAACAACTTCGAGCTGGACGAGAGCGCGGCGCACACCGTGCTCGTGGCCGGCGGCATCGGCGTCACGCCGATCGTCTGCATGGCGCGCCGGCTGGCGGAGCTGGGCAAGTCGTTCACGCTGATCTACTGCGCGCGCTCGCGCGCCGAGGCGGCGTTCGTCGAAACGCTGTCGGCCTACGGCGACGCGGTGCGCTTCCATTTCGACGACGAAGCGGGCGCGCCGCCGGACCTGAAGGCCATGCTGGGCGGTCAGGACGCGCAGACGCATTTCTACTGCTGCGGCCCCGGCCCGATGCTGAATGCGTTCGAGGCCGCGTGCGAGGCGCATGCCTATCCCAACGTCCATATCGAGCGCTTTGCCGCAGACCCGTCGACCGAGGCGGTGCAGGAAGGTGAGTACGTGGTGCAGCTGTCGCGCACCGGCTCGCTGGTCAAGGTGCCGTCGGGCAAGTCGCTGCTCGATGCGCTGCTCGATTCCGGCGTGGAAGTCGAGTACAGCTGCCGCGAAGGCGTGTGCGGCTCGTGCGAGACCGCCGTGCTGGAAGGCTGCCCGGACCACCGCGACAGCGTGCTGAGCAACAGCGAGCGCGCCAGCAACAAGACCATGATGGTGTGCGTGTCCGGGTGCAAGGGCAGCAAGCTGGTGCTGGATTTGTAATCCCGCGATTGTGTTCTCCCGTCTCCCGCGCGCGGGAGAGGGGCGGGGGAGAGGGCAAGCGCACGCCGTAGCCAGCGCGCTGCCAAATCCCGACTTCCGCATCCAAGGCCCCGGGTAAGCCGCGGTACATGCCGCCAGCAAGCGCCTGCCCTCTCCCGAACCCCTCTCCCGCATGCGGGAGAGGGGAGCAACCCAAAAGAATCCAACCGAGAAGTTCCCGTGCTGACCCAGAGACAAGACGCAGCGTCCCCCGGCGCACCGGTGGCCGCCACCGCAGGTATCGTGACCACGGCCGACAGTGCCGGCCAGGGCGCCGCCACGGCCACCGCCCGCAGCGGCCCGCAGCGGCCCGGTCACGCGCGGCAATATCGTCGCCCGCATCGAACGCATGCCGGGCAACGCCATGCATGTCCGCGCCCGGCTGCTGATCGGCCTGGCCACCTTCTTCGACGGCTTCGACGTCATCGCCATTGCCGCCACGCTGCCGCTGCTGATCGCGCAGTGGTCGCTGACGCCGATGCAGATTGGTGTCCTGATCGCGGCACCGTCGGTCGGCCAGCTGGTCGGGGCGCTGCTGTTCCCGGGGCTGGCCGAGCGCTTCGGCCGGCTGCGCTCGATCGGCTGGAGCGCGGGCATCATCGGCCTGATGAGCATTGCCTGCGGCCTGGCGCCGTCGTTCGAGATCTTCCTGCTGCTGCGCATCGTGCAGGGCCTGGGCCTCGGCGGCGAACTGCCGGTTGCCGCCACCTATATCAACGAAGTCACGCGCGCGCATGGCCGCGGGCGCTTCGTGCTGCTGTACGAGGTGGTGTTCCCGATCGGCCTGATGGTGTCCAACGGCGTCGGCGCCTGGCTGGTGCCGCACTACGGCTGGGAGGTGATGTACTTCATCGGCGGCGTGCCGCTGGTGCTGTTCTTCATCCTGAAGCGCGTGATTCCCGAATCGCCGCGCTGGCTGGCGGAGAAAGGCCGCCTGGAAGAAGCCGACGCCGCGCTGCGCGCGTTCGAGGCGCGCGCCAGGGCCCCGCTGCCGCCACCGCAGAACGCCAGCGCCTACGACCGCATGACCCAGCACCCGCGCCGCCGCGTGCGCGACCTGGTCAGCAAGGCCTATCTGGGGCGCACCATCGCGGTGTGGATGCTGTGGGCGACCTGCGGCTTTATCCAGTACGGCCTGTCGACGTGGCTACCCACGGTCTACAAGACCGTCTACCACGCGCCGCTGCAACTGGCGCTGAATCTCGCCGCGGGCGCTTCGGTGCTGGGCGTGGTCGGCTCGCTGGTGTGCGCGATGATCGTCGACAAGGTCGGCCGCAAGCCGGTGATCAACGTGTCCTTCCTGCTGTGCGCGCTGTCGCTGGTGCTGGCCGGCGTGTTCCACGCCTCGTCGGTGTACGTGGTGGCGACCTTCTGCGCGCTGGCGATGGGCTTCCTGGCGAGCGGCTTCATCACCGCGTACGTCTATACGCCCGAGCTGTATCCGACCAGCGTGCGCGCGATGGGCTGCGGGCTTGGCGGCGCCTGGCTGAAGCTGGCCGCAATCTTCGCGCCGACGCTGATCGCCGGCACCATCGGCAACGGCACGCTCAACGTGGCGTTCTTCGCGCTGGCCGTGGTCCCCGCATTGGCGGCGCTCACCGTTCACTTCTTCGGCATCGAGACCAAAGGGCAGGTGCTGGAGGAGCTGGAGGTCTGAACGGGCGCGTGCTCGTCCCGTTCATCTTTTGAAGGCCGCGCCGGGATCCGGGGCGGCCTTTTTCTTTTGCTGTGCGACCTGGCGCTGCGTTAGCCTTGCGCCCGCAGCAACTTGCGCAGCCCCAGGTAGACCGCCTCCCTTTCCTCCGGCGACAGCATCCGGATCACTTCCGCCTGGCCCTTGCGAGCCAGCGGCATCACCTGGTCGTGCAGCGCCGCCCCGGCTTCGGTGATGGCGCAGATCAGCTTCTTGCGCGGCGTGTTGCCGGCCGAAGTCAGCCGTACCAGCCCGCGGTCTTCCAGCAGCCGCAGCGTGCGGCTGACCAGTGCCTTGTCCGAGGTCGATTGCGTGACCAGCTCAGAGAAGGGCAGTTCTTTCGCATGCGCCAGCAGCGCGAGGATGCGCCACTCCGGCACGGTCAGGCCGAACTGCTCCGCGTAGGGCTTGGTAACGGTGCTGCGCAGCACCGTTACCAGCTGGCTCAGCATCGTAGTGAGGAAATTGTCGACGGTCAGGCCGTTGCCGGCCTCGTCGAGGTCGGTCCACGGGCTGGCGGTCAGGTCTGGCGCGGGCTGGCCCTGGGCGGGCGCGGCGTCACGGGGCATGCGGTCCTCTTCTCTGGTGTCTGCCGGCCAGGCTTGTCCGGGCCGGTGGGCGGCCAGATTGTCTCACAGGCGGCAGCGAGTCCGGCACCAATGTCTCGTCATTACCACCTGGGGAAAATCCATCGACACGTATCAAAAGTCAATTGGTGATTCCAGTAAGTTGAGTTGTCAATATTGGCGGCCTACAGTAGTCACGTTCCTGATGTGAACATACGTTTTGCTAATAAAACATCCGCAGAGATGTGATCCCCGAGCCAACCCTGTTTTCGCGGTGCGCACGACAGCCCACTCCAACGCCGCGAATGCGCCCCCACAGGAATCGTTGATGAGACATGATCGCCCCCGCCGCCTTTTCCTTGCCGCCACTGCCATGGCAGCGCTCACACTTGCCGCGGGCAGCGCGGTGGCCGCGCCCTATCCGGCAAAGACCGTGACCATGGTCGTGGCCTATCCGCCGGGCGGCGATACCGACGCCATGGCGCGGCTGTACGCCGACAAGCTGTCCGCGCGCCTGAAGCAGCCGGTGATCGTCGAGAACCGACCGGGCGCAGGCGGCGTGGTCGGTGCCAGCTTTGTCAGCCGGGCGCCTGCCGACGGTTACACGCTGCTCTACACGCCGAACCCGTTCACGCTGGCACCGATGGTCCTCAAACTGGCGCCGGCGGCCAGCTACGACCCGCTGCACGGCTTCACGCCGGTGATCCAGACCGCGGTGCAGGCGGTGCTGCTGGTGGCCAACCCGGCCGCGGGCGTCAAGACCGTGCCGGAGATGATCGCGGCGGCCAGGGCGGGCAAGGCCTTTACCTATGGCAGCCCGGGTGCCGGGTCGCCGATGCACATCGCCGGCGAAATGCTGAACCGCGCCGCCGGCGTGAAGATCCAGCACGTGCCGTACAAGGGCGTGGCGCCGGCGGTCAATGACGTGGTGGCAGGGCATGTGAACTTCGCCTACGTCACGCTGGGGCCGGTGGCGCAGTACATCAACACCGGCCGGCTGATCCCGCTGGCGATCACGGACGCGAAGCGCTCGCCGCTCCTGCCCAACGTGCCGACGCTGGCCGAGCTTGGCTACAAGGACGTGGTGGTCGGCGCCTGGCATGGCGTGATGGCGCCCAAGGGCACGCCGCCGGAAGTGGTCAAGGTGCTGAACCAGCCGCTCAATGAAGTCATCCGCCTGCCCGACGTGGCCGAGAAGATGGCCACCTTCGGCGCCATCCCGGTGGGCGGCGCGCCAGCCGCGCTCGACAAGGTCAACGCGGGCGACTACGAGCGCCTGGGCAAGGTGATCCGCGATCTCGGCATCACCGCGGAGTGAGGGCAGCCAGCGCATTCATGCAACACGTAATTTGCCACACGACACGCAGGAGGCCGGCATGAGCAAGGCCATCGTGGGAACGTCCACGCCGCAGGTGACCGCGCGGGAAAAGGTCATGGGGCGCGCGCAGTATGCCGGCGACATCAAGCTGCCCGGCATGCTGCACGCCAAGGTATTGCGCAGCCCGCACCCGCATGCGCGCATCGTCGGCATCGACACCTCGGCGGCGCGCGCGCTGCCCGGCGTAAGGCTGGTGGTGACCGGGCACGACGTGCCCGCCCGCAACTGGGGACCGCACCGCAAGGAGCAGCGCATCCTGGCCTGCGGCGTGGTGCGCCACGTGGGCGAGGAAGTGGCGGCGGTGGTGGCCGTCAGCGACGAGGTGGCGCGCGATGCGCTGGACCTGATCCGCGTCGATTACGAACCGCTGCCGGCATTGCTGACGCCGGCGGCGGCGCTGGCCGAGGGCGCGCCGGAACTGCACGCCGGCACGCGCAATATCGGCCACGAAATGCGGATCGAGCGTGGCGACGTGGAAGCGGGCTTTGCCGTGGCCGCCGCCGTGTATGAGGCCACCTACGAAATGCATTCGCAGTACCCGGGCTACCTGGAGCCGATGGCCTCGGTCGCCGCGCAGGACGGCAATGGCCGGCTGACGCTGTGGGCCTCCACCCAATCCGTGTTCCTGGCGCGCATGCGGCTGGCCGAGGCGCTGGAGCGGCCAGTGTCGACCATCCGCGTGGTGCAGGCCACCACCGGCGGTGGCTTTGGCGCCAAGATCGTCGAGGAGAACAACAGCCTGATCTGTGCCTTCCTGGCCAGCAAGCTGGACCGGCCGGTGCGGCTCGTCAACAACCGGCTGGAGGACTTCCAGGGCGCGCGCGCCAGCGTGCCGATGACGGTGTGGTTGCGCATGGGCCTGTCCGCGGACGGCATGATCGTGGCCAAGGATGTGCGCATCACCGCCGAGTGCGGCGCGTATGCCGGCCTCGCCGGCGACGTGATGCACGTCACCGCCATGCGCAGCGACAACATGCACCAGGTGCAGAACGTGCGCTCGCACGCGGTGATGGCCTATACCAGCAATCCACCGCGCGGCGCGTTCCGCGGCTTCGGCGGGCAGCAGAGGCAGTTCCCGCTGAACTGCCACCTGACCGTGCTCGCCGACATGCTCGGCATCGACCCGATCGAAGTGCACAAGCGCAATGCGATTCCCGCCGGCGCGACCAGCGTGCATGGCTGGAAGATCAGCAGCACCGGCATGCTCGAGTGCCTGGAAATGACGCGCAAGGCGATCGGCTGGGACCAGAAGCGCATGGCGTCGCGCGGGACAGGTACGCGCCGTCGCGGCGTTGGCATCGCGGCGGCGATGCACGTCAGCGGCAACCGCACGCTGGGAAACTGGGACGGCTCGACCATCCTGCTCAAGCTCAACGAAGACGGCCGCGTGATGCTGCAGACCAGCGAATGCGACATGGGGCAGGGCGCCAACACCATGCTCAGCCAGATCTGCGCGCAGGAACTGGGCATCCCGCTGTCGCACGTGACGGTGACGGTGCCAGATACCGATACCGCACCGTTCTGTCTGGGCTCGCTGGCGTCGCGCGTGACCATCATCGCCGGCAATGCGGCATTGCGCGCCGCGCGCGAGGCGCGGCACAAGCTGCTGGCGCTGGCCGCGGAGAAGCTGGGCGTCGCGGCCGAGCATCTGACGATTGCCGATGGCCGCATCGTTGCAACCGGGCAGCCTGACAAGTCCGCCACGCTGGCCGAGATCGCGCGGTTGCATATCTTCCGCCACGGCGGCGAAGGCATCCATGTGCGCGCCACCTATGACGCGCCTACCGTGATGCATGACGCCAGCTACTACGGCAACGTCGCGCCGTCGCACTCGTTCGCGGCGCAGGCAGTCGAGGTGGAAGTCGACACCTGCACCGGCCAGGTCACCGTGATCGACAGCTTTGTCGCCGACGACTGCGGCAAGGCCATCAACCCGCTCGCGGTGCATGGCCAGACCCATGGCGCCACCGTGCAGGCGATCGGCTGGGCCCTGTATGAAAACCTGCACTACGAGGAAGGCCGCCTGATGAACGGCAACTTTGCCGACTACACCATGCCCACTGCCGACGCGGTGCCGATGCTGCGCACCGATGTGGTCGAATCGAACGATCCCAACGGGCCGTATGGCGCCAAGGGTGCCAGCGAGACTGCGATCCTGCCGGGCGCGGCTGCGATCGCCAATGCCGTGTTCGATGCGGTGGGCGTGCGCATCCAGTCGCTGCCGATCACGCCGGAGAAGGTGCTGGCGGGTTTGCGTGCATTGCAGCAGCGGGACGCGGAGGTCGCCCATGCGTGATTTCGAGTTTCTGGAGCCGGCGTCGTTGGCCGAAGCCAGCCGCATGCTGGCCGACCTTGGCGACAGCTGCCGCGTCTTTGCCGGCGGCACCGCGCTGATGCTCGGCATGCGGCAGCGCATGCTGACGCCCAGCCACCTGGTGTCGCTGGGCCGGCTGGACGCCCTGCGCGGCATCGGCTTCGATGCCCGCGACGGACTGCGCATTGGCGCGCTGACGCTGCATGCCGAGGTGGCGCGTTCACCGCTGGTGCAGGCGCATTACCCGATGCTGGCCAGCATGGCCGCGCGCGTCGCCAACCCGCAGGTGCGCAACCAGGGCACCATCGGCGGCAATCTCTGCTACGCCGATCCGGCGACCGATCCGCCGGGCTGCCTGATGGCGCTGGGGGCGCAGGTCGTGGTCAGCGGCAGCGGCGGCGAGCGCGTGATCCCCATCGAAGACTTCCTGGTCGACTACTACGTGACCGCGCTGGCGCCCGACGAGGTGGTCACGCAGATCCGCCTGCCCGCGCCGGGCGCGGGCGCCGACGGCCGCTACGCGCGCTTCCTGCGCACCGCCGCCGAGCACCGGCCGCTGGCCAGCGTGGCGCTGGCGGTGCGCCGCGAAGGCGCGTTCTGCGTGGAGGCCCGTCTCGCGGTGGGCGCGTCGACGCCGGTCCCGGCACGCCTGCGCCGCGCCGAAGCGTTGCTCGCGGGCAAGACCGTGACGTCTGAACTGGCCGCCGAGGCGGCCGCCATCGTCGCCATGGATATCAATGCGGTCTCGGACATGCGCGGCTCGGATACGTACCGCCGCGAGATGGTGCGCGTGGTCGCGCGCCGCACCATTGCCGGGCTGTTCGGCGTGGCCCCGGAGTAAGGAATCGCCATGAACAAAGTCAGTATCGAACTCACCGTCAATGGTGAAGAACACCAGGTCGAGGTGCCGGCCCGGCGCCTGCTTTCCGACCTGCTGCGCGACGACCTCAACCTGACCGGCACCAAGCGCGGCTGCGAGACCGGCATCTGCGGCGCCTGCTCCGTGCTGGTCGACGGCGAGGTGGTCAAGTCCTGCCTGATGCTTGCCGTGCAGGTGCGCGGGCGCCACGTGATGACAGTGGAGGGGCTGGCCGCCGACGGCCAGCTGCATCCGCTGCAGCAGTGCTTCATGGACAACGGCGGGCTGCAGTGCGGCTATTGCACGCCCGGCTTCCTGATGGCGTCGTGCGCGCTGCTTGCCAACAATCCCAACCCGACGGAAGACGAAGTCCGCCACGGCCTGAACGGCAACCTGTGCCGCTGCACCGGCTATGTGGGCATCGTCGAATCCGTGCTGTCCGCCGCGGAGAAAATGCGTGGAAATTGAAAAGACCCTTGTGACCGCGGCGCCGCCGGCGCGCGTGTGGGAGCTGCTGCTCGATCCCAACGTGATGGGCGCCTGCGTGCCCGGCATGGAATCGATCGAGGTCCTGAGCGATGTCGAGTACATCGCGCATATGGCGGTGAAGATCGCCTTCATCAACGCGCGCTTCCGGCTGCATACGAAGATTGTGGAGACCCGTGCGCCGCATTACCTGCGCACCGAGGGTACCGGCGAGGACGCATCGGTGGCGAGTTCGCTGCGCCAGTCCAGCGAGATCTTCCTGACCGGACAGGAAGATGGCTCGACGCAGTTGCGCATCAGGGTGCAGGTGGATGTGCTGGGGCGGCTTGGCACGTTCGGGCTGAGCGTGATGAAGACCAAGGCGGATCGGATGTGGGATGAGTTTGGGGCCAACCTGCTGGCGCGGCTGTCGCCGCAGGGGCAATCACAAACGCAATCACAACCGCAAGCGGTAGCCAAGCCGCAGCCGTCCTCGCCAGTGCGCTCGCAATCCTGCACCGCGCCTGCCGCAAATGGCCATGCGGTGCTGCCGTCGCCGGCGCCCGGCCTGGTTGCGCGGCTGCTCGGGCGTGGCGGTGCCGCACGCGGGCCGCTGAGCGATATTTGTGTGGAGTTGCGGCGTCGCGACGAGACGATCGTGGTGCGATGGCCTGCGGCGCAGGGGGAGCAGTGTGCGGCTTGGTTGCGGGAGTATTTGCGGTGAAGCTTGTTTGTTTGGTTTGCTGGGGCTGCGGCTGGCATCTGGTGGATATTTGATATGCCCGGTTCCGCCCTAAAGGGCGGGTAACTCTTTGTCCGAGCGACAAAGAGTCACCAGAAAGCGCGTTTACTGCCCTGCGGGCGGCCACTCTTATCGTAGCGTGCGAGGGCTCACGTACGGGGCTGGGCTTCCTCACATAGCGCGACTGCCTGCCGCAAGGGTGCACCACGGCGGCGAAATTGACATGCTGGTTGAACGAGCCCAGAAGGTTTGGGGGCCCCTGCTGTTGACGGCAACGCAGGAACGCCTACGGCTGCGCTGCGCGCCGGCAGCATCTCAGGTCGGGGGCCCGGGCACGGAATGCGTCGCTGCGCTCGCTTGGTGCTATCGCTGACGAGCCCGCAGGCCTGTCCCTTCCCGCTTGTTTGCTCCCCTCTCCCGCTTGCGGGAGAGGGCCGGGGGAGAGGGCCGGCGCCTCAACGAAGGGTTGCACGTCAATTCCACAAGCCCGCCCCCCCAAAGAAGGGTCTTCGTCCGCAGAACAGGTACCCTATCGCTTTCAGGCGTGATATATGAAAGCGTCACGCCAAGACCGAAACCTGCAGAGACAGACCATGACCACCGATACGCCGCAAGAGGACGACAAGGACAGCGGCCAGGACAAATACATCGTGCCCGGCCTGGAGCGCGGCCTGCGGCTGCTGGGCGAGTTCAGCAGCCGCGAGCGCACCCTGTCCGCCGCCGACCTGGCGCGCCGCCTCAAGGTGCCGCGCTCGACCGTGTTCCGGCTGCTGGCCACGCTGGAAATGATGGGCTTTGTCGAGCGCACCGATGGCGGGCGCGAATTCCGCCTGGGCATGGCGGTGCTGCGGCTGGGTTTTGATTACCTGGCCTCGCTGGAACTGACCGAACTGGGCCGGCCGCTGCTCGACCGGCTGCGCGACGAGATCCACTACCCGTGCAACCTGGTGGTGCGCGACGGGCGCTCGATCGTCTACGTGGCCAAGTCGGTCGCGGCGCGGCCGTTCGCCAGCACGGTCAACGTCGGCACGCGGCTGCCGGCGCATGCAACCGTGCTGGGCCGGGTGCTGCTGGAAGACCTGACGCTGGAAGAACTGCGCGCGCTGTACCCGGAAGACCGGCTCGAAGTGTATTCCGAGAGCACCCCGCGCACGGTCCAGGAGCTGTACGAAATGGTCCAGCGCGACCGCGAGCGTGGCTACGTGCTGCAGGAAGGCTTCTTCGAGGCCAGCATCTCGACCATCGCGGCGCCGGTGCGCGACCGCACCGGCAAGGTGGTGGCGGCGCTCGGTGCCACCATTCCCGCCGCGCGCATCGAACCCGACCAGCTGGATGGCATGGTCGAGAAAGTCAGGCAGGCGGCGGCGGAGCTGTCGCGTCTGCTCGACTACCGTCCGGTCATGCCGAAACCGTTTGTATAAGGCAGCAACATGCAGCAACTCAGGCTATCGAAGCGTTCGGCGCGCTGGCGCCAATGGCTGGGTGCGGCCATGGTCCTGGCCGCAGCCATGTCCGGGCAGACAGCGCAGGCGGCCAGCTGCGCCAGCGTGCGCATCGTGGTGCCGTTTCCCGCCGGTGGCCCGGCCGACCAGCTGGCGCGCACGCTTGCGCACGGCCTGCAGCAGAAGCGCGGCACGCCCTTCGTGGTCGACAACAAGCCTGGCGCCAACGGCAATATCGGCATCGACACCGTGCGGCGCGCGCCTGGCGACGGCTGCACGCTGCTGGTCGCGCCGGCCGGCAACCTCACCATCAATCCCACGCTGATGCCGGCGCTGACGTACAACGTCGAACGCGATTTTCGCGCGGTGTCGCTGCTGGCGGGCTCGCCCAACGTGCTCGCGGTGCATCCGTCGGTCAGGGCGAACAGCGTGCAGGAACTGGTGAAACTGGCGCAGCAGGCCGACAAGCGCGGCAAGCCGCTGGGCTACGCCAGCCCCGGTGTCGGCAGCGGGCTGCACCTGGCTGGCGAGCTGTTCCGCCACAAGGCCGGCATTGCGCTGCTGCACGTGCCATACAAGGGCACCACGCAAGCGCTCAACGACGTGGTCGGTGGCCAGGTGCCGATGCTGTTCGGCACCTGGCCGACACTGGCGCCGTTCATCCAGTCGGGCCAGCTGCGCGCGCTGGCCGTGACGCAGGCCAGGCGCTCGCCGGCGGCACCGGGCGTGCCGTCGCTGGCGGAGCAGGGCGTGCCCGGCATCGATGTCAGTTCGTGGTATGCGCTGCTGGTGCCCAGGGCCACGCCGCAGCAGGCGGCGGATGCGCTAAGCGCCGACGTACGCGCCTTGCTGGCTACGCCGGCAGTGCGCGCGGAACTGCAGCGCCTGGGCATGGAACCGGCCGGCAGCACGCCGCAGGCGCTCGATGCGCGCATCCGCCAGGAAACCGCGTCATGGGCGAAGCTGATCCGCGAGTACGGGATTACCGCGGAATAGAGGCAGACAGCGGGGGCAGACGGCGGGGGCAGACGGCGGCAAACGTTGGCGCTCGGCGCGAGCCGTTGGCACTCAGCGCTGGCGCTCAGGACGGTAACCCAGCAGCGCCGACAGGTCGCGCGCCGCCGCCCTGACTTCCTTCTCCACGCGTTCGCGCAGCGTGCCGTCGTGCTCGAAACGCTGCTGCGGTCCCGCCACGCTCAGGGCGGCGACGACTTCGCCATCGGCGCCGCGCACCGGTGCCGCGCACGAATCGATCCCGGGTTCGTAGGCCGAAAAACTCCAGGCGCAGTCGCGCTCGCGGTCGGCGGCAAGGATATCTGCCAGGCGTGCATGGGTAGCCGGGCTCTGGCCGGTCACGGTCGGCAGCGGGTCCGGGCCCAGCAACTCCCTCAGTGTTTCCGGCGGCAGGCCGGCAATCAGCATGCGGCCAGGCGTGGTCAGATGCGCCGGTACGCGGCTGCCGACCTGGATATTGCTGACCAGCGTGGCCGCCGGCATGTGGCGCAGCAGGTAGAGCGCATGGCCGCCGTCGCGCACCACCAGGTATGCGGACAGCTGCAGCGAACCGCTCAGCCTTGCCAGCACGCGCGCGGCCAGGCTGGTCAGGTCGTTCGATGCCAGCACGCGCGACGCGAGCTTGAGGAAATTGAAGCCGACCTGGTGGCCGCCATGCGGCAGGCGTTCGACCATGCCTTCATGCTCAAGCGTGTCCAGCAGCCGCATCACGGTGACGCGGTTCACGTCGATGCGGCGACCGACCTCGCTCAGGTTGGCTGTTGAGCCGCCTTCGGCGATATAGCGCAGCAGGCGCAGGCCGCGGATCACCGGCGAGACCAGCTGGGCTTCGCGGGCGTCTTCGGTTTCGGCGCTGTCGTCGGGGTCGGTTTCGGTCGGCGGGCGGGACTTGGGCATCTTCGGATGGCTGGCAATGAAAACGGCCGCGCAGGCGGCCGTGCCGGGGGAACGAAGCGGGGCGCTAGCCCAGCGCCACGTTCCAGGCGTCGTAATCGTACACCCAGTCGGCATTGCCGCCTTCCTTGAGCCAAGCATTGCTGCGCGAGCCGATCTGGATGCGGCTGGTGCGCTCGTGGCGCGCGGACTGGTAGCGGGCCAGCGCCGCGGGCACGGCGGCAGCGCCATCCTTCGCCGCATCAGCCAGGCAGCGCGCCAGCACCACGCCATCCTCGATCGCCATGCCGGCGCCCTGCGCCATGAACGGCATCATCGGATGGCAGGCATCGCCCAGCAGCGTGACCGGGCCGCGCGACCACTGCGGCAGCGGGTCGCGCACGTACAGCGCGGAAATCAGCACCTCGTCGCAGGCATCGAGCAGCGCGCGCGCCTCCGGATGGAAGCCGGCATAAGCGCTGCGCAAGTCCTCCACGCGGCCCGGCGTGGTCCACGACTCGTGCCGCCATGTTTCCTGCGCCACGGTGGCAAAGATAAAGATGTCGCGGCCGCGGTTGAGCGGGAAGGTGACGATCTGCGTGGCGGCATCCGGACCCCACCACTTGGTGAAGGCGCCAAGGTTTGGCACGCCGGCCAGCTTTTCGGCGGGCACCACGGCGCGGTACGCCACCACGCCGGTAAAGATCGGGCTTTCCTGGCCGAGCAGCGCGGTGCGCACCGTGGAATGGATGCCGTCGGCGCCGACCAGCACGTCGACGCGCTCCTCCGTGCCATTGGCAAAGCGCAGCGTGGCGCCGCCAGCGTCCGGCGCGATGGCCACGGCCTTGTGACCCAGGCGCACGTTCGTGGCGGGCACCGCGGCCTCGAGCGCGGTCATCAGGTCGGCGCGATGCATGGTGAGCTGCGGGGCGCCGTAGCGGCGCTCGGCGTCTTCCTGCATCGGCAGGCGCGAGGTTTCCGCGCCGGTATCCCATGTGCGGCTGATCCGGTGCGAAGGCCGTGCCGCGGTCTCGCGCAGCGCGTCGCCGACGCCCAGGCCATCCAGCGCGCGCACCGCGTTGGGTGTCAGGTTGATGTCCGCGCCGACGCGGGCAAAACGCGGCGCCTGCTCATAAACCACTGCGTCGAGGCCGAGCTTGCGCAGCGCGATGGCCGCGGCCAGTCCGCCAATGCCGGCGCCGTTGATGCCGATCTTCAAAGTCATGTTGCCGTTCCGGTAACGCCAGCGAGGCGTTCCGGAACGGTGGGGCGCGCGCTGACTTGTTATGTTCATAAATGAACGATATGTTCATAAAAAGTCTATGCGTGCGAGGGATCAGGCGTCAACCAAGGGTTAACGCGTAGTGGGGAGCTATTCCGGTCGTCCGAAGGCCTGCGGCATGGCCGTGCCTCCCTGTCGTTGGCCGCCACCTTGCCGCGGCGGAATAGATGGCGCGCCATGCTCAACCCTCCACCGGCAGCGTCGCGATCGCATACGCGTGGCGCAGCGTGCGGCCCAGCACCGGGTCTTCCAGCTCTATCTCGAAACGCTGCGCCGGGCGGATGCCGCCGATGGCCGGCAGCGTGCCGCACAGCATCGCCGAGCCCTCGCCGAAGCTGCCGCCGTGCCCGGCAAAGCGGTCGAGCAGGTCGGCCGGCGAGCGCATCGCCGTCACCGCGCCTTGCTGGTACAGCACGCGCTCGCCGTCGATGGTGGCGTAAGAGCGCAGCACCAGCCGGTCCCAGTGGCCTTGCACTTCAGTCAGCTTCCACAGCGTCGGCGCGCAGGGCTTCTCGCACATCTGCTTGGACACGGTGATGCCGTAGGTCTCCGCCTCGCGGTCGGTGTGGTCCGAGGCGATGCCCACCAGGATCTCGCCGCCGTCGTTGACGAGCAGGAATTCCGCTTCGCCGCTGCTGGCCTCGCCGCTGACCTGGATCTCCGGCGCGGCGCCCAGCCGTTCGGCGGCAACGCGGTAGAACACTGGCGTGTAGGGCGGCCGCTTCACGCCAAGCTCTTCCAGTTCGCGGATATGGGCTTCCATGGCCTCGACGTCGCGGCCGGTCCATCCCGCCACCACCAGCTGGCGGATGGCGACGGCGCGTTGCGACTTGCCCTGGCGGCTGTCGATATTGAAGGTAAGGGTCTTCATGTTCGGGGGCTCTCTGTGCGGGGAAGGGGCGGCCGGCGTCAGCGCCGGCCGCATGGTGGGGCAGGCCTACTTCCTGACCAGCGGGCAGGCGCTGGCGCTGAGCGGGCGGAATGCTTCGCTGGCCGGGATCACGCTCTTGATCTTGTAGTAGTCCCACGGACGCTTCGATTCCTGCGGCCGCTTGACCTCGACCAGGTACATGTCGTGCACCATCAGGCCGTCGGCGCGAATGGTGCCGTTGGTCGCGAAGAAGTCGTTGACCGGCGTGGCGCGCATTTTGGCGAGCACCGCGTCGCTGTCGTCGGTGCGCGCGGTTTGGATCGCCTTCAGGTAGTGCATGGTCGACGAATACACGCCGGCATGGACCAGCGTCGGCATCTTGCCGGTCTTGGCGAAGAAGCGCTGCGACCATGCGCGCGTGGCGTCGTCGCGGTCCCAGTAGAACGAAGTCGTCAGCGTCATGCCCTGCGCGGCTTGCAGCCCGAGGCTGTGGATGTCGCTGATAAACATGTGCAGGCCCGCCAGCCGCTGCTTGCCGCTGCCGTTGATGCCGAAGTCCGCCGCGGTCTTGATCGCGTTGACGGTATCGGCGCCGGCATTTGCGAGCCCGATCACGCGGGCGCCGGAGGCCTGCCCCTGCAGCAGGTACGATGACAGGTCGGGGGAGTTGATCGGATGCTTCGCCTTGCCCTTGAGCGTGCCGCCGACGCTCGACAGCGCCGCGGTGCCGTCCTTTTCCAGCGAGGCGCCCAGGGCGTAGTCGACGGTCAGGAAGTACCAGCTGTTGTCGCCGCGGCGGGTCAGCGCCTTGACCGTGTTGGCGGCGAAGGCGTAGGTGTCGTAAGAGTACTGGATGGTGTAGGGAGAGCAGTCCTCGTTGCTGAGCCGCGTGGTGCCGGCGCCGCTGGCGATGACGATCTTGTGCTTGAGCTTGCCCAGGTTGGACACGGCCAGCGCCACCGACGACGGCAGCGCATCCTGGATGACATCGACCTTCTGGTTGTCGAACCACCCTCGCGCCAGCGTGGCGGCCACGTCGGTCTTGTTCTGGTGGTCGGCGCTGACCACCTGCACGGGCGCGCCGAGCACCTTGCCGCCGAAGTCGTCGACAGCCATCTGCGCGGCGATCACCGAGCCCTTGCCGCCGATGTCGGAGAAGATGGACGACATGTCGGTGAGGACACCGATCTTGACGACGCCGTCGCTGACGGGGGCAGGGTCGGCCGCCAGGGCGGTTCCCGAGATGAGGGTGGCACAGGCGAGCGCGGTCGCGCCGATGCGGATATCAGGCATGTTGTCTCCTTGGGTCTTTCTAGGAATAGTGAGTACCGCTCTGGTGGCGGTTACCTGTGCGCCTGCCGTAGCGCCGCTTCCACGCTCATGCCGATTGCCAGCAGCCTGCGGTCGGCGCCGTGCCGGCCGAACAGCATCAGTCCCACCGGCGCTTCGCCGGGGCGGTGGCAGGGAACCGACAGTGCGCACAGGTCGAGCATGTTGGCGATGGCCGGATTGCGCAGCAGCAGGCGATTGGTGGCGAAGAAGGCGTCGTCGTTATCGAGGTCGTCGAGGTCGGCGAGGTCGGCAATGAGCGGCGCCACGATCGGCACGGTCGGCAGCACCACGGCGTCGAAGCCCGCCAGTTCGGCATCTGCCTGCCGGCACAGCGCGGCACGGCGCTCGCGCATGCGCAGGTAGTCGGCCGCGAGCTGCCCGTCGGCCAGCCGGATGCGCGACAGCACGCGGGGGTCGTAGCGGTCCGCGTATGCCGCCATCAGCTTGCCGTGCCAGGCGCTGGCCTCGGCTGCCACCAGCCCGCCGCCGTGACCGAGTTCGCCGAGCTGGCCCCAGCTGTCGAAGTCCACGTCCTGCAGCAGCGCGCCGGCGGCGGAAAGCCGGCGCAAGGCGTCGCTGAACGTTTGCGCGACCGTATAGTCGATCCCGTCCAGCACCATCCCGCCGGGCACGGCCAGGCGCAGTCCGGCAAGGCTGGCTGGCGCCGCTGGCGGCGCTTCCCCGGCCATCACCGCGTCGACCGCGGCGCAGCACGCGACGGAATTGGCCAGGCAGCCGACCGAGTCGTAGCTGGGCGACAGCGGCACGGCACCCTGCAGCGGCACCCGGCTCGCGGTGGGCTTGAAGCCGACGATGCCGCACAGTGCCGCCGGGATGCGGCACGAGCCGCCGGTGTCCGACCCGATCGCGGCGAGCGCCATGCCGTCCCTCACCGAGACCGCCGCGCCGGACGACGAGCCGCCCGGAATGCGCCCGGCCTGCCGGGCGAACGGGTTGCGCGGCGTGCCGTAGTGTGGGTTGATGCCGACGCCGGAATAGGCGAACTCGGTCATGTTGGTCCGGCCGACGAAGACGGCGCCCGCGGCGCGCAGCCGCGCAATGGCCGGGGCATCGGCGCTGGCGGCGCGCTCGGGCAGCACCTTTGCGCCGGCGCGGGTGACATCGCCCTGCACGTCGAACAGGTCCTTCACAGACACCGGCACCCCGGCCAGGGCGCCGGCCACGCCCTGTTCGCGCAGCATGTCGCTGGCTTGCGCCTGCTTGCGCGCGGCCATGCTGACGCCGTGCGGGAAGACGCGCGCGCCTTCGCCGCCCGGATTGCAGATGCGTTCGACACACGAGGCCAGCAGGGACAGCGCATTGGCGCTGCCGTCGGCGAGCTGGCGCTTTGCGGCGGCCACGGTGGCTTCCATGATCAGGCCGGGTCGTAGTAGTGGATTTCCAGCAGCATGCAGCCGCCGTCGGAGCGGAACGGACCGTGGAAGGCGCCGGGCGGCCGGCAGGCGTACGTGTTGGGCTCAAAGGCTTCGCCGCCGTTGCCGTTCGCATCGTTGCCGACGGTCAGGTCGCCGCTGAGCAGGTACACCTCCTCCCAGTACTCGTGGACGAACGGCGCCTTGGTGAAGATGCCCGCATCGAAGCGCAGCAGGCGGGTCCGGCTGCCGCGGCGGCCGCTTTCATCCAGCGCGCCGGACAGGATCTTCTGCTGGATGCCGGCGGGATAGCCTTCCGGCACTTCCCAGCCGGAGGAGAGGTCCAGGGTATGGAACTCGTCGTGAAGTTTGTTGATTGCCATGCTGATCTCCGTTATCGAGGCAATGATGGGGAGCGGGGCGGGTCTCGCTGCGCTCAGGCGGCCTGCGGCAGACGGGCCAGTTCGTCTTGCAGGGAATAGCTGCCGAGCATGTTGTCGACCAGGCCCGACGCGCGTTTCCAGTCGTAGGTGCGGTAGGCGTGGCCCTTGGTGACGAAGCTCGCGCCGGCGTAGAACATCTCGTACTGGTTGTGCCGCGAGGCAAACTCGGAGCCGACTGCGTCCCACGCGAGCTTGAAGAACTTGACGCGCTCCTCCGGGCTGCAGACCGGCGACTTCTGCGTCTTGGCGATGATGTCGGCCAGCGTGGGGTTGGCGAAATCCTCGATGCTGGAGGGCAGCATGATCATGCCGCCGCCGGCCAGCTCGCGCAGCGTGTTCAGCACCTTGGCGTAGAGCTGCTGCGTCACCACCTGCGAGCCGTACAGCATGCCGCGGTCGGGGATGAAATAGCCGTTCTGGTTGACCTGGCCCTTGGCTTCCATGCCGTAGACCCAGGCCTCGACCATGCCCGCCTCGGCGGCGAGCTGGCCCAGCAGTTCCTTGACCTGCGGGAAGCCCGCGGTGCCGTTGATCTCGGTGATGCGATGCGCCAGGCCGACCAGGAAGCGCAGCTTGACCATCAGCCGCACCTGGCACTGGTAGTTCTGGTAGACGTGCGCCGGCGTGGCATGGAACTGCTTCGCGCACATGGCGACGTCGCCCGCGACGAAGATCCGCTCCCAGGGTACCTTGACGTCGTCGAAGTAGAGCACCGCATCGTTCTCGTCGAAGCGGCTGGCCAGCGGATTGTCGAAGACCGAGGTGGCGCTGGCTTCGTACGACTTGCGCGACATCACCTTCAGGCCCTTGCTGTTCATGGGCACCGCGAAGGACAGCGCATACATCTCGTCGCCCTCGCGCAGCGGCTGGATGCAGCTGCAGAAGACCTCGTTGGCCATGATGCCGCTGGTGGCGAGCATCTTGGCGCCGCGCACCGTGATGCCTTCGGCGTCCTGGTCGACGATGCCCACCGCCAGGTACTTGTCTTCCTGCTCATGCGCCGCCTTGGCCTGGTTGGCCTGCGGGTTGACGATCACATAGGTGAGGAACAGGTCGTTGTCGCGGGCGTAGCGGTAGTAGTCGCGCAACGCGCCGGCGCGCGCCGGATCGGCCTGCTCGAGCACGTCGATGCCCATGTACATGCCGGAGATGCACGACGCGACATGGTCGGGCGAGCGGCCCATGAAGCCGTAGTGCAGCGCGGTCCAGGCTTCCAGCATCTCGCGGCGCTCGACCAGTTCGTTGTAGCTGCCGGGCAGCTGCCAGATGCGGCTGACGCGCCGGTCGCTGCCTTCCGGCCGGAACGTCATCCTGTCGGCGTTCTCGGGACGCGCCTGGAAGTCGTACAGATTGGCGTAGCTGCGGATCGAGTTGCGGAAGGCGGGGTGCACCGTGACGTCGGTGACGCGCTTGCCATCCAGGTACACTTCGCGCCCATCGCGCAGCATGGCGATGTGCTGGGTGCCGGTCTTGATCATGTCGTTCTCCTGTGCTGACTGCTTGTGTTGTTGGATTCAGGCGGCGGCAGGGCTGTCTTCCAGCGCCCGGTACTTGCCGCCAAAGAAGATCAGCGGCCGGCCGTCGTGGCGGGACTGGTGACGAACCACCCGCCCGATGAAGATCACGTGGTCGCCGCCTTCATGCATCGCGAAGGGCTCGCACTCGAACGTCGCCAGCGTGTCCGGCAGCAGCACGTGGCTGTCGCCGCGGTTGCCCTGGCCGCCGAAGTCGATGCCCTCCCACTTGCCGGAGTTCGCACGAGCGAAGCGGTTCGAGATATCCTGTTGCGCCTCGGCCAGCACGTTGACCGCATAGCGCGGCGCGCTGCGCAGGTCGTCCAGGCTCAGGCAGCGGCGATCGACCGAGAACAGCACCAGCGGCGGATCCAGCGATACCGAGTTGAACGACGCCACCGTGATGCCGACCGGGACCTCGCCGGCACGCGGCGCCGTGATCACGGCGACGCCGGTTGCGAACATGGCCAGCGCGTTGCGGAAACGGCGCTGCGCGTCGGCGTCCAGTACGACGCCCCGATCGACAGATGACTCAGCCATCACGACTCCTACGCATGTTTGGGCAACCGATCCGGCCGCCGCAGTTTGTTTTGGTATTTAGCTTTGGAAGTTAGGTTTCATTGAATGCTAACAAATTGCGGTATTCAAGTTGGTGGAAACCCTAGGCGGCAAGTTTTGCCGGTTCGCAGCGTCGCTGCGTGAATGCCGGAATGCCTTGTGGCACAACGGTTTGCGGGAGACGTGGGAAACGAGGCGGGCGTTGCGCAGGCCCGTTCGACAGCACGAAGCAACCCTATTGCCAGCATGGCGCCTGCGCGTCGGCGCGCTGCCCGGTGCTAGACTCGGCCGCACTTTCCCTGACCAGCGGGTTTGCGCGGGTTCGCTTTCCCCCCGGTCGTACTCCCTCCGCAGCCAGGAATGCGCCCCATGCAAAACCAGCAAGACAACCTCCCCATCTACATGGACTACAGCGCGACGACGCCGGTGGACCTCCGCGTCGTCGACAAGATGGTGCCGTTCCTGCACCAGCAGTTCGGCAACCCGGCGTCGCGCAGCCACAGCTACGGCTGGCAGGCGGAAGCGGCCGTGGAAACGGCGCGTGCGCACGTCGCGGCGCTGCTCAATGCCGACCCGCGCGAGATCGTCTGGACCTCCGGCGCCACCGAGGGGAACAACCTCGCGATCAAGGGCGCGGCGCACTTCTATCGCGGCAAGGGCAATCACATCATCACGGTCAAGACCGAGCACAAGGCCGTGCTCGATACCTGCCGCGAACTGGAGCGCCAGGGCTTCGAGGTGACGTATCTCGATGTGGGACCCGACGGCCTGATCGACCTCGATGTCCTGCGCGCGGCGGTGCGGCCGGACACCATCCTGGTGTCGGTGATGATGGTCAACAACGAGATCGGCGTGATCCAGCCGGTTGCGCGGATCGGCGAGATCTGTCGCGCGGCGGGCATCGTGTTCCACTGTGATGCGGTGCAGGCCGCGGGCAAGATCCCGATTGACCTGGCGGCGCTGAAGATCGACCTGCTGACCGTGACCGCGCACAAGGTCTACGGGCCCAAGGGCATCGGCGCCCTGTACGTGCGCCGCAAGCCGCGCATCCGGCTGGAGGCGCAGATCCATGGCGGTGGCCACGAGCGCGGCATGCGTTCCGGCACGCTGCCGACGCACCAGATCGTGGGCATGGGCGAAGCCTTCCGGCTGGCGCGGCTGGAACTGGAAGAGGAGGGGGGCCGTGTCGGGGCGCTGCGCGACCGGCTGCTGGCGGGCCTGTCGCGGCTGGACGAGGTCTACGTCAACGGCAGCCTCGAACACCGCATCCCGCACAACCTGAACATCAGCTTCAACTATGTCGAGGGCGAGTCGCTAATCATGGGCATCAAGGACGTGGCGGTGTCTTCGGGATCGGCCTGCACCTCGGCATCGCTGGAGCCGTCGTTCGTGCTGCGCGCGCTGGGCCGCAGCGACGAACTCGCGCACAGCTCGATCCGCTTTACGCTGGGCCGTTACACCACCGAGGCCGAAGTCGATGAAGTCATCCGGCAGGTCAGTGCGACGGTGTCAAAACTGCGCGAGCTCAGCCCGCTGTGGGAGATGCATCAGGAGGGCATCGATGTCGGCACGGTGCAATGGGCCGCGCATTGACGGCGGCGTGCCGCTAGCCTTTCAGGCGGCGCGCCTGCAGGTGCTCCAGGTCGAGCGCGGCACGGTCGCCGTTGGCGACGAGGCGGTCGACCACCGAGCACAGCACCTTGAATTCGGTGCGGGTGACGCCGTCGAACAGCACGTCGTTGATCTGCTGCTGCACCGGCAGCAGTTCATTGAGCAGCTTGCTGCCCGCCGTGGTGATGGTCAGGCGCATCTTGCGCTTGTCGTCGGGATGCGCCTTCTTGTCGATCAGGCCGAGCTTCTTCAGCTTTCCGGTCTCGATGGTGATGAACGGCCCGCTCAGGTGCAGGTGGTCGGCCAGCTGGTTCACCGTCACCTCGCCCTGCTGCGACAGGTGGGCGATCGAGCGGATCAGCGAATATTGCACGCCGGTCAGCCCGACCAGGTTGCCAAAGCCGTCCCGCACCGACAGCAGCCGCGCCGCAAACGGCAGCAGGCCATTGACGAGGTGCCGGAATTCGCGGTCCGAGCCATCGATCAGGCAAGCCGGATGCGTGATGGTCAGGGTCTTGTTTGCAGGAGTCGTAGCCATCGGCGGATTGTTCGATTAGCTTGTAACGCAAGCTTTGTGCCAAATTCTACCAAACTCGCCGGACGGCCTGCCGTGCTGTCCGGCCTCTCCTTTTGCGCCAACGCGCTGACTCCATGAATCCGATCTCCCTACCCGAAGCCCAGGCGCTGCTGGCCCGCTATGTCGAGGCCAAGGACAACAACCGTCCCGCGCTGATCCACGAGGCATTCGCAACGGATGCCACGCTGACCTTCTCCATCGATACGGACACCATCAGCTTTCCGGCACAGACGGAAGGCGCCGCGGCGATCGCGGCCACGCTGGTGACTGACTTCGCCAAGACCTTCGACCGCTGCCGGACCTACTACGTTGGCGACCTGTCGCCGGCGGCGGATGGCACCACACTGACGGTCCCGTGGCTGGTACTGATGCGCGAGACGGCGGCGCACACCTTGCGCGCGGGGAAGGGCGTCTACCGCTGGGGCTTTGCCCGGCAGCCGGATGGGACGTTCCGCATCGGCAGCCTGCACATCCATATCGCGCGGATGGACGTGGTGCCGGATGCCGGCGCGGCCATGCTGGTCGCCTTGCAGGCTGCGCTGCCGTACCCGTGGCTGCCGTCGCAGACGCTGCAGGTGGCGGTTCAAGCCCAGGCATCGGCTGATGCCAGGCTGGCGTTCATGAAAGAATTTGTCTAAGGGCTGCCGGCAGGGCGAACCTGCCGGCATGCGCCGTCAAAGCCCCAGCACCAGCTTGGCGATGATATTGCGCTGGATCTCGTTCGACCCGCCGTAGATCGACGCCTTGCGGTAGTTGAAATAGCGCGGCGCCAGCACGGCAGCATAGTCCGGTCCGACGCGCGGCGCGGCCTCGCGGCCCTGGATCGCGGCCCAGGTGTCCTGCACGAACGGCAGCGCGGCGGGACCGGCGGCCTCGACCGCCAGCTCGCTGACCGCCTGCAACGTCTCCGTGCCGGTGAGCTTCAGCATGCTGGACGCCGCCCCGATCGACGTGCCCGATTCCACGCCCGAGAACACGCGCAGCTCGACCGCCTCCAGCGCGGCGGCGCGCACGTGCAGCGCGGCCAGCTTGCGCCGGAAGGCGGGGTCGTCGAGCAGCCGCCCGCCATCGTCGGCGCTCTGCTCCGCGGCGATCTGCGCCACCTTGGCCAGCTGCTTGCGCAGCGTCGGGCTGTAGGTCCCGCCACGCTCGAACTCCAGCAGGTACTTGGCATAGGTCCAGCCCTTGCCCTCCTCGCCGATGCGGTTTTCCGCCGGCACGCGCACGTTCTCGAAGAAGACCTGGTTCACTTCCTGCTGCCCGGCCGGGGGGCCGTCCAGCGTCGGCAGCGGCGACACCGTGATGCCGGGCGTATGCATGTCGAGCAGCAGGAACGAGATGCCTTCCTGCCGCTTCGACTCGCGGCTGGTGCGCACCAGGCAGAACATCCAGTCGGCCCACTGCGCATGCGTGGTCCAGATCTTGGAACCGTTCAGGATGTAGTGCTCGCCGTCGCTGTCGGTACCGGGATCGGCGCGCAGCTGCAATGACGCGAGGTCGGAGCCGGAATTGGGCTCGGAGTAGCCCTGGCACCACCACACGTCCGAAGCCAGGATCGGCGGCAGGAAGCGTGCCTTCTGCGCGGGCGTGCCGTACTTCATGATCACCGGCGCCACCATCTTCAGCCCCATCGGCGACACCGGCGGGCAGCCGGCCGCGGCCAGCTCCGACTGGAAGATAAAGCGCTGCGCCGGCGTCCAGCCCGGGCCGCCATATTCCTGCGGCCAGTTGGGCGCGGCCCAGCCGCGCGCATGCAGCGCCTTCTGCCAGCGCACCTGGCCGGTCTTGTCGAGATAGCCGTTCTTGGACTGCGCCATCATCGCACGCAATTCGTCGTCATAGGCCTGGGCGATCCAGGCGCGCACGTCTTCACGGAACTGCCGGTCTTGCGGGGAGAAATCGAGATGCATCGACGGGCCTCGCTGGGGTAGTCGTCAGGGATTGGCGGTTCAGGCCGCGACGGGATAGAGCAGGTCGGCGTAGCGGCGCAGGTGGTGCTCGGCCGAGCCGAACTGCAGGTCGATCGCCGTGACGCGCTTGAAGTAGTGGCCCACCGCCAGTTCCTCCGTGACGCCCATGCCGCCGTGGATCTGCACTGCGCCCTGGCCGACGAAGGCACCGGCCTGGCCGGCCTGGACCTTGGCCGCGCACGCCGCCTGCGCGAAAGCTGCCGGTGCGCCGCCGGCCTGCATCGCCGCGACCTGTGTCAGTGCCACGGATTGCTCCAGCTGCATATACATGTCGGCCATGCGGTGCTGCAGCACCTGGAACGTGCCGATCGGCACGCCGAACTGCTTGCGCTGGCGCGCGTAGTCGATGGTGTCGGCCAGCATGCGCGCCATCGCGCCGTTGGCTTCGGCGGCCAGCGCGACCATGGCGTGGTCGCACAGCCGCTTGATCAGCGCGAAGGCCTCGCCTTCGGCGCCGATGCGCTGGCTGGCGGCTACCTGCACGTTGTCGAGCAGCACCTCGGCCGCGCGCATGCCGTCGAAGGTGGGATATTCGCGCAGTGTCACGCCGGGCGTGTCGCGTGCGATCCAGAACAGGCTGATGCCCTCGCGGTCGCGGCGCGCCCCTGCGGTGCGGGCACTGACCACCAGGTGCGAGGCGAACGGCGCCCCCACGGCTACGTGCTTGTGCCCGCTCAGCTTGTAGCCGTTGCCAGCGCGCGTGGCGCTGGCCTGCACGTCGTGCCGGCAATAACGGCTGGCGGGCTCGGCATGCGCCCAGGCGGCGGTGGCCTCGCCGCCGATGATGGCGGGCAGCCACTGCGCCGCCAGTTCCGGGCTGCCTTGCGCCAGCGCGCCGCCGGCCAGCACCACGGTGCCAAGATACGGCTCGAGCACCAGGTGGCGGCCGAACTGCTCCATCACGATCATGTGCTCGGCAGCGCCGCCGCCCAGCCCGCCGAGCGCCTCGCTGAAGCCCGCGCCCAGGATGCCGAGGTCGCGCGCGAACGCACGCCAGCAATCGGGCCGCCAGCCCGCCGCGGACTGGACCGCGGCGCGGCGTGCTTCAAAATCGTAGTGGTCGGCCAGGTAACGCGCGAGCGTGTCGCGCAGCATCGATTGTTCTTCGCTGAACTTGAAATCCACCTCGGCTCCTTCGGGAATGGGGGATGGCGTGCTTGCGATAACCCGCGACAGCATGATCCGGGCACGCCGCCGGGCAGCGCATCGTCGCATTCGACGAAGGTGCGCAGGGGCTGCACGGGGCCCCGCAGGTGTCGTTTCATGCGGCACCGCATCAAAATGCCGACGCCGCGCTTCGTCGCTTCCGACGATGGTTGAACCGGCGGGTCGTTCACAGAATGCGGGATCACCCATCCCAATCCAGCGAACCGCTGTCGAAGGAGCCCAACGCCATGCATCCGTCCATCCACGCGCAGCGCACGCCAGAAAAGCCGGCCGTCATCATGGGCAGCAGCGGCGCAGTCGTCACTTACCGCGAGCTGGACGAGCGTTCGAACCAGGTGGCACACCTGTTCCGCGCGCTTGGGCTGCGCCCGGGCGACCGCGTGGCCTTCATGCTGGAGAACCATCCGCGCCTGTTCGAGCTGTGCTGGGGCGCGCAACGCAGCGGAATCATCTATATCTGCCTGAGCACAAAGCTGAACGCGGCCGACGCCGCCTATATCGTCAATGACAGCGCCGCGCAGGTGCTGGTGACCACGCACGCGCAGGCGGAGATCGCGGCCTCGCTGGTGACGCAGACGCCGGCGCTGAAGCGCCGGCTGATGCTCGACGGCACGGTGCCCGGCTACGATGCTTATGAACCGGCGTTGGCACGCTGCCCCACCACGCGCATCGCCGAAGAAGTGACCGGCGGCGATATGCTCTATTCCTCGGGCACCACGGGCCGGCCCAAGGGCGTGTATGCGCCGCCGGCCAGCCCGCGCATCGAGGATCCCACCACGCTGACCAGCCTGTGCCAGCGGCTCTATGGCTTCGATGCCGAGAGCCGCTACCTGTCGCCGGCGCCGCTGTATCATGCCGCGCCGCTGCGCTACAACATGGCGGTGCAGGCGCTGGGCGGTACCGCGGTGGTGATGGAGCATTTCGACGCGGAGCAGTACCTGCAGCTGGTGCAGCAGCACCGCATCACCCATACGCAGCTGGTGCCGACGATGTTCTCGCGCATGCTCAAGCTGCCCCAGGCGCAGCGCGAGGCCTATGATGTGTCGTCGCTGCGCGTGGCGATCCATGCCGCGGCGCCGTGCCCGGTGCAGGTCAAGGAGGCGATGATCGCGTGGTGGGGACCGGTGATCTGGGAATACTACGCCGGCACCGAGGGCAATGGCGTGACCGTGGTCAGCACGCAGGAATGGCTGCAGCGCAAGGGCACCGTGGGCCGGGCCATGGTCGGCAAGCTGCGCATCTGCGGCCCCGACGGCGAACTGCAGCCGCCGGGCGAGCCCGGCACGATCTATTTTGCCGAAGGCCGGCCCTTCGAATACCACAATGACCCGGCCAAGACGGCGGAATCGCGCCATCCGCAGCATCCGGACTGGAGCACCATCGGCGATGTCGGCTATGCCGATGCCGACGGGTACCTGTTCCTGACCGACCGCAAGGCCAACATGATCATCTCCGGCGGGGTCAACATCTATCCGCAGGAGGCCGAGAACCTGCTGATGACGCACCCCAAGGTGCTGGACGTGGCGGTGATCGGCGTGCCCAACGAGGATTTCGGCGAGGAGGTCAAGGCCGTGGTGCAGCCGGCCGACATGGCGCAGGCTGGTCCGGAGCTGGCGGCCGAGCTGATTGCGTTCTGCCGCGCCAACCTTTCCACTATCAAATGCCCGCGCTCGGTCGATTTCGAGTCCGAACTGCCGCGCCTGCCGACCGGCAAGCTGCTCAAGCGGCTGCTGCGCGACCGTTATTGGGCAGGCCACGGCAACAAGCTGGTGTGAAGGCGAGCCCCGGCATCCGGCTGGCGTCCGGCGAGCGGGGCGGTGGGGCGAGGGGGGGGCCGGGGCCGCCCCTTAATCCAGCCGGAAGGCCGCCTGAAGAGACCCGGAACCCTCGGCGGCGCGCGGCCGCCCGCGTTTACGCCATAATTCCGTGTTCCATCACAGTCACGCGCGCCCGCGCTGCTGCGCAGGCGCGCGCATCGCTTCGCATTGCCGCAAGGGCGGTGCGGCGCGGAAGACGACAAATCGCCAATGGCAAGTATCGAGGAGACCGGGCGGCGCGTGCCGTCTGCCACCGGCGCCGCTGCGCTGTCGGCCAAGCTGCGCCCGCCGCTGCTGACGCCGTTCCAGGTCGAGCGCACGGCGATCTGCGACGCCGTGTGCGCCGCCGACTTCGTCAAGCTCGTGCTGGTGCGCGCGCCCGCGGGCTTTGGCAAGACCACCGCCATGCTCCAGTGCCGTGCGCGCCTGGAAGCCGCCGGCGGGCGCACCGCGTGGCTCACCCTTGACCGCGCCGACAACGATGCCACCCGCTTCCTGGGCTCGATCGAGGCCGCCATCGCGCAGGCGCTCGGGGCCGCGGCCCAGCCGCCCCGCTCGGGGCTGGTGCAGGACCCCGGCGAGCAGGCGCTGGCGCTGATCGACCGGCTGGCCGGCCACAGCGGCGCCTTCACGCTGTTCCTCGACGATTTCGAATCGATCCAGAACGCCGCCGTCAGCGGCCTGGTGTGGCAGATGGTCGAAAGCCTGCCGCCGGGCTGCCGTGTCGTGATCGGCACGCGCTGGGTGCCGGAGAGCGGCCTGGGCCGGCTGCGCGCACGTGGCGAGCTGCTCGAGATCGAGCCCGCGCAATTGCGCTTCAGCGCCAGCGAGACCGAATCCTTCCTGCGCCACGCCCGTGGGCTCAAATTGCAGCCAGCCGCGATCAGTGCGCTGCACCGGCGCACCGAAGGCTGGGCCACGGCACTGTGGCTGGCTTCGGTGGCAATGGAGCGGCGCAGCCAGCCCGAGGGCTTCATCGCCGGCTTTTCCGGCTCCAACGCGGCGATTGCCGACTACCTGGTCGAAGACGTCTTCCTGCACCTGCCCGACGCGGTGCGGGACTTCCTGTTGCGGACCTCGATCCTCGACCAGCTCTGCGGCCCGCTGTGCGACGCCGTCTGCCAGGCCACTCCGCCTTCAGCCGGCGGCGCCGGCAGCAGCGACGAGATCCTGGCCTGGCTGGAGCGTGCCAACCTGTTCCTGCTGCCGCTGGAGAGCGAACGCTACGGCGAGCGCGGCACCGGTGCGGCGCCGGAGCAGTGGTACCGCTATCACAGCCTGTTTTCCGGCTTTCTGCGCGGCCAGCTGGCGCAGTCGATGCCGGCGGCCGTGCCGCCATTGCACCTGGCTGCCTCGCGCTGGTATGAAGCGCAGGGCCGCCCGGTGCCCGCCATCGAGCACGCACTCGCGGCCGGTGCGCTGGGCCATGCGCTGGAATTGCTGGACGGCGCCGTCGACGACCTGCTGGGGCAGGGCCGCATGCGGCTGCTGACGCGCTGGCTGGAGGCGGTACCGGCGCAAGAACTGGCCCGTTGGCCCAAGCTGCAGATCGCGCATGCGTGGGCGGTGTCGTTCACGCGCGGCCCGGCCGACGCGATCGCGCTGCTGCAGGCGATCCCGACCGAAGGCGCGGCCGGCGACCTGCTCGCGCATATCCGCGCGCTGCGCCACGTGCTGCTCAACATGATGGACCGCTTCGACGACGCGCGCGCCTTCGCCCGCGACGAGCTGCCGCCGCTGCCGATGGGCTACGCCTTCCCGGACGCGATCCTGGGCACGTCGATGGCGCGGCTGGCCGCGGTCATTGGCGACTACCCCGAGGCGCGCCGGCTGCTGCAGATCGCGCGCCAGGCCGTGCGCGGCTCGGACAGCAACTTCAACAAGATCTTCTCCGAATCGGTCGAAGGCCTGATCGACCTGCGCCAGGGGCGGCTGCAGCAGGCGCTCGCGCGCTTTCGCATTGCCGCGCGCACGATGCTGCCGAACCGCTTCGGCCCGACCAACGGCAACGCCATGGCAGGCATCCTGCTGGCCGAAGGGCTGTACGAGAGCGGCGATACCGAACGCGCCAGCCGGCTGCTCAACGTGTACCTGCCGCTGTCGCGCGATCTTGGCCTGCCGGACCAGATCATCACCGCCCACACCGTGCTGGCCCGCATCGCCTTCGATCGCGGCGACACCGACCAGGCCCATGAATGGCTGGCGCAGCTGGAGGCGCTCGGCCACCACCGCGGCCTGACCCGGCTGGTGATGGCGGCGATGCTCGAGCGCGCGCGGCTGGCGCTGCGCCAGGGCAATGTGCACGCCGCGCGGGAGGCCATCGAGCGCGCCGCCGACCCCGCGCTGTGGCGCACGCGTCCGGGGGTCAGCTCGTTTGCCAGCGACGTCGAGGACATCTTTGTCGGCAGGCTGCGGCTGGACGTGCATGCCCGCCCCGGTGCGCAGGTGCGCGACGCGATCGAGCGCGAACTGGCGGCCGCCACCAGCAACCAGCTGATGCGCCGCGCGCTCAAGCTGCGCATCCTGCTGGCGC
Source organism: Cupriavidus phytohabitans (assembly GCF_000426345.1). Taxonomy (GTDB): domain Bacteria; phylum Pseudomonadota; class Gammaproteobacteria; order Burkholderiales; family Burkholderiaceae; genus Cupriavidus. The sequence goes on along the minus strand of NZ_AUFE01000018.1, from coordinate 12,739 downwards.
AAGCGTGCCAGCGCAGCGGCGACGGTGCGCATGCGCTGGTGGTGATGGGCGAGGCGTTGCGCTTCGGGGCGGCCGAGGGGTTCGTGCGGATCTTTGCCGACGAAGGCGACGACGTGCGCCGGCTGGTGGCCGATGCCTGCGCGCGCCAGGGCGCCAGCCTGCCATCCGCCTACGTGGAAAAGCTGGTGCAGGCATGCGGCCAGCAAGCCGGCGCAGCGCGTGGCGGCACGGGCGGCCGTCCCGCGCCGCCGGCGCTGGTGGAGCCGCTGACGCCCAAGGAGCAGAAGGTTCTGCAGTTGCTGGCCGAAGGCTTCTCCAACGTCGCCATGGCCGAGCGCCTGTTCGTGTCCGAGACCACGGTGCGCACGCACCTGCGCAATATCAGCGCCAAGCTGCACGCCAGCAACCGCACCCAGGCGGTGGCGATCGCGCGGCAGCTGGGCCTGCTCTGAGCCGGTCGCCGCGAGCGTGGCTGCGCGCGGCGACTGGGCCCGGATGCCGACCCGGATGCCGGCTCAGATGCCGATGAACTCGGCAAACTCCGTCAGCGGCGCGCGCGCCGCGCGCAACTGGTTGGCCGGCGCCTCGGGATCCTCGTAGCCGATCGCCATGCCGGTGAACAGCATGCGCTCGGCCGGCAGCTGCAGGAAGCTGCCGATGGTCTCCGGATACATCGCCCAGCATTCCTGGGCGCAGCTGTCGAGCCCTTCCTCACGCAGCAGCAGCATCACGGTCTGCAGGTACATGCCGAGGTCCGACCACTGCGGCGGGCCCATGCGCCGGTCCACTGTGCAGAACAGCGCCAGCGGCGCACCGAAGAAGGTGAAGTTGTTGGCGAACTGCGCCAGCCGCCGCGCCTTGTCTTCACGCGGGATGCCGAGGTAGTGGTAAAGCGCCTCGCCTACCTCGAAGCGCCGGTCGCGGTAGGGCGCAACCAGCTCGGGCGGGTAGACGTGGTACTCGCGGTCTTCGCCCTTGGGCGCGTGCGCGATGCGCTCGCGCATGATGCCGCGCAGGCGCTCCAGTGCCTCGCCGCCGATCACGTGGATGTGCCAGGGCTGCAGGTTGCCGCCCGACGGCGCGCGCGCCGCGGCATCGAGCACGCGGCGGATGGTGTCGGCTGGCACGAGCTTGTCCAGGAAGCCGCGGACGGACTTGCGGCTGGCGACGGCTTGACTGACTTTCATGCTGACTCCGGTAGGGACGTTGGGGCGCTGGCCTCAAGCACTTCAGGCTGTTCAGGCGAACGGCGGCTCGCCGCGCCAGTCGAAGAAGTCCGGCAGGTCGTTGGAGACGGTGTCGGGGAATGCGGCCGGGCGCTTTTCCAGGAAGGCGCTGACGCCTTCCTTGACGTCGGCCGAGCGCCCCCGCGACTGGATCGCCCGGCTGTCGAGCTTGTGCGCCTCCATGGGGTGGCTGGCGCCGGCCATGCGCCAGATCAGCTGGCGCGAGATCGCCACCGACACCGGCGCGGCGTTGTCGGCGATTTCGCGCGCGATCGCCCGCGCCGCCGGCAGCAGGTCTTCGGGCGCGTGCAGCGAGCGCACCAGCCCGCGTTCATGCGCCTCTTGCGCCGAGAAGACCCGGCCGGTATAGCACCATTCCAGCGCCGTCGAAACGCCGACCACGCGCGACAGGAACCACGACGAGGCTGCCTCCGGCGTGATGCCGCGGCGCGCGAACACGAAGCCGAACTTGGCGTCGGTCGACGCCAGCCGGATATCCATCGGCAACTGCATGGTCACGCCCACGCCGACGGCGGCGCCGTTGACCGCGGCAATCACCGGCTTGAGGCTGCGGAAGATGCGCAGCGACACTCGGCCGCCGCCGTCGCGGTGCGCGGTGTCGGGGCTGGCGCCATAGCGTTTCTCGAAGTCGAAGGTCGAGCTGCCACCGGACAGGTCGGCACCGGCGCAGAAGGCGCGGCCCGCGCCGGTGACGATCACCGCGCGGACGTTGTCGTCGGCATCGGTGGCGTCGAAGGCGCCGATCAGGTCCTGCATCATCTGCGCGGTGAAGGCGTTGAGCTGGTCCGGGCGATGCAGCGTGATGGTGGCGACACCGTCTTCGACGGCGTAGCGCAGGGTTTCGAACGAAGGCGTGGCTTGCGTCATGGCGACTCCTGCTGAGGAAAGAGGGGCGGGGTGCTGCGGGCCGGGGGCGGCGAAAGCCCGGAACAGCGCGGGGACAGCCAACACTAGTGCAGAATGCGCCGCCCGCAATCGTCGCTTCCGACGAAGCATGGCGCGGGCCCGCGCCGTAGACTGGCCCGACCGCCGCAAAGGCCGCTAGCTGACAGCACCAAGGACAATCATGAAGACTCGAATCACCGAACTGCTTGGCATCCGCTACCCCATCATCCAGGGCGGCATGCAATGGGTCGGCTATGCGGAAATGGCGTCGGCCGTCTCCAACGCCGGCGGGCTGGGCATCCTCACCGCGCTGACGCAGCCGACCCCCGAGGCGCTGGGCGAGGAAATCCGCCGCTGCCGCGATATGACCGACAAGCCATTCGGCGTGAACCTGACGTTGCTGCCTTCGATCAACCCGCCTCCGTACGCGCGATACCTCGACGTCATCATCGAGAGCGGCGTCAAGGTGCTGGAGACTGCCGGCAACAACCCCAGGGATCACATCGCGCGCGCCAAGGCCGCCGGCCTGAAGGTGATCCACAAGTGCGTGGCAATCCGCCATGCGCAGTCGGCCGAGCGCCTGGGCGTCGACGCGGTGTCGATCGACGGCTTCGAGTGCGCCGGCCACCCGGGCGAGGACGATGTCCCGGGCATGGTGCTGATTCCGCTGGCGGCGCGCAAGCTGTCGGTGCCGGTGATCGCCTCGGGCGGCATCGCCGACGGCCGCGGCATGGCCGCGGCGCTGGTGCTGGGTGCCGAGGGCGTGAACATGGGCACGCGCTTCTGCGCCACCCAGGAAGCGCCGATCCACGACAACGTCAAGCAGGCGCTGGTGCAGGCCAGCGAGCGCGACACCAACCTGATCTTCCGCACGCTGCACAATACCGCGCGCGTGCTGAAGAACGCCGTGTCGGACGAAGTCGTGAGCATCGAACGCCGCCCCGGCGGCGCGCAGTTCGAGGACGTCAAGCACCTGGTCGCCGGCGTGCGCGGCAAGGCTGCGCTGAAGGCGGGCGAGACCGATGGCGGCATCATCAGCGCCGGCCAGTGCGTGGGCCTGATCGACGACGTGCCGAGCTGCGAGGAACTGCTCGCGCGCATGGTCCGCGAATGCCGCGAGTACCTCGGCTCGGCCTCGCGCTACTTTGCCTGACGCCATGGCCGAAGCCGAAATCGAAGCGGCGATGCCGCAGGCGGCCGACAGCACCGGTGCCGTGCCGGAGGGCTTCGTGCCGCTGCGGCAACCGGGCGGCTACATGGCCAACTTCGGCCAGCTCTACCTGAACCGCGAACGCCGCGCGCTGGCGGTGCGCATCGACGAGAGCCATCTCAACAACCTCGGCATTCCGCACGGCGGCATGCTGGCGACGCTGGCCGATACCGCCATCGGCATGATGATGTCGCTGGAGACCGGACGCGAGAAGAGCGCGGTCACCGTCAACCTGAGCCTGGACTACCTCGACTCCGCGCGCCTGGGCGACTGGGTCGAGGCCCGCGTGGAGTTCGACAAGCTCGGCTCGCGGCTGCGCTACGGCACCTGCCGGCTGGTCAGCGGCGCACGCTGCCTGCTGCGTGCCACCGCGATCTTCGCGGTGCTCGGCCCGCGCAGCTGACACCTCCCTGAGGCGGCCGGCTAACTTCGTCGCTTCCGACGACGCTGGCCGGACGGCGCGGGACAACAATACGGGCCAAGCCTGCCGGCACTCGCCGGCAACCCGCATCTAGCACAGGCCGGCCGCGGGACGGCTGGCACCGAACAAGGAGATCACATGGCAGAGGCATATATCGTCGCCGCGGCACGGACCGCCGGCGGGCGCAAGGGCGGCAAGCTGTCGGGCTGGCATCCGGCCGACCTCGCCGCGCAGGTGCTCGATGCGCTGGTCGAGCGCACCGGCGCCGATCCCGCGCTGGTCGAAGACGTCATCATGGGCTGCGTCAGCCAGGTCGGCGAGCAGGCCGGCAACGTGGCGCGCAACGCCATCCTCGCTTCGCGGCTGCCGGAAAGCGTGCCGGGCACGTCGGTGGACCGCCAGTGCGGCTCGTCGCAGCAGGCGCTGCACTTTGCCGCGCAGGCGGTGATGTCGGGCGCGATGGATATCGTGATCGCGGCCGGCGTGGAAAGCATGACGCGCGTGCCGATGGGCCTGTCGTCGCAGTTGCCGGCCAAGAATGGCTTCGGCGTGCCCAAGAGCGCGGGTGTCGAGGCGCGCTACCCCGGCGTGCAGTTCAGCCAGTTCACCGGCGCCGAGATGATCGCGCGCAAGTACAACCTGTCGCGCGAACAGCTCGATGCCTACGCGCTGCTCAGCCACCAGCGCGCCGCGGCAGCGACCAAGGCGGGCCGCTTCAACGCCGAGATTATCCCGGTCGAGGTGCGCACCGCCGAGGGCGCCAACGGAGAAATACATACCTCCGACGAAGGCATCCGCTATGACGCATCGATGGAAAGCATCGGCTCGGTCAAGCTGATCGCCGACGGCGGCCGGGTGACCGCTGCCTCCTCCAGCCAGATCTGCGATGGCGCCGCCGGCCTTCTGGTGGTCAACGAGGCTGGCCTGAAGAAGCTCGGCGTCAAGCCGCTGGCGCGCGTGCACCACATGACCGTGATCGGCCACGATCCGGTGGTGATGCTCGAAGCGCCGCTGCCGGCCACCATGCACGCATTGAAGAAGGCCGGCCTGAGCATCAATGACATCGACCTGTTTGAAGTCAACGAAGCCTTTGCACCGGTGCCCCTGGCCTGGTTGCAGGCAACCGGCGCCGATCCGGAGCGACTCAACGTGCATGGCGGCGCAATCGCGCTGGGCCATCCGCTGGGCGGCTCGGGCGCAAAGCTGATGACGACGCTGGTGCATGCGCTGCATACGCACGGCAAGCGCTACGGGCTGCAGACCATGTGCGAAGGCGGCGGGCTGGCCAACGTTACCATCGTCGAACGCCTGTAAGGCGTTGGCGCTTGCGCCGGGCGCCTAAGGCAGGAACGCAGCAGGAACGCAGCAGGAACGCAGCAGGAATGCGGCAATAAAGGGTAGTAAAGGGAGAAGGACCGGCGGCGCGGGCATGTCACAGTGCCCGCGCCAGTTGCCGGAGCGATTGCGGCCGCGTGCCACGCCAAAGAAGAAACCCGCCGTCAGGCGGGTTTGTCGTTGTTGCGCGTGGCGCCTGTGTATCGGCCGTCAGGCAAAGGTCAGCGCGTCGCGGCGTTCCGGCCGGTCCAGGTGCGGGATATTGTTGAAGCTCAGCAAGCGCTGCACGCCGCGGCCGACGATGATCTCGCAGAACGCGGTGTTGCGGAACTGCAGGTTCATTTCGATGGCAGTAGCTGCGGGGGCACCGAGCAGGTCGGCGGTGGCGCGACCGATGGCGCCGCCGGAACTGACCACGAGGATCGCGTCTTCACGCGTGGTGCCTTCACACGCTTGCGTCAGCGCATCGGCAATGCGCGTGCCGAAATCGGCCCAGCTTTCCGTCATGTCGGCCAGGCCATCCTGCGTCCAGGCATGGTACGCGGCGCGGAAAGTGCGCCAGTAATCGTTGTAGTCGCCGTTCTGGTGGGCGCGGTGGTCGGCGCCGCCGGTGTGGCAGCGGTACAGCGCCTCGCCGTCGTATTCATTCAGGCCCGGATGCGTGGCAATTTCCGCTTGCGGCTGGCCCATCGCGGCCAGGATCTCGCGCGCGGTGTCCTGCTGCCGCACCAGGTTGCCCGCTGCCACGCGTGCGAAGCGCAAGCCGCGTTCGCTGAAATATTCGCCCAGCCAGCGGGCCTGCTGGCGGCCCGTCTCCGACAGGCAATCGTAGTTGGCGGCGCCAAACGAGGCTTGTCCGTGACGGACGAGGAAAAGCGTGGCCATGTGCGGTCTCAGTGTGCGTAGCTGCAGTCAGCGTGGACGCATTCTAGAGAGGCCTTGCTCCGCCGCCAAGCAAGCACTACGGAATTCATAGCGGCCATGGACGCGCTGCATTACCGCGCGAACTCAACCCTGGGCGTTGTCAGTGACGCCGAGGTACCCCGCCATCATGCGGCTCAGTTCGGGGATCATCCGTTCATCGTCGAGATGCAGCGGCCCGGAGTCGTTCAGCAGCGCATTGACCAGCACGCTGAAGACCGCCTGCATGGCAAAGCGCACACGCAACTCGGCGATATCCGCCGGCAGCGACAGCCGTGGCACCAGCAACTGCACCATCCGCTCGACGATCGCTTCGCCGCTCTGGCGGTGCGGCTGCCATTCCTCCGGCTTTGTCGAGGCGTGGCGCAGAGAAGCGCGCATCACGCCGCGATTGGCGAGCGTGCCCAGCACCATGAAGCGCGCGGCTTTGTCCAGCAGCACGTTGGTCGGCACGTCGTCCCAGCGCTCCTGCGCGAGGTAGCGGTCGATCGATGCCGACGTTTCCTCCATCACCAGCGCGCGCAACGCCTCGAAATAAGCCATCTTGTCGCGGAAGCGGCCATAGAAGGCGCCCACCGACACCTGGCACGCGGCCGCGATCTGGGCTACCGAAACCGCGGCGAAATCGCGCTTCGCCAGCAGTTCGCGGCCCGCGCCGAGCAGGGCCTGCTCGGTCTCGCGCGCGCGCCGCTGCCGCGGCGGCTGCAGGATCGAAGGCGTGTCGATACGGGGAAAGGAAGAGGTGGCCGAAAGGCCGGACGACGTCGCTGACATAGGGATTTTCCGTACTCGAATTCGGATTCGCTTTTGAAAAATACCGGTGCGCGCCGCGCGGCGTCAAGGCTTTTGTCGGGTGGCCGGCCGCTGCGAACGGGTGGGTGGCCACACCTGTGCGCACGGCACGCATGCGCGTTGCGGCGCGTCGCGAATGCACTGGCGGGCTGCATCAGAGCGAGCCGAATACCATGCCGAGGCCGTATGTGAACGAAGCGGCCATGCCGCCGATCAGGATCTGCCGCAGCGCCGAAAACCATCCCGGCCTGCCGTTGAATGACGACGTTCCCCAACCGACCAGGCCAAGTCCGCAGAGGCAGGCAATGATGCTGCCGAACTGAGCTGACGGCCCGGCTGTCACCAGGAAGGGCAGCAGAGGCACTAGCGCGCCGCTGCTGTACAGCACAAAGGAGATCACTGCGGCCTGCAGCGGGTTGCCGCCGCGCTCCTGCGGGTTGATGCCAAGCACGTCGCACGCAAACGTATCGAGCGTGGCGCGCTGCGCGCAACGCATTGCCCCTGGGACGGTGGATGAGGCGCCGCAAGCGGGCACCGAAGCCGCTCGGAGTGGGGACGCTGGTCAGGGGCATGGGTCGACGTCTCAGCGAAAGCGCGGACCGAGGTCGTCGCGCATCCAGTCGATAAATGCCCGCGTGCGCGCCGGCAGCAAGCGCGCATGCGGATAGATCAGCGACAGCGGCCAGGCCGGCTGCTCGAACGTCTCGAGCACAATACGCAGCTTGCGCGCCTGCACCAGTTGCGCCACCTGGTACGAGAGGAAATTGCCGAAGCCGGCGCCTTCCGCGCAAGCGGCAACGGCCGGCGCGGTCTGGTTGAACTCGAGATTGCCCGTCACCTGCACCTGGAACGGCTTGCCGTTTTCCTGGAACGTCCACCAGTGCGCGGCATTGCCGGTGAAGCGCACGCAATTGGCGCGCGCGAGGTCGTCGGGGTGGCGCGGCGTGCCATGCTTGCGCAGGTAGGCGGGTGTGGCCACCACTACGCGCCGGATATGGCCGACCGGCTGTGCCACCAGCGTTGAATCTGCCAGCGGGCCGATGCGTACGCCGACGTCGAGCTCTTCTTCCAGCAGGTTCACCACGCGGTCGGTGAATTCCATGCGGCAGCGCACGCGCGGATAGCGCTGCACGAAGCGCGTGACCGCCGGCGCGATGTACATCTGCCCGAACAGCACCGGCGCGGTCAGCGTGAGCTGGCCGCTGGGCTCGACATGGCTGGCGGTCAGGCCGGCCTCGACTTCATCGATCGTGGCCAGGATGCGCCGGCAGCTGTCCAGGTAGCTGCGCCCCTCGCCGGTCAGCGACAGCCGCCGCGTGGTGCGGTTGAGCAGCCGCACCTGCAACTCGGACTCGAGCGCGGCCAGCGTGCGTACAACCGCAGGCAGGGATGTGTGCAGCGTCGCCGCGGCCGCCGTCAGGCTGCCCGCGTCGACGATCCGAACGAAGGTCTGCATGGCTCGAAGCTTGTCCATGGCGCCACACATTACTCCGATTTCCGGAGTAGTCAAATATCAGGCGCCCCATTTATTGCATAGCGTTTCGCGTCCAGAATCCTGCTATCCCAACCCAACGAGGAGCGTGTCATGCAAGCCGCCAACCATCCCGCCGAGCCCCGTGTTCCGCTCGTTCTCTACCGTTCGCCGCTGTCCGGCCATGCGCATCGCGCCGAGCTGCTCCTGTCGCTGCTGGGACTGCCATACCGGCTGGTCGATGTCGACCTGCGCGGCGGCGAACAGCATCGCGAGCCGTTCCTGCGGCTCAACCCCTTCGGGCAGGTGCCGGTGCTGGATGACAATGGCGTGGTGCTTGGCGATTCCAACGCGATCCTGGTCTACCTGGCCACGCGCTATGACGATGGCCGCTGGCTGCCGCGCGACCCGGTCGGAGCCGCGCGCGTGCAGCGCTGGCTGTCGGTGGCCGCCGGCGAGATTGCCTTCGGTCCCGCCGCAGCGCGGCTGGGCGTGCTGTTCGGCCGGCCGGTTCCGCTGGATGACGCCATCGCGCGGGCGCAGCGGCTCTTCGTGCTGATGGAGTCCCTGCTGGCCGAGCAGCCATTCCTGGCAGCCGCCCATGCCACGCTCGCCGATGTTGCCGCCTACAGCTACATTGCCCGCGCCGAAGAAGGCAACGTGCCATTAGCGCCGTATCCTGCCCTGAACGCGTGGTTGCGCCGCATCGAGGCGCTGCCCGGCTTCGTGCCGATGATCGTATCCCGGGCTGGCCTGGCTGCCTGAGGCCGCATCACCCGACGCTGCCGCGCGAACGCCGGCTGCATCAGCCAAGGAGTCCATCATGGAACTGCCCGTCTGGCCGCATGCCGGCCTGCCTTTCCACGCCGGGGAACTGGCCGCGCAGGAGCGCGCCGGCAAGCGCGAGCGCATGGCGGCGGCCGGCGCGCGCGTGATCCGCGGCGAAATGCCCGAACAGCATCGCGACTTCTTTGCCCAGCTGCCATTCCTGCTGGTCGGCGCGGTCGATGCCGGCGGCCTGCCGTGGGCATCGGTGCTCTCCGGCGCGCCGGGGTTTGCTTGCAGCCCCGATGCCACGCACTTGCGCATCGACGCCTTGCCGCTCCCCGGCGATCCGCTGGAACAGGCACTGGAGCACGGTGCGCGCATTGGGTTGCTTGGCATCGAACTCGCCACGCGCCGGCGCAACCGGATGAACGGCATCATCGTCGCGCGCGACCATCGCGGGTTCACGGTCGAAGTCGAGCAGAGCTTCGGCAATTGCCCGCGCTATATCCAGCTGCGCGAAGCCACCGCGGGCCTGCCAGCGGCACCCATGCCGGCCTGGCATGGCACTGCGCTGGACGACGATGCGGCAGCCTGGCTGCGGGCGGCCGATACGCTGTTCATTGCCACCAGCCATGCTGCCTCGCCGGAGGAGGGCGAGCACACCGGCGGCGTCGATGTGTCGCACCGCGGCGGCAAGCCGGGCTTTATCCGTGTGGACGGCGATGGCACGCTCACCTTCCCGGATTTCAACGGCAACAACTTGTTCAATACCGTCGGCAACCTGCTGGAGAACCCGCGCGCTGGCCTGGTGGTGCCGGATTTTGCCGCAGGCGCGCTACTCCATGTCGGCGGGCATGCCGAAGTGATCTGGGACGGCGCCGAACTGGCGGCATTTGCCGGCGCGGAGCGACTGGTGCGGCTGCATGTCGAGCGGGTGGTGCGGCGGCAGTCGGTGCTGCCGCTGCGCTGGCAGTTGCGCGAATACTCGCCGGTACTGGCTGCCACCGGCGCCTGGGCGGCGGCCTGAGCGGCGCGGCCCGCTCCGCGGTGGGCGGGCAGGCTCAGATGATGGCGGACTCGATCCCGCTGCTCACGCAGTGCCTCAAGGCGCAGGGCCGCCGGGCCGCCGGTCAGCCGCGCCGCGGTATTTCAGTGCGGCACAGTGGCCGACCAGCGTGCTGAGGCAGCAGGCATCGCCACTCCATTCGCCGCCGATGACGATGCCGTCCGGGCCCGCGATCAGCTTGCGCTGGCAATGGCCCGGCGTCGGCGTGCGCTCCATGCCGGCATCGCGGGGGCCGCTGCCTGGCGCGCGGGCTGCCGGGATGGTCTCGTTCCAGACATAGGCGGTGCCGGACGGCATCGCCTGAACCGCCTGGGGTGGGCCCCACTGGCGCTTGGCCTCGTCGACAGAGACGTTCTTCCAGGAGTCGAAGATGTCCTGCATGGCGCCGCCGCCCAGGCCGGCACACGCGCCGGTGAAGGCCCCGGCCCAGAGAACGGCCAGGCACGCTCGCACCCGCGCGGCGCCGCGGGCCGTTCTGGCAGGACGGAAAAATTTGGCAGGCATGGACACTCCGCATCGGCGCGCCCGGCGGCAAGGGCGGTCCGTCGAGACTAACGGAAGGGCGCTCTTGCTCACAAGCACGGATTGCGCGCCAGCCCACACATCGGGCAGTGGGCGGCGCGGTTCAGTCGGCGAACAGATCCAGGACATGCTGACCGGCCACGCGGATTGGCCTGCGTGGGGCGGTCCCCGATGCGGCACGCACCTGCCGCACCGCATCCTGCGGCATGGCCGGCGGGGTCAGTTCGAACAGGCTCGCTACCGGCAGCGGGACCGATTCCGGCATCCACTGTGCCATGCGTGGGGCCAGGATATGGTAGGTGTCCAGGTCGAAGTGTGCCGGGGCAACGGCCAGCACGCGGGCCTCGTCGAGCGTGGCCGAGCAACCCAGATAGCACCAGTCGTTGGCGACATGCCACCACGCGCGTCCGGCATGCTCTTCGCGCCATGCCACCGGACCGTCAAAAGGCCACGGCACCAGCGCCAGCGGCGCCAGCGCGGTGGCCAGGCGGGCGCGGTGCGCGGCGGACGGCTCGGCGCCGATGCAGGCGCCGGCGCAGCGGTGGACCTGCCGCGCGAAACAGGGGTTGCCCCGCCGCGTGGTCTTTTCCAGTGACAGCGTGGCCATGCACAATCCGTGTTCTTCGGCCAGCGCACGCAAGCGCGCCTCAGCCGCGCCGCGGCTGCCAAAGGCTCCGAACAGATCTCGATGCCGGCAGAAATCAGTGTCGCGGCTGGTGCGCAGGCGCGGCACCGGCAATTGCGGCGGCAGCTCCCATGCGTAGAGCCGGGCATTGCTGCGCAACTGCTGGTTGTGGACAGGCTGCATCGCCTTGACCAGCCTGGCCTCGAGCAGCAGCGCGCCGGTCTCGCCGCCGGTCTCGCGCCACTCTACCCGGCGCACCAGGCGCGCCAGCCGCATATCCTTGCCGTAGCGGTAGTCACCCGAGAAATGGGCGCCGATGCGCTGGCGCAGGTGCACGCTCTTGCCTACGTATAGCGGGACGTCGTCGTCGCCATAGAAGATATAGACACCGGGGGTGCCAGGCACGTCTTCCAGTGCGGTCTCGTCGAGGCCGGCCGGCAGGCTGGCGCGGCGGACCAGGGAGCGTACCGCGGACTCGACCAGCTCGACCGAATAGGTGTCGTGGATCTTTTGCCAGAACTGCCATAGCAGCTCGGCATCGGCCAGGGCTCGGTGCCGGCCGTTGGGCGTCAGGCCGAAACGGGCGATCAGCGCGTCGAGGCCATGGCGTTCCACCGACGGGTACAGCGAGCGCGAAAGGCGTACCGTGCATAGCACATCCGCACGGAACGTGACGCCGGCGCGCCGGAAGGCGTTTTTCAGGAAGCCATAATCGAATCGGGCGTTATGGGCCACGAAAAGACGGCCTTGCAGGCGCTCGGCAAGTGGCTCGGCGAGTGACTCGAACGTGGGCTGGCCCCGCACCATCTCATCGGAAATGCCGGTCATGCGCTGGATGAACGGCGGGATTCCGATGCCGGGGTCCAGCAACGTGTCCCATTCGACAATTCCGTCCGGGCCGACCTCGACGACGCCGATCTCGGTGATCCGGTCACGCTGGGCGTCGGCACCGGTGGTTTCCAGGTCGACAAAGACGATCGGGCGCGACAGCGCCGTGGCGAGCGCCAGGGCGTCTGCAAAGTGTTTGCCGTCCGCGGGCATGCGCGACGGCAGGTAAGTGGGCATGTCCGGCATCAGCCGATTTTAAGCGCCTGGCGATGGCGGCACGAAGAAGATTTCAGATACCCCTTGCCAAGCCCCTCGGCGTCCCTTAATATTCGCCCCCTCGCAACACAACGCGGCGCTGCAAAGGCAGACGCAGCAAGGGTTGCGGGGTCGACCGGGAGGGTTGGCGCGGCGAAGTTGGCGCGCTGGCTGCAGCAAAAAAAGATTGCTGAAACGGTTGACGAAACGAAGGAAGCTCTGCATAATTTCGTTTCTCTGCTGCAGACAACGCAGCGCGCTGAACGGCAAAGCCGGTGAGCGAAGTTCTTTAACAAACAAACAACCGATAAGTGTGGGCGCTGGGTAGCGGACGCCGCTGTCTTCGGACAGTGTTGCTTCACAAGTTATACAGTGCTCGCACAGCAAAACGTG
>NZ_AUFE01000017.1 GCF_000426345.1 Cupriavidus phytohabitans | reverse complement strand
AAGCGCTGACCGAGGTGGCCGCGCAGGTACCACACCACGCCGCCTACGCGCTGCAACTGCGGCACGTACACGTTGAGGTACATCCGGTCGATGCACTCGCTTTCGAGCACGACGTGGTCGCGTAGAACATCGCACACACTGTGTGGTACCGTCATGTCTGGCTCCGGTCGTCCACGGGGTCTTCGGACCCCATTGAGCTTCGAGCTCGTACATCGCTGGGCTTGTCCCAGCCGGCTCGACCGGAGCCACCTTACCCCCTCAGCGCTCCGCAGTCACCCGTACTACTCGTCGGTCTGAGGCAGAGCCTCGTTAGAAAATACTAGTATCCGGATCTCAAACAGATTTGCTGCGGATCAAACGGCGCAAACATGTAAGCCCGTGCGAGTGTGATGGCCCTCTATTGCGAATCGTCGCTCAGGTAGGCGAAGTCTAGAATAATAATCCGAATAAGTACTTCAGTAGTTCTTCCAGGGGCATCATGGTCAGTGCGAGCGGGACTATCGGAATGAGTATGGCCACCGAGAGTTGCACGATGGCATCCCGAGTGATGGGCGCGAGGCGCATGCCGCGCACCACTTCATAGCTATTGCCCAGATCGGCGAGCGACTGAATGTCGCCACTTCCTACCAGGGGCTCGTCCGCAGGTGCGCCACCGCGCAGCCATTTAACGTCGAACGCGCGCACATACCGTTCGGCCAAAGTTCCATATTCGCTCAGCCCTTTGCGCTTGGCTTGGGCAAGTTGGGGCGCGAATACCAGTAACGGGCCAAACACCACCGCAAGCAGGAAGGCAGCCATCACGCCGATTTCCGCCTTGAACTCCGGCAATGCGGCGCCCAGGAAGAAGATGCGATTGGCGAGATTGGCGGCGACCATCACGCCATGCGCGGCAAGAAGCAGTGCGAAAGCATAGACCGTATTGGCCAGGAAACCGAGACCGCCGACGCGATCCGGGTGCGTCGGTATGAGGCTGAGCCTGATCCGTGACACCTGCCACAGAAACCGCATCCAGATGAATAGCCTGAAATACCAGCGGATTAACAGGAACTGGAAAAGCGGTAGGCTCACGTAGCCGTACCAGATGCCAGCCAGCGAGAGTCTTGAATGCCCGGCCGCGGGCGTCGCATACCATGTGGCCGCCTGTAGCGCGGTGTAATGCCGCCAAACGACCAGTACGCCGACGCTATATACGAAAACCACCAGCAGAGCTTCCGCAACTACGGAGTTGCGCAGCCGGTATGCGGCGCCCACGGCAGCGTCAAATTGCGCCATGGCGGCTTCCGGAATCAGATTCCTCTCCAGGAAGGCATTCACGATGCCGCGCAGGCGCTGATGCACGACCAGTTCCGCGGCGATCAGCATAGGCACCGCCACAAGAAAGCGGAGGTGGCCCTCTATGTCCATCATGAACGACACCGTCCCGCCTTTGCTCAACAAGGTCCCTTCGAACGCGGAAAGCAACAGAAGTGGCAACCACGCGAACAGAGAGATGAACACAATGCGCTGGCGCACCAGAAGCAGTGCATCGTCGGACAAGTGTGCCCGACGCAGGAGTTGATAGAGGGGCCCTCCGAGAACCAGCGAAAAATCCTGCCGATTTCGCAGAATATCGTCGCCGGAAGCCGAGGTGGGCTGACGTCGATTAAATCCGAGGCTCCGAGTGCGACTCACGTTCGTTTCACCGGTTATAGCGACTCAGCCTCAGGAAACTGCGCGGTGGTGCAGCCCCATCCTGTGCACGCTGAGGCACAAGGGTCTGGTAACTCGCCGGCACGGGCGAGCATAGCTTTCTTCTAATCAATCTAGGAGTGCATGGATGGCGTAACTTGATCAAGAGCAAATTGGTGGAATCGAGGCCATGGCGGCTACGGGGCGCCTGCTTGCATACGTGACGATTCGACGGCGAATACAATCAACATGCTGCCCAGGATTGAGACATTCTTCAGAATATGGTTAAGCTGGTTTAGGGTGTCTGCTGGATCCGCGCGCCAGAATCCGTGGAAGATGATGGTGGTGGGTATCAGGAACAGTGCAAGAAGCAGCGCGCCCAACCTCGCGTTCCAGCCCGAGATCAGGGTAAGTCCGCCACCAATTTCTATTACGATGGTCAGCACCAGCAGCACGACCGGGCTCGGTAGTTCAGCGCTGGCAATCCACGCGGAATAGGCGCTGAAGCTGCCAATCTTCAATAATCCCGAGAATAAAAAAAGAGAGCCAAGAAGGGCACGACCGACAGAATACGTTCTAGAAACGATCGTGGGCTCGAGCGGTATAGTGGTCATGGCCATGGCATTTCTCCGAGATAAAACTGCGCCCGTGGGTGTTGCTTATCTATCAGCAGTGTGACTGTACAGATCGGCAGGCAAGGACCCGGTTTCCAATGGTGGCGCCGGCTCCGTTTCCTTGCCAGGGCCGTCTCATACATGCCCAAGGAACTTCCACCAAAGCGGGCCGATGACCAGCCAGACAAACATGTAGATAAGGCTCATCAAGAAGCCAGCCTTCCACCATTGCCCCTGGGTGACGTAACCGGCGCCGAACATGACCGGACCGGAGCCGATCCCATATTGGGTCAGACAACCGTTGACATTACTCAGGACGCCGAGGGCGACCGCGGCGGTGAACGGCGGGATATCGGCAGCGACCATTAGCGCCATCGAGAGCGGGAAGAGGGCGCTGATATGTGCCGTGGCGCTGGCGAAGAAGTAGTGAACATAGCAGTAGATGGCCGCCACCAGCATGTAGACGGCCAGCCTGTGGAAGCCCTCGAGATGTGCCCCGAACTCCTTGCCGAACCAGGAAACCATGCCGTACTCATTGAGCTTGGAGGCCAGCATGATCAGCAGGCCGATCCAGATCATGGTGTCCCAGGCGGACTTCTCGTTAAGGGCATCGTCCCAGGTCAGTACGCCGGTGATGAACAACAACGAGACCCCGAGAGCCGCCGCCAGCGTTGCACTGATGGCCAGGTCCTCACCGAAAATCCAGAGCACCAGCAAGCCAAGGAAAATGCCTCCCATGATGATCTCCTTAGCGGAGATAGGGCCCAGGGCGACGAGTTCCCTTTGGGCCAGAGCCGTCGCATCGGGTGTCTGGCGGATCTGCGGCTGGACAATCCACAACATGGCGATGGGAATGATCGCCAGGCATACCAAACCGGGGACCGAGGCGGCCACCGCCCAGTCGAGCCAGCTGATCGAGACGCCCTGGTCTGCGGCCAGCTTGACTGAAAGGGGATTACCGGCCATCGCCGTGATGAACATGCCAGCGGTGATGATATTCGCGTGGAAGGCGCAGAGGATCAGATAGCTTCCCACCTTGCCGCGGGTTTCCGGGTCGTTGGCATGGCTGCCAAGGACTTCCGCGATTGCCTTGGTAATCGGCAGCATCACCCCGCCGGCGCGGGCCGTGATGCTTGGCATGGCGGGCGAGATCATGAGTTCGGTCATGGCCAGGCCGTAGCCCAGCCCCACGGTTCGCTTGCCGAGCAGCCGCATGAACAGCAGTGCAATGCGACGCCCCAGCCCGGTCTTGATCACACCCCTGGAAATGAAGAAGGCGAGCATCACCAGCCAGACCAGGTCCGTGCCGGTAGATCTGGTGACATCGGCGAAGGACACCACGCCAACCAGCACGCCCACCGTGGCGCCGATGATGGCGACCGCCGCCATGGGCAGCGGGGCGGTCATGATGCCGGCGATGGTGGCAACGAATACCGCAAACATGTGCCACGCCTTCAACGCGAGGCCAGCTGGCGCCGGCACGAACCAGAGCACGAGGCCGATGCCCACCGGAACCAGAAACTTCCAGAGATTCCTGAGATGGCCGGCCGGTGCCGCTGGTCTTGTGGCCGGGGAGCTTGCAGGCGGGGGAGCCTTGACGGGTGCTACATCCATGATCAACCTCCTGGCGGCGATGTCCTGAGTCCGCAGCGTGCGCAATGTCCTTACCGGTCCATTAGCACGCTGTCAGTTGCCTCCTTGACGATCCGCGCGCTGCGCTGCAGGCCTTCGCGCTCGGCGGGATCGAGTTCCGGATAGGCCAGTAGCTGTGCGCCGTTGCCGTTGATCAGCATCGGCAGTGACAGGCAAACCTCGGGCACCCCTTCGACTTCGGCATGCACGATGCCGACCGTGAGGATGAGGTCGGTGTTGTGGACGATGGCCTGGCAGATCCGCCCGATCGCACTGGCGATCCCATAATGGGTAGCGCCCTTGCCTTCCTTAATGAGCTTGGCCGCCTCGTGTACGGAGCGCAGGATCAGGTCGCGGCTGGCAGGCCCGAGTTCTTTGCCGGTCCTGGCCAGGAACGTTTCGAGGGGCATGCCGGAGACTGTCGCGCTGGACCAGTCGATCAACGCGGATTCGCCATGTTCGCCGAGAACGTAGGCATGAATCCCAGGTGCCGCGACGCCCAGCCGCTCGGAGAGAAGCGACCGCAGTCGCCCGGTGTCGAGGGAAGTACCGGTGCTGATGACACGCTCCCGCGCGCAGTTCAGCCGGTCAAAGACGACACCGGCCAGTACATCACAAGGGTTGGCCGCGATGACGTAAATTGCATCCGGGGCTAATGGTGCAATGCGAGCCACGATCTCCGAGGCGATGCCAGCATTCGTTCTGGCCAAGTCCAGGCGGGTCTGCCCGGGCTTCACGCCGACGCCTGCAGTGATCACGATAATGTCCGCGTCGCGCGCGTTTTCGTAATCACCGGCGTAGAAGCGATTGTGGCCCCAGAATGCCGCAGCGTGCGCCAGGTCCAGCGCCTGGCCTTCGGCCCGTACTTGCTCAACATCGATGATGACGATCTCTGCGCTTGGGATGGTCACGGCCGCAAACAGGGCCGCGGAGCCGCCGACAAGGCCTGCGCCGACAATGACAATCTTCGGTTGCCGCATGGCAAGCCTCCTTTCGACCCTGTCTTCAGGTGCGCTTGAATGTATTGAAGCGCGCGAGGATCTCCCCCTCTTGTTCCATATCAAATAATATTTCTAGCTGTTCCGCGACGAGTCGAGAGAGCCTCTTTTCGCAGGCCTTTGCAATAAAGTGACGCACTGCGGGATGATCGATGTCGTCGTGGGCCAGTAGGTAAAGCGAATCGGAAGTACTGAGCGAGGGCCGCGGCGCCCGGCGAGTTCCGGTTTTCCGGAAGCAGGAGACGTGCGATCCTGAGCCACCGTGGCGGAAGTGGCGTGTCATTCTTTCCTGGTAGGGGGAAACATTGCCGACTTGACGAACATAATATGGAAAATGCCCACAGACAAAGTGCGAGGAGGGCCAGGTCACCCTTCTGGTTGAGACAAGAAAGCTGGCCAAAGGGGATCTGCTCGGCGCAACCCTATTAAGCCTTGCCTTCCAGATTTCAGCTTGATAGCAATCAACTACGCATTCAAACGGCCACGTAGGATTGAATGACGGCCCCGGCCAATCAGAGATCGGGGTGTAGGCGGAAGGAGGGCAGTTGCTATGACCACAGTCGTGCTTCCCAGCGACGGATCAGCCTATAGCATTGCAGCGGCTCGAGCGCTAATGTCGACGGGGGTCTTCGAACGCCCGCTGAATATACACCTTGTCCACGTTCTTCCTGAGATCACTGGCCGCCCGCGAGCCTATCTCACAAGAGAGCAGATGATGCAATGGGCAAGCGAAGCGGCTCATGATGCGTTCATCGCGATCGCCCCGCTGCTACAGGCCGATCGTTGCTACGTGACAGAGCATCATTGCATCGGAGAGCCAGCGAATGAAATCGTGAACCTGTCGCAAAGCTGCCACGCCGATGCCATTGTGATGGGAACACATGGACGGGGCGCGTTCCTGTCGGCCGTCATGGGATCCATTGCGGCGAAAGTGCTTGCTCAGGCACCGATACCGGTTGTGCTCGTAC
Source organism: Cupriavidus phytohabitans (assembly GCF_000426345.1). Taxonomy (GTDB): domain Bacteria; phylum Pseudomonadota; class Gammaproteobacteria; order Burkholderiales; family Burkholderiaceae; genus Cupriavidus. Next base: position 106,347 of record NZ_AUFE01000017.1, on the reverse strand, counting down.
CCCTGCGCAACCTCGAAGGCGGCGGGCAGCCGTCCGGCATTGCCTGAAGTTGGCGTGGAGGATGATTCCTGGCAATTGCAAACATGACCGTCAACTCGATCCTGCCGACATTGAAGCGCTTGTCGAGCGCCAGCTGGTCCGTCTGGATAGCCTGGAATTCGCTGCAATCAGCGTAAACGCCTCCGGCTCCACCATTTGTCCAGCTCCACCGCCAACGTCAACGTCAGCGCGAGAGACAACAGGACGGCCCACGTCATAGCCGAAACAGGTGCGAGGCGAAGCGTGTCGTTTAGCCCGGGGGTGTACATGGCCGCGATATGTATGGACTGGGCGGTCAGGACGCTGACCACAAGCATCGGATTGGCGAAGACACTTTGACGGAACACGGAGTGGCGCTCGGAACGGCTGTTGAAGGTTTGCAGGTTCTCGAACAACACGAATAGCAGCAGTAATTGGTTGCGTGCCTCGTCGACGTGGAAACCGTTTTCGAGCAGCCAGAAGAAAATTGCGAATCCGCCCACGCCCATGGCAAGACTCGAGTAGCAGATGCGGCGGATCATAACGCGGTCAAAGATCGATTCCTGGGGCTTGCGCGCCGGATACGACAGTTCATCGCCTTCCGCCTGTTCGGTAGCTAGCGCCACGTCCTGGATGCCATTGGTCACGAGGTTGAGCCACAGCAACTGAACCGGCAGCAATGGCATCGGCATGCCCAGGGGAATCGCCAGCAGAAACAGGATCATTTCGGCCGCGCCTGTGGAAACCACCATGAAGATGACTTTGCGAATGTTCGCGTACGCCACTCTGCCTTCACGGATGCCGTTGACGATAGACGCAAAGTTGTCATCGGTGAGGACAATGTCTGCGCTTTCCTTCGCCACTTCAGTTCCCTTTCGGCCCATGGCCACACCGACGTGCGCGTGCTTGAGCGCAGGAGCGTCGTTGACACCATCGCCCGTGACCGCCACGAAATGGCCGGTTCTTGCCAGCGACAGAACAATGGATAGCTTCTGGTCCGGAGTGACGCGGGCATAGACGCGCGCACGCCGGGTCAGCTGGTCGAGTCCATGCGCCCCTTCGCTCTCAGCGTGGCGCACTTGCTCACCTGTCACGACCTGATCCGAGGTAAAGCGCAGCCCCGCCTGTGCGGCAATGGCGCTTGCCGTCAGCGGATCGTCGCCAGTCACCATCGCCACGTCGATGCCGGCGCGGAAGCATCGCCGGATAGCCTCCGGAACCTCCGGACGAACCGGGTCCTTCATGCCGGCCATCCCTAGAAAGGTCAGGTTGACCAGATGCCCGTGTCCATAGGACTCATCCGGCTCTGCATCAATAGTGCCTTCTGCGAACGCCAGCACGCGTAGTCCTTGCGCGGCCAGCGCTTTCTGTTCCCGAAGCAGTGCCTCGCGTAGGATCGGCACGACGTGGCCGCGAACATCCGCGTGGTCGCACATGGCGATCAGCGTCTCGGGCGCGCCCTTGACGAACACCCGGATCGCCTCTCCGTGCCGGTGGAACGAAGCCGCGTACCGTCGGTCTGGCTCGTAAGGTATGCGGGCAACCAAGGGGTATCGCTGTCGAATCTCATCGGCTACCGTGCCGCCCTTGTGCGCCGCCGCCAGCAGCGCCACGTCCACGCTGTCCCCCGTGCCGGTCCACCCGTCGCGTTCCCTGGATAGCTGCGCCTCGTTCGGCAGCGCGGCGGCCCTTAGGAGGGCCGCTACCCGCGTTCTCGCTTCCTGGTCGGTGGTGCCGGCGGCGCGGATCGTGCCGTGGTCCAAGTCGTGCCCGACGTCGCAGGACAAGGCCGTGCCGTCCGGAAGCCGGATATCTGTGACGACAAGCTCGTTCATGGTCAGCGTACCGGTCTTGTCGGTGGCGATCATTGTGCAAGAGCCAAGCGACTCCACCGCTGGCATCTTGCGCACGATCACGTTGGCCTTTGCCATTCGCCGAATACTGATCGCCAGCGCCACCGAGATGGCGACAGGCAACCCTTCGGGAATCGCGCTCACCGCCAGTCCGACTGACATCATGAACAGTTCGCGCAATGCCATTCCGCGCAATACTCCCACCGCAACCAGCAGCGCCACAGCCACGCCTACAGCCACCGCGATTAGTCGAGAAAACCGCTTGAGCCGGAGCATCAACGGCGGCTGCGACATGGATTCGCGTCCGAGTTCCCGGGCAATCCTGCCGACTTGAGTGGCCGCGCCGGTTGCCACCGCGATGCCATGGCCCCTGCCGCGGATCACCACCGTGCCGGCGAACGCCAAACACCGCTGCGCACCTCCGAAAGATCCTTGTTCGGCACATGCCAACACTTTGCGTACAGGCTGCGATTCGCCGGTCAAGAGGGATTCATCGCATTGCAGGTCAATGGCGCAGACCACTTCCAGGTCGGCGGGCACTCGGGCACCTGCTTCCAGCACCACGAGGTCACCCGGAACCAGCGTGGTTGCGTCGATCTCCTGTTGCACGCCGTCCCGGATCACCGTGGCACGGGGCTGTTCCATCTTGCGCAGCGCCACTGTCGCTTTGTCGGCCGTGTGTTCCTGGGCGGTGCCAATGACACCGTTTATCAATAGGACTGCCCCGATGAAAAGTGCGTCCTTTATGTCACCCAATACGAGCGACACGACTGTCGCGGCCAGCAAGATGTAAATAAGTGGGCTAAGGAACTGGCGCAGAAATACTGCTATGACCGACCTGGGGGTCGCCCGCGGCAGCACATTACGGCCGAACTCGGACAGCCGGACAAGAGCCTGAGCAGTGGTCAGCCCGGACGGCATGTGAGCCGAGTGGGTGCCATCCCGGGAACCTTCTTCTTCGTTGGTTTGGGGATGGTCCGCGTGCAGCGCGCTGGAGCGATCTTGCATGAGGTCTCCCAAGTTGCTCGGCGCGGAACCACGCGTGCGCAAGTCTGTGGGCCGTGCACGTACGCCTGCGCGGTGGGCGGTGCCGACACTGTTCAAGCGTAGGTACTCGCGGGTCCTGCACGGTTGATCCGGATCAACCGCCACCCCGGCCCGCCTCCTAGACTGGTCGTATCGGCCAGCGGCAGCCGCGCAGGCGCCACGGCTTCGTGCAAGCGTCAAAGGACACCAGCATGCAACTGCAATTCCTCGGCGCGACCGATACGGTCACCGGCTCCAAGTACCTGCTCGATACCGGCCGTTACCAGGTCATGGTCGACTGCGGCCTGTTCCAGGGCTACAAGACCTTGCGCCTGCGCAACTGGGAGCCCCTGCCGCTCAATCCGGCCAAGCTCGACGCCGTGGTGCTGACCCATGCCCACATCGACCACAGCGGGTATTTGCCGCTGCTGGTGCGCAACGGCTTCCGCGGTAGCGTTTACTGCACTATGGGCACCGCGCAGCTGTGCGGCATCCTGTTGCCTGACAGCGCCCACTTGGCCGAAGAAGATGCCGCTTACGCCAATCGCAAGGGTTTTTCGCGCCACCACCCCGCATTGCCCCTGTACACCCCGACCGACGCTATGCGCGCACTGCGACAGTTCCAGCCTGTGCAGTTTGGCAAGCGGTTCCAGGTAGTGCCCGGCGTAGAGGCCGAGTTCGCCCGGGCTGGCCATATCATCGGGGCAGCTATCGTCACCTTGTTCGTCGAGGGCAAGCGCATCGTCTTCTCGGGCGACCTCGGGCGGCAGCAGGACGTCGTGATGCGCGCGCCGGAGATGGTTAGTCAGGCGGATTACCTGCTGGTGGAGTCGACCTATGGTGACCGGCGGCATCCGGACAGCGATCCGCTCGACGTGCTCGGAGAAATCGTCTGCCGGACAATTGGCCGCGGGGGCAGCTTGATCATCCCCGCTTTCGCGGTGGGGCGCACGCAGAGCCTGCTCTACTGCCTGCACCGCCTGCTCGAACTCAAGCGAATCCCCGACGTGCCGGTGTATCTCAACAGCCCGATGGCCATCGACGCGACCACGATCTTCTCGCTGCATCCGGAAGAGCTACGCATCAGCCGCGAAGAATGCGCCGCGGCCTGCAATCTCGCCACCCCGGTCCAGAGCATGGAGCAGTCGATCTGGCTGAACCACGACCGAAGTCCCAAGATCATTCTGGCCGGCAGCGGTATGGCAACCGGCGGTCGCGTGGTCCACCATCTAGCCGCCTACGGGCCGAACCCTCGCAACACCATCCTGCTTTCCGGCTTCCAGGCGGCTGGTACGCGAGGCGCAGCCCTGGCCGCAGGCCGGCGCGACATCCGCGTCCATGGCAAGGACATCGCGGTGCATGCGTCGGTGGAGCAGGTGGAGAACCTGTCCGCACATGCCGATGCCGCGGAACTCATGACCTGGCTTGGCGGCTTTCAGCAGGCCCCGCGGCGCACGTTTGTCGTGCACGGCGAGCCCCAGGCAAGCGATGCGCTACGCCAGCACATCGAGCGCGACCTGCGCTGGGCGGTCACCATGCCGGAGTATCGGCAGTCATATCCGCTCGATTGATCCAGCGCTGGCTGCTGCAGTATGGTTTTTTCGCAACTTTTGGCCAATTCCCGGAACATGTCATGGACTTCAAGACCATCCTCGTCGACCTCAGCGATGATTCTGCCCGGTCGGCACGCATTGAAACGGCTGCACGGATTGCCGAAAAGTTTGGTGGCAACGTGACGGGACTGACAGCGACCGGAACTTACCTCGAACCGTTTCGCGGGGCAGGCGAAGAAGCCGGGAAATACGCCGCGCTTGCCGCGAGTCACTTGCATCAGCTGGTTGCCCGTCACAAGGAAGCACTCGACACGCTGACCGGGCAGGTGTCGCCGGCCATTCCCACCCGGCACATCGTTGTCGACGGTGAGTCCGGCTGGGCACTTGCCGACGAGGGACGCTTCGCCGATATCATCCTGCCCGGCCCGCCATCGGCGGATGCGGATGTGCCGGCGTTGCTGGCGGGGGTTGCCGAGTATGCGATGCTCAATGCCGGTCGGCCCATTTTGCTGGTCCCGGGCGTAGCCGGCCCGGGCTTCGGTGGCCGAGTCGCGATCGCGTGGAACGGCAGCCGGGAAGCCGCGCGGGCGGTAGCAGACGCACTGCCATGGCTTGCGCTTGCCAGCGCTGTGTCCGTCCTGATTGTCAGCACGGACAAGTATGGCGCTGCCATTGAGGGTGAGGCCTACCGTGAAAGCGCGCAACGGTTGATAGCATGGCTGGCCAGCCATGGCATCCACGCCAATCTTCTTGTCGGGGAGGGCGACCCCGACCAGGTTTTGCTGCAACTTGCGGGCAGGATGCAGGCCGACCTGTTGATCGCCGGTGGCTATGGCCGTTCTCGGCTGAGGGAGCTAATGCTGGGTGGAACCACGCGTGCACTGCTGCGCCAGTCAGAGTTTCCGGTGTTCATGTCGCACTGAGGGGGGACCGCTGCCGCGCGGGCAACGGTCAGTGCGCTTGTGGACGCGGCGGGAGATGCCGTTTGGCTAACATCCTGCCAGCTAGTCCAAGGGATGGGTTGCCAACATAACCCAACGGCTTCCCAAGCCAATTTCTGTGTTTTGGCTTGCGGGTCGGCGTCGTCGCTCTATATTCAATTCAGAAGTGATCAAGAAGCCCGGAATCGGGCGGGACTATGCGCGTTGCGTGACTAACCCATTCGCCCCCAAAGATAAGGCTCCGTTCTCAGCGTTCGAGAGTCCGCGCTCTTATGCTATCGACATAGCGATCGGCAGTGGCGTAGTCGCCCTTTTTGTAGCGCTGGCTTTCGGCTTGCAGGCTGGCGTCGAAGGGCACCGGGAGCTTATGGCGCTTTTGGTGCCGCTATTAGGAGCAGGCATCGGACTTGTTGCCGGTCTCTATTGGATCAGGCTGAGACGGCTCAGGCGCGCCTCGGGAGGCAGTCACCAGCGATTGGAGGAAAGCGAAGCGCGTCTGGCGGGTATTATTCGCTCGTCCATGGAAGCGATCATCACTGTGGACAGTGAGCAGCGCGTCGTGCTGTTCAATCCGATGGCCGAAACCTTGTTTGGGTGGCCAGCAGCGGAGGCGATTGGCCGCCCACTGGCTGATTTCATTCCTGAGCGCTTCCGCGCCACCCACGCTGAACATGTGCGCCGCTTTGGTGTTACCGGTGTATCGGAGCGCCAGATGGGAAGTCAACGCCTGGCACTGTACGCTCTGTGTCGAGACGGCAGCGAGTTCCCGATCGAAGCATCCATCTCGCAAACCGTTCACGGCGGCGCCAAACTGTACACCGTGATGCTGCGCGACATCACCGAACGTGTCCGCGCGGAAGAAACCATGCAGCGCAGTCTCCAACGCGTGAAGGAAAGCGAGGCGCGCCTGGCAGGCATCATCCGTTCCTCCATGGAGGCGATCATCACCGTGGACACCGACCAGCGGGTCGTGCTCTTCAATCCGATGGCCGAGACTTTGTTTGGCTGGCCTGCGGAGCAGGCGATCGGCCGCCCACTTGGCGACTTCATTCCCGAGCGCTTCCGCGCGGCCCATGCAGAGCACATACGCCGCTTTGGGGTCACCGGTGTATCGGAGCGGCAGATGGGGCGTCAACGCCTGGCGCTTTACGCTTTGCGGCGGAACGGCAGCGAGTTTGCGATCGAAGCCTCGATCTCGCAAACGGTCGACGGTGGCGGCAAGCTATATACGGTGATGTTGCGCGACATTACCGACCGCGTCGGGGCCGAGGAGGCCCTGCACCGCTCGCGCGAGGAGCTGCAGCAGCTTTCTGACAGCATCCTTGCTACGCGAGAGGAGGAGAAGCGTCGCATCGCGCGTGAGCTTCATGACGACCTGGGCCAGCGCCTGAGCGCATTGAAGATGGACTTAGCCATGCTGGGCACGGATGTGGGGGAGGGGAGGCCCATCGATGGCCTGCTAGACGAAATTGCAGGGATGAACGCGGTCATCGACGATACGGTAGCCTCTGTCCGCCGTATCGCCAGCGATCTGCGGCCCGCCCTGCTCGACGAGTTGGGCATGCTGCCCGCCATCGAGTGGTTGGCGAGCGATTTTTCCAACCGCTACGGGCTCGCAATAACGGTGTACGGAGCGGACGTCGATGTCCCGGAGCACACAGCGATCGCACTGTTTCGCATCGTGCAGGAGGCACTAAGCAATGTCGTCCGCCACGCTAACGCGAGCAGCGTTCAGATCCACGTGGGGTGTGACGACGGCCGCGTTGCATTGCGAATACAGGACAATGGTGCCGGCTGGGACATGAAGCCACACGCCAACGAGCCGCGCAAGTCACTGGGACTGTTGGGCATCCGGGAACGGTCTCGGTTGCTCGGAGGCACCGTATCGGTCGAAAGCGCCCCCGGCAACGGATTTTGTTTAATGGTGGATGTCCCGCAACGGAAGGCCGGCTTGGAGGACACTGGTCATCGGCCGCCAAGGCAGCGAGGTTCAAGCGCAAGAGCTCCCACGCTGGAAATAGATCCGCCTGGATAACGTCATGGCAACACACAGTAAACTTACTTTCCAGCCTGCGACAGGGGATTCCATGATGACCTCCTCAAGGCACGGCTTGCCGAGAAATTCCCGCCGCCGGCGCAGACATTGGCTGCGCTAGTTGTAGGGCCGAGCGTTGGCACCGCTCCGAAAGAGTAATGCAGAAGGCTGCGCCTTTATGGTCGATAGGGCCGGGTGCAATCGCGTGGATCAGCTTCCAATTGATTCGAGCGTGCGTCACGTGATTGTTTCCTTAGCCCTAACAGACCCTGACAGGGAGACTATGCATGACACGCGTGATGATTGCGGACGACCACGCCGTGGTGCGGGATGGCTTAAGGCATATCCTGGAACGTGCGGGGTTGTTCGAGGTGGTGGCCGAAGCGGCTGATGGCTCGCAAGTACCAAGAATGGTGAGGGAATGCAGCCCTCAGGTCTTGCTCCTTGATCTGTCCATGCCTGGCAGGAGCGGGCTGGAACTGATTCGCCTGTTGCGCGGCGAAGCCCCGACCTTGCGAATCCTGGTGTTGACGATGCATGCGGAAGAGCAATATATCGTCCGTGCGTTTCAGGCCGGAGCGGCAGGCTATCTCACCAAGGAAAGCGCGGCCACGGAGCTGGTGTCCGCCATCGGACAGGTAGCCCGGGGCGGTACCTATGTGAGCCAGGCGATCGCAGCGAAGCTCGCAAGCGGCCTGAAGGACCAGAGCGATGACTTGCCACACCTGCGTTTGTCCGATCGCGAGCTCGAAGTGTACCGGCGGCTCGTGCTGGGCGAGCCGATCACGACGATCGCCACGGCACTGTGTGTCAGCGCCAAGACCGTTAGCACTTACAAGATGCGCCTCATGGAGAAGATGCAAATGCCCAATGAGGCGATGCTCCTGAGGTATGCCATACGCAATCATTTGTTCGACGACGACGCTGACCTGTAGCAGGCGAAGGTAGTCCCGAACTCGCCCTTCCTTTATGGCGCCCGCGCGGTCCTCAACCCGCTCAGCGCCACGCGCAGCGCGTCTAATTCCAGCGTCCTGTCAAAACAGTAGCTCGCGCCTGCCCGAATGCAAGCGCGCCGTAGCGGCAGGCTGAGGGCGTCGCCCAGCACGATCACGATTGCGTCAGGCAAGGCCGACCTGAGTATCCTGATCTCCTGGATCGCGCCTCCACTTGCGGTGCGCAAGCCGATCATGACAACCTCGGGCCGATGATGCATCAGTCTAGTCAGCTCCGTAAGGGCGCTAGCGCCAGAACCTGCGACTTCTATCCGAGGTAAGCGTGCAAGTATGCCAAGTTGTCTGCTGCGGATCGCATTTGCACGCTCGAGCAGGTACACAGTGACGATCTTGGCTTGGCTATTGTCTGGCATGTACCCAGTATGGTCACCCCCTTCGCTGTGGAAAATAGGCGATGGCTGAGAGTGGCGTCAGGGCGGCAGAAAGGCCGCGTCAGCAATCCCTGACAGCTCGTCGACAAGGTCCGGTGATCCGGCAGTTTTACGCCATCTTTGGGGCGCCATTGAATCCGCAAGCAGGTGGCAGCACCATCGCCAGGCGTGGTTCCGGATGTGGCCTTGCCTTGATGCAGCCCAAGATCGCGCCGGCAAGCGCAACTACTCTGAATGACATCACCGGCGCAGCCGACATCTGTCGGCGGCCGGCATGCCAAGGAGACTCCCATGCGCGCGATTGCGCTTGCCGCCTGCCTGCTCTGCTCGGGCCTGTTCGCCGTTATTCCTGCCGGCGTTGCTTCACCTACGCCGCCGGTAATGCCGTCAACGCCCGCAGTCCACCACATGAATGGCATCGACTACGTTTCCGGCGGGATCGGCGTGGACCAGGTGGCGGCCATGCAAAGCATGGCCGGGCGCTTTAACGTTCATATGCACTTTGTGAACGAGGCGGACGGCAGTAGCTTGTCGGACGTCACGGTAACGCTGTTCGACGCCCACCGCGAAATCGTCCTGCTGGTGCTGAGCGAGGGGCCGCTGCTCTACTTGCGGCTGCCGCCAGGCGACTATCGTGTGCTGGTTCGCTCCGGCGGGGCGATCGAATCCCGCAGCCTGCGCGTGCGCCAGGACGGTCGTGGACCGTCGCTGCTGCTGCGCCTGCCAGGCGACGGCCCCGTTGCACCGGCACCGGCCGCAGTCAGCGCGCCACATAGCGGGCATGGTCCGTCCCTGCGCTACAGTGGTCGGGGCCGCCACTGAGAGAAGCGGAGTCTGCAATGCCATGGAATCCTGACCGTTATCCTGCTGCGATGAAGCGGCTGGCGCCCGCGGTGCGCCTGAAGGCAATCGAAATTGCCAACGCCATGCTCGCCAGCGGCCATGACGAAGGCATGGCGATCCGTGTTGCCATTGCCGGTGCGCGGCGGTGGGCGCGATCGCATCCGGATCAGCCAGCGAGCGCGCCACCCGCGCGGCAAGATCGCGACCAATGGCTATGAGGCAGATGCCCAGTGCAGCGTGCGGGACACGCCGCCTTTGCCCGGTACTACCAGTGTCAGCTCCCGCGCCTTGCCGTCGGCGGTGGCTACGACGCGATAGCGGCCTGGCGGCAACTGGACGAACAGGAACGGGCCATCGGACACGGCCGCGAAGCGCTGCCTGCCGCGGCTGTCAAAAATCTGCGTGTCAACGCCGGCCAGGTACTGGCCGCCGCCTCCAGTGAAGGTGAGCCGCAGGGTGTAGTCGCCGCCAGCCTTGCGCAGATAAGCCGCCTCGTCCTGGCCCACGCCACCGGTCAGGTAGCGCACGTCCCCGGCGACTCTCGGCGCAGGCATCCCTTCCGCCGTGGCCGGCGAGGCGGCACGCGGGCTGCACTCCATGCCAAAGCGATCGTCTATCTCCCTGCGCGTGTGGCCACGCTGGTCGTGGCGCAGCGTAATGCCGCGCTCGCTGGCGCGCGTCGCAATCAGATCGAAGGTGCGCTGCATGATGGTCTGGCGCTCCTGCGCGGACGCGGCGCTACGCAGCCTTGCGCAAATGTCGGCGCGCTCCGCCTCGGTAAGTAAATCGACGGCGCGGACTGTCTCGCGGGGCCGCGGTGCGGCCGGCGATGGATCGGGCTGGGCCAGCGCGGGCGCGGTGCCGGCACACAGCAGGGCCACCAGCAGCAGGGTCCGGCAGACGAAGACACGTTGTCGGTTCATGGTGGGATAGCTCCGCAGGGTTGATGAAAGAAAGCAGAGCGTCGCCGCTTGCCGCAGGAGGCGCTTGCAGGCAACGAGTAGGCTACTCGCTTCTTACCAGCGTAGGCCGACCGCTGCGCGCGCTCATTGCGATGCCTCAACCAGGCGCGCGAACGTCGGCGTTCTCTTTGTCCAGCGCAAGGTGCAGGCTGACACCGTCGACGCTGGCCGCGGCGATCCTGAAGCCATAGGCGCGCGCCAGCGCCAGCATCGGCTGGTTGTGCGGCATGGTGCAGCCCACCAACGCGCCGATGCCCTTTGCGCGCGCGTAGCGGATCATTTTCTCGAGCAGCAGCTTTCCCAGTCCTTGTCCCTTCTGGTCCGAGCGCACGGCGATGCCGAACTCGGCCTGGACATTGTCTGGATCGGCAACGGCCCTGATTTCCCCGAGTATGGAGGTGTGGCCACACGCATCGGTAGTGGCCGCGATGAACGCCATCTCACGCGCGTAGTCGATCTGCGTGAGTCTTGCCAGCTGACTGTGTACCGGCTCGCGGAACGTGCAGAAGTAGCGGGCATGGATATCTTCCGGCGTCAGCTGGCGAAAGTATGCCTGGTAGGCCACTTCGTCGGCAGGACGCACGGGCCGGAGCACGATGGTGCGGCCGTCCCGCTCGACGCGTTCCTCCAGCGCCTCGGGATAGGGCTGGATGGCCAGCCGCGGACGCGTGCCCAATGCCGGCGCCTTGACGGCGATGCGGGCATCGAGCGCGATGATGCCTGCCGCGCTCGCCAGCAGGGGATTGATATCCAGTTCCCAAATCTCGTCAATATCGCAGACCAGGCGTGAGACCTGCACCAAGATCTGGAGCAAGCCGTCCCCGTCGACGCCCGGGTGTCCGTGCCAGCCTTCCAGCAGGCGTCCGATGCGGGTGCGCGACACCAGGTCTCGCGCGAGCAGTGCGTCGAGCGGCGGCAGCGCAACCGCATGGTCGCCGATGCGTTCGGCGTTGACGCCGCCATGGCCGAACAGCAAGACGGGGCCGAACACGGGATCGGTGGAGGCGCCCACAATCAGCTCAAAGCCATCGCCGTGCCCGACCATCGGCTGGACGGTAAAGCCTTGCACCCGCGCCTCCGGGGCTTGCTGCCAGATGCGCTCGAGCATGGCGCTGCCGGCGCTGCGCACCGCGGCGGCGTCGGCGAGGTCCAGTGCCACGCCGCCCGCGGCGGACTTGTGCGTGATGTCCGCAGACAAGATCTTGAGCGCGACCGGATAGCCGATCCGTGTGGCCTGGTCGACAGCCTCATCAACGCTGGCCGCGGTTCGGGTTGCGACCACGGGGACGCCATAGGCGGCCAGCGCGGCCTTGGCCTCCGGCTCGGTCAGCCACTCTCTGCCCGCGCGCAGGGCATTGCCGATGATCGTGCGCACCTGGGCCTTGTCCGCCGGCGTGTACGCGCCGTCTGCGGGCGGCGTGCGCATCAGCAATTGCTGGTTCCTGTGGTATTCGCAGGCCTGCAGGAAGCCGCGCACTGCCCCCTCCGGGGTATCAAAGGTCGGCACGCCGGCTTGCTGGCACAAGCGGCGTGCCTGCTGCACGGCATCCGCCCCGAGCCATGCGGTCAGCAGCGGCTTGCCGCCCGACGGCGCGCTGACGAAGGCGGCCGCGATCTCCGCGGCCGGCACGATGGCCGTAGGCGCATGGATCATCAACACGGCGTCAACCTCGGGCGCCTCACAGAGGATGGCGTGGGCTTGCAGGTAGCGCTCGATGGGCGCGTCGCCGATGATGTCGATCGGATTCGCGCGCGGCCAGCTGACGGGCAGCACGGCGTCCAGCCGTGCCAGAGTCTGGTCTGACAGGCGCGCCAGGATCCCGCCGGCATCCGCCAGCGCGTCGGTCGCCATTACGCCGGCGCCGCCGCCATTGGTCAGGATGGCGAGGCGCTCGCCACGCAGCCCCCGCATGCGGGCAAGCACCTCTACGGCGTCGAACAGGCCCTCGGTGCTGTCCACGCGCAGCATGCCGGCACGCCGGATGGCGGCGTCGTAGACGTCGTCGGCACCGGCCATGGCGCCGGTATGGGACGCGGCGGCGCGTGCCGCCTGCGCCGAGCGCCCCCCCTTGACCACCACGACCGGCTTGTTGCGGGCGGCAGCGCGCGCCGCGGACATGAACTTGGCGCCATGGCAGATCGCCTCCACGTAGAGCAGTATGGCCTGCGTCTCGGCATCGCCAGCAAGGTAGTCAAGCACGTCGGCCGCGTCCACATCGGCACTGTTGCCGAGCGAGATGAAGTGCGAAAAGCCGATCTGGCGCGAACGCGACCAGTCCAGCACAGCGGTGGCCAACGCGCCGGATTGGGTGGCGAATGCTAGCTTGCCTGGCCGGGCTGTGCCGGGTGCGAAGCTGGCATTGAGGCCGATCCCCGAAGCGATCAGCCCGACACAGTTCGGCCCGAGAATCCTGAGCAGATGAGGTCGCGCCGCGTCCAGCATGGCTTGCCGCAGCGCGCCTCCGGCGCTGTCCTCAGGCCCCTCGAAGCCAGCGCTCAGGACGATGGCCGCACGCGTACCGGCGGCGCCGAGTTGAGCGATGAGCTCCGGGATCGTGGGTGCGGGCGTGCATAATACCGCCAGATCCGGCGGTGCCGGCAACGCTCGGACGGATGCGTAACAGCGTTGGCCTGCCAGCGTTGCATACTTGGGATTGACCAGATACAGCTGGCCAGCGAAAGCGCCCGTTGAAAGATTGTCCAGCACCGTCGCCCCTAGGCTACGCGGCCGCAGCGTCGCGCCGATGAGCGCGATCGAGCGCGGACGGAACAGGGCATCAAGATTGCGGACAGTCATGGCTGGCTCTCATGGCAACTGCAGAGCCCGCAGGCCCCCCGTGCCCGGTGTGCAGGTCAGAGATTCACCTGGATGATGTTCGATACCTCGGTGACCCCCGGCGCCGCCCAGGCTGCTTCGGATGCGGCCTCGCGCTCGGCCCAGCTGCGCAGGCTTCCGCGCAGCGTCACAACACCGTCCTTGACGTCGACGGCGACATGGGTCGCATCGTCCGCCGCCTGGCGCTCGATGGCCTTCGCAATGCGCTCCTTCACATCGTTGGCAGCGATCGCGGGCTGGACCGCGATGGCGTTGGCTACACTGACCACGCCGTACAGGCCGGCCACTGCGCGCTCGGCGGCCAGGCGCTGGTAGTTCCAGTCGACCGTTCCGGTCAGCGTGGCACAGCCGTCCTCGACCATCACCTGGATGCGATCCGCGGGCAGCACCGAGGTCCACGCCAGGATGTTGCTAGCGGCGCGTGCGATGTCGGCGTCCGTGCGCTGCGCGTCATTGGGAAGACGCACGTCGATTTCGACGGCCAGCGCTTTCACGCCGGGCACGCGCCGGACGGCTTCCTCGGCGGCGTACTTGGCGGCATGGCTGGCGAGATGGCCAGTCAGCGTCACCACGCTGTCCTTGACCTGGACGCCGACCTCGGCGGCATCGACGGCCGGATCCCAGGCCAGTTCCTCGAGCACGTGCTGCTTGAGCTGGATATCGCCTTTCATGTCGGTTGCCTCCTGTTTGCTTGGTAGCCGCGTGCGATGGCCCGCGTGCCCCCTGCCCGGAGCGTGCCGGCGCCGGCGCGCCCCTTTGGCGTCATGGCCGCAGTTCCAGCTGATCGATGACCGCCGAGATGCCCGGCGCCGACCATGCGGCACCGATGGCGGCGCGACGGTCGGCCAGGGAATCCACGTGGCCCCTCAGCGTGGCAGTGCCGTTCTCGACCTCGATACTGATATGGTGGGCCTCGCGCAAGGCATGGCGGCGCAGCGCCTCTTCAATGCGTTTTTCCACGTCGGGAGGTGCTGTCTTCTCATTCATCCGGATGCTGTTGACGACACCAACCACGCCGCGCAACAGGCTTACGGTGCGTTCGGCCAGCTTCTTCTGGTAGCCCCAGTCCACGTTGCCGGATAGCGTTACCCAGCCATGCTCGACGCGAACCTTGATGACGTCCGCGGGCACATGCACGTGCCATTGCAGCGCCTCGCGCGCCGCCTCTGCAATGGCTTCGTCGAGGAAGGCTCCGGGCGGGTGCACGTCGAGCTTGACGACGACCGCGCGCACGCCGGAGACGCGTTCGGCGGCGCGTTCAGCGGCGAGCTTTTCCGCATAACTGGACAGGTGCCCGTTCAGCGTGACGATCCCTTCATGGACCTCCACGCCGATGGACGCTGCGTCGATCGCCGGGTCCCAATCGAGTTCGTCGGCGACGTCCCTCTGGATCTGATGATCTGTTTTCATGCTTTATCTCTGTTCGGACCCGGCGCCAGGGAGCGCCGGGTGTGGAGTCGATAGGCGGATGAGTGGTCAGGTGTGCAACCCGGTCGGCGCGCTGCTGGAACGCTCTCGCTCCTGCTCCTTGCGCACCAGCGAAAACAGCATGCCCCAGTCGGTCGCGAGGGCGGCGAACAGGTCATCGAGCGCAATCACCCCCGTCACGGCCTCGCCATCCAGTACCGCCAGGCGCCTTACGCCATGCGTCAGCATTAGTTGCAATGCATCGGCGACTACGGCATCCCGCGGGATCGCCACCAGGCCACGCGTCATCACCTCGACCACGTCGGTCTGGCAGGGGTCCGCCCCGGTGGCCGTCGCATTAATGACGATGTCCCGGTCCGTGACCATGCCCACCGCGCGCGTCCCGGCCGGTGAGTTCTCTGTCACGATCAACGCACCGACGTGGCGGTCCCGCATTTGCACCGCGGCTTCCTGCAGGGTGCAGGATAGTGGCACGTGCACGGCCTTCGCTGAACAGATATCCTTGACTTGCATCCCGGCCTCCTTTTTGACGCACTCGCTTAACGTACGGTAATACGTTGCTGGGTCGAGCTTTCCTTCTTGGGCAGCACCAGGCGCAGCACGCCGTCCTGGAAGCTGGCATCGATCTTTTCCGTGTCGATGTTGCCGTCCAGTGTAAAGGCGCGCTGCATCGAGCCGCTGTAGCGCTCCTGGCGGATCACGCGGTCGCCTTCCTTCACTTCGGAAGCCTTCTCGAGCTTGGCCGAGATCATCACGGTGCCACGGTCTACGCTGACGTTAATGTCTTCCTTCTTCACGCCCGGCAGGTCGGCGGTAATGGTGAAGCTGGTGTCGGATTCGGCCACGTCTACCTTGAACGCCAGTTCGCTGTCTGGCGCAATCCGCCAGTTGCGCAGCATGCTTTGCAGCATGTCGCCCAGCGGTTCGATCGAGAACGGGTCATAGCGCTTGAGGTTGCTCATCTTGGTCTCCTGGGATGACGGCGCGCGGTGCGCACCGGATGCTTCTTACTTTGGCAAGCCGGAGCGGCTGCGGCTTGTTTTGCATCAAAGGCTTGCACATTGCCACGGCGGCGTGCGCAGGTACCGGCAATGCTTCACATCTGCCCGCCCGGAATGCCTCGCGATTCGGCATGCCCCCTGTCAGGGAACCCTGACAAGGGACGCTGCATTTCTGACACGCAACTCAGCGCAGGCTTCTGGTTGTCCGGGCGCGGGCAGCCAATACTTCGAGCAAACAGATGGCGGCGCGCACGACGATGCGGTCGGCAAAACGAGACGGGCGAGGCGAGGGTCGGGATCAGGAAAGGGCCGGCAGGCTGGAGATAACCATGTTTGACTCGCGTACTGAATCTGATGGTGTTTATGATGTACAAAGCGTATCCGTCACGTTCGCCAGGGGGGAGGATCCGACGCCTGCGGGCCAGGTGTCGTGCGATTCCCGGGCCCGTTGCACGAGCTGCATGATGCGGAACATCTGCATGGCCGCCAGCCTGGAGGCCGGCGAAATGGCTCGCCTGGACACCGTCGTGCAGGGCTGGCGCTCGGTCAAGCAGGGCGAACGGCTGTACCGGGCCGGCGATCCGTTCCGAAGCCTCTATGCGATACGCGCCGGCTCGTTCAAGACCGTGGTGTCTCCGGAGCGGGGCAAGGAAACGATCTCCGGCTTCTACATGGCCGGAGACTCCATCGGCATGGACGGCGTCTGCCAGGAATCCCATAACTGCGATGCGATTGCCCTGGAGGATAGCGTGGTCTGCGTGATCCCGTTCCACCTGCTCGAGGCGCTTTGTCGCGAGATCAAGCCTCTGCAACGACAGTTGCACAAGATGTTCAGTGCCGAGATCGTCAGGGAATCGCGGCAGATGACGCTGTTGAGCAACATGTCCGCCGAGCAGCGTGTGGCGGCATTCCTGTTGAACGTCTCGGCACGCTATCGGGAGCGCGGCTATTCGGCCACGTCCTTTGTA
Organism: Cupriavidus phytohabitans; assembly: GCF_000426345.1. Taxonomy (GTDB): domain Bacteria; phylum Pseudomonadota; class Gammaproteobacteria; order Burkholderiales; family Burkholderiaceae; genus Cupriavidus. Next base: position 89,499 of record NZ_AUFE01000017.1, on the reverse strand, counting down.
CTGCGGATGACGCGTGAGGACATCGGCAGCTTTCTCGGCGTGACGCTGGAAACAGTGAGCCGGACATTGTCAAAATTCCAGCAGGAAGGCCTGCTCACGGTGCAGGGCAAGTCCATCGAGCTGATCAACCTGGACGCCCTGGATGCTCGCTAGCGGCGTCATACCCGGTAAGCCATGGCGTGAACGCATGTAGATGACATGCTCCTGCCACGTATCGATCTCGAGCGGCCGGAACACAGCGTGCCGACTTCGCGGGACGCGGCGGCGGCCATGACGTCTCCGAGCCGGCCGGGAATGCCGAGCTGATTGCCCGTGGACAGCGGTGGAGTGATCCAGGTCATGGGGACGGCAATCGGCCGGACATGGGTGACTTAGGGCTTCGTTGACTGCCGTCAACCTGAATGCCCTGGCGACCGCTACTTTGGAATGAGGCGTGTAGCCAAAGGCAAGATGGCTGGCGGTCACTCCGCGGCCATGCCGGCCGCGCCTGGTGTTTAGCTTTGTCCGTACGGACGTAACAGTGAGCCAAATATGGACGATGAGATCAGACAGAAGATCCTGAGTTTGTTGAGCCAGCACAGGATCATGACGCTTGCCACGCTGAGGCCGGATGGCTGGCCTCAGGCTACGACTGTCGGTTATGTGAACGAGGGACTCACGCTCTACTTCCTCTGTGGTCCGAGCAGCCAAAAAGCCGGGAATCTGGCATCGGACGACCGTGTCTCGCTGACAATTGACCACGATACGTCAGATCTCATGGCGATTACTGGCCTGTCCATGGCGGCGCACGCGCAACTGGTGGTCGATCCAGTTGTCGCGCACAGGATCTTGCAGTTGTTCCCATCAAAGTATCCGGAGTATCCGGAGCAAATGGCCTTGCCGGTGCCGATGCCCACCGTGGACGACGTCCGGATATTCAGGGTGACTCCGATGGTCATTTCCGTGCTTGACTATTCCAAGGGCTTTGGACATACGGATCTTGTCACCTGTTGAGCCGTGGGTCTCTTTGACGGAAAGCGAGAGTCCGTCCTGCAAACCGGGAAGCGTGTGGAAGAGCCAGTTCTGCAGCAGCGCCTGCGTCCGGGGAAGCCTATGTCAGGCTCATGCAGTTCGCTCAGACGGCTGCAAGAGGAACGAGGTGTCCTGTGCGCAACATAAGGGCAGCTGTTGTCGTCATGCTCGCCATTAATCGGTGCCGCGGCTACCTGCGCCCCGGCGGGTATCAGGTAAATCTGCTCTCGATCGCGCGGGGGCTGCTTCTGGCGCTGACCGCCTTCGTGTCTCTTGGCGCCCTTGCAGAAGTCGCCATTCCGTCATTGACGGCGCGGGTGACTGACCTGACAGGTACGCTTACGCGCGAACAGCAGGCGTCCCTGGATCAGACGCTGCAGGATTTTGAGGCCAGGAAGGGAACTCAGGTTGCGATTCTCATGGTTCCCACGACCCGACCGGAAACCATCGAACAGTATTCGCTTCGCGTGGTCGAGCAATGGAAGCTCGGGCGCAAGCGCGTCGATGACGGCGCGCTGCTCATCATCGCCAGGGATGACCGCACCCTTCGTATTGAGGTGGGCTATGGCCTTGAAGGCGTCCTGACGGACGCCACGAGCAAGCGGATCATCAGTGAAGACATTGTGCCCCGATTCAAGCAGGGCGATTTTTATGGCGGTGTCTCTGCGGGCATTGATCGCATGCTTGGGGTCATCGAAGGGGAGCCGCTGCCACCGCCGAAGGAAACGACAGGGGGAAGGGACGACCCCGTCCGGCAACTGATGCCAATCCTCCTTGTGCTCACTCTGGTTCTGGGTGGGGTACTGCGTTCCATGCTGGGGCGCCTCCCGGGTTCAGTCGCGACGGGTGGAGCCGTTGGGGTGGTCGCGTGGATACTCTCCGGAACCATCTTTGCCGGCATGGTTGCGGGTGCAATCGCGCTTTTGTTCACGTTGATGGGTGGCTCGCACATGGGCTTGCTAACTATTGGCGGCCGCTCCGGAAGAGGTCGCGGTCGCTCGGGCCCTGGCGGATTCGGCGGCGGGGGTGGCGGCTTTGGCGGTGGTGGTGCGTCCGGCAAGTGGTGATGGTAGTGCCGCTGGTGTCATGCGAGATCGGCACGCCAACCGGGTCGCCGGACGCTTTTCGAAATTCCTACGCAGGAGAGCATCATGGCCTTCAAGACCGTACTGGTCCAACTTGGGCGCGACATCGGCTGCGCAACGCGTGTTGGCGTTGCAGCGAACCTCGCCAAATGCAGCGGCGGTCATGTGGTGGGATTGACAGCAACCGGCCTGCCATTCGAGCGCATCCCGGACATCAGCAGCGATGCGCGGCGCTATCCGGATGTCGCCGGGCGCAGCGCGGCGGCACAGGCGGAGGAAGCGGGAACCGCGTTCCGGCGCATCATGGAGCAGGCAGCTCCCGGGGTTGGACACACCCATTTGTTGGTTGAGGAAGATCCGGGATGGGCGTTGGCGCAGGAAGGCCGCGTATCGGACATCGTCGTGCTTGCACCACCGCCCGACCCGTATTCGGTAGGCAGCCTTGCAGCCGAGACCGCCGAATATGTTTTGCTGAATGCCGGGCGGCCCGTGTTGCTGGTGCCGGATGCATACCAGGAGCTGGGGTTGGAACATATCGTGATCGCGTGGGATGGCTGGCGAGAGGCTGCTCGCGCGGTGGCGGACGCTATGCCGCTGTTGCTGCGCGCAGAGCGGATCACTATCGTGGCGGTATGGAACCGGGACGAGCGGCCCAGTCCGAAGTCGGAGCCGGTTGCGGGCCTGCGGCAATACCTCGAACGGCATGGCATCGCCGCGGGCGTGTACAACGAACCGACGAGCGAGGCGGTGGGTCGGGTGCTGCTCGAGGCTGCACGCAGCCTGAACGCGGACCTGCTGGTGGCCGGCGGATACGGACATTCTCGTATGCGCGAAGTGATGCTGGGAGGCACAACGCGGACGCTGATGCACCATGCCGAGATGCCGCTGCTGCTGTCGCATTGAATATCGGCGAAGTGCTCTATGCCACAAGCTCGCAGCGATTGTGCTGCACATAGACGCGTGGCTTGCGTGTTTCGTTGACCCGGTCTGGATTCGCAACCCACCGGCCTGGCGACTTAGGGTATGACTTTAGGACTCCGTTGACGGGCATCAACCCGAATGTCCTCGCGGCCGCTAATTTGGAAGGAACCTATAGCCGACGCCGAGGCCGCCATGTACCGCCGCATTCTCCTAGCCATCGATGGCAGCCGCTCTTCGCTAAATGCCCTGGAGCAGGCCGTGTCCATGGCGCTGGCCACCCACGCCGAGGTCAGTGCCATGTTCGTCGTCGACGACAGCGACCTGCTCTTCGAGATCAGGCCGGGATACCGGCCCTGGCTGATGGCCGAGATTATTGCCTATGGCAAGCAAGTGCTGGCGCGCGCTGGCGAGCGCCTGAGTGCCGCCGGCGTGCGCTGGAGCAGCAGGTTGACCGAGACCCCAGGCACACCCGCGAAAGTTGCCGAGGCGATCGTCGCGGAAGCGGACCACTGGAGCGCAGACATTATCGTCATGGGCACACACGGCCATCGCGGCGCGCGGCGCATGGTGCTGGGTTCGGTCTCGGAGCACGTCGTCAACAAGACGGTTCGCCCCGTGCTGCTCGTTCGACAGCCAGGCTGCGATAGCGAGGGAGCCTGACCGTTCGGTTCCAGCCGGCAATTACCTCGCGAGATTCCGGTAGTCCTATAGGAGCGACGCAAATGAAGATTCTTAGGAGGCTTGCGCTTGGACTGTCGTCGCTGGCGATATCCGCTGCAACGATCGGTTGCGCCACTCGCGCCGCGCCCGCTGACGTGCAGATCATGGAGCAGCATGGCGTCTCCTACGTATCGGGCGGAGAAGAGGAAGCAGGCATGCGGAGGATGCTGGCCATTGCCGCGCGTTTCAATGTGCGGCTGACGATGGTGGACGCCGGGCGTGGCAACCCGTTGAGCGGCGCCACGGTGGTCGTAGCCAGCCAGGGGGGCCACGCCGTGCTGCACACTACCGCAAGCGGGCCGCTGTTTTACATGCAACTCAAGCCAGGTGCCTATCGGCTCGCGGTGGGCTACCAAGGGCGGGACCAGATGCGTGACATCGTCGTCGCAGGCGAGCCGCTCGACATGACGTTCCGGCTGCCGGTCAATACGCTCGAGGACGACTGGCTGCTCTGCGGCGCATCCCCCTGTGCGCGTCGTTGAGCCTGCCGCCCCGGAGGACCGTGCCCGCCGCGCGCACCACACCACTGCACACTTCGCTAGTTCGTGGCCGCTGATGGACAACCTCGCGGACGAGGAACGACGGAGCCGTCAGGGAAGAGGAAGAAGCGTTCAGGTCTCGTTCGGGGACAGCCAGGCGGGCCGCTCGACGTGGGCAGGTCTGGAATCCGCGATGCGCGACGCCTGGACGAAGTCATCGATCTCGGCGGTGGCATCGCCACTCAGCACATCGCGTTCGAGCAGTACGAGTGCCGGCGCGGGTGTCTTGCCCGTGAGCCTGGCTATTTCCGCCTCTGCCTGGAAGCCACCGCGAGCTGCCATCACACAGATTGTCGAAACGCGCGCGGCCAGCGGTGGCCTGGCGATGCTGGCACTGAGGAAGCTGCGCATCGGCGCCGCCAGCCTGCCCATCCATACTGGTGCCAGGATCACAACGTGCTCGCAGCGATCGAGAGCCGGGCCCTCGTACCGGTACTCCACCTGGCGGTGAAAGAGGTTATCGATCACGCAACGGAGGTCGCCAAGGGCCCCGGCGCGGCTTTTCACGTCGGCGACCTCGGCGAGTGGCCATCCCGATCGCGCGGCAACGGCCTCTGCGACCTGGCGTACGGTGCCGGTGCGTGAGTAGTAAACGATTGCGGCTTGGATCATCGCAAGCTCCAGTCAGGTTGGCAGCGTGGATGTGCTGCCTCTGCAGCGTAGGTGCTACGTCGCGCCTGCAGTTGATGCGCATCAACCAGGAAATGCTGGGCCGCCCTACGCTGAATTCACCCAGTCAAAATCTGAGCCACCCCAAGCCTCGCATCGGCGGAGAAGACCCTATGTACAAGCGCATCCTCGTCGCCATGGACGGCGGCGCCGCTTCGGAACTTGCCCTGGAGCAGGCAATGATCATCGCGCGCGCCGCTAATGCGGAAGTAGAGGTGGTCCATGTGGTCGATGACCGTAGCCCGTTCCTGGATGTTAGTAACCTGGATCCGGTGAGATTGCTTGAGGATCTCACGACGGCGGGGGAAGGCGTCCTCGCCGCTGCCGCCAGCAGGCTCGCAGCGTCGGGCATTCGCCACGTAACCCGGATGCTGGGAAAGCCGACGGCCGATGGCGACGTTGCTACTGCGATCGCGACCGAAGCCAATGGCTGGGGCGCCGATCTGGTTGTGATGGGAACGCATGGCCGACGGGGCGTACGGCGACTTGTCATGGGCAGCGTCGCCCGCAGCGTGATTACCTTGGCCGTCGCGCCCGTCCTGCTTGTGCGCGCCGAAGAGACGTAGGCAGGCGAACAGACACTTTGGAGGACGTTGTTACGCGAGGAGAGCTATGCACAAGATCGACTTTTCGGGCGAAATCCCGGACTACTGCCCGACCGGACCAAGCCTGCAGTGTGCCGCGAAGGTGGACGACGCGCCGGCAACCTATGAGATCACCGCCGAGGCGCTTGAGGATCATTTCGGCGCACGCTCGTACCGTAGTGAAGACTTGCTGCCGGCGTTCATGCGCAACCGCCAGGACATCGAACGCGTCGCGGGAGCGCTGTTCGAGATGACAGGTGCGCGGCACATCGTGCTGCACAGCGGCCACTTCCGGTTCGCGGTGTGAGACGTACGTCGTGGCCGGCGAAATCCCCCCGGGGCGGTGTGCCCGACAAGGAGGGCCCCATGAAGAATCGCTTTCATTCCTGCAGGCGGGCAAGACGGCCAGGATGGTACAGGCTTGCCGCATGCGCGTTGGTGCCGTTATTCGCAGCGTGCACTGCCGTACCGGATCTGCTGCGGCCGCCTAAGCCACGCACGGCCGCGCTGGCAGGCAACCTGGAGCGACCTGTACCTGGTGTTCCGGGCCACGGCCTCTCGTGCTCGGCTGACCGCACGGCCTGATCGCAACGCTTGCCACCGGGGCGCATTTGGACGAGGCTCCGACGCTCGCTCTATGGAAATCATAGTGGCGCGAACCAGGGCACCACCAGTACCGATCGTGGCGCGGCCAGGAAGCCGGCTTGATGCACGACAGAGCCGCGGTGGGGTGCCGATATAGATTTAACCAAAGCCCGTTTGGAGGCTGCCTGATGGAGACAATCCATGGACTACGCAACGATTCTGGTTCATCTGGATGCTGGCCGTCGCGTGTACGACCGGCTGCAACTCGCCACCCAGCTGGCGCTGGGGTTCAAATCGACGATGATCGGCCTGCTTGCCGTCGGCAAGCCGGACCCTACGGCCGTGCGCTACCTGGTGGATGGTGACCGCTATCTCGCCTCCTACAACGAATGGCAGCATCAGGTCGGGGAGCGAGCCCGCCATGCGCTGATGGGCGCGACTGATGAGGTCGACGTCGTGACGGAATGGCAGGCACCGGACTGGGCTACGGCCGCGACCGTCCAGGCGGAGGCACATCGGGCAGACCTTGTCATCCTCGGACAGCACGATCCCACTGATGAGGCGGCCTACGCCGAGCCCGGCTTCGTCGAGTCCATTGTGCTGCAATGCGGGCGCCCCGTGCTGGTGGTTCCCTATGCGGGCCGGTTTCCGAGCGTTGGCAAGAACATCATGGTGGCGTGGAACGGCAGCCGCGAGTCGGCGAGGGCCATCCGCGATGCGCTCCCGCTGCTGCAGCGCGCAGGCACCGCAGCCGTGGTTTCGTGGACTCCGGATGGCGTCCTGAAGGGACCATGGGTTTCGCCGCCTCAATATGCCGTGGACTGGCTGGCTCGGCATGGCGTGGCAGCGCAGCTGAGCACCTTTGCAGCGGGAGACGGCGATGACGTGGGCCAGCTGTTGCTCTCACACGCCGCGGACAGAAACACTGACCTGATCGTCATGGGAGGCTACGGGCATAGCCGGATGCATGAGCTGGTCCTTGGCGGTGTTACCCGAACGCTGCTCGAGTCGATGACAGTGCCGGTAATGATGTCGCATTAATCACCGCGGTGAATCGGAGATGTGAGGGGAGGTGCGATGCTGCAGTTGCCCGGGATACCGAGGCAAGTCGGCCGATGGCCATCAGTCCAGGTAGCGTGTCGCTCGATGAGATGCGATGAAAGATGACAGCCTGACACTCCGCCAGTTTGCGGAGGGCTTTTGGAACGAATTCCTTAGGCGTCGGCCGGCATTTCCTGTCTCCGATGGCATGTTTCCGTTCGAGCCGGCTACCCGTAAGCGGTACATCGAGGTCCACGGTCGAACCTACGCTGTCTGGCGAGCTCGCGCGATCAGGGCTGGCTTCTCTGCCGGGGATTTTTTCCGCACGAGCGTTTGTGTACGGGCGGCGATGTACTGAAATCGCCAGGCCGCGAGGGTAGGTGTGCCGCTCCCGTATCCAGCGCTACCAATGATGCCTGGCTGCAATGTGCCAAGGCACAGCGCTGTGAACAACCCCCTGCTAGGGTTCCAGCACGTAGGTGCCGGGTGCGTCCGCGAGACCTTGGGCCGGCGCCTGCCGCGTGCAGCGCCCGGTAGAGTGGGCTGCCAGCCAGTCATGCCACGCCGGCCACCAGGAACCGTCGCGGTACTCCGCCATGCTGAGGAATTGCTCCGGGCTCAGGTAGGGCGCGTCGGCCCGTCGTGTATGCACATGATAGCGTCGGCCCGGGTGGCCCGGCTCGGACACGATGCCCGCGTTGTGGCCGCCAGAAGTCAGCAAGAAGGTCAGTTCGGCCTGGGTCAGCAAGTGCAGCTTGTACACGGAGCGCCAGGGCGAGACGTGGTCGTGTTCGGTGCCAACCACAAAGAGCGGGAGGTCGAGGTCCGAAAGGGCGACTGGCTGTCCGCCGACGCACAGCTTGCCGGTGGCCAGCTCGTTGCCCAGGAACAGCTTGTGCAGGCATTCCGAATGCAGGCGGTAAGGCAGCCGTGTGGTGTCGCGGTTCCAAGAGACCAGGTCGTTGGCGCGCAAACGTTGGCCGAGCAAATATTCGCTCATCCCCCGCGACCAGATCAGGTCGTGGGTATTGAGCATCTGAAAGGCAGACTTCATCTGCGGCCCGTCGAGATACCCTTGACTCCACATGAGGGCGTCGAGCGTGGCAAGAGAACTCTTGTCGATGAACAGCCCCAGTTCCCCCGGATCATGGAAATCGGTTTCCGCCGCAAACAGCGTCATGCTGGCCAGCGGCCCGCCGCCCGCGTCGCGCGCCAGCATGGCGGCGCCCGTGGCAAGCAGCGTGCCGCCCAGGCAATACCCGGCGGCGTGGATGTGAGCGCGGTCGCAGCGCGCGTGCACGGTCTCGATCGCTGCCAGCAGCCCGGTTTCCAGGTAGGTGTTCAGCCCGAAGTCGCGGGCCGAGGCGTCCGGGTTCTTCCACGAGATCATGAACACGGTATGGCCGCACTCCACAAGGTAGCGCACCAGCGAATCCTCGGGCTTCAGGTCGAGGATGTAATATCGCATGATCCAGGACGGTATGATCAGCACCGGCTCGCGCCAGACCGTATCGGTGCCGGGTGCGGGCGCATACTCGATCAGTTCGATCAACGCGTTGCGGAACACCACCTTGCCGGGCGTCAGTGCCACGTCGCGCCCGGGCAAGTACTCCAGAGCGGGCCTCCCGGCGGGCAGGCCAGGCAACTCCGACAGCAACTCGCTGGCGTCCTGCAGCCAATGACGGGCTCCTTGCAGGAAGTTGGCGCCGAAAGTGCCCGCGGCGGTCCTGGCGACCGTCGGGTTCATCCACCAGACGTTGCCCGGTGAAAACAAGTCAAGCCATTGCCGGGCACAGAAGGCGACGATGTGCTGGTGATGTCGCGACAGACCGTCGATATCCTGCGTCAGCGACTCCCAGAAGGCTTCGTCGCGCATGAACGCATCGCGCCAGCAACGATAAGGCCAGTCCTGCCAGCCGGTATCGGCAAAGCGCTGGTCGCTGACATCGACTGACGGCGGCTCGGCCACGGTCGGCAACAGCCGTGGCGAATCCTCGATGCTGTGTTCCAGCCACACCTGCCAGGCCTGCATCATCTTTGCCGGGGCGATACCGAGCTGCAGTGCCCAGTCGAGCCCGGCCAGGCTCGCAGAGATCACCGACAGGCCGCCGGTGGCGCGGGCCAGGCTGGCGCGGGTTTGCTTGTCCAGCCAGACTTGTGCCGGCATGGCGGGCGGCGGCGCGCATTCTGGTATGGCCGCAAGGCTGGGCGGCTGCGCCCGGTCATCGATTCTCATTGCAGGTGCTGCCCGCCGTTGATGGCAAAGTTGGCGCCGGTGACGAATGCGCCGTCGTCGCCGCACAGGTAGGAGATCAGTGCCGCGACCTCCGCCGGCTTGCCAAGCCGGCCGACCGGGATGGTCGGCAATACGTCCCGCTCGAGAATTTCGGTGGGCATGTCCGTCACCATGTGCGTATCCAGGTAGCCAGGCGATACCGTGTTGACGGTGACGCCTTTGCGGGCGAGTTCCAGCGCCAGCGCCTTGGTGAAGCCATGTACCCCCGCCTTGGCGGCGGCATAGTTGGTCTGGCCAAAAGCGCCTCGCGAGGCATTGACCGAAGAGATATTGACGATCCGGCCCCAACCCCGCGCCACCATCGGCTCAACCAGCGGGCGCGTCATATGGAAGAGCGAGTCGAGGTCCGTGCGCAGCACGAAGTCCCAGTCGGCCTTCTCCATCTTCCGCAGGGTCCGGTCGCGCGTGACCCCGGCATTGTTGATCAGGATGTCGACGTCGCCGACCTCGCTGCGCACGTGCGACACGCAGCGCTGACAGGACGCGAAGTCTGTCACGTCGACCGGGAATGCTGTGAATTCGCGGCCGGCGTTGCGTTGCGCACCCAGCCAGTGGGCGACGTGGTCATTGTGTTCCGAGTGTGTGACTACGACGCGCACGCCGTCGGCCAGCAGCCGCACGGCAATCGCTTCGCCGAGGCCGCCCATGCCTCCCGTCACCAGGGCGATGCGTTGTCCGGCCATCTCGTCAGCTCCGTGCCGCGGCAGCCGGGCGCGCCCGGGCCGGGGCCTTTGCGCCTGGGGTTGGAACAGCCATCAGGCGGCCGACGTTGTCGAACATCTCGCGCGCCGATTCCGCAAAGGGCGCGTAGACGCCTCCCTCCACCATGACTTTTCTCTGGTAGTCCTGCCAGGCTTCGGTCGACTCGCGCAGGTGCTCCATGAAGGCGGAGGCCATCTCGATGTAAAGGCTGCCAAAGTCGCGTGCATGTGCGGCGCTGCGCTCAAACTGCGCGGCCAGAATTTGAGCGGGCAGGCCATGGAAGGCGTTCCAGTCGGATGCATCGTTGACGCGCACGAGGGCCTGCCGGGCGCCCTTGATGTCCTCATCCAGGGTCTTGAGGCGGAGCCTGAGCAGCATCTGGTGCGATTCTTGCCAACGCAGCCATATGCGCACGGCGGACTGCTCGGCGCAGCGCGCAAGTTCGAAGGCGGGATCGCTATGGTCTGGCATGGTGGAACTCCTATAGCAAGCGGATGACCTGCCCGGGGCGCGCAGGCCTGGATAAGTCTAGGAGGGCGATCCTGGCGGGAATTGACATATCGCAAGGAGCGCGCAATGCGTCGGAGCGCGCAGGTATCGCCAGGCCGTGGCCTGCGTTTGTCAGAGCACAAGGGTCGCATGGCCGGCGGCCGTACCCCACGCCTGACATGGCCGATCAGGAACCCGACACTGAAGATGTCCTCCTACGTGCCGCGCGCAAACAGGCGTTCCTTTGATCCATCCCAAATGGCAGGGCCCGCTCGCCGCCTACGGTAATTCCAGGGGGCCGTGCCGGCCCCGTCATCTGGAGCACGACGTGACACATCCCATCGTCTTATCCGAAGCCGGCGTGGAATACCTGAAGCTGCCGGCACCGCAAACCGAAGGCGGCATGCCGCTGCTGACCGCGCTGCAGCAGCGCCGCTCTACGCGACATTTCGCCCCGCGGAGCCTGGATGACGCACTGCTGTCGTCCCTGCTGTGGGCCGCTTTCGGCGTCAATCGCCCGGGCACCGGCCTGCGCACCGCGCCCTCGGCCCGCAACTGGCAGGAAATCGACTTGTACGTGGCGCTGCGCGACGGCCTGTACGTGCTCGAACCGGCGGACTGGCGCCTTCGGCTGGTCATCGGCGAAGACCTGCGCGCGGCCACCGGCCTGCAGGACTATGTTGCCGAGGCGCCATTGAACCTCGTCTACGTCAGCCGGCTCTCCAGGCTCGACGAGACCGACAAGCCGCTGCGCCAGTTCTATACCGCGCTGGATACGGGGTATATCAGCCAGAACGTCTACCTCTTCTGCGCCGCGTCCGGCCTGGCCACCGTGGCGCGCGGCCTGCTGGACCGCCGCGCGCTGGCGGCGGCCATGCGGCTGGAGCCCGACCAGCGCGTGATCCTGGCCCAGAGTGTGGGCTATCCGGCGTAAGCCACCCCCAGGCAGCCACAGGAGAAGGACCATGCCATTCATTGACAGGGCCGACGCCGCCAAACAGCTGGCCCGTGTGCTCGATGGCCACGTTGGAGAACGGCCATTGGTGCTGGCCGTACCCCGGGGCGCGGTACCGATGGGCGCCATTATTGCCGGTAAGCTGGGTGGAGACTTTGACGTCGTGCTGGTGCGCAAGCTCGGCGCGCCAGGCAACCCCGAGTACGCCATCGGCGCCGTGAGCGAGAGCGGTTGGACCTATCTCACACCCTATGCTGCTGCGGCAGGCGCCGACAGCGGCTACATCGACCGCGAGCGCGCAGCCCAGCTTGAAGTGCTGCGGCGGCGCCGGACTGCCTACACACCGGGGCGGGAGCCGATCCCCGCCACCGGACGCGAGGTTATCGTCGTGGACGACGGCCTGGCCACCGGTGCCTCGATGATCGCCGCGCTGCACGCCATCCGCGAGCAGAAGCCCGCGCGACTCATCTGCGCGGTGCCGGTCGCGCCGCCGCGGACGCTGGAGCTGTTGCAGCCCTATGCTGACGAAGTGGTGTGCCTGGAGTCTCCGGCCGGCTTCCGGGCAGTGGGGCAGTTCTACCGGGACTTCTCGCAGGTCGAGGATGCGGAGGTCGTGGCATGCCTGAAGGAGCGGTAAAGACAACACGCGAGGAGGGGTTCATGAAAGGCGACAGGCAGCTGCAGCAAGACGTGACCGCGGCGCTGATCTGGAATCCGGCGGTCCATGGCAACGAGATCGGGGTCCAGGTTCAGGACGGCGTCGTCACGCTGACCGGGCACCTTGGCACTTTTGCCGAGAAGTACGCGGCGGAAGCGGCCGTCAGGCGCATTCCCGGCGTGCGAGCGCTGGCCGTGGAATTGGACGTTCACCTGCCCGACGATGCGTGCCGCACCGATGCCGACATTGCCCGGGCCGCAGCCAACGTACTGTCCTGGAATGCGATGGTGCCGGCCGACCGTATCCGGATCCTGGTCGAACACGGTGTGGTGACGCTGAGCGGCGATGTCGACTGGTACTACCAGCGCACCACCGCCGAGCACGCCGTGGCCGGACTGTTCGGCGTGGTCGGCGTTACCAATGCGCTAGCCATCCGGCCTCGTGCCGACAAGCAGGACGTCGCGGCACGGATCCAGGCGGCCATCGCACGCCAGGCCGCCAGCGACGCCGACCAGGTAACCGTGACGGTGAGGGACGGCGCGGTGACGCTGACCGGCACCCTGCGCACGCTGGCGGAACGCGAGGCGGCATTCGAAGCGGCCTGGTCTGCGCCAGGCGTCAGCGCGGTCGTCAACCAGATCGAAGTCAAGCCCGGCTAAGCTCTGCGAAGATGCACTATCGAGGCCTGGCTGCCTTGCCGGCCTCAACGGTCAGCGCATCGGCAGCGCGCGCCAGGTCCTGCAGGGCAGTGCTGACGATGACCGGATAGGGTGCCGACTGCTCCAAGGCACGCAGGCGGGCGGGCAGCGCGGCCAGTTGCTGTGCGGCATAGCCCCGGCTGGTCAGCAGCGGCACGTCTGGCGCCACACGCCGGCCATCCGCCATGCACGGCTGCATCAGCGGCAGCCCGTCGCAGGCATCCCCTTCGATCGTCAGCGTATCGCCGAGCATGGTGCCGTCGGCGCCGTAACGACGGTAGCACTGCTTGCGGCCAGGCCAGGTGGCCTTGCCTTCCGAGCGCTTGCGCCGCGGCAGGCCCGCGTACTCGGTCAGCTTGTACGCGCAATCGAGATACGGGGCATCGGCCGAGGTGTTCATGCGCGTACCGACCCCGAAGCCGTCAATGGGCGCGCCTGCTGCTACCAGGTCGCGGACGCGAAACTCGTCCAGGTTGCCGCTGGCAAAGATGCCGATCGACTGCAGGCCGGCGCCGTCAAGGATGGCGCGTACCTGGCGCGCATGCTCGCCGAGGTCGCCGCTGTCGATGCGCACCGCCTTGACGGCGATCCCGCTGGCGCGCAGCGTTGAAGCCAGTGCCGCCACCTTGTGCGCGGCGGCCTCGGTATCGTAAGTGTCGATCAGCAGCGTGGCGTTGTCCGGCTGCGAGCGCGCGAACGACGCGAAGGCCTCGGCCTCGTCCAGGTGCGCCTGCACATAGGAATGGGCCATGGTGCCATACGACGGGATGGCGAAGCGCACACCGGCCAGCAGCGTCGCGGTGCCCGTGAATCCCGCCAGATAGCTGGCCCGTGCCGAAAGCAGGCCGGCTTCGGCGCCGTGCGCGCGGCGCAGGCCGAAATCGACCAGCATGCGCCCCGGCCCCGCCAGCACCACGCGCGCCGCCTTGCTGGCCACGATGGTCTCGTAGTGCAGCAGGTTCATGACCCGGCTTTCGACTAGCTGGGCCTGCTGGATCGGCGCGGTAATGCGCAGGATGGGCTCGTCCGGGAAGAACACCGTTCCCTCCGGCATGGCCTGGACATCCCCGCTGAAGCGGAAGTGCGCGAGCGATTGCAGGAACGCCGGGCTGAAATGCCCGGTCGACGCCAGCTGGTCGAGGTCGTCCGTGCTGAAGCGCAGCCGTTCCAGATAGGCGAGCACCTGTTCCAGTCCCGCGGCCAGCAGGAAGTTACGGCCCGGCGGCAATTTGCGCACGAAGAACTCGAAGCTGGCGATATCGTTCATGCCGCTGTCGAAGTACGCCTGCATCATGGTGAACTCGTACAGATCGGTCAGCAATGGACTTTCGCTATCGATGGTAGTCATGGCGGATCACGCAGGCGGTGGCGTTACTCAGTAATCTTCGCCGAACATCGAAGACCCCAGGCTCGTGCCGGCATCGCCCTGGCTGGTCGGGCTGCGCTGGATCGCGATCATGCAGTCCGTCGTCAGTAGCAGGGAGGCGACCGACACGGCGTTCTGCAGGGCCGTACGTACCACCTTGACGGGGTCGATCACTCCCAGTTCGATCATGTCGCCATAGCGCTCGGTGCCGGCGTCGTAGCCGAGCGTGCCCGCGCCGGCGCACACCTGGTGCACCACCGCGTCGGCGTCCGCGCCGGCGTTGGCGGCGATCTGCCGCATCGGTGCGGCCAGTGCCGCGTGGACGATGTGGGCACCGGCGGCCTGCTCGGCATTCGGCGCCTGCCAGGCTTCGAGGGCGGCGCGGGCGCGCAGCAGCGCCACGCCGCCGCCGGCGACGATGCCCTCGTCCACCGCCGCACGGGTAGCGTGCAATGCGTCCTGGAAGCGGTTCTTGCGCTCGTGCAGCGCGCTCTCCGTGGCCGCGCCCACCTTGATCACCGCCACGCCGCCGGCCAGCCGGGCCAGGCGCCGTTGCAGGGCCTCACGCTCATAGTCCGAGCGCGCCTCGTCCAGGCGCAGGCGCAGGGCGGCAATGCGCTCGGCTACGCGCGGGCGTTCCTCACCGGAGCCGATCAGGGTGGTGGTATCCTTGCTCACCTCCACGCGGCGGACTTCGCCAAGCTGTTCCAGCGTCACGTGCTCGAGCGAGATGCCGGCCTGCGGCGAGACCACGGTGGCGCCGGTCAGCGCAGCGAGGTCGCCCAGCTGCTCGGTACGCGAGTCGCCGAAACCGGGCGACTTGACCGCGCAGCTCTTCAGCGCGCCACGCAGATTGTTCACCACCAGCGTGGCGAGGGCCTCGCCCTCCACGTCGTTGGCGATGACCAGCAAGGGCCGGCTGGCGCGGCTCACAGCCTCCAGCACGGGAAGAAGCTGTGCGATCGCGGCGATATTCGCGTCGCACAGCAGCACCAATGGCGATTCCAGCACGACGGCTCGGCTCTCGTTGGTCGCGAACAGGGGCGAGAGATAGCCACGATCGATCAGCGCGCCGTCGGCGATGTCGAGTGCGTCGTCGAGCTTGGAGCCATCCTCCACGCTGACGGCACCATCCTTGCCAACCCGCTCGACCGCCTGCGCCACCAGCGCGCCGACGGTCTGGTCGCCGCTGGCCGAGATCGTGGCGATCTGGCGCATTTCGTCGGTGTTGCCGCAGGGACGGGCACTTTCCAGCAAGGCGCCGGCGACCAGCTTTCCGGCGGCCTCGATGCCGCGCTTGAGTTGCATGGGATCGTGGCCGGCTTCGACGTACTTCACGCCCTCGGCCACGATCGCGTGGGCAAGTGTAGTCGCGGTCGTGGTGCCGTCACCGGCGATCTCGCTGGTGCGCACCGCAGCCTCGCAGAGCAGGCGGGCGCCCATGTCGGCGAACGGATTGGCCAGCGTCACCGACTTCGCTACGACCACGCCGGAATTGGCGACCAGCGGCACCATGTCGGGCCGCTCCACGATCACGTTGCGCCCGCCTGGGCCCAGCGTCACCTTGACCGCGTGGGCCAGCTGCTCCACGCCGCTCAGCATCATCCGGCGCGCGCCCTGGTGAAAGATAAGTGTTCTGGCAGGCATGACGATCTCCACGTTGACACGGGTGGGTCTGGCTCGCTTTACGATAGTTGGCGTGCCGGTCCACACGTTGATGCACCGCAAACGCCAGGGTCGCGCATACTGCCCGTGACAGGCGCGCTTCAGTCCAGCCAGTCGCTGTCGAGCGCGGGCACGGGATGCCCCGGCTGCAGCGGTTCCAGCGCGGTGGTCTCGTCCAGGTGGAAGAGGGCGTCGAACTGGCCGGCGATCGAGGCATCGAAGTAGTGGCTGGCGCGCTCCGTGCGCGGCAGGTAGAGCACGCCGATGGCGCGCTCCAGCATCACCTCGAAGAGCGGGTGGCTGGCCTGGGGCCCGAGCGGCAGGAAAAAGCGGTCAAGCCCGGTGCTGTGGAACAGTGCCTCCCAACTGTCTTGCAGCGCCGGCACCACGGCCTTGTGTTCAGGGTCGCCGTCCCATTCGGAGGCGGCGCAGACGTGGCCGGTGTAGGTGGTAAAGCCGACCAGCAGCGCTTGCACACCGGCCTGCTGGCGCACCAGTTGCCCGAGATTCCACTCGCCGCGCAGCTGCGATTCCGTGGCGCGCGCATCGCCGAGGTGGGAATTGTGGGCCCAGACCACAATGCGTCCGCTGCCGCCGCGGCGCAGCCGGTAGGCGGCCAGCGAAGACAGCGTCTGTGCCATGTGCGCGTCGCGCAGGTTCCAGGTGCTGACACGGCGGCCGAACATCTCGCGGTAGTAGGCTTCGGCATTGACGACCACCGTTGCGTTGCGCTCGGCAAAGTAGTGCGAATCCATGGCCGCCAGGCCGTTGCGGGAGATGTAGGCGGCCTCGTCGGTGCGCAGCTGCAGCAGCTGGCGGATGGCGCCGTCGCGCGCTGGCGCGCGCAGCCCGGACGCGGCCTGGTAGCCGTAGGCGGTTGGATCACGTACATGGTCGAGCGCGGCATAGTGCTGCCGGGCAGCCTCGGCCTGCAGCGGGTCGGCGTGCTCCAGATAGCGGATCACGGCCTCGGCCGAGCGATACAGGCTGTAGAGGTCGAGCCCATAGACACCGACCCTCCGCTCCGGCGGCAGGCCGGCATTGTGTCCGCGCAGCCATTCGATGAACGCCAGGAACTCCCGGTTGCGCCACATCCAGGACGGGAAGCGCTCGAAATCGCTCAGGGCCTCCCCGGCGCTGTCGTCGCCCTCGCCCTGCACATAGCGGTTGACACGCCAGGCGTCGGGCCAGTCGCCTTCGATGGCGACGGCATCGAAGCCCTGGCCACGGATCAGCGCCTGCGTGATCTGCGCCCGCATCCGGTAGAACTCGGCCGTGCCGTGCGTGGCTTCGCCAAGCAGAACAAAGTCCTTGCCGCGGGCCATGTCGAGCAGTGGCTCGTAGTCGGAGGCATTGCCCTGCAGGCGCTGTGCAGCCGCTCGGACTGCAAGGAAAGGGGTAAGCGGAGATGCCATGGGGTACTCCTCGGATGGCTACTGCATGACGGGTTCGTCGTGCGGCGCTGTCGCGCCCGCCTGCATCAGGGCGTCGAGCGCGGCCCGGTCGACCACTTCTTTCTCAAGCAGCAGGTGCGCCAGCCGGTCGAGGCGCGCGCGCTGCTCGAGCAAGGTCTGCCGAGCCCGCTCGGCGGACTGGTCGAGGGTGAGCCGGATCTCTTCGTCGATGGCCTGCGCGGTGCGCTCGCTGTACTCGCGTTCCGGCCGCGACAGGGCGGCCGCGGAGGGCAGCAGGGGGCTGCGTGCGCGCTCGTAGCACGGCAGACCGAGCGATTCGCTCATGCCGAACTGGGTGATCATCTGCCGCGCCATGTCGGTGGCGCGTTCCAGGTCGTTCTGCGCGCCGGTGGAGACGTCGCCGAAGACGATCTGTTCCGCAGCGCGCCCGCCCAGCAACACATCCAGCCGGTCCAGCAACTCGCTGCGGCGGAGCAGGTAGCGGTCTTCGGTCGGGGTCTGCTGCGTATAGCCGAGCGCCGCAACGCCGCGCGGAATGATGGAGATGCGCGAGACCCGGTCCGCATGGCGGCGGCATTCGGCGACCAGTGCGTGTCCCGCCTCGTGGTAGGCAATGGTCTGCTTTTCCAGCGGGATCATGATCCGGTTGCGCCTTTCCAGCCCGCCAACGATGCGGTCGAGGGCCAGGTTGAAATCTGCGTTGTCGACCGCCGGCTTTTCGTGGCGGGCGGCCAGCAGGGCGGCCTCGTTGACCAGGTTGGCAAGATCGGCGCCGGCAAAGCCCGGCGTGCGCGCGGCCAGTTCACGGAGATTGACTTCCGGAGCCAGTTTGACATGACGCACATGCACGCCAAGGATCTGCTCGCGACCTTTCAGGTCGGGGCGGTCCAGCACGATATGGCGATCAAAGCGACCCGGCCGCAGCAGTGCAGCGTCGAGGATTTCCGGCCGGTTTGTGGCGGCCATGATGATCACGCCCTTGTTGGTGTCGAAGCCGTCCATCTGCACCAGCAGCTGGTTGAGCGTCTGCTCACGTTCGTCCTGGCCACCGGCCACGTTGAAGGTACGGGTCTTGCCCAGCGCGTCGAGCTCGTCAATGAAGATGATGCACGGCGCCTTCTGCTCGGCCTGCGCGAACAGGTCGCGCACGCGTGCCGCGCCCACGCCGACGAACATTTCGACAAACTCGGCGCCGCTCATGCTGAAGAACGGCACCGCGGCCTCGCCGGCAACCGCGCGCGCCAGCAGGGTCTTGCCGGTGCCCGGGGCGCCCAGCAGCAGCACCCCCTTGGGGATCTTGCCGCCCAAGCGCCGGTACCGCTCGGGATTCTTCAGAAAGTCCACTACCTCCATCAACTCGACCTTGGCCTCGTCGATGCCGGCCACGTCGGCAAAGGTCACCCCGGTCTCCTGCTGCAGATAGACCCGGGCCTTGCTCTTGCCGATCTCCATCAGCCCTCCCGCGGCATTCCCGATGCGCCGGAACAGCATGCTCCAGATCGCGAAGAAAGCGAGTGCCGGCACGAACCAGGACAGTAACGTGCCCAGCCATCTGGCATCGGCCTGCCCGGCATAGCGCACATGGGCCGCGTCCAAATCGGCGAGCAGTCCGGAATCGCTGATGCGGGCCGTGGTGAAGGCCCGCTCGGGGCTACCGCCGCGCTGTAGCGCGGCCGCCTGGTCGGCTGGCAGGAGGGTCTCGACCCCGGCGGTCGCCATCGTGCCGCTGATCGCCGTCTCGCCGACAGTGGCGCTGCGCACCTTGCCGGCCTTGAGCAGGGCCTTGAAGTCGCTGTAGGCAAGGGTAGTGACGGTTTCTGTGGCGACGTAGAACTGGAGTGCCAGCGTCGTCAGGACCGCCGCGAGCAGGTACCAGAGTGAGAAATTCAGTTTGCTACGTTCCATGGCCGTCGTCAGGTGGCAGTGGGCAGTCGGCGCCCGGGAACTCGCTGCGCCACGGTGGCGCCGGAGGCGAATGGTCTGCCCGACCGGCGAAACGGGTGGTGTGCGACGGCGGCGATGCGCCGCGGGTGGAAAAGATACACGGCCGACTTGCGCAAGAAGCGCTTCACTTCAGCTGCGTGGAGGTGTCCCACGCCATCGCTCGGGTCGATGTGAGGGTTGTGCTTCATTCCAAGATAGCGGCGCGTCGGGGCTGGTCTTTGATCAGTATCAATGGGCACCATCACAACGATGGCGGCCTTGCAGAAGCCCCAGAAGCCCCAGAAGCCCAGAGCCCCGCTGCGGGCGGCGAGCGGCCGTCCTTGATGTGCCATCAACTCGGATGCCCATCGCGTGCGCGACTTCCAGAATCTCTGCCCAGGGCTGGCCAAGGCGCGGCGGGGCTGGCTCCAGGCCCCCGATGTGCGCAACGCCCGCCCGTTGCCTGAACTGCGCAGTTTGCTGCGGCGGACCATGTAGCCGGCACTCTGCACGGATGTCTGACCATTGTTTGATCCAGCCCAAGCTTGTAGCCGCACAGGCGCATAGCTTTAACAGTGAGGGCGCGTCCTCCCCCTGGGATGGAGCGCCAATGATGCAGGGACGCCACTCGCGCTGCAGCGGGCCGGCGACCGGCGTGCATGTCCATGACCAACGAGGTATCAAGATGAAAGTCCGCGCGCAGTCAATCAAGGTCCGGCCGGTCCGCTGGCACCCGTTCCCCGTCGAGCATATGCCTGACCGCTACAAGCAGCCGGCGGCTGCCCCGGCGCTGGCGAGTTGCCCGATCTGCCATGCTGTGTTTATGCGCGGACGCTGGCAATGGCGCTCGATACCACCGGGCGCCGCCACATTGGTCTGCTCGGCCTGCCAGCGCATTTCCGACAAGATGCCCGCCGGGAGGGTGAGGCTGGACGGCGCATTCGAGGCGACGCATCGGGCCGAGATGCTGGCGCTGGTACGGCACCGCGAAGGCCAACTCCGGGCACAGCATCCGATGGAGCGCGTGATGGCAATCGATTCCGGAGAGCAAGGCACGGAGGTCACCACGACCGGGCTGCACCTGGCGCGGGACATCGGTAATGCCATCCACCATGCCTACCGGGGAACGCTCACGATCGATTACGGTAACGCCGAGACCGAACTGGACGTGCGCTGGCACAGAGAGTGACGGCGGCGCGCCATCGTCAAGAGCGGGAAGAGAGAGAAGGGGACGTCTCATGCAGCACATCACCACGGAACAGGTGCGAATCCACATCGGCGATATCGCGCTGCCCGGCGACCTTGCCCTGCCCGAGGCTGCATCCGGCCTGGTCCTGTTTGCACATGGAAGCGGCAGTTCGCGCCACAGTGTGCGCAACCGCGAAGTCGCATCGATGCTGAACCGGATGGGCCTGGGCACGCTGCTGTTTGACCTCCTGACGACGGACGAGGACGTCGGCATGTCGAGGCGGTTCGACATTGCCCTGCTTAGTGAGCGGCTCAAGGCCGCCACGGTATCTGTCGCGCATCTGGTGCGCGAGCGCCACCTGCGGCTCGGGTACTACGGCGCCAGCACGGGAGCTGCCGCGGCCGTCCGTGCCGCCGTGGAGGCGCCGCCGCACATGCGGATCGACGCGGTCGTATCGCGCGGCGGCCGTGTCGACCTGGCCGGCCATGAGTCACTGTGCCATTTGCAGGCGCCGACGCTGATGATTGTGGGGGAAGCGGATCCAGCGGTGCTGAATCTCAACGCGCGCGCTATCGCCTGGATGCCATGCGAAAGGCGGCTGGAGGTGATTCCCGGCGCCACTCACCTGTTCGAGGAGCCGGGCGCGCTGGACCAGGTCGGCAAGCTGGCCGGCAAATGGTTCTGCACGCATTTTGAAGGGCCAGCGCATCCCGCGCCACATGACCCCGCCGGCTAACCGCCCGCCCGGCTGCGGCCGGTGGTAGTTTGTAGTTCAAACGATTTTTATGGTGCCGTGCGGACGCATGGCGAAGACTCAGTGAAAAAGGAGAATGACATGAACGATATTCGCGCCGAGCTGATGCTACACAAGGATGCACTGGCCCGTGATGCCAACACGCTGCTGGCGGATGTACAGGCCTTATTGCGCGATGTGGCCGACGAAGCCGGTCTGGAAAGCACCCAGGCACGCGCACAACTGGGCGCACGCCTGCACGCGCTCCAAGAGCGCCTGGCCATGCAACGCCAGGCGGCCCGGATGCGGGTCTCGCAATGGGTCGACACCACGGATCGCTACGTCCACACGCATCCCTGGGAGAGCATCGGCTCCGTCGCCGCGGTCGCAGCCGTGGCCGGCGCGCTTGTCGCACTGGCCGTCGCCCGCCGCTAGCACGGGCACGGCATGCCCGATGCGAGCCCGCAAGGAAGCCTGCATGGATCCGATCGTGTTCGCCATGCCCGGCAACGAACGGCAGGCAGCAGCCATCGCCGCCTGCCTGTCCGGCCGTCCGGGCGAGGCGGAGGTCCGGCGCTTTCCCGACGGCGAGTCCTACGTCAGGCTGCTGCAGCCAGTGGCCGGTTGCGAAGCCATGGTGGTGTGCACGCTGGATCGTCCGGACGCCAAGCTGGTGCCGCTGCTCTGGCTCGCCGCCGCTGCCAGGGAGGGCGGTGCCGTGCGGGTCGGACTGGTCGCGCCATACCTGGCGTACATGCGCCAGGACAAAGTCTTCCAGACAGGGGAGATCGTGTCGGCGCGCCATTTTGCGGCGCTGTTGGGGGCTGGCTTCGACTGGCTGGTCACGGTGGACCCGCACCTTCACCGAATCGCCAGCCTGGGCGAGATCTTCACCAAGCCGGCGATTGCCGTGCATGCCGCCCCGGCGATCGCGTCATGGATCGGCCAGGCAGTGCGCGCGCCGTTGCTCGTCGGCCCCGACGAGGAGAGCCAGCAGTGGGTAGACGACATCGCCAGCCGCTGTGGCGCGGATAGCATTGTCCTGGCCAAGCAGCGCTTCGGCGACCACGAGGTCAGCATCGACGCGAGCTGCCTGCCCGCGGCCGCTGGCCGGACGCCGATACTGGTCGACGACATGGTCTCCACCGCGCGCACCATGCTGGCGGCGGCGCGGCTGCTGCGCGAACATGGCTACCCGACGCCGGTCTGCGTGGGTATCCATGCGCTGTTCGCGGAGGCAGCTTACGCCGAGTTGCGAGCGGCGGCGGCCGACATTATCACGTGCGAAACCATTGCCCACCCATCCAACCGAATTCCCGTGGCGGAGCAGCTGGCAGCCGGTATCCGGCTGGCACTGCAGATGCCTGCGGGTTCAGGAGAATCATCATGAGCAGCCTAACCGCGCAGGAAGCCGCCTCGCTGGCGGCGCAGCTTGAAGCGGAGGAAGCGCGCATCCATGCCGCTGTTGGTTCGGCCGATACGCCGATGACACCATTGGCACAGCGTGAAGCGCGGGACGAGGCCGACCTCGCGGACGAAGAAACCACGCAGCGGCAGGAAGACGCGATGCTGGACCACTACCGCATGCAACTAGCCGACATCGCCGCCGCGCGGGCACGGATGCAGCGCGGCCAGTACGGCAACTGCATCGATTGCCAGCAGCCGATCCCGTTTTCGCGCCTGCAGGCGTACCCGACCGCGAAGCGCTGCGCCGCGTGCCAGCGCCGGCACGAGCATCTTTATGTGTGACCCGTCAAGCAGGTCGATGGGGCGTTGCCGGGTGTGATAGCAAGCGAGGCTGGCGCTGCTTCAGATGGCGGCCGTGGCCCTGGGGTCAGCGCGGCCGGGCGTAGCGCGGCCCGTGAAGCTGCCTGGCGACGCGATGAAGGCACGCTCGGCTTCGGTCAGCGGCTCCTGGACACGCATCTGCCACGCCAGCACGCCGTCGTCGGCATCCGACAGGTCCCGGCCCGCCCTGGCACGGGCGGCGATGCGGGCGCGCAGCGTCTCGGGGCTGGCTTCGCAGGTGACGATGGCGAAGGGGACGCCAAGGCGGCGGGCCTGGGCCGCAAAGCGTTCGCGCTCGGCGCGGACCAGGAAGGTGGCGTCGGCAATCATCGGGAAGCCGGCGCGGCAACCGAGCCGGCAGACGGCGAGTAGGCGTCGGTAGGTCCGCGCCGTTTCGCTGGCGGCATACCAGCCACCCGCAGGCATCACACCGCGGTGCATGCCCTTGCGTACCGCGTCGGAGCGCACACGTACCATCGCCCCGGCCTCGCTCATCTGTGCAGCCACCGTGGACTTGCCGCTGCCGGACAGGCCATGCATCAGCACCATCGGAACGCGACGATGACCGAGGCACCGCCAGGCCAGCGCCAGCAGCCTGCCTGCCTCGGCCTGCGCCGGCGCCATGGGCGCGCCCGCGGCGTGTTGCTGGCAAGCGTGCTCCAGCAGCACGCGCGCGCGCACCAGGGCCCGCATGGCGAGATAGAAGGGCAGTACGGCCAGCGCGCTGTAGTCTCCCGATTGTTCCAGGTAGCCGTTGAGCAGCCGGAAGGCCAGCGCCGGTCGGCCATGGTGCAGCAGGTCCATGACCGGGAAGGCCAGGTCGCTGATGGTATCGGTCCAACGCAGCGCGGCGTCGAACTCCAGGCAGTCGAAAGGCGTCGGCACGCCGTCCAGCAGCACGATGTTGCCCAGGTGCAGGTCGCCATGGCATTCGCGCACATGGCCGTTGCGCAGACGTGCCCGGAACGCGCCCGCGAGCCGCGCGGCCTCGCTGCGCGCCCGCATGCCCACGCGGCTGACCAGGTGCGAGGCCTGCGCCAGCCGCCCGATGCCGCCCAGGCACTCCGCCAGGGTCGCGTCGAGGCGGGCCGGCGTGCCAAAGCCATCGGAATGGACCGCGGGCGGCTGCGCCTGGTGAAAGGCCGCAAGGCTGCGCGCCAGCGCATCGATATGGCCCGGTTCCAGCCGGCCCGCCGCGACCCGTGCGCTGAGCAAGTCTTGTTGGTCAAAGCGCCGCATCCGGACCGCATGCTCGATCGGCATGCCGCTTCCGCCGATGCGCACCGTGCCGGGCGTGCTGCCCGTCACGATTGGCACCACATCCAGGTACAGGGCGGGTGCGAACCGGCGGTTCAGGCGCAACTCGGTCTTACAGTCGTCGAGGCGTGCCTGCGCGGTGGAGAAGTCGACAAAGTCGAACCGCACCGGCTTGCGCACCTTGTAGGCAAAGTCCCCGGCCAGGAAGACACGGGAGATATGCGTCTCAATGACCTGTACTGCCGGCGCCGAGTGTGGGTAGGCGTCAGGCTGCTGCAAGGCGGCCGTCAACGCCGCGTCGTCCCATTGACTCTCCATGTCCCTTGGCGCCTGCTCGCTTTCGCTGTTATGTTTGCTTCCTCAAATTGTGCCTCGGCAGGCAGTCTCCGCGTGCCAGTCGGCCCCGCGGCGCCCTAGGCCGTCACGCGCGCGGCCAGATCCTGGCCCAGGATGCCCGCCGCACTAAAGAGCACGCCCATGATAGCCAGCAGCGCGCGCCATGGGTGGCTCAGCAGCGTCTCCACTTGCTCGCTGCGGCTCTCGCCAGACAGGCACCACGTGCAGAAGTGCTCGCAGTTGTTGGTAAGTAGGCGGTAATCGTCCTCTCCAAGCCGCGCCGTCGCGCGCCGTACGATCTCCGCCTCGAGGTACCTGGCCTGCGTGGCCGGCTCGACGCGAAAGCCATGGCCGTCGGCAAAGCCGGCGAGGGAAGTCTTTTCGACCGGGCCGCAACGCAGGAAGCCTTTGAACCCGACATAGTGCACCACCTCGTCGTTTCCGACATAAATACCGTGGTGGACATAGCCACGGCGGTCCGTCTTCAGATGCGCGCCAAGAGGAATGTCCGCGGTGATTGCCGCAAGGCGCTGTGCGTGTCCGATGTGGTGATCGTCGCTCATCGCTTTCCCCTTGTTGCCGTTATTGCGCTGGTCGCTCCTGCCTCGGGTGGCCCCGGTTTCGCTTCTTGCTCCCGCCGGTGTCTTGCTGCCGATGCCGATAGTCGTATGCCCCCGTGTACGCTTGCAGTATCGTTGCCGGCCGGCTATGCGGAAATCAGCCGGATCCGAAAAACGTGTCGGCTTGGTGCCATGCGGCTTGTACGCGCATCGCGACGGCGCTTGTCCGTCGTGCGCACCGGGCTGTCAGCGGAATCTGACAGGGGCGCGGCGGTATAACCCGATATTTCCCGGCCAATGTTGAGAGAAGGAGCATTCCCTACACCCTCACCCGGTCTCGCCCAACCTTGGTTCAGCCGGGGTATCGCGCGCTGGGTAGGTTTTGCGAGGTGCGGTCGCCGGAGCGCCATCCTCAATGAACCTGTTTATCGCCTGGCAATCGGTTACCGGGAATCAGCGAGGTGGCTTATGCGCGGCACGCCGTCGTGCGCTCACTCCATTGGCGCGTCTTGGCGCAGCGCATGGAACAGCTCCTCTTCCTGCGCGCAGTGCAGCCGCAACACCGCGTCGAGCCCGTAGAGCAGCCGCTGGTACTCCCTGATGCGGCTTGCGTCCGGCCCGTCCGGCGGCGAATTGTTGGCCATCTGCTGCAGCAGCCGGATTACGCGGAAGAGCTCGCGGTGCATCGCGCTCATCGCCGCCAGCGGATCGTCGCCCCCGACCAGCCGCGCGAGTTGCGGATAGAGCTGTGCGTCATCGCGCTGTTCGTGGGGCAAAAGCGTCCCGCTGAGGGATGCGCACAAGCCGCGCAGTTCCATGCCCGCGGCTTGGCCAGGCATGGTCGGTAACCTGTCCGCGAGGCTCCTGATCTGGTCCATCAGCGGTGCCAGCGCGGCGTGTTCCTGGTTCAGGCGCTCAGCGTCGGCCGTGGACAGGCGTTCTTCGAATACCGACGGGTCGGCGCGCAGGGCGCGCAGCGCATTGGCGATGACCAGCACATCGATCACCTCCTGCAATGCAGCGCCGGCCAGCGGCGGCAGGTAGCCGAACGCGGCAACCGCCATCGCCACGAACGACAGGCCCATGCCGGCCATGGCGCTTTGCACGGCCAGCCGGCGCGACCGGCGGGCAATGTGCACCGCGTCCACTAGCCGGTCAAGCCGGTCCACCAGCAGCACGACATCCGCAGCTTCCGACGATGCCGCGGCGCCGCGTGCGCCCATGGCCACACCGACGTCCGCCGCGGCCAGCGCCGGCGCATCGTTGACACCGTCGCCCACCATCAGCACGATGCCGTCGTGGCGCGCCGCCTCGATCTCGGCAAGCTTCTGCGTAGGGGTGAGGTTGGCATGGACCTCGGCTACGCTGAGCATCGCACCGATCGTCTCGGCGACGTCGGGCCGATCTCCCGTTAGCATGGCCAGCCGCCGTATGCCCGCCTTGCGCAGCAAGCGCAACGCGCGCGGAGTGTCCATGCGAATCAGGTCCACGAACTGCAGTGCCCCGACCAACACGCCGTCGACCGTGACCAGCGAGACCGAGGCGCCCTCGTAGGCCGCGCGTTGCAGCATGGCCTGGCACCAGGGCGGCCCGGCATCGCCACCGCCGGCAAAGGCGGGCGATCCCACCGCCACCACGTGCTCGCCGACCCGCCCGGCAACACCAGCACCGGCGGTCTCGGTCACGCCCGTCGGGAGATCCAGGGCGAGGCCTCGCTCGCGCGCCGCAGTCGTAATGGCCTCGGCGACGACATGGCCGGAGGCCTGCGCCAGCGATGCGGCGACGCGCAGCACATCTGGCGCAGGCCACCCGGGTGCGCTTTCGATAGCCGCCAGGCGAGCCCTGCCGCCCGTCAGCGTCCCGGTCTTATCGAAGAAGAGGATGCTCGCCTGCGACAGCCTCTCAAGCGCGCCGCCGCCCTTGACCAGCACGCCGCGCCCCGCGCAACGCGAGACCCCCGACACGATCGCCACGGGCACAGCCAAGATCAGCGGACAGGGAGTGGCGACCACCAGCACCGCCAGCGCCCGCGTGAGCTCACCGCTGGCAAGCCAGGCAAGCCCGGCGACGAGCAGAGCGACAGGCACCAGCCACAGTGCATAACGGTCGGCCAGCCGCGCCGCGGGCGGGCGCTCCGCGCGAGCGGTACGCACCAGCCTGGCGATGCCGGCGAAGGTGCTGTCCGCCGCGGTGGTTGCTGCCACCATCTCGAACGGGGTGCCTGCGTTTAGCACACTGCTGCGCACGGTCTCGCCGGCGAGGCGCGGCCGTGGCAGCGACTCGCCAGTCAGGGCAGATTCGTCCAGCGTCGCCTGGCCCAGCAGTGCGCCGTCGACGGGCACCACCTCGCCATGTCGGACCAACAGCCGATCCCCCGGACTGACTACATCGAGGGAAACCGCGCGCCATTCGCCATCCTCGAAGCGGTTGGCGGACTGCGGGGCGCGGCTGAGCAGGGCGGACATCTCCCGCTCGGAGCGGGCCTGCGCATAGTTCTCAATCGCCCTCCCACTCTCGATCATCAGGGCCAGCACGGCAGAAGCGAGGAATTCGCCAAGCGCCAGCGCCAGCCCAATCGCCAGCAGCGCCAGGACATCGACTCCCGCTTCCTTACGGCGCAGCGACTGCACGATGGCGACGATCAGCGCGCCGGAGACGACCAGCGCGCCAACCGCCCAGGCCAGCTTTGCGGCCGCCGCTGCGCCAAAGGCAAAGAGCAGCAAGCCACCTCCCAGCGTGCCGGCCGCGACTGGCAGCAAGCCGAGGTCGAACTTGCGAAACCCGATGTGCATGGCGAACCGATCCCCCGCGTAACTGCGCGCCCTCTGCCGGCCGACTCCTGCAGATGCCTTCAGATGACGGCCGATCCTGCCGCGCGCCGAATCAGGCACTGCTCCCGCTAATGGTGATGTTAGTGCACCAGGCACAGGGCCGATAACAGGTTTGGCCGGCGGCAGGCACGGAGACCCAGGCGGGAGTGGGACCGCGGTTGCTATGGTCCATGCTGCGCGACGTACGCTTCCTCGACGCGATTGACCCGGCGCTCAAGGCCCAGGCCACGTCCCGCGGTGTAAAGCGAGGCTTACCTAACGTACGGAAAGCCGCGCCTTGGGTCAGAATCTTTGATAGCCGCTGCAAATGCTGATGTGTATCAAGGCCCGGCTGCGCAACACATCTACGTTGGAAGAGCATACCAAGGGGACAGGCGCCACGTGGGAGAGGCCGAATAGGGATCATCCCCCCAACGTCTAATATGAAGCGACAGCCATCTACAGGGAGGGCGCAATGCAGAATGTTGTCCTGGCAACCGACGGATCGGTCTATAGCGATGCGGCTGCGCAATTCGTGGCGGGCCGGAAACTGTTCAGGGAAGACGTGTGCGTACATGTCGTGCACTGCATGCCCGACGTGTCCGGCGAGGTCAAGTCTTATATCAACAAGCAAGACATCGAGGCCTGGCATGCCGACGAAAACGCCAGGGTCATGAAATCCGTGATCGACATCCTCCAGGCGGCAGGGGTGCAAACAGTCTGGCACGGTTTGGTCGGCTTTGCCCCCGAGCGCATCGTCGCATACGCCCAGTCGGTCAGAGCCCAGGCCATTATTATGGGCACGCACGGACGCGGCGCGTTTCTCGACGCCATCATGGGCTCGGTTGCGAGCCGCGTGATCGCACATGCGCCGTGCCCGGTGGTCCTGGTCAAGCCGAACGCCACGCCAGCGTAAGCGCAGATGAACGCCGTCTTCCCGACAGCCAGAGGAAGCGGCGCCGCGAAGGGCCGCGAGCCGCTGTTCCGGCTGCGGAACGTCGGCAAGACCTACGACATGGGCGAGATCCAGGTGCGCGCGCTTGCTGGCATCGATCTTGACCTGTTCGGTGGCGAATTCGTGGTGTTGCTGGGTGCATCGGGGAGCGGGAAGTCGACGCTGCTGAACATCCTCGGCGGCCTGGACCGGCCCAGCAGCGGAACAGTGGTGTACCGCGATCACGACCTTACCGAGGCAGATGACGCCGCTCTGACCCGCTACCGGCGCGAGCATGTTGGCTTTGTCTTCCAGTTCTATAACCTGATCCCCAGTCTCACCGCGCTGGAAAACGTCGCGCTGGTCACGGAGATCGCCCTGCACCCGTTGGAGCCGCTGCGTGCGCTCGGCATCGTGGGCCTGGCGCAGCGCAAGGACCACTTTCCGGCGCAACTCTCCGGCGGCGAGCAACAGCGCGTGGCCATCGCGCGCGCTGTGGCCAAGCGCCCGGACATCCTGCTATGCGACGAGCCAACCGGCGCGCTCGACTACAGCACGGGAAAGCTGGTGCTTGAGGTGCTGGAACAGGTGAACCGCGAGCTGGGCGCTATTACCGTAGTCATCACGCACAATGCAGCGATCTCGGCGATGGCCGACCGCGTTGTTTATATCAGCAGCGGAAGCATCACCCGCATCGAGCGCCATGCCACGCGCGCGAGCCCCTCGGAGCTGTCATGGTAAGCGCCCGAACGAAGATGCTGGGGCGCGACCTATGGCGGCTGCGCGGGCAGGTGATCGCCGCCGCGCTGGTGGTTGCCTGCGGCATCGCCGTCCTGGTCGGGATGCAAGGCGCCTGGCAGTCACTGGCGATCGCGCAGGAGCGCTACTACGCCAGCCACCGATTTGCTGATGTGTTCGCCAATGTCAAACGTGCGCCGGGAGGTGTCGCCGACCAGATTCGTGCCCTGCCGGGCGTCAGGGGCGTCGAGACGCGGATCGTGCGGGACGTGACCGGCGATGTGCCAGGCTTCAGCGAGCCCGCCACCCTGCGCCTGGTTTCCTTGCCGGCCACCGGCGTGCCAGTGGCAAACGCGCTCTTCCTGTTATACGGAAACTATCCGAGCCCTGCCCGGGAGGGCGAGGTCGTGGCCAGCGCCGCATTTGCCGCCGCGAACGATCTGGAGGTGGGCTCCCGCGTCACAGCCGTCCTTAACGGGCGCGAACGGCAGTTGGAAGTGGTCGGCATCGGAATGTCCCCCGAATATGTCTACGAAGTCGGCCAGGGCATGGTGTTCCCGGATAACCGTCGCTTCGGCGTGCTGTGGATGGGTCGGGACGCGATTGCATCAGCGTTCGGCATGGAGGGCGCGTTCAACGATGTGGCGCTCACGCTCGACGCAGGCGTGGATGCGCGCCAGGTCATCGGCCCGCTCGACCGCCTGCTGGGGCGCTACGGCAGCCTCGGGGCCTACGGCAGGGAGGACCAGTTGTCCCATCGGTTCCTGACCGACGAGCTCGCCGAGATCGGCATCACCGCCACCTACGTGCCGGCGATGTTTCTCGCGGTGTCCTCCTTCCTGCTGTACGCGCTGCTGAGCCGACTCGTAACCGTCCAGCGCGCCGAGATCGGCTTGCTTAAGGCGTTCGGTTATGCAGGTCGCACTGTCGCCCTTCAGTACTTGCGGTTCGGGCTTGTCACCGTCGGGGTCGGCATCGCAGCCGGGATACCCGGAGGCTTCTACTTGGCGCAGCTGATGGTGGCCCTGTATCGCCAGTACTTCCACTTTCCGCAACTGCAGGCCGAGCTCAGCCCGCGCGCGCTGGTGCTGGCCGTGCTGGCAAGCACAGCGGCGGCGACGGTTGGGGCCGGCGCCTCGGTGTGGCGCGCGACCAGGTTGCCGCCCGCCGAAGCCATGCGACCAGAGCTGCCCGCGGGATTCCGCGCGGGCCTGCTGGATCGCATCGGGCTGCTGCGCGCGATGCCGATCCCGTTGCGCCTCATCCTCCGCAACCTTGCCCGGCGGCCGGGCAAGGCCGCGCTTTCGACGATGGGGATCGCCCTGGCCGTCGGGTTGATGGTGGTCGGCAGGTTCGGACTGGACGGCGTGAACCAGATTCTCGCGTTGCAGTTCGGCCGGGCACAGCACGACGACGTGACGCTGATCTTCAACGACGCACAACCTGCCGCCGCCGTCTTCGACGTGGTGCAGCTGCCCGGCATCCTGCGAGCTGAAGGCTTTCGGGTTGCCCCTGTCTGGCTACGCCACGGCCACCGCGCGAAGCGGGTGGAACTCACGGGCCTTGACGCCGATTCGAACCTGCGCGAGGTGGTCGGCCATACCATGGGGCGCCAGCAGGTCAGCGAGGATGGAGTGGTCATCTCCGCCAGGCTGGCAGCGGCCTTGCACCTGCAGGTCGGCGACCGGGTCGAGGTGGCGTTGCTCGAGGGACGGCGCAACGTTCTTACGCTGCCGGTGACAGCGACCGTTGACGACCTGCTAGGACTTGGCGCCTATGTGGAGCGTCAGGCATTGTCGCGGTATCTCGGCGAAAGCCCCGCCATCAGTGGCGTTCATCTGCGCATCGACGTGCGGATGGCGAAGCCGTTGTACAGGAGACTGAAGCGCCTGCCCGCGATCAGCTCAGTCATCGTGCGCAGTGCGCTGCTGGAAAGTATCGGCAATACGCTGGATCGTACCTTTGTTATTTCGAGCCTGGTCCTGGCAGGCTTTGCCTCGGTCATCGTCGCCGGCGTGGTTTACAACAATATCCGCATTGCGCTCTCCGAGCGCGGCAACGAGCTGGCGAGCCTGCGAGTCCTGGGTTTCTCGCTGGGCGAAGTCGCAACCATCCTGATTGGCGAACAGGCGCTGCTGACGGCTGCGGCGTTGCCGTTCGGCATCGCCGTAGGCTATGGCCTCTGCGCAATGCTGGTGCCGGTGTTCGACCGGGATGCCTTCCGGATTCCGCTTGCGCTGGAGCGGGCCACACTCGTCTTCGCCATGGTGCCCGCAGCGTGCGCGGCGCTTCTCGCGGGCTTGCTTGTCTTGCGGCGCCTCCAGCACCTTGACCTGGTCGCGGTGCTGAAAACGCGGGAGTAGCACGCCATGCGCCTGTCGGGCGGTACGGCCGCCATCGTTCTCGCCGCCATCGGGCTAATCGCCGGATCCGCCTACCTGCTGACGCCTGCGCCCTTGGTGGTTGACACGGTGCAGGCCATGCGCGGCTCGCTCGAGGTCACGACCAGCGAAGAGGGCGAGACTCGCAGCAAGGAGCGCTTTGTGGTGACGGCGCCGGTCAGCGGCAGGCTGATGCGCATCGGACTGCGCGAAGGCGACTTGGTCGAAGCCGGGCAGGTTCTCGCCGAACTGGCACCGTTGCCGCTGAGTGCACGGGAGCAGGAGGAGGTACGGGCGAGGGTGGCCGCCGCGCGGGCGATGCATCGGGAGGCGCTGGAACGGGTCCGGCACGCTGCCGAGGACTATGCGCAAGCCCAGCGCGAGCGGCAGCGGATCGACCGCCTGGTACGCGAGCGCTTCCTGTCGCCGCAAGCGGGGGAGCAGGCCGCCAATGTTGGCGTGACGGCGGGCAATGAACTGGCAGCGGCACAGGCACGGGCCAGCGCCGCGAAGGAGGAGGTGCGGGTGGCCGAGGCCGGAATGCTGGCATTGCGAGAGCTCAGCCGCGGGTCCTCGTCCATGGTTGCAGTGACGGCTCCAATCGCAGGGGTGGTGCTGGAACTGCCGGAGCGCAGTGAACGGATCGTGAGCGCAGGCTCGCCGCTGCTGACGCTCGGCGATCCGCATGACCTGGAGATCGTGGCGGAACTGCTGTCTACCGAAGCGGTGAAGGTGCAAGCGGGGATGCCGGTGCATATCGACGGCTGGGGCGGCGAGGCGCTGGTCCGTGGGATCGTGCGGCGGGTCGAGCCGCATGCCTTCACCAAGATCTCGGTCCTCGGCATCGAGGAAAAACGGACCAATGTGATTATTGACGTGATCGAACCGCCTGCGCAGCTGGGGGATGGCTTTCGGGTAATCGTCAGGATCCGCCTATGGCGCGGAGAGAATGCGCTCAAGATCCCGGTCAGTTCCATCTTCCGGTGTGACACGGCGTCATGGTGCGTGTTCTCGGTCGTGAATGGCCGCGCCGCACGGCGCGAAGTGCGGATCGGTCACAGGAATTCCGAGGAGGCCGAATTGCTTGACCCGCTACCCGAGGGCCTCCAGTTGATCCGCTATCCATCGAACAATCTGGCGGAAGGTAAGCGTGTGATCGAACGCAACAAGTCTCATTGAGTGAGCTTCGGATAGCCTGTCAAAACAACCGGACCTTCTTCGCTTACCCAAATCGTATCCTCGACCCGTACACCGTAGTCGTCGCGATAGATGCCGCAGTTTCCGACACCGAGGACCATACCAGCCATCACGTGATCGACTTTTTGCTCACCATGGACCACTGCGTGACCGCCCGGGATGGGAGCCTCTTCATGTTCGATCCCAATACCATGGAACATCGGGCGTAGGAATTTGCTCCCATAACCTTCGTGTTCAAGCGCGGCTGCCATCGCACGGTCTATGCCCATCAGATCCATTCCCGGGACTGCCGCGGCAATTCCGCGCTCCTGCGCCAGGACATAGGCTCTCAATGCGTTCGCCGCGTCAATAGCTATAGGCTCCACAAGGAACGTCCGGCATAAATCGGCAGTGTATCCGTCCACAAGTGGAGCAACGTGAATCTGAACGACTTCACCGGGCGCGATGGGTTTCAGGGATGCAGGACCGTGAGCCATCGCCGATCTCCACCCTGAGGCGACATACGTGACCGAGGCCCATCCCTCAGCGCCAGCCTTTCGCATGGCGAATTCCGCTTCGCCGGCGATCTCGATTTCCGGTACCCCCGGCCGCAACGCACGCGAAACCGCATCCATCGCCGAGTCTGCCACTTTGGCGGCTGCCCTTATCCGTGCAATTTCGGTCGCGTCCTTCAGCATGCGGAGCTGCGAAACAATAGGGGAAGCGGATACGACATGGGCTTTCGGTAGAATATGGGCAACGAAAACCTCGTATAAGGCGGCGTCAAAGAAATTCTTCTCGATGGCTATCGTGGCCTGGGTCAGGTCAAGTTCTTTTAAAACTTCGCTGAAGCCATGGAACATCTCGACTTCGCTCTTGAAAGAGCGAAGCTCAGTTGCGACGGAAGTGCGACGAATGCTGGTGAGATCACAAGCTGGTACGGCAACAACGCAATGCAAAGTGCGAGTTAGCAGCGCCAGGGCGCAAGGTCGACCGTCGCCAGTGAGATACGCAAGATTCGCAGGCTTCATCAGCAGCAGCGCGTCTACGCCATGCTGCTCCATCAAAGCCGCCGCGCGCTGCCAACGGGCCGCATAATCGAATACCGGCTTGTCCATGATCTGGTTCTCACTTCGGGCATACTGGCAAGTACCAGCGCCCACGACGCTACGCCACAAGTTCGGCACGCGCTTGCTCCATTCAAGGGAGCAACCGCGCAGGGATAACCGCACCCTCGAAGAAGGCCTAGTCGAACCCGGACGGTAAGCGGTTGGCAGGCATCCGGCCTCACGGAAATGTTGCGCCCGAGGGCCAAACCTTACGGTCAGACTCCATCATCCGCCAGGCGTCATCCTTCCACCCATTCCTCTCCCCGGGCCCATACCCGGGCCCATACCCGGGCCCATACCCGGGCCCATACCTGGACCCTGGTCGTTGGCCATCGTCTGCATCATTTCCTGCATGAAGGCCATATGACTGCCCGCCATATCTCGGCACATGTGCATTTGATTTGAAGGGACGTTTCCCTTGGCGACTCCTTTGCCAGGAGCCATACGACCAGGGCCGCCCATTTTCATCATGTCATCTTGCATGATGGCCATTGCATCCTGCATCACCTTGTGGCGCTCTACCAAGAGGGCTTGGCGCTCGTCTGGCGTTTTGGCCCGAGAAAGCCGCTCTCTGATGGCGCGCAGGTGGGCAACCTGGGCGTCCAGCCTTGGATTGCTGGCAACGCCAGTGGTTGCGACCAGAGGCATATCTTCAGATTTTTCAGGATGGTGCTGTTCATGCTCCGTCCCGGTAGCTGGCGACGCCGCGAAAGCCGCTGGCGCCCAAGCGAGCGCGGTGGCGACGGTGACCAGGGTAGAGAGCCGCTGAATGCTGGACATGGGAATCCTCCTGGGAAAACATGGTAATTCTTTGTCTAAGGTATGCAGCAGTCAGGGACGAGGGTTGATTGGGATCAACGAAGCGATGGTATGTCGGATGTTGGGGCGTCGGGCATCCAGCAGCCAAGCCTGGCGCCGGACGCCGAGGTTGTCATCGTGGCGGGTGGGTACTGATGCGCGCCGGCTCCAATTTATGCAGCCGACCATTCAGCCGTTCTTCGACCCGGCCACCTGGACCGTGACCTACGCGATCTATCAACAGGGGCGCTCCGAGTGCACCATAATCGACTCGGTGCTGGACTATGACCCAAAGTCAGGTCGGACATCGACGGCAAGCGCGGATAAGGTCATCGCATTCATACGTGAGCATGGGCTGCGCGTAGAGCATAAGGCAGGCATCGTCGAAGTCGTTAAGATCGTGACATGGCGCGAGAGGAGGATAATCATGGCACACCGCAAGCCCTTTCTTACAATAGCCTTTCTAACCACCCTCGCGTTCGCCGGTGCGGTCAAGGCCGCGGATGTCCAGCGTCAGGCAGAAGTCGCCAGACTGGGGGCTGACGTCATGCCATTCACCCTTAAGGGAACAACGCACATCTTCACCAAAACGAAAGACGGCGGTATTCAGCGCGTTATCGTCAACGTTCCCTCGGATACGGAACAAGTTTCGCTCGTGCGCGAGCATTTACGCACTATCCAGCGGCAGTTCTCGCAGGGCGATTTCTCTGGCCCCACACATATCCATGGCCCAGCTATGCCTGGGCTGTCCGAGCTCAAGGCAGCCAAGCCAGGGCAAATCGAAATAGAGTACAAAGAAGTTCCTGCAGGAGCGGAACTGACCTACCGTTCGGAAGATAAGACACTCGTAGCTGCCCTGCACAATTGGTTCGACGCACAGCTTTCCGATCACGGCGCCGATGCCATGGTGGGCGATCAGCGACACCCCAATCATGGCGCTCTCATGAAGCAATAGGCGGCATGCCCCCGCTCCTGTGTGCACGATAATCCACCAGGTGCCCCCATTCTTCTATCTTCAAATCAGCAATCAGTCGCAGCCGGATGCTTACATTTCAATTTGGGCGCTCGACAGCAACTCGAAGGTGAGGCGAATATGCGCCTCCAGCGCGAGCGCAGCGCGCGCTTCCTGACGTGCTACAGCGGCCTCGAAGATCAACGCATGTTCCTCATGCACGTTGCGGAAGGCAGATTGGTTCGTCCCGCGACGGATGGCAACGTGCCGATAGCGTTCCCCGTGACGGTAAAGTAGCTTCAGCAGATATTGGCTCCACGGCGAGCGGTGCGCGGCGATCAGGGCCTCGTGGAAGCGCCGGTTGGCCTGATCCCAGCCAGCGGGGTCCGCCGAAGGGGCGGGGGCCTCCGAGGCGCTGAGGTTGTCGAACGCCGCGCGCAACTGCGCTTCCCATTGCGTGTCGCCGTAGCGAATGGACAGACGGAGTGCTTCGGTTTCGAGCCTCACCCGTGTGTCAGTGAGGTCTCACGTGGCTGAGAATGGGAAGGAGGGGATGCGAGTTTCTCGTTGCTCCGATCAAAGTGAAGGAAGGTCGGAAGGGCGAGTTTGAAACGCTGCCTGCCGGACTATTCCGAGTCGAGACATATGACTGGCCGGAATCCGATGTAGGGGCGACTCCCGAATGACCG
This sequence comes from Cupriavidus phytohabitans, assembly GCF_000426345.1. Classification (GTDB taxonomy): domain Bacteria; phylum Pseudomonadota; class Gammaproteobacteria; order Burkholderiales; family Burkholderiaceae; genus Cupriavidus. The sequence continues at coordinate 52,727 of NZ_AUFE01000017.1, read as the reverse complement.
GGTCATGCCAGTGCGAACGGCGATTCGACCGGGAACGGCTTGATCGTGACCTGGTCAAGGCCGTAGGCCCTCCGGGTCAGTGCGATATTGTGGGCGATATAAGGGGCTTCCAGTTCCAGCTCGCTTGGCTTGACATAGAAGCGCTGGAACAGCGCCGGGTAGATCAGGGCAAGCAGAAATGAGCCGCCAAACACCAGGAGGGCCGCGACGGCGGCGACTCGATAGTCGCGCAGGCGTACATTGGCCAACGATCCGAAGGCTGCGGCAATGGCAAGGCCTATAAGCAGCCACAGGACCGGCAGCTCGACGTGTATGTCGGTATAGCTGGCGCCAATCACGACGCCGTTATCGCCGTAAAGCAGCAGATAGCGATCGAGCCAGTAGGACCAGGCCTTCAGCACGAAGAACAGGCAAAGGAGTACAGAGCCATGAACCGCAGCGGCGGGAGAGAGCCGCGGGGCCGGCGGCGCGAGCGCGATGTCGCCGCGCACCCCATAGATCACACCTGAAATGGCCGTGCTGCAGAGCAGCAGTAGTTGCAGCCAGTTCTTCAGCGCAATATAGACGGGCAACGAGAAGAGATAGAAGCCGATGTCCTTGCCGAAGATCGGGTCCCGCTCGCCGAAGGGCACTTGATGCAGGAAGCGAAGCGCCATGTCCCACTGCTGGATTCCGCTCCCGGCGATGACCAGTCCGAGGATCACAGCGGCGCCGGCAATGCTGGCACCCCAGGGAATGCGCGCCATGAGGTCGCCGGGCTCGCCAATGAATTGCGGCCTTCCGGAAGGAAAGCCGTGCGATGCCAGGACGCGAGGGCTGCCCGCATACTGATGCGCCAGCCACCCTGCCAACCATATGGTGCCCGCCGAGATCGCAAACACGGCAATAAACACCAGCACCTGAGCGGAAAGGACGACCCGGAAAACGCTGGCGTAGCCGATCGAGGAAAACCACAGCCATTCGACCAGAATGTCTGCCAGGAGCGCGAAGATGATCAGGCCGACGAGGGCTACTACAGCCGCGATTGCATAGCGTCCAAGGCGCATGCCGGATCTCTCTGCCGACCGCATCGCTCGCCCTGGCTGCTATGTTTGGCCACCTGTTGACTACCCATCATCATGTCCGACCGGACAGGTGTGTGATGATGTCTCATCAGCAATTCTAGACCGGAGAGAAGACTGGCGCCGGGAACCAGCCAGTTAGGACAGTCGCGGCGACCAGCGAGGCTCCATGGCCACCATGCAAGCTCTGACGGCGCTGTCGTCGCCAGCGAGGCGTGCCCCAGCACATCGGCGGCTTCCTGACGAGGGCTCCAAGCTTCGCGGCCAACGGCAAGAGCATTCTCTACGCCACACCCGCGGACGAGCGCGCAGTGCTGGCGGCGGATCCCACTGACGGGCGTACCCGGCAGGTTCTGATCCCTCAAGTTCGGCGATGTTCGCTTGACGCCCTGGGGAGCCTTTCATGCAGTTACAGAAGTCTTGCCGGCACGGTCGGGGGGCGAGGGCGTTGGGATCGGATCGGACATGCCATTTCCGGAAGCAGCGCCGGGAGGCTACAGCAGCCTTGTACAACAGATTCGGGTAGCTCCGTCTGTGTCATCCCTGCAACTCGGGTGTCGCGAGCCATTCGCGCCCCTTCAGCATGCCCTGCCAGTAGAGCGGCGGCAGAATCCGCTCCTTGAGCCACCACGCCAGCCGCGAAGGCCGCGTGCCATCGATGAACCAGACCGGAAAGCTGGGGGCGACCTTGCCGCCGTAGGTGAACTCGGCCAGGACGATCTTGCCGCGTTCCACTGTCAGGGGGCAGGAGCCGTAACCGTCGTAGCGGGCTTCTCCCGCGGCCTCGCCGCGGGTGGCCAGCACGTTGTGCGCGACGACCGGCGCCTGCTTGCGCGCCGCGGCGGCCGTCTTGGCATTGGGCATGTTGCCGGCATCGCCCAACCCGAAGACATTGTCAAAGCGCTTGTGGCGCAGCGTTGCGGGATCGACTTCGACCCAGCCGGCGGCATCGGCCAGCGGGCTGACGCGGATGAAATCGGGGGCCTTCTGGGGCGGCACGGCATGGAGCATGTCGAACTCGCGCTCGACCAGTTCCGGCTCGCCGCCAGCGGCGGCCCGTCGGAACGTCGCCCGGCGCGCGGCGCCGTCCACTTTCACCAGCGTCTCGCCGAAGTTCAGGGCAATGGCATAGCGCTCGACGTACTGCATCAGCGCCGGCACGTAGTCCGCCACGCCGAACAGCACGTTGCCCGCGTTGCAGAAGTCGATGTCGACGCGATCGAGTATGCCGGCGCGGCGCCAGGCATCGGCAGACAGGTACATGGCCTTCTGCGGCGCTCCCGCGCACTTGATCGGCATGGGCGGCTGCGTGAAGAGCGCCTTGCCGCCGCCCTTGCGGGTCAGCTCGCGCACGAGGTTCCAGGTGTACGGTGCGAGGTCGTAGCGGTAGTTGGAGGTCACGCCGTTGCGGCCCAGCGTTTCGGGCAGCCCTTCGATTGCGTCCCAATCCAGCTTGAGCCCCGGGCACACCACCAGTTGTTCGTACTTCACCACGCGGCACCCGTCGAGAATGACCGCATCGCGCTCGGGCTCGAAGGCTGCCACGGCCGCCTTGATCCACGCCACGCCGCGCGGCAGCACCGAAGCCATGGTGCGCGCGGTATGGGCCGGCTCGAAAACGCCGCCGCCCACCAGCGTCCAGCCGGGCTGGTAGTAGTGGATGTCGGCCGGGTCGACGATGGCGATGTCCAGTCCCGGCTTGCGTGCCAGCAAGCTCGACGCTACGGCGATTCCCGCGGCGCCCCCGCCAATGATGACGACTGCGTGGCTGGCATCGGCAACGTCCACGGGTGTACGGCCGCCGTTGGCGATGCGCCGGACGACGCCCTTGAGGTCGTAGCCGGCGGCCGCCGCCCGCTCGATGATGTCCGGCAGCGGCCTGCGCGCGGACTGCGACAGCGCCCACAGCGTGGCCGAGCGCGTGCCGGTGCGGCAGTAGGCCAGTACCGGCTTCGGCAGGCTGTCCAGCAGCTGGCCGAACGCCTGCGCCTGTTCGTCGCTGACCTTGCCCGATTCCACCGGCAGGTAATGTACCTGCAGGCCGAGTGCGAAAGCCTTGCGCTCGATTTCCTGGAAGCCTGGCTGGTCAGGGCCTTCGCCATCCGGGCGGTTGCAGATCAGCGAGCGAAAGCCGATGGCGGCCAGGGTGTGCACATCGTCGGGAACAATTTGCTGGCTGACCGAAAGATCGTTGGTGAGGGCGCGGGGTTGCATGGTCTGTCTGTTCCTTTGGGGCGGGTGGCTCAGAGCGCGTTGAGGGGAATTTTCAGGTAGCGCATGCCGTTGTCCTCGGGCGGCGGCAGTTCACCCGCACGCATGTTCACCTGGACCGAAGGCAGGATCAGCGTCGGCATCGACAGCGTGGCGTCGCGCGCCTGGCGCATGGCGACGAATTCCTCTTCGCTGATGCCGTTGCGCACATGGATGTTGCGCTCGCGCTCGTCCGCGACCGTGGTCATGTATTGCAGCTCCCGGCCGCCTGGCTGGTAGTCGTGGCACATGTACAGGCGGGTGTCCTGTGGCAGGCTCAGCACCTTGTTGATGGAGCGGTAGAGTGTGCGCGCGTCGCCGCCTGGGAAGTCGCAACGGGCGGTGCCGTAATCCGGCATGAACAGGGTGTCGCCGACGAACGCGGCGGTATCGTTGCCGTCGCTGACCACATAGGTCATGCAGGCCGGCGTATGCCCCGGCGTGTGCATGGCGCGTGCCTGCAGTCCCCCAATGCTGAAGGTGTCGCCATCCTGCAGCAGACGGTCGAACTGATGCCCGTCGCGCGCGAAGTCGGCGCCACTGTTGAACAACTTGCCGAATACCTGCTGCACGGTGGTGATGTGGCTGCCGATGGCGGTCTGGCCGCCGAGCCTGCGCTTGAGGTAGGGCGCGGCCGACAGGTGGTCCGCATGCACATGGGTCTCCAGGATCCAGTGCACGGTCGCGCCGAGCGACTGTACGCGCTCGACCAAGCGATCCGCGCTGGTCGTGTGCGTGCGTCCGGATTTCGGATCGTAGTCGAGCACGCTGTCGATCAATGCGCATTGCCGGCTCGCGCGGTCCAGTACGAGGTAGCTGAGCGTCGAGGTGTCGGGATCGAAGAAGGCTTCAATCTCCATGTGCGATGGGCTTGGCTTGGTCGGTGTCATGAGTGGTCAATTCGAGGTCAGGAGAGGACTGCTGCTTCTACTCAAAACTCGTGCCAAGACTGATTTGATTCTTAAGTTATTGATTTTTTTATGATTTCTGCGCGCAGCGGCCAGTTCCGCCTGCCGTCTGGCGAAGCGTGGCGCTGCCACTTGGCAGTAATGGCGGGATTTGGCAGAATGGCGCGGCCCCCCCGATGCCGCCCCGCCCAAGCCCCCACGCCCCATGGATCGCCAAGCCACGCTCCAGGCTCTCCTTTCCTACCTGGAACAGGAAAGCCAGCCGATGATCATCCTCGATACGGACTACCGCATCCTGGCCGCCAACACTGCCTACCGCCGGCAGTTCGGTGCCGTCGAGCGCCCCTACCTCGGTCAGTACTGCTACCGGATTTCGCATGGCTATGACGTACCATGCGACCAGGCCGGCGAGCATTGCCCGATGCGCAAGGCGTTCGAGACGCGGGGCCCGGACCGCGTCCTGCACATCCACCACACGCCGCGCGGTCCGGAGCATGTGAACGTCGAACTGCGCCCGATCCTTGACGAGGACCAGCAGGTCGTTGCCTATGTCGAGCGGCTGAGCACGGTGCGCAGCGCATCGGCCCGTCCGAGTGCGGAGGGGCTGGTCGGCCGCTCAGCGGCGTTCAACGCCGCACTGGAGGCGGTGCAGCGCGTGGCGCCTTCTTCGCTGCCGGTCCTGCTGCTCGGCGAATCCGGCACCGGCAAGGAAATGTTCGCGCGCGCGGTGCACGAGGCCAGCAGCCGCGCCAGCGGGCCGTTCGTCGTGGTGGACTGTTCGGGCCTTACCGAGTCCCTGTTCGAGAGCGAGCTCTTCGGTTACGAGAAGGGCGCATTCACGGGGGCGGTCACGCGCAAGCCGGGCCTGGTCGAAACCGCCGATGGCGGCACGCTGTTCCTCGACGAGATGGGCGATGTGCCACTGTCGATGCAAGTCAAGCTGCTGCGGCTGATCGAATCCGGCACCTATCGCCGCGTGGGGAGCGTGGAAACGCGGCGGGCAGACTTCCGGCTGGTCGCGGCCACGCACAAGCCGCTGGAGCAGATGGTCAGCCAGGGGCTGTTCCGGCAGGACCTGTATTTCCGCATTGCCGCCTTCCCGATCCACCTGCCGGCGCTGCGCGAGCGGCCCGACGACATTCCGCTGCTGGCGGAGTCGATCCTGCAGCGCGGGGGCGGGGTCAGGGACCAGCTCCACCTGAGCGCGGAGGCGCTGGCTCGGATGCGCGCATATCACTGGCCGGGCAATATCCGCGAACTGCGCAATGTGCTCGATCGCGCCCGCCTGTACGCCGATGACGGCGTCATCCGTGCCAAGGATCTCCCGCCAGGACTGGGGGAAGCGGGCATGGCCCCGGTCGCACACCGCATGGCAGGCGCCCGGGAGACTGACGACGAGGCGCTGCGCGCGCAGGTCCGCCAGTTCCGGGGCACACGTCGCGAACTTGCCCGCGCCCTTGGCATGAGCGAGCGCACGCTCTACCGCCGGCTACGGGATCTGGGCATCGGCTGATCCGCCCGAGGCGGTCGCACGGCCGTTTTCCTGCCAGATCACTGCCATTCAGTGCCACCGATGGCAGCGGTGACACCTGCCTGACAGTCGAGGCAGTCGAACGCCTGCGTCCGCTGGACGGGCAAGCCATTGTTTTGTCAGCCTTTTTTATCAACGCATCGGGTTGGCACGGAACTTGTTCATGTGTCGTCATGAACGCTTCCGATCAAAACCTGCTGCGTCACCTGGGCTGGGTCCTGGCAATCAAGCTGTTACTGCTGTTGGGGCTCTGGCTGGCCTTCATCGCCGGACAGCGCGTACCGGTCGACGCCGTCTCTGCCTCCGCGCACCTGCGCGCCGCACCCACGGTGTCCGGCAACCTTCGCCTGCAAGGAGCCCGTCCGTGATCCCGGAACAACTGGTGGACCTTTCCCGGCTGCAGTTCGCCGCCACCGCTCTCTATCACTTCTTATTTGTCCCGCTTACCCTGGGCATGGTCTGGCTGCTGGTCATCATGGAGACGGTCTATGTCATGACTGGCAATGTGGTCTGGAAGGACATGACCCGCTTCTGGGGCAAGCTGTTCGGCATCAACTTCGCGCTGGGCGTGACTACCGGCATCACGCTCGAATTCCAGTTCGGCACGAACTGGGCGTACTACTCGCACTACGTGGGCGACATCTTCGGCGCGCCGCTGGCCATCGAAGGGCTGATGGCATTCTTTCTCGAGTCCACGTTCATCGGCCTGTTCTTCTTCGGCTGGGACCGCCTTTCGCGCGTGCAGCACCTGGTCGTGACCGCCCTGATGGCGCTTGGCACCAACTTGTCGGCGCTGTGGATCCTGATCGCCAATGGGTGGATGCAGAACCCGGTCGGCGCCGAGTTCAACTGGCAGACAATGCGCATGGAGATGACCGACTTCTGGGCCATCGTCTTTAATCCCGATGCGCAGGCCAAGTTCGTGCATACGGTCTCGGCCGGCTATGTCACCGGGGCGATGTTCGTTCTGTCGGTGTCGGCCTGGTACCTGCTGCGCGGGCGCGACGTGGAGTTCGCCAAGCGCAGCTTCCGCGTGGCGGCGGCCTTCGGGCTCGCCAGTGTCTGCTCGGTCATCGTGCTCGGCGACGAAAGCGGCTACACGGTCGGCGAGGCGCAGCAGACCAAGATGGCGGCGATCGAGGCAATGTGGGAGACGGAGCCCGCGCCGGCAGCGTTCAACCTCGTGGCCGGCATCAACGAGAGCGCGCAGCGCAACGACTGGGCGGTGCGGATTCCCTGGGTCATGGGCCTGATCGGCACCCGGTCGGTCTCCCGGGAGATTCCAGGCATCCACGAGATCCAGGCGCGCAACCGCGAGCGGATCCTCAATGGCGTCCAGGCGGTCACCGCGCTCGAGACGCTGCGCAGCCATCGTGACGATGCGCACGCGCTGGCGACACTGAAGCAGCACCAGGCCGACCTTGGCTTCGGTCTCCTGCTCAAGCGCTATACGACGGACGTGCGCCAGGCCACGCCGGACATGATCGATCGCGCGGTGCGCGACACCATTCCGCGCGTCACACCGATGTTCTGGGCGTTCCGTGCCATGGTGGGCCTGGGTTTCGCGATGCTGGCACTGTTTGCCCTGTCGTTCTGGACCACGCTGAAGGGACGATTCCGCTCGCGCCCCTGGCTGCTGCGCTGGGCAATCTGGATGCTGCCCGCGCCATGGCTGGCCTGCGAGCTGGGCTGGTTCGTCGCCGAGTACGGCCGCCAGCCGTGGACTATCTACGGCGTCCTGCCCACGCATCTCAGCGTTTCCACGTTGAGCGTCACCAGTCTGTATGGGTCACTGGCCGGTTTCGTCGGCTTCTACACCGTCCTGCTGATCGTCGAGGTCTACCTGATGGTCAAGTTCGCGCGGCAGGGGCCCGGCAGCCTCGGTACCGGACGCTACCAGAACGAGCCAGTCCACGCCCACGCCCACGCCCACGCATAAGGAGATTCGCATGTTTGACTACACGACCCTGAAGCTGGTCTGGTGGCTTCTGGTGGGGGTGCTGCTTGTCGGCTTTGCCATCATGGACGGGCACGACATGGGCGTCGGCACGCTGTTGCCCTTCATCGGCCGCAGCGACGAAGAGCGACGCGTCGTCATCAACACGGTCGGCCCGCACTGGGATGGCAACCAGGTATGGTTCATCACCGGTGGCGGAGCCATCTTCGCGGCCTGGCCGCTGGTCTATGCTACTGCGTTCAGCGGCTTCTACTGGGCCATGCTCGCCGTGCTCTGGGCCTTGTTCTTCCGCCCGGTCGGCTTTGACTACCGGAGCAAGATCCACGACCCGCGCTGGCGCCGTACCTGGGACTGGGGCCTGTTCATCGGAGGAACCGTGCCGCCGCTGATCTTCGGCGTGGCGTTCGGGAACCTGCTGCAGGGCGTGCCATACCATTTCGACGCCTACATGGTGTCGACCTACACGGGTAGTTTCTGGGCGCTGCTCAATCCCTTTGCCCTGCTGGCCGGCGTGGTCAGCAGCGCCATGGTCACCATGCATGGCGCCGCGTATCTTGCGCACCGCACGCAGGGGCCGCTGCAGCAGCGCGCGGTCCGCGCCACCGGTTGGGCAGCGCTGGCCATGAGCGTGGCCTTCGTTGCCGCGGGACTGTGGGTCGGCAAGCTGGACGGGTACAGGATCGCCTCGGCGATCGAACCGGCCGCCGTCGCGGACCCGACTGCCAAGGCGGTGGTGCGCGAGGCCGGCGCCTGGCTGGCCAACTACGCACGCGTGCCCGCGCTGTGGATGCTGCCCGTGCTCGCCGTGGCGGGCGCGCTGGCCGGAGTCTGGCTTCAGCGGCTGGGGCGCACGCTTGCCGCATTCGTTGCGACGAGCCTGAGCATGACAGGCGTGATCGGCACGGCGGGCGCGAGCATGTTCCCGTTCGTCATGCCATCGAGCAGCATGCCGGCCCACAGCCTGACGGTCTGGGACAGCGTTTCCAGCCAGCTGACGCTGACGATCATGCTGTGCGCGACCGTCGTGTTCATGCCCCTCGTGATCGGCTACACATCATGGGCTTACCGCGTCATGCGCGGCAAGGTGACGGTCGAATACGTCAAGGCCAACGAGCACAGCGCCTACTGATATCAAAGGAGTTTGCGAATGTGGTACTTCAGCTGGGTTCTTGGCGTGGGATTTGCCGTGCTGCTTGCCGTGATGAACGCCATGTGGGGCGAGAACGAGGAGGCGCGCCGCGCCAGCCGGGAGGAAGACATATGAGTCGGCCGGCGAAGCTGCAACAGCCCGGCATGCACTGGCCGGCCTTGATGGCGGGGGTCGTCGTCATGCTTGTCGTCAGTGTTGATCCCCGCTTTCTGATCGCGGCCAATCCTGGCCGCACGCATCTTGCCGCGGCCTTGCTGTGCTGGGCGATGAGCGCGGCACTGGTTCGCGGTGTCGGCTTTGTTCCGGTGCATGCCGTGGCACGTCGGCTGCTCTCAGGCTGGGCGAGCGCGATGGCGCTGGCCGCTTGCCTCGCGGTGCGATTCGCGTAGCCGCCGGATCTTGAGTGAATGACCAGATGGAAAACATTGTTGCCACCAGCGCGGCACTGGGTGCCGTTGTCGGCCTCATTCTCGCGCTCACGGGCGCGGGCGGCGCCATTCTTGCCGTACCGCTGTTGCTTTTTGTCCTGCACCTGAGCGTGGCGGAGGCGGCACCGGTCGCCTTGCTCGCGGTAGGCCTGTCGGCGGCCGTCGGCGCAATGCTTGGCCTGCGTGCCGGCGTCGTACGCTACCGCGCCGCGCTGCTGATGGCGGTGTCGGGCACGTTGTTCTCGCCCGTTGGCCTGTGGTTTGCTCATCGCTTGCCCAACGGCCCGCTGACGCTGCTCTTTGCCGCTGTGCTGGCGTTCGTGGCATGGCGGATGTTCAGGCAGGCAGCCGGGAGCAGGGCGCTACAGGCAGCCGAAGCCGCCCAATCCGCGCAGCCTTGCCGGCTCGACAACCAGACGGGACGCTTTGTCTGGACTGCCTTGTGCACGCGTGCCCTCGCGCTGTCGGGCGCAGGCGCCGGCTTTCTTTCGGGGCTGCTCGGCGTTGGTGGCGGCTTTGTCATCGTTCCCGCCTTGAAGAAGGCCACCAATGCGCCGCTGCATACCATTGTCGCGACATCTCTGGCGGTCATCACGCTGGTGTCGGCTTCGGGCGTCATCACGACTGCCATTGCCGGACGCATGGACTGGCAGGTCGGCGTGCCGTTCGCCGCCGGTGCCATGCTGGCGATGCTGGGTGGCCGACTGCTCGCGAGCCGGCTGAGCGGCGCAAGGCTGCAGCAAGGTTTTGCCGTGGTCGCAGGCCTGATCGCTATCGGCATGGTGGCGAAGGTGGCGATGGCAGGCTGATGCGAACAAACAAGCTGCGTGGGCAGGCAAGCCGAATGATGCGCGCTGCGCTTGCGTTCCGCCGTGTATTCGAAGGGCAATCAGGGCTGATCCGCGAGGGCGCAGAACAGCACAATTCAAATTGTAGGTGCTCAGGTACGGCGACGACCGGCAAGGGCACTAACGGCATTCTCCTTAGGGTTTCTTTGATGGTCATCAAGGTGGCCTCCCCCTTCTCACCTAGATTCCACTCACGGATGTTCAGCCTATCGGCTCCTGCATTGGCATTCGTGTAGGGGCCCTCAGCTGAAAGCGCCTTACCCAACTAAGCATGGTCGTGTTTGCAAACGAATGTGCGAGGCAACTGTATGAGGGGCTTGTCATGTACTCGAGAGTTCTCATTACACCTGAGGAATTGGCGGCCATCATAAAGGCCGAGCCCGTGGTCCTGGTCGATACGAGGGATGCGGCAAGCTACACGGAAGCCCACTTGCCCGGGGCGGTCAATATCCACGAGATATTTACTTACCTGGCAAGCACCACGCCGCAGGGCTTGGCCGCGTTGCGCGAAACATTCACTGAGGCGTTTGCAAAGGCTGGCCTGTCCGGGAAGGAAACTGCCGTCATTTATGAGCAGTCCATGACAACAGGGTTCGGGCAGTCCTGTCGGGGTTACGTCCTGCTTCGCTATCTTGGCTATCCTCGGGACAGAATCAAGGTGCTCCACGGTGGCTACAGCGCATGGCGAGCGGCGGCGTTACCAAGCGCAACGGAAGTGCCTACGCCGGTACCTGTCACATTCCCTTCCGGAACGGCTGGAAGCAGCATCCTCGTCGACGTGACCGAGATGAAGAAAGCGGTCGCAGACCCGCACACAGTAAAACTCGACGTACGAGATGTCGATGAGTGGATTGGGGAGAGTTCATCTCCTTATGGCAAGGACTTCTGTCCACGAAAGGGCCGCATTCCCGGATCAGTCTGGCTCGAGTGGTATCGCATGATGAAGCCGACGCAGGCTGGGCAAATGTTCAAATCACCAGCGGAAATTCTTGCTGAGTGCGCCACTGTCGGAATTCGCCGTGACACACCCGTTGTGGTCTTCTGCTTCAAAGGAGCGCGTGCTTCCAATACCTTTGTCGCGCTGGAGGAGGCTGGCATCGAAGACGTGCGGCTTTATCTTGGCTCCTGGAACGAGTGGTCCAGGGACCCATCCTTGCCCATTGAAGAGGGCCTGCCCTACTAGGGCGGTCACCCAGAATCCCAGCGCTAAGCTCCGCAGCTCGCTGTGCATGTCTTCTTTCAGTAATTCATAGGAGGAGAGTAACGATGAAAAAGGAAATTCTCATTACCGTTCTGTCGGCGTTCGCACTTTCTACCGTTCCAGCGGTAGCGCAGCAAGCAAAGCCTGCGAGCAAGGGCAGTCAAACCACACAAGAGAAAGTTAACATTTCCGAGTTCGACAAGCAGGCGGCACAGGTCCAGGAGAACATCAAGAAGCTGCAAGAAGAAATGGACAAGATTCGGCAGACCCAGGATCCAAAGGAACGGCAGAAGCTGCTTGAAGCCCACGGGGTGACTATGCAGAGCACGATGGGCATGATGCGTGGGCTAGGGGGACCGGGAATGATGGGGGGCCCGGGTAGGCGGGGTATGGGTGGCCCGGGAATGCACGGTGGGGGCATGATGGGCGGGCCTATGATGGGGTGGCAAAACATGGGGGGCTACTACTCAAAGCTCACGCCTGAGCAACTGAGAGAGCGGCAGTACATGTCAGACCAATATATGGACCTCCACCACATGATGATGGAACAGATGATGCTGAACCATCAAATGTGGAGGCAGATGCCACGGTAGCCTCCTCAGGATTGGCAACCAAGGACAAAGCAGCGTCCTGGCAGGTACGGTCGTTCTGGCCCTCCCTTCTTGGCGGTGTTGCGCTAGGGATGGTGTTGCTCTTGGCTTTCCTGCTGACTGGCCACGGACTCGGTGCATCCGGGTTCATGGTCCGTCTGGCAGCGTGGCTGGGAGGGCAGTTCGCGCCCGGTGTCACGCGAGGCAACGAATACCTTGGTCCTCTTCTTGAATCCGGTCACTCGCTCTCGAACTGGATTACCTAACTGGATACGTGGAAAGTGCTTGGTGCAGGACTAGGGGCACACTGCGCGAGCTGGAGCGCTGGTCGGTTTCGCATTCGTCTTGATGGAAGTCGGCCGTATGGAGGGGGCATCGGGGAGTTTCAGCCATCTTTGGCGGCGCGCTTTCGGGATCTGGTGCCCGCGTCGCCTCTGTTCACTGCCATCGTCGTCGCTGCCATTGGGTTACAAGTGCTCACGCTCGATGGGATCCTTGAGCAGAGCAGGGTATGTTCGCTGGCCCCCCCAGCGCATCAAGCTCGGAAAGCGCCCCAGCTGCGTTAGGAAGAGAATTCGTCAAAGGCCGCGAGCGCGTGTGTGGCATACATCATCGAAGGCCCGCCGCCCATATACACGGCGGTTCCGAGCACCTCCTCCAATTCAGCCCTAGTGGTGCCCAGCTTGACGAGCGCCTGGATATGAAACCCGATGCAGTCATCGCAGCGGCAGGCAACCGCGATACCCAGCGCAATCAGCTCGCGTGTCTTCTTGCTCAACGCTCCCTCTTTGGTGCCAGCCGCTGCCAGTTGGCTGAATGCTGTCATTAACTCGGGCTGGGTCTCGCGCAGGCGGCGCATTTGCGCCGACACATCTTTGATCACGGTCTTGAATTCTGGCATACCACTCATGAAAACCCCTTCTTCTGGGAATTGCGCAGGGCGCGTGACAGGTGTTCGAGGTGGCTGTGCAGCCCCGAGGCTGCCAGGCCGGTCGAATTGAAGTTACTTCACGTCAGACCTCGATGTGGCGCATGTCTTCACGCCCAGAATGCTGTAGGCAGGGCAGACACGCACGATACCTGTCAGCAGTGGGAGAATGCCAATCCAGCCCCAGGCACCAACGCGGCCTGTCGCGGCCAGGCTAATCAAGACCAGTCCAATCACAATGCGGAGGACTCGGTCAATGGTTCCAACATTTGCTTGCATGGCGGGCTCCTTGGTAAGGAAGAAATTGTGCGAACCGAGGGCAGTTGGGGTTGGCCATCCAACACTCCCCTCGGCGTACTCTTACACTCTGACGTCTATCTGGATGTTCGGTCATGATTCAGCGCAATGCCAGGATGAGGCCAACTTCAGCGCCGAGCAGCGCGCTGCTGGCAATGATATTTTCCATCGGTTCAACGTTTCCCAGCGGTAGTGCAATCGCTGCTGCTTAGGCGCGCTGCAGGCTCGATTTCGCCCGCTCGAGGACTTCGAAGGCGAGCATGCCTGCCATCATGGCGGCGACAAAGCCAACTGCCTTGGGATAGCCAGCACCCAGGGCCACCAGCGCGGGACCCGGGCAGAAGCCGGCCAGCCCCCAGCCGATGCCGAACGCGGCGCTACCCAGTACCAGCCGAAGCGTCACGGTCGTGCTGGCCGGTAGTTGCACAGGCAGCCCCAGGAATGAGCGCTTGCGCCGTCTCGCAACAATGAACGCAAGGGTGCCGACAGCGATGGCGCCGACCATCACAAACGCCAGCGACGGGTCCCAAGTTCCAGCCAGGTCGAGAAATCCCAGTACCTTGGCCGGATTGGCCATGCCGGAGACCATCAGGCCAACGCCGAAGAGCAGGCCTGCAAGCAGTGCAGTAATGGCGGTCATATCAGCCTCCAATCACGTGCCATTGCACGAAGACGGTCAGGAATCCCGCCGCCATGAAGGTCAGGGTGGCGACCAGCGAGCGGACGGAGCCGCGCGAGATGCCACACACACCGTGGCCGCTAGTGCAGCCGCTGGCGTAGCGGGTGCCAAGGCCGACCAGAAAGCCCGCGACCAGGATTTGGCCCCAGCTCGCCTGGATATCTGCCACGGCGGGCTGGCCGAGCAGGCTCGCAATGACAGGAGCGCCGACCAGACCGATGAGGAAGGTCACTCGCCAGGCCATGTCGGCGCGTGGCAGGCTGAGCAAGCCGCCGAGGATGCCGCTGATGCCGGCAATCCGCCCGTTGAACAGCACCAGGACGGCTGCCGCCGCGCCGATGATGAGTCCGCCAGCTAGTGACAGGCCAGGCGTAAAGTTAGCGAGGTCAATCAGCATGTTGCGTCCCCTGACGTGTCAGCACAGAACTGTTGATAAAGCACGGTCATGACCGCGAGCGCCTGTGCGCTTGCCACCGAATAGAAGATACTCTTGCCGTCGCGGCGCGTCGCCACCAGGTCGTTTTCGCGGAGCACGGCGAGTTGCTGGGACAGCGTCGGCTGCCGGATGCCGAGTTGCGCCTCCAGTTCGCCGACAGACAGTTCGCCCTGTGACAGCTGGCACATCAGCAGCAGGCGGTCCGGATTGGCGAGCACCTTCAGCAGGGCGCAGGCGTTTGTTGCGGCAGCTTGCATGGTGGCGAGGTCGATAGTTGGGTGCGGCTGGTTCATAGGTCGTCTACACTTCGTACATCAATAGTATATTGAAAAATAGAATGTGTGTGAATAGAATGTTTGCATCCAAGGGGCCAAGCATGCAACCGACCATTCAACCGTTCTTCGACCCGGCCACCTGGACCGTGACCTACGCGATCTATCAAGAGGGGCGCTCCGAGTGCACCATAATCGACTCGGTGCTGGACTATGACCCAAAGTCAGGTCGGACATCGACGGCAAGCGCGGATAAGGTCATCGCATTCATACGTGAGCATGGGCTGCGGGTCGAATGGATTCTTGAGACACATGCGCACGCCGACCACCTCTCTGCGGCGCCTTACCTCAAGCGTCAACTGGGTGGCTGCATTGCCATCGGCCAGAACATCCGTCGTGTGCAGGGCGTGTTCAAGGAGCTTTTCAATCTGGAGCCGGGGTTCCGCCTCGATGGTTCACAGTTTGACCACCTGTTTGAGGACGGCGAGACTTTCGCCATCGGTGGGCTGACCGGCAAGGCGATTCACGTGCCAGGGCACACCCCTGCTGACATGGCATACCAGATTGGGGATGCAGTCTTTGTCGGCGACACGCTGTTCATGCCGGACGTCGGCACTGCCCGCTGCGACTTCCCCGGAGGCGACGCACACGAGTTGTATCGCTCCATCCGCAAGCTGCTGGACCTGCCGGATGAGACGCGATTGTTCATGTGTCACGACTATCCGCCCGAAGGGCGCGGGCCTACGTGGGAGACGACGGTGCGTGAGCAGCGGAAATGCAACATCCACGTGCACGACGGTGTGAGCGAGGAGCAGTTCGTGGGCATGCGGAAGGCGCGTGATGCAACGCTGGCGATGCCGACGCTGATATTACCGTCTGTACAGGTCAACATCCGGGCCGGTGAGTTGCCTCCGCCTGAGGCGAATGGAGTTCGCTATCTGAAGATTCCGCTCAACGCCTTATAAGGCCGCCTGCCACGCGATTCGGGACACCACAGTGGCGGCACGCCACTTGTCGGAATTCCGATACTTCATGCAAGTCCTCCTCTGAGCAATTTGACCTCGGCTTCCATTTACGCACTATCCAGCGGCAATTGCTCGCATGGCGATTTCTCTGGCCGAGGTCCGGGCTAACGAGCAACTTGAGCAATGCGCCGGCATTTGCCGCAGCAGCGGCTAACGTGAGTCGCCATCGTTCCCGAACTGCTGGGTTGGATGGAAATGGGATTCAGCCAGGCCGTGTGTCTGGCTATTTCGCTTCCAACTGGTCGCGCACCGCCGCGATGTGGTCTCCGGCCGTACTCACGGCGTCTTCCAGATCCCGCTCACTGCAGCCCAGTTCGCGACACCAGTACTGCACTTCAAGGGGATCTCCCAAGTTGACGCGGCCAGGATCCAAGGGCCTGAACTCACTTGTTGCATTAATCATGCTTTTCTCCTGTCTGTGCTGCCACGCAACCCGGCCCACAGTTTGGGCCAGTGCGTAGGTTATCGTTGCATGCCCGTTCAAACGCTTGTGAGGGTTGTGCTTCACCAAGATAGTGGCTGGCCGGCGCGGGTCATTGATCCACGTCAACAGGTTCTTTCCTGTAAGCCCCGATGTAAAAATGACCCACCCCGCCGAAGTAAGGCTGCCCCACCTGGTGGAGGAGGCCTGCGGCCAGGCCAACCCGTCTCGGTCATTCAAAGTATGTGTTGTTAATGGTAGACCGGGCACACATACCTGGCTCAAATCCAACGCTTGCGCTGCAGGCTCGACAGAAGGTTAGCATTCGAAAAAGGCAAACTTAGGGCCATGGGCCGGCAGCATAGAATGGCCATATGGCGCTTCCGTGCTGGGGGGAGTGATGTCGACCGCCGGGACCATTGCGATTTCCGTTTCTACTGCCCCAGGGTGGATAGGACCGACCGAGATGTGCGAGCACAAGGGCGTCGGACACCCGGATAGCCTTTGCGATGGTGCGGTTGAGGCTGCGGCCCGTGCCCTGTGTCGGGCGTACCTGGACGCCTACGGAGTCATCCAGCATTTCAACCTGGACAAGGCCTTACTCATCGGCGGCATCAGTGCACCAAAATTCGGCGGCGGCCAGCTCTTGCGGCCAATGCGCCTGTTGGTGTCGGGACCCGTCACCGAATTGTCATCCGCCAAGGCGGAGGTCATCGTCGAGTCGGCCATCCGCGAGTACTTCAGGGACCACCTGGGCACAATCGGTTGCGAAATCGAGATTGAGCCCATCCTTCGACCGTCGGCCCCAAACCTCCGGCGTGTGACTGGTACCCAAACCATTCCGCTATCCAATGACACGTCTTTTGGCGTGGGTTACGCACCTCTTTCAAACCTCGAAATGGCCGTGCTTTCATCCGCCCAACTATTACGCTCAAGTGAATTCAAGGCCGCTTTCAACGTGGCAGGACACGATTTCAAGATCATGGGCAGTCGGCTCGATGCGAGCCGCCACCTTACTATCGCGTTGGCGTTTGTTGACCGATACGTAAGCGGGGTTAAAGAGTACTTCGCACTGAAGGAGCGGATAGCGTCGTATCTTGCCGAGCGCATTCAACCGGCGTGCGAGATTGCCATCAATACTCTGGACGACCTGGGTGCCCATGACGAGAGTGGCGTCTATCTGACCGTCACTGGCCTGAGCGCGGAGCACGGCGATGACGGACAGGTCGGTCGGGGAAACCGGGTCAATGGCTTGATTACACCGTATCGCCCCATGTCACTGGAGGCCACCGCAGGGAAGAACCCGGCGGCACATGTTGGCAAGCTCTACAATGTGCTCGCCCACCAATTGGCTGCGCGCATTCTGACGGACGTAGCCGATTTGGATATGGTTGTTGTCCGCCTTCTCTCCGGCATTGGAAGGCCAATCGACCAGCCGCAGCTGGTTGCCATCAATGTTGTTGCAGAAGACAGGCTCACGACCGTGGAACATGACCACATCCGTGAAATCGCCCGGCAGCAGCTGGCAGACCTTCCCACGTTAGTCAAGGAACTGGCGACCGGAACGTTGCCTGTCTTCTGAGCCCGGCAGGCCCGGCGACTGCTGAGCATATCTTCCGAACGCGCGGCGCCGGTGTCCCGCACCATCTCCTGAGTTTTCGTGCGCTGTCGCGCACCCGGGTCGCCACGCGACGGCGTCGCTGCATTCGCGTTCCTTGATTGGCATCAAGAACCAGTTCTCTTGGGTGTCGATACTGAAAATGTAAGTCCTGCCTTGCTCCATCGCCCCCAGGAGGATGAGATGCCGACCAAGTCTATGACTCCCGTAGGGGACGACTACGGTACTGGCGATGCGCAGGCACCTCAAGTCGCCGTCCAAGATGCGAGCACAGGTCACGTGCCAGTACGGGACCCGGTATGTGGCATGGCAATTTCTCCCGGGGATGCTGCTGCCAGTGCAGATGTCAACCAAAGGCGCTATTGGTTCTGCTCAAAACATTGCGAGCAGATGTTCCTCGCCAACCCTGCGCAATATATTCCCCGGCCATCAGGCGAGCTTCCCCTGGCAGATGCTAGCGCTGCGCCGCCCGCCATGACTACTCACGCGCCGCCCCGCGGTGGCTCCAGGCAACTCGCCAAGGATCCCATCTGCGGCATGATGGTCGACAAGCCTACGGCCCTGTCGACAGAGCGCGGCAACCGCAAGTACTACTTCTGCAGCGAGAGTTGCCTGCGGACCTTCGAGTCGCCGGAGAGCGAGTTGAAGGCCATGAAGACGCGCGTGACGATAGCGCTCACCGGCGTCCTCGCGTTGGCAGTGCTACGGGCCGGCGCCTTCCTGGCGTTGGCGGCCGGTGCGACGCTGCTGACGTGGGCACCGATTCCGGCGCTGCCATGGTTCACGTGGGGGATCTGGCTGTTCTTGCTGGTAACGCCTGTGCAGTTCGTTGGCGGCTGGAGCTTCTACAAGGGCGCGTGGAACGCCATCCGGACGCGCAACATCAACATGGACTTCCTCATCGCCCTGGGAACATCCGTGGCGTATTTCTACAGCGTGGTGGTCCTGTTCTTTCCGTCGTGGCTACCCGTAGAAGTGGAAGAGCGGGACGTCTACTTCGAGGTATCCGCGGTGATTATCGCCTTCGTGTTGCTGGGTAAGTACATGGAGGAAATCATCAAGAAGAAGTCCTCTGCCGCCGTTCGCCGACTGCTTGACCTGCGTCCCGCGGTAGCCCACGTCATCCGCGACGGGAAGGAAACCGAGATTCCGGCGGAAAGCATCATGGTCGGCGAGGCGGTCGTAGTGCGCCCGGGCGAGAAGATTCCCACGGATGGCAAGATCGTCGAGGGGGAGACCAGTGTCGACGAGTCGATGCTGACTGGCGAGTCGATGCCCGTTGAGAAGAAGCCCGGTACCGCCGTCATTGGCGGGACCCTGAACCGCAGCGGTGCTTTCACCTTCCAGGCGACCAAGATCGGCGCTGACACCGCGCTCGCCCAAGTTATCAGGATGGTCGAGGATGCCCAAGCCAGCACCGCGCAGATTCAGCGCCTCGCTGATCAGGTCACTGGCTACTTTGTGCCGGCGGTTGTCTCGGTTGCCATGTTGGCCTTGGTTGGGTGGACCGTGGCGGGGCATTTCCCCCATGGGCTGCTTGCGTTTGTCGCGGTTCTGATTATTTCTTGTCCATGTGCCCTGGGTGTCGCGACACCTGCGGCACTGATGGTTGGCGTCGGCAAGGGGGCAGACAATGGCATCCTGATACGCGGTGGCGAAGTGCTGGAGCGCGCCGAGAAACTGACGGCGGTTGTCTTTGACAAGACGGGCACGATTACGCGCGGAGAGCCTACTGTCACCGATGTCATCTCATTGTCGAATCAGGAGGAATCAACTCTCTTGACCCTTGCGGCCGCGGTGGAAAGTAGGTCTGAGCACCCTCTGGGCGAAGCCATCGTGCGTGCCGCCCAGCATCGCGGTGTGGCCATTCCCATGGCAACCGGCATTACTGCGCTGTCTGGCATGGGCATTCACGGACAGGTTGAAGGCCAGCAGGTGTGGCTGGGAAACCGGCGTCTGTTTGCACGCCAGGGGATTCCGATTGGTGATGTCGAACCTGTTCTCCGCCGGCTCGAGGCCGACGGGAAGACCGCGATGCTGGTTGGCGCCGCCACCAGCCTGCTTGGCGTGGTGGCCGTCGCGGACACGGTCAAGCCGGAGGCGGCTGAGGCTGTGGCCGCCTTGAAGTCGCGCAACATCCAAGTGGTTCTTCTCAGCGGTGACAATCGCCGCACGGCCGAAGCCATTGGCCGGCAGGTTGGCATCGACCGCGTGATTGCCGAGGTCATGCCGGAAGACAAGGTCCAAACCATCCATGACCTCCAAAAACAGGGCGATGTCGTGGCGATGGTGGGCGATGGCGTAAACGACGCACCAGCACTTGCGGCGGCCGACATCGGTATCGCTATCGGCTCTGGCTCTGACGTTGCCAAGGAGACGGGCAGCATCATCCTCATCCGCAATGATGTTCGTGACGTAGTGGCGTCTATCCAGCTCTCCCGCGCCACGATGCGCAAAATCAAGCAAAACCTCTTCTGGGCGTTCATTTACAACACTATAGGCATTCCAATCGCGGCGCTCGGGCTGTTGAACCCCATACTTGCAGCGGCGGCCATGGCGCTGTCTTCATTGAGCGTCGTGGCCAACTCCGCGTTGCTTAAGCGTGTGCGGCTTGGCCAAGCCCGTACGGAGGCAACATGAGGCGCACTGTCGCATGGATTTGCGCGGCACTGGCGACGCTGCTAGCCGTCGCCGTCGTGTACTGGTTTGGCATTTCACCACTCACGATACTGCTCGCTATCCTTCTGCTCTCCTGCCCAATCGTCGTCATGTGGATGAGCTGGCAGCTTTCGCGTCAGTGCGAACGCGACATTCAGCAGGCGGTGGACCGTGAGCGCAAGGTTCGCGGCAATCCTTGAAGCGGAGGACCTCCACATGACCTGGCTCTCGCAGATTCTGGCGTGGATTTTTCTTGGGATGGGTGTCGCAGCTCTGATAGCGTGGCGACGATTCATGAGCCATCGAACAAATCAAGACGGTGGGCTGCCCTTACACAACGCGGGTGTAGAGCGCCACTGCTCGATACCCCGTCGCCGGCAACAAGGTAAATACGGCGCACGCGATCATGTAAAACATCGAGGGGCACATCCTCCTCTTCGAATCTGAGGCGTCTGGCACAGTCTTTCGGCAAGAACCAGAAGGACATGTGCACCGACATCATCGCCGCCGCCGGTGCTGCTGAGCGACATCCGAGGGCCTTCTCATTGGAGGACGGCATGAATCACGACCACCGCAATCATGAGTCCCGGGACGATACCGAGCGAAAGATTTCCCGCTCCAAGGTAGTCACAATTGGGTTCGTTCTGGTCATTGGCTACTTTCTCTGGACGGAGCACCGGGCGCACGTCATTCAGTTCTTGCCGTTCCTGCTCCTGGCTGCATGCCCACTGATGCATCTCTTCATGCACCACGGCCATGTCCAGGGACATGGACAGCGTGACGGCTCGAAGGGCTCGGACACGAGGGGAGAACGATGATGGAATCCAATGCGCAAAGCGGCTACGGTCTCTGGTCACTGGTGATCATTAACTCTGCGGTCTTCCTAATCTTCGCCTTCAGTTTCACTAGGCCGAAGACATCGCGGGACTGGCGTTCCTTCGGTGCCTTTTCGGCGTTCATTGTGGCGCTCTTCACCGAAATGTATGGCATTCCCCTGACCATCTATTTCCTGTTGCCATGGCTGTCGGCGAAGTTCCCGGGTACCGATTTCCTTTCCCACGATGCAGGCCATCTCCCGGAGATGATTCTCGGCTGGCAAGGGAATCCGCACCTGGGGCCATTTCACATCGCTAGTGACATCCTGATTTTCGGCGGGTTCTTGATGCTGTCGGCTGCCTGGCGGGTCCTGTACAAGGCCCAACAGGAGCAGCGCTTGGCCACATCGGGGCTCTATGCACGCATGAGGCATCCGCAGTATGTTGCATTCATCCTGATCATGTTCGGATTCCTGCTGCAATGGCCGACGATACTCACGCTGGTGATGTTCCCCATCCTGGTCTGGATGTACGTACGACTTGCCCATGCCGAAGAGCAGGACGCACTGGCTGCATTTGGTCAGGAGTATGAGGATTATCGCAGAAAGACTCCCGGCTTCATCCCGCACTTCGGCGAAGGTGACGTTCCTCGAGCCAAGCCTCATTGAGGTCATGCGGAAACCGTTGGAGATGGAGGCTACTATGAAGCCCTTTAGAACCGGCGTGACACTGTCAGCCACGATCTTGCTGTTTTATACCTTGTGCACCGTAGTTTGGCTGGTATTCCCCGAGCCTTTCATGGATTTCGTGAATGCGCTTTTTCACGGACTTGAATTCCGACGACTGCGAACTGGTGAGCCCCTGTCCTGGTGGTCTATCGTCTATCCAGGCTTTCTGTTCGCGATCTGGTTCTTTGCCGCCGGGAGCTTCTTTGCCTGGCTCTATAACACGCTTGCGAGCAACCGGTAAGCCTCGAGCGCCGAGATTTATTGGCGGTCATGCAAACCTCGAAGTGACGCCGTGGCTGGCGGCCGCGGCGGACGCTTTCGCCAGCGCCGCCGGGCGCCCGTGCATCGTCTCGCTCAGTCGTTGTGGCGATGTTTGTTCTGACCCTTGTGCTTGCCGCGATTGCCGCGATTGCCGCTTTCGTGGTTATCGGCATGGTTGTTGCGGGATACATTGCCGCCCAGCGCCGACCCCGCTGCACCGCCGGCCGCGGCACCCACGATGCCGCCGGTCCGGCCGCCCAGGGCATTGCCGGCCGCCGCGCCTGCGCCGCCGCCGAGCGCGCCACCCACGATGGCGCCCGTGCGTTCCTTTTTGTTGGCAGTCACCGCGCCGCCCGCACCGCCACCCACCGCACCACCAATCACGGCGCCCGTGCTGCCGCCTAGTGCGCCACCGAGGGCCGCACCCGCGGCGCCACCAAGGCCGCCTCCCGCAGCGTTCTTCAGGTCATCGGCCAGCGCCGGGGCAATGGCAGCGCTCAGCAGCAGGGTCAGGCACAGCGTACGAAGTGGTTGTCGAGTCATGTTCTTTCTCAGGTAGGAGATGTTCGGCGATCGGCCAGTGCGGGAGTTTACACGGCGCGGCATGCGGACAGGCTCGCGCGGGAAGTTGCCGCGGAGGCTCCCCTGGCGATCGCCACCTTGTAGAATCGGCTACCACCAACCCTGGAACGTCCCGCATGGACTCTCAAGCCCCGGATCGCGGCGCGCTGCTGCCGCTGGCCTATCACGCAACGGTGGTCGACTATCTGCGTCGCCACGAGCCTGAGGTCTGGCGCTGGGCCAGCGCTCGCGCTACCGGCGCAGACCACCGCGACGCGTTGCGCTCGATGCTGCTGCGGGACACCTACCGGATCGAGGCTGACGCCCACGCCGACGTCCACGCGGCGCTGGCGCAGGCGATGTCGCGGCTCGGCGTCGAAGCGCGCGCAACGCTCTACCAGTCACCGGGCCAGGACATGAACGCGTCGCTGGTCTATGTGCCCGGGGAGGTCCACATCGTCCTGCAGGGTCCGCTGCTGGAGCGGCTCGCGCCGCCGGAACTGCTGGCGGTGTTCGGCCACGAGCTGGCCCACTACCTGCTGTGGTCGCGCGACGACAACCAGTTCCTGGTGGCTGACCGCATCCTGAACGACGCACTGGCCGCGCCAGGCGCGAGTGCCAGCCATCGCGAGACCTGGCGGCGCTACGCGTTGCACACCGAACTGTTTGCCGACCGTGGCGGCGCCGTGGCGGCCGGTGCGGTGGCGCCGGCGGTGTCGACGCTGGTCAAGGTGCAGACCGGCATGGGCAGCGTGGACGCGGCCGCCTACCTGCGCCAGGCGGTCGAGATCGAATCCAGCGAGCCGGGCGCGAGCGCCGCCCACAGCCACCCCGAGACCTTTATCCGCGCCCGCGCGCTGGCGCTGTGGTGGGAGGGCGCGGCCGATCTTGATCCGTGGATCGAATCCCGCCTGCACGGCCCGTTGGCGCTGGAAAAGCTGGACCTTCCCGGACAGGTCCGGTTGCAGGCGCTCACGCGCGGATTCCTGGCTCACTTTCTCGCCGGCACGCCGCTGGCGAGCGAGGCGGTGCTTGCGCAGGTGCGCATGATGTTCCCGGACTGGCGTGACGATGAACCGGCGATCGATCCCGAAAAGTTGGGGCAGGGCGTGATCGACGACAGCGTTCGCGGCTATCTGAACGCATTGATGATGGACCTGGCACTCGCGGACCCCGACCAGCAGGACGCGGCCCTGCTGCGCGCCGGCCAGATGGCTCAGGGGCTCGGCAGCGTCGAAGCGCTGCAAGGTAACCTGCGCCGCGACGCCGGCTTCGGCAAGCGCGAACTGGACCGCTACCAGCGCCAGCTCGATCGCCAGTCCGATCACCAACGGGCCAGGGAGGGCCGGGCATGAATGACAGCACGACCCACGGCACGAACACCATCGCCGGTATGAACGATAGCGGCGAGCCGCGCACGCTGCGGTCACTGATCGATGCGCAGGCGGGCGCGGCGCTGCCTGTCGACGACGTCCTGGTGCTGGTGCTGCCCCTGTTCGCGCAGGTCGCCGCGTTGCATGCGCAGGGCAGGGTGGCGGCACTCGATCCCGACAGCATACTGGTGAGCGAGGACGGCGCGCTGCGCCTGCGGCGGCCGGATGGCGAACTCCCCGTCATGGACCTCGGCGCGGTGCATCGCGTGCAGCCGCATCCGGCCTCGGGCCTGAATATCGTCGGCGCGCTGCAGCTCGGCCACGCCGACGACGGGCAGCGCGACCAGACCGACCTGGCCTTGCAGCTTGATGCCACCGCGCCGATCGAGCGCCCGGTCTACCTGCGCGGGCCGGCGAGCTGGGAAGGGCTTCTGGGCCACCATGACGAGATCGGCGATGTCTTCCTGCTCGGCATGGTGCTGGCGAGCCTCGCCTGCGGCCTGGACTTCGCCGATGAGCACGATCTGCGCAGCTTCGTGGCGCACCGCCGCAACCTGTTCCTGCTGCACGAGCGCTTGCACCCGATCGTCGCCGCGGTGATCGTCGAGATGACCTGGATCAACCGCCACGATCGCGCCACCGATGTCGCCGCGCTCGTGACGCGGCTGCGCACATGGCGCGAGCAGCCGGCAGCCCTGGACGTGGAACGGGCGCTGGCTGGCACGACTGGCGCCACGCCGCGGCGTGCCGCCGTGCTCACGCACCTGCGTGACCGCCTGTTCGACCTGTCGCGGCGCAACCGCCTGCTGCACTTCCGTCCGACCGCGGCCAGTGTCAACCTGACGGTGGCCAGCGTGCCGCTGATGCTGCAGGTCGAAAGCGTGCGGCCCGAGCATATCTGCACCTGGGGCGGCCCGTTCGCAGCCGATCTGGTGGCGGGCAAACCGGTGTCGCTGCAGCGCTGGCTGCGCTTCGACGACCAGCCATACCTGCCGGCATCGCTCGACCGCCTGATCGCCGAGACGCGCCGCGATCGCGCCGAATATGGCTTCAGCAACCTGCGCCTGGTGGTGGCGTTCCTGCGCTGGCACAACCTGAAGGAGGCGCCGGACGAGCGCATCGTGACGCCGCTGCTGTGGCTGCCGGTGGAACTGGTCAGGCGCAAGGGCGTGCGCGACCAGTACGTGATCCAGTGCGCGGGCGGCGAAGCCGAGTTCAACCCGGTGCTGCGCCATTACCTGAGCCAGCTCTATGACATCCGGCTCGAGGAGACCGTGGATCTCGGCAAGACGTCGCTCGAGGAGATCCATGCCGGCATTCTCGCGCAGATTCGCCGTTCCGAGCCTTCGGTGGAGCTGCGCCTCGTCGACAAGGCCGCCGTACGGCTGGTGCGGCAGAAGGCGCTGCAGCGGATGCAGCAGTTCCAGCGTCGCAGGCCAGGCACGGCCGCTGCGCGCACGGGCGGCTGGCTGCCGCCGTACAGCTATGCGCAGGACGACTACCGCCCGCTGGGCCGCGCGCTGTTCGAGCATTGGGTGCGGCCGAGCGAGTTGCCGCAGCGTTTCGAGGCTGGCGCGCCCCCGGGTGCCGGCCCGCGCCAGCCGCAGATGAGCGGCGCCGCCGCGGCGCAAAGCGAAAAGCGCCAGGGTTTCGTGCTCGAGGCGTCCGAGGGCCACCGTTATGCCTGGGATCTGGACCTGACGCAGGTGACGCTCGCGAACTTCAACTATCGCAAGATGTCGCTGGTGCGCGACTACGCGCAGCTGCTCGACGAGCCCGGCGCGAATCCGGCGTTCGACCGCGTGTTCTCGATCGAGCCGCGCGACGTGGAGACGGAAGCGCCCGCGCCGCTCGCGCCGGCCGAGCAGTGGAACGTGGTGGCGGCCGATGCGACGCAGAACGCTGCGGTCGGCCTTGCGCGCGGCCAGCGCAGCTTCATCATCCAGGGCCCGCCGGGCACGGGCAAGTCGCAGACCATCACGAACCTGATCGCCGACTACGCGGGGCGTGGCAAGCGCGTGCTGTTCGTCTGCGAGAAGCGGGCCGCGCTCGACGTGGTGTTCCATCGGCTCAAGCAAAGCGGGCTGGATTCGCTGTGCTGCCTGATCCACGACTCGCAGACCGACAAGAAGGCCTTCATTGCCGACCTGCGCGCCTGCTACGAGCAGTGGATCGCGCAGCCGCACGACGGCGATGCACTGGCGGCACGCCGCAAGCAGGTAGCGGAGGCCCTGGCCGCTCACCAGCATCGTATCGACGCCTTCGAATCGGCAATGGCCGCGGCGCCTGAGCCACTCGGCGACAGCGTGCGTGCACTGTTGCGCCGCGTGGTAGCGCTCCCTGCCGTGCCAGAAGCGGGGCCCGCGATGCGCGAGCGCCTGCCGGCGCTGGCCGCATGGGACCGCCAGCGCGATCTTGCACACCGCGTGCACCGCGCGATGCGCGAGCGTTTCGGTCTCGACAGCCTGGCCGCGCATCCGTTCGCGCGCCTGTCTGCGCAACTGGTGGCCGACGAGCGCGCGTATGGCCGCGCCGAGCGACTGTGCCAGGACGCCGAGGCACTGTTCGATGCGCTTGACCCGCTGCTGGACAGCACGGCGAGCCTTACCGGCCCGGACACCAGCCTGGAACAGGCATGCGCCATTGCCGTCGACAGCCAATGGCTGCTCGACACGGGCCTTGCCGCACACCTGGACCTGCTCGATCCGGCCTCGCCGGCACAAGCGGCACTGCGCGATGTCCGCGCGGACCTGGACGCACGCACGCAGGCACTTGCGGACGCGCGCGCCGTCACGTCGAACTGGCACGACAAGCTGAGCCCTGGCGATACCGAGTCGGCGCTGGCGCTCGCGCGGCGGCTGGAGCCGTCGATCGCGCGCTGGCTGCAGCCCGCATGGTGGCGGCTGCGCGGCGAACTGAAGCGCCGCTATGACTTTGGCAAGCACGCCATCCATCCCGGCTACGGCAAGGTGCTGGAAGCGCTGGCCGCCGAACACGCCGCGTGTGCGGCGCTGGCGGCAGCCGATGCCGACAGCCGCCGCCGCTACGGCGTGAGCGAGATGCAGGCCTTCCTGCGCGCACTCAGCGAACTCGAGCAGCGCCTGCAGTCGGGCGCGGGCCCGCGCGAACTGGTCGCGCATCTGCGCCAGGCCGTCGATCCGATCGCGGCGGCGCGCGCCGAGGCCGGTGCGCGCGAGGCGCTGGAGAAGCTCGCGCAGCGCGTGCGCGACGGGCTGGCGCTGGCCGGCGATGCGCGCCTCGGCGACATCGCCGAACTGCTGCGCGACCTGCGCGAAGCGCTCGACGAGCTGCCGGACCTGTTGCCGCTGTTGCGCGCCGTGCATGCGGGCGACTCCGCCTGCGCCGCCACGCTGCAGTGGCTCGACCATGCCCCGGCGCAGCTGGAGGCGCTGGTCGCCGACGAGGCGCTGCGCCGTCTCGCGCGCGAG
This sequence comes from Cupriavidus phytohabitans, assembly GCF_000426345.1. GTDB lineage: Bacteria > Pseudomonadota > Gammaproteobacteria > Burkholderiales > Burkholderiaceae > Cupriavidus. The sequence goes on along the minus strand of NZ_AUFE01000017.1, from coordinate 25,282 downwards.
AACCCGGTGCTGGCGCGCTGCGGCGGCGCGGCGCTGGCACAGGCGGCGCGCGCCGTGGCGCAGCGTCAACGCGAGTTGCTCGCGCTGAACGCCCAGGTGGTGCGCGCCACGCGGCACAAGCACTTCGCCGAGCATGTGCGCGTGTCCTCGCTGTCGGCGACGATGCTGGATGCCGACGGCAAGGCGTTCAAGAGGCAATACGCCACGGGCCGGCGCGAACTGGAGCATGAGTTCGGCAAGAGCATGCGCCACCGCTCGATCCGCGATCTCTCCGACGACGAGACCGGCCTCGTCATCAACGACCTGAAGCCGATCTGGCTGATGAGCCCGTTGTCGGTATCCGACACGCTGCCGCTGTCGCCGGACCTGTTCGACGTGGTGATCTTCGACGAGGCCAGCCAGATTCCGACCGAGGAGGCCGTGCCCGCGCTCAGCCGCGCGCGCCAGGTGGTAGTGGTCGGCGACGAGATGCAGCTGCCCCCGACGAGCTTCTTTACGGCCGGTGGCGCCGAGGGCGACGACGAGATCGTGGTGGAGGAGGAGGGCGACCGCATCGCCATCAACCTCGATTCGGACAGCCTGCTGAACCAGGCCGCGCGCAACCTGCCAGCGACGCTGCTGGCGTGGCACTACCGCAGCCGTCACGAATCGCTGATCAGCTTCTCCAACGCCGCCTTCTACGACGGCCGCCTTGTCACCATTCCCGACCGTGTGCTGGAACAGGCCGAGGATGAGGCGGCTCGGCTTCGCTCGGACCAGCAGGATGCCGGCATTGCTGGCGCCGACGCGTTGCTGGCACGGCCAGTCAGCTTCCACTGGCTGGCCGACGGCGTCTATGCGGACCGCCGCAATGCGCCTGAGGCTGTCTACATCGCCCGCACCGTGCGCGAGATGCTGTGCCGCGAGACCGGGCTGAGCCTGGGCATCGTGGCGTTTTCCGAGGCGCAGCAGGGCGCCATCGAGTCAGCGCTCGAGGCGTTGGCCGCCGAAGACGCGGACTTCGCGATGCGCCTCGAGCGCGAGTACGTGCGCGAGGACGACGACCAGTTCAACGGGCTGTTCGTCAAGAATCTGGAGAACGTGCAGGGCGACGAGCGCGACGTGATCATCCTGAGCATCTGCTACGCGCCGGGGCCGGATGGCAAGATGCTGATGAACTTCGGCCCGATCAACCAGCGTGGGGGCGAGAAGCGCCTGAACGTGATCTTCAGCCGCGCGCGCCATCGGATGGCGGTGGTGTCGACGATCCAGGCCGAGGCGATCACCAATGTGCACAACGATGGCGCGGCCGCGCTGCGGGCGTTCCTGCAGTTCGCGCAGGCCAGCGCGCGCGGCCAGTTCGCGCGTGCCCAGGCGGTGCTTGGCACGCTGAACCCGGGCGCGCGCGACGTCTTCACGCGCGAGGCCACGCCGGACAGCATCCGCGACGCTCTGGCCGAGGCGCTGCGCGCGCGCGGCCACCAGGTGCACGCCAACGTTGGCCGCTCGCAGTTCCGCTGCGACCTGGCCATTGCCGAGCCGTCGGGACAAGGCTACGCGTTGGCAATCCTGCTCGATTCGCCGTCGGAGGCGGTAACGGATACCGCTGAACGCTATGTGTTCCGTCCCGGCATCCTGCGCAGCTTCGGCTGGCGGGTGCTGGACATCCCGGGCAAGGACTGGCTCGACGATCGGGACGCCGTGCTTGCCCGCATCGAAGCCATGCTGGCCAAAGGCGAAGATCGCGCACTTGACGTGGAGGTGGAGATGGCGGCCCCGTTGGCGAAGCCTGCCACCCTGCACGGCGCAGCCGCAACGGATGAAACGGATGAACTTCAGGCGGCGGCAACCGCGTTGGATGTGCAAGAAGCGTTCACGCAGACGCTGCGCTTCGAGCAGGGTACGTCGCGCAAGTTCTGGCGGGCCAGCGTGCGGGGGGCGGAGCTTTGCGTCACCTATGGCCGCATCGGCAGCGCGGGGCAAACGAGCGTGAAGGCGTTCGACAGCGCCGAGCGGGCCCGGCGCGAGATGGACAAGCTGGTGGCGGAGAAACTGCGCAAGGGTTACGTGGACGCGTAGGTCGCGGGAGGCGGGAGGTCAGCAAAATGCTCCATCGTCATTGCGTCACCTCCCCAAATTCCATTCTCCCGTCCTTGCTTCCATCAAGCGCGCTTTCGGAACGAATACGCCAGGATCTCACTGGCCTGGCTTGCTACCTCGGTTCTCCGCCGTGCAGGAGTTAAACACGGCCCGCACAACGGACAGAGGGGCAGTCCCGAGAAGCGCGTCGGCCTCTGCCTGGCAGTCGCGCCTGGGGCCGACTGGCACGCCAGGCCGCTCGTCCGCGGCCGTCTTTCCGGGCTGGGTACCGTCGGTCTTCGAGGCGCAAGCGCCCAGCACGGTCAGGGCCACAAGTACTTGCACGGATCTGAGACGCATCTTGCAAGGCACTCCATGGCAAGCTTGGAATAGCCCAGCGCGAGCGGGGCCTTCCGCTTAGTACTATACGCCGGCAACTACCGATGTGACGCCCGCGCTTACGCGCGGGCCGAAGCGAATGAGCTGAGGTGGGGCACCGATCAAAGTTGATGAGCAGGGACTCCACTCGACCAGGCATGAATTGCAAAGTGGTCGGCGGACTAAGCAAAGCGCTCCCGTCTTCGGGGAACTACCTTAATAATGAGTTCGCGACGTTATTCCGAACGAACATCGACATCAGGGACGCTCGGCAGGCTTGGAGTAGAAATGCCGGCGCTTTGCTGATGAATACCAGATCAACCGAAGAGGCTCCTTTACATGCACTACCATCCGACTGTAGATCCCGTGGCGCTTGCCGCTTCCCTTGCCGGAACGGCCCTGGTTGGATGGGCGCTTGCCGTTTTCGTACTGTAATAACCCAACGTGCAGCGGATCGCGTACGTTTCGAAAACGTCTGCCAACCTCATCCAGTGACGAGAATCAGTCGCATGGGTGGTGGCGGCTCGGACAAAGCTGGCCTTTCGGACAGACTGTCTGCCGGCCATGGTGATGGGCAACACTCATCGGCAGCATCTTCTCCTCGCCGTTCGTCGAAGGCCACCGGTTTGCGCCAGCATACAAAAGCGGTGAGACGCCGCGATGCCGCCATCAACTGTCCCTGCAGGGTCAGCGTCGATTCCGCTCATCGCCGCCCGCGATTTGATTCTCCGCATTGCTACTGGTTTCTCTGCGCTCCTCTGCATACTCCTGGCAGCCCTCAACGAAGGCCTGGGAGTCGCCGGTGCATTGGTCCGGATCAGAGATATCGTTGTCAGCTGCCCAGTCGTAGCCCGCTTCATGCCCTGAGCAGTCCTGGGTGCAGCGGGCGCCTAAGAATCGTTCATTGCTGGCCTGGCCTTGCGCAGGGCGGGGGATCTGAGCCTCGAATCGGCGTTTCAACTCATCGACAGTAACGCCCTGGTCGGCCGCATTGGCGGGCAGAAACTGGTCCCGATATATTTCCCAGATAAGGACCTGTTCTTCTGGCGTGGCCTCATCAAAGCCAGCCTTGGCTTTGAATGCATTCCACGTGAGGAGGGTAGGAGAAGGCGCCTCGGCGGATGACGCGGAGGCCTGAGATGCCGCAGACGCGGCCGACGCTGGTGCGTTCGAGCGTGCTCGATCAGCGGGCCGCCGGTCACACGCCGCGAGGCAAAGCAGGCTCGCGGCAATCAGCCCGCCCAGGAATGACACGTGCAGTGCCACGAACTGGCACCTGACCGGCCTCCGTTGTTCATTGAACCCCGCGGCGTGGCCCTGCACAATCGCACCCGGTTCCGGGAGTGGCTCGGTGCGGTGCGACCCGTTCTCGATGACCTTGTCGTCGCCCATGGCGGCATTGTGCTGCGCGGCTTCCCGATCGCTGACACGGCCGATTTCGCCGATTTCATCGAAGGGCTCCCACCGTTCGAAGGTGGCTATGCGGGCGGCCGCGCGCCGCGCGCGACTGTCAGCGGTAGGGTCATGGAAGCCACGCGACTGTCGTCGGGAGTGCGACTCGCCCTACATTCGGAAATGGCCTATCGTCGGGACTACCCCGGTCGCGTGGCTTTCTTTTCGCGCAGGACGGCCCCGGTCGGCGGAGAGACGTTGATCGGAGATGTCCGGAATCTGGTTGACGAGATGGATCCCGCTCTAGTGCGACGGATCGAGGCGCTGGGCACCCGCACCGCGATCAATTTCGGACCCAAGGCGACAGACCAGAGCGCATCGTACGGCCATATGGACCAGCGCGGCTGGAACCACTCTTTTGAAACCGACGATCCCAAGAAGGTCGAGACCCTCTGCGCCGAGCGCGGACTGCAACCCATCTGGAACGACGACGGCAGCCTGACAGTGCTGAACGTGCTCGATCCCTTTGTCCGCCATCCGCGAACGGGCAAGAAGGGCGGCGCGTGCCGGCAAGGACGGCGACCAGGCTCCCAAAGGCCACGAAGCTGTTGGCTTAGCCTATGCCTTCATCCTTCATTGCTTGCTGCACCGCTGGACGCGCGGCAACCCTGGCCCGGTACGCGAGTAGCGGGGGCCAGCTGTCAAGCGGCAGTTTGAAATGGTCAGGCCATCTGAGGATGGTGAACAGGTAGGCATCCGCGATGCTGAACCGGCCCATCAGATAGTCCTTATCCGTGAGCTGTGGCGCAAGCCAGTCGAACCGCTGCGACAGGCGCGTCCACGTCGCATCTTTCTGTTCCTGCGGCGTGTCCGGTTTCCAAAATGGCCCAAAGCCCTTGTGCAACTCGGCCGAAATGAAATTCAGCCATTCCTGCACGCGGTAGCGCTCAAACGTATTGCACGCCGGGGCGAGGCCCTTTTCCGGCGCTTGGTCAGCAATGTACTGGACGACCACTGCCGCCTCAGTCAGCACATCGCCGTTGTCGAGCGCAAGCGTCGGCACATAGCCCTTGGCATTGAGCGTCTTGTAGTCAATGCCGCTCTCGGTTATGTGCGGCTGGGCGCGCAAGTCGACGCGCTCGGTGGAGAAGGGAAGGCCGGCCTCGATGAGGACGATATGAGGCGCCAATGAACATGCGCCGGGAGCGTAGTACAGCTTCATGATTTGTGTTTCCTAAGTAATAAGGCTTTTGCGTTAGCCGTGGACACCGCGGCGGCTCTGGACTCAGATGCCTGAATTTGCGGAAACTTGCCGGCTGAATGTCGAATAGCCGGCCGGCGGCTTGGAGCGAGCGGATGTCGCCGCCTCATAATGCGTACGGAAGGTCCTATCGGCGTTACGTGTGGATTAGCAATGTACGTGCCGGATCCTGAGGCGGCAGCAAACCATCCTTCATCCAATCACAGCATTGGGCTCCGGTATAGTCAAAGCCGCCAGGCGTCTCGATCAGCATATTCAGACACATCAGAAGCCCGAACGCATTTTTCTTTCGCTCCTCGTCGATCACCGCGTCGTAGACGATAAGGCATCCCCCCAGGTGGCAATGCCGCATAGCATTTCCTCAAGAGTTCAAGCTTCTGGCTGAGGTCCAATCGTAGAGGATGTGTCCCATCACGAGCACGTGGGAGAACGCGTCACCCCAAGAGATACCGCTGATCAGACGCGGGGTCTTTTAATCCTTTGCCAGGCAACTGACCGGGCACCGCAGTCAGCGCACGCGCCCGGCTCTGTCTTCGCCGGCATGATTCGCGGTTTCCATGACAGCATGAATGACATCAATGCCGGCTGTAACTTGGTCGTAGAGCGGCACGCCACCAAAATAAAGGATGCCCAAAAACACGAGCACCCCAAAGACGGCAAAGAGCAAGTCGCGGTCGTGCACAGCCTTACCCCTTCACAGTTCAATTCAGCACTAACCTAAGTTTCATTTAAGAAACGTAGCGTGTGGAGGTGGAAGTGTTTGCGACGCAACGGAACCACTCCCCTTTCACGACGGACGGACGGCCGGAGAGCCTTGGTCAGCCAGGCGCGGCAGACAGCCCACCTTCCCCTCGGCTCTGACCCATGCCGCTCTCGCCGCGAAGGACATGCATGCCCCTTTTCAGCGGGGTGTTTGCGCTTCGGCAATTGGTCCCTGTCAACCCGCGCTTGCTATAGATTGTTAAGACATTGATAAGGACTGGCGCCGACAACGAGGCCCAGCCAATAAGTGCTTTTCTGAGCATCAGTCGTTGTCGCCCTGTAGCCGGGGCACGATCGACAGCCGGGGATACAATCTTGCGCCGACGCTTGCGCGCACGCTTGGACGCCTTGGGTCGCGGACCGTTACGGCGGGCACCGTGCTGTTTGGCGTGTTGACGACGGCTGTTGTCTATGCGTTCTGCGCCGACCTGCTGGAAAGGGACGTTCGTCTGCGTTTTGAGAACGATACCGGTGATGTCGTACAGCAGATCGATACGCGGATCCGACTCTATACCGACGTACTGGTGACCATGCAGGCGCTGTTCGGCGCCAGCGATCACGTTTCGCGAAGCGAATTTCGCGACTTCGTCAGCGGACTGAACCTGCCGCAGCGCTATCCCGGGTTTCAGACGCTGAACTACGCGCCGTATGTGCCGGCCGGTGAGATTGAGGCCTTTGTCGAAAAGCAGCGCGCCGACCCGGTCCTGCGCGAAGCAGGCGTGACGTTCAGCGTTCGCCCGCCGGGCAAGCGGCCCGGCCACTATGTCCTGACCTATGTCGAACCACTGGACATCAACCTTGCATCGATCGGTATCGACATGGGCGCCGAGCCACGCCGGCTGGCTGCGCTCGAACGCGCGCGCGACTCAGGGCAATCGGTAAGCAGTGGGCGCCTGATCTTCAGCGAGGCAAAGAATCCGCATGTCGGCATTGCACTGCAGACCCTGCATGTCATCTTCGCTGATCTGGATGAGTTCAAGGTCATTAACGACACCATTGGGCACAATGCCGGCGATGCGGTGCTGCGCGTGATGGCGGACCGCTTGCGCGAAAACCTGAACGACGCAGAACTGATCACCCGGTTCGGTGGCTATGAATTCGTGGTGCTGCTGGACCCGAAAGGCGACCCGACGATCCTGGGTCGGACGATCAGCAGAATCCAGCCCGCGCTTACGCCGGGGTTCGTTGTCAACCAGTCGGAGTTGCGGATGACGGCGAGCATCGGCATTAGCTCGTTCCCGGAGGATGGCAACGAATGGCAGACGCTGCTCAAGCATGCTGACCTGGCCATATGTACGGGGCCAGGCAACTTGGCAAGAACGGCTACCAGTTCTACTGCCGCGATATGCGTACATCTTTGCAGCGGCGCATCGACATGGAATCGCACCTGCATCGCGCGCTGGAGCAGAACGAGTTTGTTCCGTCATCGATGCGCTGCGGCAAGCCGGCCTGCCAGGCAACCTGCTCGAGTTGGAGCTGACCGAAAGCATGGTCATGCGCGATGCCGAACAAGCTTCAAACTGGTTATCGCGCCTGAAGCGCACGGGCGTGCGGTTGGCAATCGACGATTTTGGCACCGGCTATTCGTCGCTGGCTTACCTGAGCCGCTTCCCGATCGATACGGTCAAGATCGACCGCAGCTTCGTCCGCAACGGGGGCCGCAACCGATGCGCGCGTGACTGCCAGTCCGGCGCGCATCATGCAGTGCACTCCAGGCAGACAATATCAGTCAATGCAAGAAGGGGGAGATGAATCATGCAGGACCGAATTGTTGAAGGTATGTGGCAAGCGATCGATCATCCGCAAGATGCTATGTGGTCAAGATCGCCAATTCGATGCCGGAACGCGACCTGGCCCCGCTTCGGCACATCCAGGCAGCTTGACGACCGAGGGGGACTGCTTAGAGCAATAATCGATGCAGCAGATCAGTGCCTAGCTGCACGAGTTGCCTCGCCATGTCAGCAATGCTCATATCCATCCCCAAAGCTCTTCCTGAAACGTAAGTGACAGCCGCCAGTGCAGCTAAGACCAGAAAACTCACCTTAAGGCTGTCGCTCATCACGCCTCCTCGCTATGTGCCTGGGTCTGCGTTCCCCCGGTTTACCCGTAGTAAGCAGCGGCGATTAATATTCGAATCCGGACCGTTTCTCTATAGAAACATTGACACACCACAATGCGCATACTCTGTGCGACATCGCTCACGGCGCCAGGGCCAGGCAGACCCGACGGGCGGTAGCGAACCTAGGTGACTACGTGACGGCATCGAAGCCGGCTTGCGCTCGGTCCCGTCTCCCGAATATTGCGTCATAAACCAGCTCGGGGACCGCTCCAGGGCCGGGGCAAACTGATGATCCTCCGCTGAGAGGCGAATGAGCCAAGTTGAAGACCTTCGGCGCGGAGAGCAGCCCGATAGTTATGTTGCACGGCAAACGTTTCGCTCTCGCCATGGGACGTTTCCTCAATGAAACTTATATCCATGTTGGCGCGACCGGGAAGGTCTTGACATTTGCACTTTTGCCTATGGACTTGCCGTGCTGCGTTCTGTGCTGATGTTGATGCCCGAAATAGGGGGTCCCGGGGCTGCCGGGCATAAATTCCTAACGAGCGGTCGCTGTTCGCCGTGACCACGCGTGGGTTAGGGTAGCGAGACAAGAGCCAAGAGTCAGCGTTGTCCCTCTGGTGGAACGCTGACAACACGTGAGAATGCGCTAGCCTGGCCGTCGGGGCCAGTCGGGGCAGTCGGCCGGGGGGTCATATTGTGAGCACAATCGCAACCGTTCCTTGCTTGCTATGCGCTGCACTGGCGCGACGTTGGCTGGATCCTAACGATCGTCCGCGTGGTACCCGTATATACCGCTGTGCTGCATGTGGCGGGCGATTTGCAGTCACTAGCGATGCTCTAGGTCTCATTGAGCAAGGGCAATGGAATGCTGCTGAACTGCTGGTCGCGGTGAGGCAGCATATTGCTGGGGGCGGCCTACCGCGTATCGAGCATGTTGACGGCAAACCATACGTGATTGCCATCGGCCGGCAGACATCCTGAACGCCCTCGCCGCACAATAGGCGACTGCGCAGCGCAGCGGATGATGCCTTGAATGCTTGATCTAGCCAGGGCAAGGAACCAAAGCAACATGATGGGCCCGAAGAACGCCCAGATCATGGCGGTGCTGTGGCGCAGGACGAGGCAGAGTGCGATCAGCACGCCAACTGAAACTGGCAGGACGGTGGTGCCCTCACCGTGGAAGTTCGCATCGAATGCCCGGCGTACCGTAAGGACGGCTTCCAGGGTACAACGGCCATACCGCCGCGCCTGCTCAATTAGAGGGGTTACAGAATAGCAATGGCCCCGAGTCGGCTGCTTTGACCACCCTAGCCACGCTGTCGGCGCGTCAACTCAGTCTATCAGGGGTCTGGTTTAGTCACAGAACCCTCCTGTCATCGTGCGGCCGGTCGAGAGAAGCGGGGGCAATAGCTGGCCGGGCCGCCAAGTCAACAACACCGCTGCCTGATCACTCGGCATCGAGCTGCATCAGAGCGCTGACATGAGCCATCGCACTCGTGGCCAATGCGTCGAGGCTATAGCCCCCTTCCAGGATCGATACGATGCGGCCGTCGCACGTCTCGTCGGCAATCTGCATCAGTTCCTTGGTGATCCAATGGAAGTCGCTGTCCTCCAGGTTCATGCCGGCGAGGGGATCCAGGCGGTGCGCGTCGAATCCCGCGGAGACAATGAGGATTTCGGGGGCGAACGCCCTTAGCGAGGGAAGCACGAGGGCGGAAATTGCGGCACGGAACTGCGCAGACTCACAGCCGCGAGGCAACGGAACGTTGACGATATTGTGGTTCACCCCTGTTTCGGACCGGGCTCCGGTACCGGGATAGAAAGGCGACTGGTGGCTGGAAGCATAGAACAGCTCCGGGCGGTCGAAGAATGCTGCCTGGGTTCCATTGCCGTGATGCACATCGAAATCGACCACCGCGACGCGCTCGAGTTTGTGGACCTCATAGGCGTAGGCTGCCGCGATCGCCGCCTGGTTGAAAATGCAAAAGCCCATCGCCTTCGCCGGTTCAGCGTGATGGCCACATGGCCGCGTTGCGCAGAACACGTTCGCCTGGCCGTCCATCACCGCATCGACACCCGCGCAAGCAGCGCCGACGCAGCGCATGACGGCTTCCCATGACCCCGGCGACATGACCGTATCGCCCGCGTCCAGCGGCACGTATCCCTGGGTGGGGGCGCTTTGCGCGATCTCGTCGATGTAGTCCGACTCGTGGATCAATCGCAACTGCTCGACGGTGCCCATCGGCGCATCGCGCCATTCCAGCGAAGCGAATTCCGGCCTTCGCAACGCCTGCACGACGGCTCTCAGGCGTTCGGCCGACTCCGGATGGTGCGGCCCGGGGCGATGTTCCAGACACGCGGTGTGGGTATAAATGATCGTAGTTGTCATGTTCGGCTGTACTCGGTTTAAACCGGCGCCTTTCCCTAATCGCACACCGGTTGGCTCACGTCGATCGTCACGGCAATCGTATCAGATATGTAATATATCAGTAGAGCCAAAATCGGCAGGGCAGCGCTGTCGGCCCTCAGTCCCGCGCCAGAGGCGCGAGCGCGCCGCGGATGAGCTGCGCGCCTAACCGCGCGTACGAAGCTCTTGAGCCTGGGTAAACACGCATTGAGGCATGGAGTAACGAGGATAATAATTATATTTATGATCATAAATTGACTGCCTCGACATGGAGCTCTCTCCCAAGCCACGCATAGCCGGTTCCCGGCGCACCAAGCGGTCCGACCAGGTTGTGAGCGATATCAAGCGCTGGATCGTGCAATCCCGCCGACAGGTAGGTGACAAGCTGCCCCAGGAAGCTGCCCTCATCGAGCAGTTGGGGGTAGCCAGGGGAACGGTGCGCGAAGCACTGGCTACCTTGCAGGCTCAGGGCCTGATCACCACGCAGACCGGACCGAATGGCGGGGCGACGCTGACGCAGCCGACTTATGACCGCTGTCTGGAGGCGGTTTCCAACTTCATGTACTTCGAAACGGTCGACATCGCGACGCTATATGCGTTGCGTCGCGTGGTCGAGCCTGAACTCGCCGCCAACGTTGCGGCCCGGCTGACCGAGAACGATCTGTCGGAGCTGGAATCCCTGATCGGGCTCAGCCATCCCGAGCACGGCGGCAGCGGCGACTGGAACGAGCGCCGCGAGGCGGACCTGCTGTTCCATGACCGGCTTGCCGACGCGTGCAGCAGCCCCATGCTGGCGCTGTTTTGCCGTCTGCTCAACGACATCATTCGGCGCGTCATCGCCGTGCGCAACACGCAGGAAGGCTTCGGCGCGTTCGACGAGGAGATCTTCCATGGCCATTCCGCACTGATGGAGGCGTTCCATGCGCGAGATCCGGAGCGGGCGCGCGAACTGATGCGCCAGCACATCGAGCAGGCGGAAAAACTCGCGCTCGAAGCCGAGGTCCGGGTAACCCGGGAGCGTTTGCTGCTGGACGCGCCGGACTGAGTTCCTACGCCCCGTGGCAACCACGGGGTTCCATTGGCATGTTCCGTTGCTGACCCCATCAGCCAGGGGAGGGCAGCGTTTTATCCAAAAATAAACGGAGACACAAGTATGAGCCTGGATTCAACCCTCTGGCGCGGGAGTGCCGCCAGCATTGCCGCCGCGGTAAGAAAACGTGAAGTGTCGTGCCGTGAAGTCGTGACGAGCGTGCTGGCGCGCATTGAAGAGATCAATCCGCGCATCAATGCCCTTGCCGAAGTCCTTGCGGAAGAAGCGCTCGCAAGCGCCGATGCCGCCGATCGGCTGGTGGCGGGAGGCGGGCCGCTTGGTCCGCTGCATGGCGTGCCTGTCACCATCAAGATCAATGTTGACCAGGCCGGGCACGCCACCACCAACGGGGTCGTCACCATGCGCGATCACATCGCCCATGAAGACGCACCAGTAGTGGCGAACTGGCGCAACGCCGGCGCCATCATGGTGGGACGCAGCAACACGGCCACATACTCGTCTCGCTGGTTCACGGACAACGCGGTGCACGGGCGCACGCTGAACCCCTGGCATCCCGATATCACACCCGGAGGATCCAGTGGCGGTGCCGCCGCCGCAGTCGCGAGCGGCATGGGCGCTTTGGCCCACGGCAACGACATCGGCGGCTCGATCCGCTACCCGGCCTATGCCTGCGGCGTGGCCGGCCTGCGGCCAACCACGGGCCGGGTGCCAGCCTTCAACCCCAGCGCCACGGTGGAACGCAGCATTACCCCGCAGATGATGTCGGTGCAGGGACCGCTTGGCCGAAGCATTGCAGATTTGCGAATCGGGTATCACGCCATGGCGCGCTACGATGCGCGCGATCCTGGCTGGGTGCCCGTTCCCCACGAATTCCCGGCGTCCGATGTGCCGGTCCGGGTTGCGCTGTTCAAGCGTTGCCCCGGGATTCCGCTCGATCCCGCGGTCGGCCAGGCATTGGATAGCGCCGCGTATTGGCTGAGTCAGGCGGGATACGAAGTCGAGGAAGTTGACCTGCCTCACTTCGCGGAGGCTGCCGAACTGTGGCGCGTCCTGATCAATGACGATAGCCGCCGCAGCATCATTGCCGGCGTCGAACAGCATGGCGATGAGGCCATGCGGCGCAGCCAGGCCTATATGCTGGCCGGCATGCGCGAGACAGATCGTGACGGATTTCTCGATGCCCTTGCGCGTCGCCAGACTTTGGCCAGAAGCTGGTCGATCTTCCTGCAGCGCTATCCGCTGGTGCTGTTGCCGGTTTCCTGGCAGTTGCCGGCGCGGCAGAATGAGGACATCGCGGGACTCGAGCAGGCCAGGGCGCTGATCGACGCGCAGAGTCCCTTGCTGGCCACGGCCATGCTCGGTGTACCCGGCATTTCGGTGCCGACGGGTCTTGCCGAGGGCATCCCCGTCGGCGTCCAGCTGGTGGCATGGCGCTTTCGGGAGGACCTGTTGCTTCAGGCGGGCCAGGTTATCGAAGACGCCGCCAATTTCACGCCATTGACCGACCGGCAAGCCCTGTAACCAGATCGAGAATCACCATGACCTTTCGTACCTCGGCATCAAACGGCTTGTCGCGTCGCATCTTTCTTGCGTCCGCCGGCGCCGGACTGCTCAGCGGCATGCTGCCTGCCGCCTCGCTGGCTCAGGCCGTTGGCCGCATTATCGTGCCGTTCCCTGCGGGCGGGCCTGCCGACTTCATGGGCCGATTGCTGGCCGAAAAATTGAAGGATCTCCTTGGCCGCACTGTCATTGTCGAAAACCGTCCCGGTGCGGGCACCCGGGTCGCGGCCGAGTTCCTGAAGAACTCGCCGGCCGATGGCAACACTGTATTGCTTGCACCGGTCGATCCCATGTTCATCGGGCCCCTGATCTACAGCAACATGCGGTATGACCCCCCCGTGGATTTCAAGGCCCTCACCGATGTCACCGGCGTCCAGTTCGGCATCGCTGTAAACGCCGCTTCGCCGCACAGGAACCTTGGGGATTTCATCCAGGCAGCCAGGGCCCGCCCGAAAGAGCAGGCGATCGGGATCAGCACGGTCGGTACCCTGCTGCATTTCCTTGCGGTCGAGTTCGTGGCGCAAGCGCGTATCGGCAGTACTCTCGCACCCTATCGCGGAGGCGGCCAGCTTGTGACGGAACTGCTTGGCAACCAGATCGCGGCCGCCATGGATGCCACGACGACGTTCCTGGAACACCATCGCGCCGGCAAGCTGCGCGTTCTTGCCGTGGCGGGCGAAAAGCGTGCCGATGCCCTGCCGGACGTGCCCACCTTTGCCGAACTCGGCTTCCCGAATCTCGTCGCATCGTCCCGTTACCTGCTCTACGTCAGGTCGAATACGGCGACCGATGCCATGTCGCAATGGTCACAGGCGGTACGCAAGGCGCTCGCGATGCCCGATGTAAGGGAAAAACTCCATCGGACCGGCTACGATCTCTTGTCCGGTTCGTCAGCGGAGGAGGTTGCCAAATACTCGAATGGACTGGCTGCACGCTGGGCACCTGTCATCAAGACGTCTGGATTCAAGGGGGATTGACCGACACGGTGGTGGTCGACGCGCGGTCATTGTTGATCCGGTGCATCGCCAAGCAGCAGTAGTGCTGCGATTTCATCCGGACTTGGCGTGTGGCACACCTTGATCGGGTCAAAAGGGAACTGCGACGGCTGATCCGTGTACCGGCCACGGAGGAGATGAGAACGGTAAGGGAGAGGTCGGTGCGAGGCCGCGCTTGGCGGGGGCCAAGCGACTTCGCCGCGGCGTATTCACCAGCACGCCGGAACTAGTCCCGCAATTCACGAGTACATCACGAACCATAACTCCAAGCACATCTCACAGACATAGCGACGATTCGCCTTAAGGAAAGATGCGTTTCGACGCCAGCTAATCCGTTGGCAGTCAAAAGTCTCGCGACACCATGACGAGTTTGGAACGCTATTAGTGAGGGCGCCACAAAGGTTATACTCCCCGCTTCACAACTAACGGATATAGACGTGGCCGCATCAACCAAAGCAATTACTCGGACGAGCGCAGTTTCCAAAAGCAAGCCTGCCGCAAGAAAACTGACAGCACCGACGAAAAAGGCGAGCGTGCTCGCACGTGAAGCCCAGGCAGCGAAGAAGCGTCTGCTGAAATTGCGCGCCGACACGAAGAAGGCAATCGAAGCGGCAAAGCGCGAGGTCGCACAGGCAACGGAAGCCGCGAAGTCCGCAGCTCGTTTCGAGAAGCAAGCCGCAAAGGACAAGCTCGCGGCAAAGAAGGCAAAGGCTGCGGGCGCAAAGAAGGCAACACGCAAGGTTGCCGCCAAGGTGGCGCCGCGTAAGGCAGCGGCCGGTACGAAGGCCTCGCCGAAGGCTGCTCCGCAGGCCGCAGTGAAAGCCGTGCCGAAGAAGCGGGCTGCCGCAAGGAAAGTGGCTCCAACTGTCGCGGCAACCGACGCTTCGGTGTGATCGTTGCCTTCGACCGGTACGGTACTTCGCCAACCGGTCGATGACGAAAGAGGGCGCACAGCGTGCGCCCAGCCTAATGCTCGCCTGGACCGCACATCGAGCCGATTCGCTTCGGCAAATCAATGCCGTCACGATCGACCTTCATTCCGCCAGTCCTGCTTTAGCTTCGCCTGGCGCAAATTGGTTCCTCGATGGGTACGACGAGATCGTACGCGAGCAGCTGCAATGGCACATGGTGCGGACTTCAAGGTAGAATCTCGCGCGCCGCTACAGGGCCGGACGCCGTGTTGGTCGCAGGCAGCGGACTCATAATCCGCCGGAGATATCCCACCGTGGGTTCGAATCCCACCCGGCCCACCACCACGTTTGCGTCTGCCGTTACTGCTCGATGAGCTGCGATTTATCCAGCTGACTGGCGAGGCGCTACTCGCTCCATATCGCGTCGACATCCCTCGTAAGATGTCCCGCGAGAATGTAATCCCCGAGCTGCGCCGCTTTTGCCTCCAGGCGCTCCAGTTCACTGGCAGGCAGATCGCTCAATGCAAATTGACAGTAGAGATTGCGCTGACGGAACGTCTCCTTCCGCCGACGCAGTCCAGCAGCAAGCGCCGCGGGGGTGTTGACCGCGATGCTCTCATGGCCGCGATACTGGACGCGTACCCCACGCTTATCCCCCAGCCGGCCAAGTTCAACCGCATCTTGCCAGCCAGTCTCGTAATCCAGATCCACGACTGTTACTCCCGCCGTTTCCAGGAGCTTCAGCGCCTGCCCTTTGGTGCCAGCTCGAGCTATCCCCATCTTCTCCTCCAACGCTGGCAGGGCTTGCGCCGGTTCGCGCACTTCATAGCCCAGGCCTCATGTTGCGTCGCAAAATTGTAATCGGAATCCGTCGATTTTGGCCAAAACGAGGCCCAAAAGCTGAAATGCTGGAAGGGAGATAGAAGCAAGCCCGTTGCCGTTAAAGCGCTCAGAATTAGCGCACGGAGAGCAGGTATCGGTTCTCGCCAAGTACTTCGTCAGGCAGGTGTTGCATGTCAGATTGCCTGGAAGCGAGCGATTGCATCCTGTACTGGCTCTCATTGGTGGCAACAGCCTTGTGAAAACCTGAATCAGGCATACGCTTCGCCCGAAAGGAGGCTGCCTTGCCTTTCAACTAAGGTAAGGGGCATTCCCGGGTTAGCTGGTCCCTCTCGCTCATGCCTGGGGAGTGGCACACAGCCGGTCAATAGTTCTATGTGCGTCCAGATAGCGCTGTTCCCATTGGTCATCGCATGGCGCTTCTCGCAGCAACGCGGCGATGTCTAGTCATTTTCCAGCATTGCCTCTAGGTTGCTGGTGATGATTTAGAGCCTTCACGCTTTTTGACCGTTCATAATCCGGAGAGAGGTAAATTGTTCTGCCATAAAGTTTCAAATGGTATTAAACTGCCTTCTATCTGATCTCTCGAGGAAAGGAAAACAGTAAATGGCAACCTACAAGGAACTGATGGCGCAGAAGGCCGCCCTGGAAGCTCACCTGGAAGAAGTACGTGCCAATGAAGTCGCATCGGTCATCGAACAGATTCAGAATCTGATGGCCGAATACGGGCTGACTGTCGACGACATTACGAAGCGCCGTCGTGGCCGTCCGGCAGGCAGTGGCACAGTCAAGGCGAAATCGGCGCTGCCCCCGAAATACCAAGATCCGAAGACCGGCAAGACGTGGTCCGGCCGTGGTCGCCAACCGGCCTGGCTGGGCAAGAACCCCAACAAGTTCCTGATCGCAGAGGCGGCGTAATTCAGGCCCTCGCCCGTCCGACAGCATAGCGTCCAACCCCTGCATGCAGGGGTTTTCTTTTCTGAGCAAGCGCCAAGTCATTCTTGCAGGGAACCAAGGCTAGACCTGGCGTACGGATGGCTGGCTAACTTCCGCTGTCTGGACTTACCCTAAAGCCCAACAACCACGCGCCGCACACTTGTTTTGGGTCGACGGATTCGCCAATTGCGTAACTGGCGAAAGCTTAAAAGCCGCGCTGCCGTGCGTCCATGGAGCGCGCATGTTTATCGGCATGCGTGCCCTCAACCGCCAAGGCGAAGAGTGGCCCGGACCCAGCAGCCTTCCCCGGTATTCCTCGATGAACCAAAAGAAAACCCTCGGCGTGAAAACGCCGAGGGCGGAGCGTCTGCTGGCGGGTCGCAACCACCAGCGTAGTGATATTGCCATCGGGCGATCCTTCGCTTCCATCCCCCGATGTAGGGGATGCCCACGGCCCGAGCTCTCACGTGATTGCGAAGCGGATTTTATATCACATCTTGATGTGAACAGCCGTAGTGACGCGTCCGTGCGAGGACCACTCAGTTCTTTCGATGTTTTTGGCACTCTTGGTATTTTCCCGAAGTTGTCTTTACATTGCCTTCCCGGAATAATCGCGCCCTCAGCCACCGCCGAGCAGCGGCAGAAAGGGGTTGTTGTCCACAAGTAAAGGAGTCCACGTGTTTCGCTTCGAGTATGGAACGAGCAATGTCTATGCGCAGCTTGGCTTCGCTGACGCAGATGAAATCCCGCTTAAGGCGGGCATTGTGCGGGACATCACCGAACGGATTCGGGGGCGTGGACTGACGGTTTGCCAGGCCGCCACCCTCGTGGAAGCATCCCAAGCGGATCTGCTCCTGGCCCTTTGCGGCAAGTTCCAAGCTTTTCGCGCGACAGAGCTACACGGCTGGCTCAAGCGGCTAAGCTAGCCCGCTAGCGGGGGTGATTGTGCTTCCGCTGAATAATGATACGCCGGCGCGAGAAATCCTCTTTGAAATCAACAGTTTGTGCACAACGACAATTCCGCGGAAAGCTCTTTGCGCAACTCGTTGATACAGAACGGGCTTTCTTGCTGAAACCGTGTCAATCAGCACCGAAAGCACCATCACCCCATCAAGGCTTACAATCTGAATATCACTCGCGCGTTGTTTCTACAGGGCGGTGCACCGCAGCGCTACATTGAAGCGCTGCGTATTAGCTTGTTTCTTTCAGCGAGTTCGGCAGATGTCCGTCAGGCGATTCTTGCCGGGCACGCGGCAGGCCAAGTCCTCGCCGGCACAATGCCTGTCGACACGGATTCTGATGAGCTACGCCTTGCATTTGGCTTTGATAGGGTCATTGCCGATGATGCTGCCGAAGCGGTCTTCCACGCCGGACAGCTAGATGCCTTCCATCGCCATGAGCAACAGCTCATAGATGTTCCACATAGTCCTGGTCCGCTGGCACCGTTCCTGAAAAAGCTGGCCACCATCCAAGCGGCGGAGCGTTACCTTTCCGCAAACGATCCTCCCTTCGGTGGACACTGTCGACCTCAACCTGACAGGTGGGGGGGTCATCATGGAAATCGATATCCTTGGCATCGATCTCGCCAAACGAGTGTTCCAGCTGCATGGCGCTGACCACCGCGGACGGCCCGTACATCGAGCGAAGGTCTCCCGTGGCTCGCTCCTGGAAGCAGAGATCGCTACGCGATGCGTGTAGCGGCCCAGTAGTCCAGGACGTGCCGGGGGCCGCCGAACGGCTCCTTAGCATAGACGACCCACTCTGTGTGGCGCGGGCCGACAAGATGGCCGAGGATGGTTCACCCGCGTTCTTTCAGCGCACCCTGGGTCACGAAGCCGGCCATAGCTTTGCCTACGTGCACAAGCTGGAGCACCGGCCGGCCTATCGTATGATGAATTTTCTGGTACGTGAAGTTCGCAACCCAGTCAACCGGTTACGTTCCTGTCGTCCCCGCCCCTTAGTATTGCTGCGGGGACGCAAATAGCATCTGTATTAGAAATTATGGCGGATGCCGACAGCCGCGCCGAACATCGAGCTGTGTCCGGTGCCCAGGAAGTATCCGTTAATAAAGCTGACTGCGGACGTGTCGAAATTCAGCCCGGCATTCTTTGAATACGCGGTGGTCAGATAGATGTCAGTCCGCTTGGAAAGGCGGTAGTCGGCAATGAAGGAGACCTGCCACGGGTTCTTCATACTCCTATCGCCAAATTTCTTGATGTCGTCGTAGTAGTAGGCCAAGGTCAGCTCAATTGCCTGAGTGAGGTTGTAGTTGGCGCCCGCCCAGTAGAAGTCATCACGCAAAACCGTTGAGCCATCGGCACCCCTGCTCTGACCCCAGCGGTAGCCAGCCATCAGCTTGGCGCGCCCGTCGAAGCTGTAGCTTGCGGCGACGGCGGCTTTCTTGAAGCTACCAGTGTCGCCCGCCGTGGTCAGCGTCGGGTTGTACTGGTTGTACCCCGCGGTTGCGGAAAAGGGGCCGGAATCGTACGTCAATGCGGCGCCATAGCCGGTGTCGCGACGAAACTGCCCAGGGACTTCGCCGTTGCCGAGGAACCCATTGCCAAACGACCAGTTGGCGCTTGCAGTCAGCGGGCCGAACACTCCCGTGTACTTCAATGTGTTGTCAGAACGGAAGTCCATGCCGATCTGTGCCACGATCGGTTCATACTGCGTTGAGAAAGCTGTCGGCGAGAAGTTCGCCAGTGCGTCGAACCAGCTGATGTACTGTCGACCAAAAGTGAAGGTACCAATCCCCTTGTTATCGAAGCCGATAAAGGCCTGGCGACCAAACAGGCGCCCTCCTTGCTGCATCATGCCATTGTCCACACCGAAGCCGCCTTCCAGCACAAAGATCGCGTTCAGGCCGCCACCCAGATCTTCAGTTCCCCGCATGCCAAAACGAGAGCCCGACAAGCCGCCCGAGTTCAGGCGGTAGAGGCTTGTGCCGGGCCCGGTGGTAAATCCGTTTTCGACGGACGGAGTCACGGTCGAGAAGTGATTGACATACTCGAGGTTGGCGTCAACCCCTCCATACAGCAACACACCGGATTGAGCCTGCGCACCGCCACAGGCAAGCCAAGCGCCCAGCGTCAGCGCGGCATTGCGGCATTTGATTCCATACGTCGATTTCATTCCTGTCTCCTTTTCGTGGTGAAGTCTTCTGGCATGAGGGGACGCCTCTTATGGGCGTGTTCATCCATTCGCCCTGTTCGTGTCGAAACGGGCGGCCTGGTCGGAACTGCTACTGAGAGGGCAAGAGCCGCACGGGCCAGCGGTGGACGTACTACGCCGGAAGGTCCGTGCAAGCGGGAACACCGCGGCGCGTGAATGCACGCTGACAGCACCGCAACAGCGTGCTGTCAGCGGTCAGCTCGAGTGCCTCACGCGCTACGAGGGGCGAGCAGACTCGGCCGATCATGGTTGACCGGGCGAGGCTTCCGCGGCGAATGGAGTTAGCCGAAGCCTGTCGATTTCTGGTGAGCTGTCATGGCTTCCGTCGCGTCAGCCAACGTACAAGAAGCAGGACTAGCGCGGTCGCGGTAATCAGAACGGTCGCCACTGCTGTGATGGTCGGTGTGATCTCCAGCATCAAGTCGTTGTACATCTTCTTCGGCACGGTGTTAATCGTGCCCGCGAGAAACACGCTCACGATGACTTCGTCAAAGCTGATCACGAAGGCAAAGATCCAGGCTGCGGCCAGATTGGGCGCCAGCGTCGGCAACACCACCCGTCGCATGGTCTGTGACCAGCTCGCGCCCAGGCTCCATGCCACCTGTTCCATGCGGATATCGAAGCTGCGGACCGCTGTGTTGAGAACCATGACCACGAAAGGAATAGCGAGCAGGGTGTGTGCGAGAACCAAGCCCGTGATCGTGCCGAGCAGATTCCAGCGCGCGTAGAAGAAATACAGCGCGATGGCGATAATGACGCCCGGCAAAATCAGCGGCAGCATCAGATTCGCTTCGGCCACCGCGCGCCATCGCGGTTGCCCGCGACCCAGACCATAGCTCGCCAGGCTTCCGAGCATGACTGCCGCGCTCGCGGTCAGCGTCGCGACCAATGCGCTATTGGAGAACGCATCAATCCAGTCATCATCCGACAATAGAACCTGAAACCATCGCAGTGACCATCCCGGTGGCGGGAAGGTGAGGGCGTTTGCTGAAGAGAGTGACATGGGTAGCACGATGGCCACCGGGATCAACAGAAAGCCGAGGGTCAGCAAAGCCCAGATCCGGAGCCATAGCGCAGTCGTTATACGTGCCCCATTCATGATGTTGTCTCCGTCATTCGATTCAGGCGAAGGAAGACCGCAAAGACTGCAAGCGCAAACGCTAGCAACGCTGTTGATATGGCGGCCGCCAGCGACCATTCCGACGTCTCGTTGATCAGCGTGTCGAGCAGATTGCCGAGAAGCGGCACCTTGCCCCCGCCGAGAATGGCCGGGGTAATGTAGAAGCCAAGGCTGAGCATGAATAACAACAAGGCGGACACCCCCAGTGCGGGCAATGACAAAGGGAAGAAGACCCGCCAGAAGATCTGCCGCCTGGATGCGCCCAGTGACGCCGCCGCCCGCAGGAGGCGATCATCGATACGCAACATGGCGGTGAGCAGGGGCAACACCAGAAAAGGCAGGAGTACATTGGCCATGCCAATCGTGACGCCGACTTCTGAGTACAAAAGCGTCAACGGCTCGCGGATCAATCCCGTGGCGAGGAGAGTCCGATTCACCAGGCCCGCGTTTCCCAGGACAACAATCCACGCATAGGTGCGTACCAGGATGCTCACCCAGAATGTCATCAATACCAGCGTCATCACCGCGGCGCGACGGCGCTCCGGGAGTCCGCGCATCCAGTACGCCAGTGGATATCCAAGCAGGACGCAGACAACCGTAGCGATCAGGCTCACGCGCAAGGTGTCCACGAAAACGCGAAAATACGCTTTCGTCGTCCACGCTTCTTTGAAGTACTGCAGGGTGAGGCCAGCACTGCCGTGCACCGACTTCGCCAGCAGGCCGCCCAATGAGTAATCAAAGACGATCAGAAAAAGGGCCAGGAGCGGTAAAGCGCGCCAGCCGTTTGCGTCAGGCATGATTCGATGCCAACGGGAGGAGGACATAGTAGTCATGGTGCGACCGTGGGGCGTTCAGGCGTTCAGGCGTTGAGAAGGAAGTTCGACCAGATCTTGTTCACTTCCGGTCCGTTCTTCTGCCACCATTGGGCGTTCTGTTTGAACTGGGCTTGTAGGTTGGCCTTCGCAGTAGGGAAGGACTGGAACGCCTTGGCGCCCAGGAGTCCTTCAAGTTGCGGGCTATTGCCACTCAGAGGCAACACCTTTGCCGCGACCATCTGATTCTTCGCGACAGTCACTTCATGCAGAAACTTCATGGCCAGGTCTTTGGTAGCGGGGTCCTGCCCGCGCGGTACGACAAGCCAGGCAATGTCGTACATGCCTTGATTGAAGGTTGAGCGAATTCCCGGCTCCCTTTCGATACCGGCCGACCAGGTCACCGCATACTGGACTTCGTTGTCCTTCAGTAGTTGAAGCGGTTGTGTACCAGTTTTCCACCACACCGAGACATGGCTCTTGATGCTTTCCAGCTTCCGCATGGCGCGATTCACATCAAGAGGGAACAGTCTGTCCAGTTCCACTCCGTCAGCCAGTAAGGCGAATGCCAGCGCGTAATGCGGATAGGCAGACATGCATCGCTTGCCAGGAAAACGTTGCACATTGAAGAAGTCCGCCCATGTCTGCGGAGCCTTGTTGCCCTCGCGCCAGGCCATGACCGTGGAGAAATACTGATAGCCCATGCCGTAGTCATCGCGGGCCTCTGGGAACATCGGGTCCGGATTGATCGCCGCCCAGTCGAGCTTCTCCAGCAAGTTGAGCTCGCGTGCTTGTGCCAGGGTCGACGAGCCAAGCTCGAACAGCGCGGCGTTGATACGGCCGCTCTCCACCATCGCACGCAACTTGCCCAGGGACGAGGGCGCCTCGCGAATCACGCGCACGCCATACTTCTCAGTAAAAGGTGGAATGTAGGCCGCGGCGATGGATTCACCAGTGGTCCCGCCGGAATCGATAAGGCGAATGCTCGTGGATCCTGCCGCAAATACCTTGGGAGAGGCTACGATCAGGGAGGCTGCGGGTGCGGACAGCAAGAAGTCGCGACGATTCATGGAACGTTCTCCAGGGAATGGGATGTGTGTCGGGCCGTTAGAAGCGGGACGAGGCGGGGTGCCCCGTGGACGCGGCGTGATATCGATGTTTCAGGTGCAAGGCCAGGCGTCTTCGGCACGCCAGGAGGCATGCACGCGCTCCCCCGGTGAAATGCTTGCGGCAGGAGCGGTCGCCGGGATATTGGCCACCATCTCACCACCGCCGTCCAGGGCGATGTGTTGGCGTATGGATGGTCCGAGGTAGACGGTGTGACGAACATGGCCCGACACACCGAAGCCGTCTTGTTCACGGTTAATCCTGAGCCGCTCAGGGCGCACGACGGCTTGCCCGCCATCGGGCGTTTCGACGAAGTTCGCCATGCCAAGGAAGGTCGCGACGAAGGGATTGGCCGGCCTGAGATAGGCCTCGTTCGGAGGCGCGACTTGTTGCAGTCGCCCTTGATCGATGACGGCCAGGCGGTCGGAAAGAGAGAGTGCTTCCTCCTGATCGTGCGTGACCAGAATCATGGTCACACCAAGAGACCGCTGCAGCTCCTTCAATTCAACTTGCAGGCGTTCGCGCAATTGCCGGTCCAGCGCACCCAAGGGCTCGTCCAGCAGCACGATCGATGGCCGGAATACCAGTGCACGCGCAAGCGCGACCCGCTGCTGCTGACCGCCTGAAAGCTGCGAAGGGCGCCGGTCCCGGACTGCGGTGAGTTGAACTCTTTCCAGCATCTCGTTGACCCTCTCGACGATCTCGTGCCGTGGACGGCGCCTGATCGAAAGCGGAAAGGCCACGTTGTCGAAAACCGAGAGGTTGGGAAAGAGTGCGTAGTTCTGAAACACTACGCCAATGCCTCGCTGAGCCGGCTCCAGGGCAGTGACGTCATGGTCGCCAATCAACAGCCTGCCGCGAGTGGGAGCCGCCATCCCCGCGATCAGAGACAGCAACGTTGTTTTTCCAGATCCGCTGGGGCCCAGGATGGTGAAGAGTTCACCCGGCTTGACGTGCAGGTCGATCTCATGCAGCACCGTCGTGCTGCCATAGGATTTTCCCAGGCCTTCCAGCGTGATCGAGTTTGAGCGCGATGACGCCCTGGAATCTCCCTTCAGGGAGGGCATATTCGGCTTCGAATTTGCACGGATGATTCGGTCCCTCGTCGTTTCCATCGAGTTCAACCTTTCGTGACAATGAGTCTGCATAGGCGGGCGGCGCCTGGACCGAGGCCCAGGCAGCCAAGTCCTTAAAGATTGTTCAACTGCAGGGAAGAGGCAAATTCAGCCAAGCAGTCGTTGTTCCCACTCGCTGAGCGCGGTGTCCAGCCGATCCATCATGTCGTCGATCTGGTCGGGCCGAATGCACAAAGGGGGACAGATCATGATCGGCAACCCTCTGCGTAGCGCCGCACTACGACGGGGGCCATACAAGGTCCCATAGATCGCGAGGCCGTTTTTGAGGGCATAGGCCTGGAATAGTCGTTCTGCCCCTTTGTCGACGTCGAAGTATTCCCGTCGCTCCTTCGACTCAACCAGTTCGATCGCCATGAACAGACCCCAGCCGCGGACGTCAGCCACTGTGGGATGCTCCTTCAGCATCTTGGTGTGCTCGAACAAGTAAGGGCTCATTGCGGCGGTTTGCTCTATCAGCTTGTCTTCCTGGAGGATCTGCAGCGTTGCCAGTCCTGCCGCACAGGCCATGGGATGGCCCTGGTACGTGAAGCCGTGCAGGAAATATGCGCCGTCTTTGCGGAAGGGCTCGTTCACCTGATCGCTCACCAGCACAGCGGCGAGCGGCAGATTTGAACCGGAGATGCCTTTGGCCAGTGTCATCAAATCGGGCTCGACATCAAAATGTTCCATTGCGAACCACCGGCCGGTCCTGCCGAACCCTGTTACCACCTCGTCCGCAATGAGGAGCACGTTGTGCTCGTCGCAGATGCGGCGGATTTCTTGCCAATAGCTTGCGGGGGGAACAAGGCCGTAGTCCGCGCCGACGCCATGTGGCGTGGCAATGAAGGCGGCCACGGTGTCTGGGTTATTGAAGTACAACACTCGCTCCAGCTCTTGCGCACACTGCACGCCCCATGCATCGCGACTCATGCCAGGTGGCATGTGAACTTCGCTGTATTGGGCCATGTGAAGCCAAGGGGACATGACCGGATCGAAGGTCTTCCTGTAGCCGGGATTGCCTGCCAGCGACATGGTTGCCAGCGTCATGCCGTGATAGGACTCAAAGTAGCTCACCACCTTGTATTTGCTGGTGGCCCCGGTCAGTACGTGATATTGCCTGGCAAGCTTGAGCGCGGAATCGACCGCTTCGCTGCCGCCGCTGCATAGATAAACAGCATTCAGAGATGGTGAGGCGATGGTCGCCAGAGCCTCGCAGAGCTCGGCGCGTCTGCGGTTGGCAAACGTGGGGTGGACATACGCATAACGATCGAACTGTTCACTCAGCGCCGCCTTCATCCGCGCGTCGCCGTGGCCAATGTTGACGGACATCGGGCCGCCAGACGC
>NZ_AUFE01000016.1 GCF_000426345.1 Cupriavidus phytohabitans | reverse complement strand
ACCGTCGCCGTCGAGGCAAAGCGCTGACCGAGGTGGCCGCGCAGGTACCACACCACGCCGCCTACGCGCTGCAACTGCGGCACGTACACGTTGAGGTACATCCGGTCGATGCACTCGCTTTCGAGCACGACGTGGTCGCGTAGAACATCGCACACACTGTGTGGTACCGTCATGTCTGGCTCCGGTCGTCCACGGGGTCTTCGGACCCCATTGAGCTTCGAGCTCGTACATCGCTGGGCTTGTCCCAGCCGGCTCGACCGGAGCCACCTTACCCCCTCAGCGCTCCGCAGTCACCCGTACTACTCGTCGGTCTGAGGCAGAGCCTCGTTAGTCCATTCTGCCGATTTGTGCAGGTCTCCCCCTCTCTACGCTTGCGGCCAGAGCGCGCCATTCGAAGTGCCAGGCCATGAACCACCACCGAAACCAAGGGGAGACCACCATGCAACAACCACCACGCGGCCCAGTGAAGCGCCGCAGCCGGCTGCGGCCTATCGCCATGGCCGCGATGACGGCAATGGCGACGCTGCTCGCGCCTGCCGCACATGCCGGCGACACGATCGAATTCGGCCGCGACACCACGCTCGACTACAGCGTCACCGCGTCCTACGGCGCGGCAGTGCGCACCGGCCACCGCAGCGACACGCTGCTGAGCCCGGCCAATATCAACGGCGACGACGGCGACCGCAACTTCAAGCCCGGCGACATGATCGCCAACCGCGTGTCGCTGCTGGGCGAAGCCCACCTGCGCCACGGCGCCTTCGGCGCGCTGCTGCGCGGCAGCGTGTTCTACGACTGGGCCTACCGCGGCACCAACTCGAACAACGCGCCGTTCACCGTCAACCACAGCGGCCCGTTCAACCAGTTCACGGAATCGGCGCAGGACTACCACGAGCACCGCGCCCAGCTGCTCGATGCCTATGTCTACGGCACCACGCCGGTCGGCGGCACCCAGCTGAGCTTCAAGCTGGGCAACCAGGTAGTGGCATGGGGCGAGAGCCTGTTCTTCGCCAATATCGCCGGCGCGCAGGGGCCTGCCGATGCCACCAAGGCCTTTGTGCCGGGCGCCGAGGTCAAGGACATCCTGCTGCCGGTGCCGCAGGCATCGCTGCAGCTGCAGGTCACGCCGTCATTCAGCCTGATGGGCTATTACCAGTTCACCTTCAAGCCGAACCAGCTGTCGGCGCCGGGCAGCTACTTCAGCACCAGCGACCTGGTCGGCCCGGGCGCGGAGTTCATCATCGGGCCCGGCTTCCGCATTCCGCGCGGGCCGGACGTCCGCCCGTCCGACTGGGGACAGTGGGGGGTGGGCGCGCGCTGGCGCGTGTTCGAAGGCACCGAGGTCGGGCTCTACCAGCTGCGCTACCACGACAAGAACCCGAGCGTCGTGACCTCGATGTTCCCCACGCTGCAATACCAGGAGAAGTTCTACGGCGGCATCAACCTGACCGGCGCCAGCTTCTCCACGCAGATGCTCGGCGCAAACATCGCCGGCGAGGTCAGCTACAAGGACGGCATACCGATGCTGGTGGACGTGGCCGGCTCGCCCACCGCGTCGCGCGGCAAGGCGCTGCAGGGGCAGCTGTCCGCGATCTACTCGGTGGGGCCCACCTTCCTCGCCAACTCGCAGGCGCTGCTCGGTGAAATTGCCTACCTGCATGTACTGAGCGTCGATCCGGTGATGGGCTTCAGCCAGTTGACCAACACGCGCAACTCGGCGGCGTTCCAGCTTGGCTGGTCGCTGACCTACAACAACGTGTTCGACGGCTGGGACCTGACCGTGCCGCTTACCTATGCGCACCAGTTCAGCGGCCGCTCGGCAGTGGCCGGCGCCTTCGGCACGCTGATGGGCTATGGCGACCGGCGCGCCAGCGTGGGGGTGACCTTCAAGTACCTGAACAACCTGGAGCTCAACCTGACCTACGCGGCGTTTATCGGCGGGCCGAGCATTACCAACCGCCCGCTGGCCGATCGCGACTACGTGGCCTTCAACGCCAAGTACTCGTTCTGACGCCCGCATTGTCCCTGGCTGCCGCGGCAACAGGCCGCGGCAGCGCAACCCGTTTCCTGCCATGCACGCTGACCAGATCGCCACGCTCAGTCAAGAACTCCACCACGCGCTCGTCTCGCGCTCGCCGGTGCCGCCACTGAGCGGCCGCGGCCTGGCGCTGGATGTGAACGACGCCTATCGCATCCAGCAAGGCTTCATCGCCCACCGCCTCGCCGCGGGCGACCGCGTCGCCGGCAAGAAGATCGGCGTGACCAGCAAAGCCGTGCAGCAGATGCTGGACGTACACCAGCCGGACTTCGGCATCCTGCTGCAGAGTATGCACTACGCCGCGGGCCAGCCCATTCCGACCGACACGCTGATCCAGCCCCGCGCCGAGGGCGAGATTGCCTTCTTCCTGCGGCGCGACCTGCGCGGCCCGGGCGTGACGCGCGAGGACGTGCTCGACGCGACCGAGTCGGTGGCGGCGTGCTTCGAGATCGTCGACTCGCGCATCCGCGACTGGCGCATCCGCATCGAGGACACCGTCGCCGACAACGCATCCTGCGGCGTCTACGTGCTCGGCGACGAGCGTGTCAGTCCACACGGCCTCGACCTGGCCGCCTGCGCGATGACGCTGGAGAAGAACGGCGAATGCGTGGCCACGGGCCCGGGCAGCGCCGCGCTCGGCCATCCCGCCGATGCGGTGGCCTGGCTGGCCAACACGCTGGGCAGCTTCGGCATCCCGCTGCTGGCCGGCGAGGCCATCCTGTCGGGCTCGCTCGCCGCGCTGATCCCGGTGCAGGCCGGTGACCGGCTGTCCATGCACATCACGGGCATCGGCGGCTGCAGCGCCGCGTTTTGCTGAATTTCTTGCTGACTCCCTTGCTGACTTCCTGATTCCTTTCACCCGCCACGCGAGACACCATGAACAAGATCCGATGCGCCCTGATCGGGCCCGGCAATATCGGCACCGACCTGCTCTACAAGCTGCGCCGCAGCGACATCCTGGAACCGGTCTGGATGGTCGGCGTGGAGCCGTCATCCGAAGGTCTGGCGCGCGCGCGCGAACTCGGCCTGAAGACCACCAGCGACGGCATCGACGGCCTGCTGCCGCACCTGGAGGCCGACGATATCCGCATCGCCTTCGATGCCACGTCGGCCTACGTCCACGCCGAGCACTCGGCCAGGCTGACTGCGCGCGGCGTGCGCGTGATCGACCTGACGCCGGCGGCGATCGGGCCGTTCTGCGTGCCGCCTGTCAACCTTGAGGCCCACATCGGCAGCAACGAGATGAACGTGAACATGGTCACGTGCGGCGGCCAGGCCACCATTCCGATGGTGTATGCGGTGTCGCGCGTGCAACCGGTGGCCTATGGCGAGATCGTGGCGACGGTGTCGTCGCGCTCGGTCGGGCCGGGTACGCGCCGCAATATCGACGAATTCACGCGCACCACGGCGGGCGCGATCGAAGCCGTGGGCGGCGCGCGCCAGGGCAAGGCCATCATCGTGATCAACCCGGCCGAGCCGCCGCTGATCATGCGCGACACCATCCACTGCCTGACCGACGAGGCGCCCGACGTCGCGGCGATTACCGCGTCGGTGCACGACATGATCGCCGAGGTGCGCAAGTACGTGCCGGGCTACACGCTGAAGAATGGCCCGGTGTTCGACGGCAAGCGCGTATCGATTTTCCTGGAGGTCGAGGGCCTGGGCGACTACCTGCCCAAGTACGCCGGCAACCTCGACATCATGACCGCCTCCGCCGCCCGCACCGCGGAATGCATTGCCGCCGCGATGCTGTCCTCCACCCCCGCCACCCCCGCCATCCCCGCCACCACCACTGCCTGAGGAGCCACGCCATGGGCCAACGCATCACCCTGCACGACATGACCCTGCGCGACGGCATGCACCCGAAGCGCCACCAGATCTCGCTGGAACAGATGAAGGGCATCGCCCGCGGCCTGGACGCCGCCGGCGTGCCGCTGATCGAAGTGACCCACGGCGATGGCCTGGGCGGCGCCTCGGTCAACTATGGCTTTCCCGCGCACAGCGACGAGGAATACCTGCGCGCGGTGCTGGGCGAACTGAAGCATGCACGGGTGTCCGCGCTGCTGCTGCCCGGCATCGGCACCGTCGAGCACCTGCGCATGGCGCACGACATCGGCGTGCAGACCATCCGCGTCGCCACCCATTGCACCGAGGCCGACGTGTCCGAGCAGCATATCGGCATGGCGCGCAAGCTCGGCATGGATACCGTGGGCTTCCTGATGATGGCGCACATGGCGCCGGCGCAGACGCTGGTGCAGCAGGCGCTGCTGATGGAAGGCTATGGCGCCAACTGCCTGTACATCACCGACTCGGCCGGCCACATGCTGCCGCAGGACGTCACGGAGAAGCTGACCGCGGTGCGCCAGGCGCTGCGTCCCGAGACCGAACTGGGCTTTCACGGCCATCACAACCTCGCCATGGGCGTCGCCAACTCGCTCGCCGCGATCGCCGCGGGTGCCACGCGTATCGACGCCGCCGCAGCGGGACTGGGTGCCGGCGCTGGCAACACGCCGATGGAGGTGCTGGTGGCGGTGTGCGAGCGCATGGGCATCGAGACCGGCGTCGATGTGTTCCGCATCGCCGACGTGGCCGAAGACCTGGTCGTGCCGATCATGGACCACCCCATCCGCATCGACCGCGACGCGCTCACGCTCGGCTACGCCGGCGTGTATTCGTCGTTCCTGCTGTTCGCCAAGCGCGCCGAGGCCAAGTACCGCATCCCCGCGCGCGAGATCCTGGTCGAACTGGGGCGGCAGCGCCTGGTGGGCGGGCAGGAAGACATGATCGAGGACACGGCGATCACGCTGGCGCGCGCGCGGGGACTGCTCGCGGCATAGGGCGCCGGCTTGCTGCTTCACCGCTGGCGCCGCGGCCATGCAGCGCTTTCCATACCCATCAGAATGAGGAGACAGGTTCCATGCTCAGACTTCCGGCCCCCTTGCGGCTGAGCCTCGCTGCCGCGGCCCTGGCCGCGGCAGCCACCCCCGCCCACGCGCTCAACGTGCTGCTGACCAATGACGATGGCTGCGCCGCGCCCGGCATCACCGCCGTGCGCAAGGCCTTGCAGGATGCGGGCCACCGCGTCATCACGGTTGGCCCGGCCAGCAACCAGAGCGGCTCCGGTGCCGCCTATGCCGTGCCCGATGGACGCACGCGGCTGGTGGTGGAACCGCTCGCCGGCGGCCCCGACACGTACTGCGTGCACCGGGTCAAGCCCACCTACGTGGCCGGCGGCGCGCTCGATGCTACCAACGCCGACTACATCGGCAGCGGCTCGCCGGTCGATGCCACCGCCATGTGCCTGAAGATCGTCGGCCCGGAAAGCGGCTTTACGCCCGACCTCGTCGTCTCCGGCGCCAACTTCGGTGAGAACCTGTCGGACTCGATCCCGCATTCGGGAACGGTGATGAACGTCCTGTTCGCCGCGCGGCGCGGCGTGCCGGCCATCGCGCTGAGCGTCGGCGTCGACTTTGCCGAGGCGCGCAGCGGCTTCCCCGCGACGCTGGCCGCCTTCCCCAAGGCCGGGGCCTTCCTGGCCCGCGTGATTGCCAGCCTGGAAGCCACGCGTCGCGCCGGCCAGCCGCTGCTGCCCGTGGCCCATCCGCTCAGCATCAACTACCCGATCGCCGCTGGCGGGCAAGCCCCTGCGGGGGTGCGACTGACGGTGCCGGGCACGGTGGACTCGTTCACCACCGCGTACAAGCGCAATGCCGACAACACGGTGTCCATCGAAGCCGGCGCAGCGGAAACCGAGTTGAAAGCGCTCGCCCGCACCGCCGAGACGCCAGCCTTCCTGGCCAAGTTCATCACCATCTCGCCGCTCGACGTGGATTTCCGCCCGACGCCGCTTGCGCGCGGCCTGTTCAACCGCTCGCACCGCGACCTGGCCGCGCTGGCGCCCTGAGGACGAGATCATGGGCAAGCATCTCGGAAACTGGCGCTACCTCTTACCCGCATGCGCGGTGGCGGCCCTGGCGGCATGCGGGGACGACGCATCGCGCGACATCAGCGGCACCGCCGCGGTCGGCGCGGCGCTGGCGGGCGCATCGGTGCAACTGCACGATACGCAAGGCCAGGTGCGGCAGGCGACAACCGACGCCAGCGGTGCCTTCCGCCTGGCCGGCGTGACGGACGGCGCGGTGATGGTGCGGTGCGACGGCGGCCTTGCAAAGGGCAATGCCAACCGGCAGCAGCTCCACGGTTTGGTGCAGGCAGGGCAAACCATCAACTGCACGCCGCTGACTGAACTGGCACTGTGGAAGCTGCTGGACGGGCCGCCGGCGCGCGTCTTCGACAGCTTTGGCCCCGATCATGCGACTCGCCTGACCGCCGATGCCATCGCCGCGGCCGAGCAGGCGGTGCTGGACGCGCTGGCCGAGGGCGCCGCTGTCGACATCGATCCCGCCGCCGTGCCCCGCCGCTGGCATGACACGCCGCTCGCGGCCGGCAACCCCGGCGATCCGCACGACGCCGCGCTGGACGCCATGCGCGATGCGATAGCCGACCAGGCAGCGCTGGACCTGATGGGAGAGATGGTGGTGCACGGCGTTTGCCGGGCCGACGACACCTGCGGATAAGCGGCACGGCTGAGTGAAGCAAGGGCGCTTGCCGCGCGCAAGTGCCGGTGCTTCTCCTACAACCCCGGAGCGGAAATGTCCCCTTTGGCAAGAGGGTAGCGTTTCCGCTTTTTTTATTCGTTGTTGAATCTTTTTTTTGAGCACGGGCGTGATGCGGAGCCCGCGGTGCTTTTGCCGTTACACTTCCCCGACCGTATTCGGCGGAATTTTTACAGCCTGCCGCAACATTGCGTCAGGCCCGCGGCGGGTATAGACTTGCGCGCCGCGTGCGCCGCCCGCCCCAGGAAGCATGCAAGGAATCGCAATCCTGCCCATGACCCGCTCCGTCCCGTCCCGCTTCCACCGCCTCCCGCTATGCGCAGCCAGCCTGCTCGCCCTGTCGTGCCTGTCATGGCCGGCGGGCGCGCAAGCTCCGGCCGTGGGCGCCACGCCGCCCATGCCGCCCATGCCGCCCATGCCGGCCGCGACGCAGCCGGCCACCGTTGCCGGCCCTGCCACAACCGCTTCGGCCAATACCGCCACCCATGTCCTCACCCTGCGCCAGATGGGCGCCTATGGCCCGATCGCGCTGCGCGGCGTGGACCACGCCCGGCAGCTCGACATCGGCGTGCGGCTCGATGAAGTGGTCACGGCGGCCAGGCTCAGGCTGGCCTTTACCTATTCGCCGGCGCTGGTGTTCCCGCTGTCGCATATCAAGCTGACGCTGAACGACGAAGTCATCGCCACGCTGCCGCTGGAAGAAAAGGAAGCCGGGCGCCTGGTCACGCGCGAGGTCGATATCGACCCGCGCTTCTTCACCGACTTCAACCACCTGCGGGTGCAGCTGATCGCGCACTACACGCTGGACCATTGCGAGGATCCGCTGCACTCGAGCCTGTGGGCCGATATCAGCCCGGCCACCACGGTCACGCTCAAGACCTCGCGCGTGACGCTGCCGGACAACCTCGCGCTGCTGCCGGCACCGTTCTTCGACCGCCGCGACAACCGCCGCGTGACCGTGCCGTTCGTGCTGCCGGCCGGCGCCGACGGCGCGACGCTGCGCGCCGCCGGCGTCGCGGCATCATGGCTGGGCGCGCTGGCCGCCTGGCGCGAGGCGCGCTTCCCGGTGGCGCGGACCGCGCCGGCGGGCAGCGACGCCATCGCCTTCGTCACGCCGCAGACCATGCCGGCGGGCCTGAACCTGCCGGCCATCACCGGCCCGACCGTCAGCCTCATGCCCAGCCCGGCCAGCCCGGACCGCAAGCTGCTGGTGGTGGCCGGGCGCAATGCGCAGGAGCTGCAGACCGCGGTCAATGCCCTGGTGCTGGGCAAGGCGGCCATGGCCGGCAACAGCGCACGCGTGGAATCGGTGGACATCGGCAAGCCGCGCCGGCCCTATGACGCGCCGGCTTGGGCGCCGACCGACCGCCCCGTGCTGTTCCGCGAACTGGTGCCGGACCCGCAGGACCTGCAGGTGGCCGGCAGCGATCCGAACCCGATCCGCGTCAACCTGCGCGTGCCTGCGGACCTGTACGACTGGACCCGCAGCAGCGTGCCGCTGAACCTGCGCTACCGCTATACCGCGCCGCCCACCTACAACGACTCGGTACTGAGCATCGACATCAACGACCAGCTGGTGCGCTCGTACCGCCTGCGCCCGCTGGCCAGCACCGACGACCACAACGTGGTCAGCGTGCCGCTGCTGTCGGGCACCACCGCGTCGGCATCGCAGCGGGTCGGCATCCCGGCGTTCCGCGTCGGCAGCAACAACCAGATGCAGTTCCAGTTCCATATCGATTCGCAGAAGACGGCGCTGTGCGGCGGCACGGCGACCGATGTGGCGCGCGCGGCGATCGACCCCGACTCGACCATCGATTTCAGCCGCTTCTCGCACTACACCGGGCTGCCCAACCTGGCGTACTTCGCCAATAGCGGGTATCCCTTCACCCGGCTGGCCGACCTCGCCGACACGGCCGTGGTCATGCCCGACGCGCCGACCGCGATGGACCAGGAAGCGCTGCTGTCGCTGCTGGGCCATATGGGCAAGTGGACGGGCCTGCCGTCGCTGCGCGTGACGGTGGTGCCGACGTCGAAGATCGACAGCGTGCGCGACCATAACCTGCTGCTGATCGGCACCGGCAGCGGCGCCGCCACGCTGGAAAAATGGGGCAAGTCGCTGCCGATGCTGATCGCGCGCGGCAAGACCGAGATCTCGCTGCGCGACCAGCGCACCGGCATCCGGTCGAACTGGCTGGGCGGCGTGCGCGAGGACCCGGTCGCGCCCGTGGGGCGCGCCATCCTGTCCGCCGATGGCCCGGTAGCGGCGCTGGTCGGCTTCGAATCGCCGCTGGCCGACGGCAACACCGTGGTCGCGCTGACCGCCACCGAGGACCGCCGCGTGGCCGACGTGCTGGACGCCCTCGAGAACCCCGGCAAGGTGGCGCAGATGCGCGGCGACCTGACCGTGATCCGCCAGGACCAGGTCGATGGGCTGCGCCTGGGCGAGCGCTACTACGTCGGCGACCTGCCGTGGTACGCGCGCATCTGGGTGCGGGTGTCGGCCTTCCCGAGCCTGCTGGCGATCGGCGGGCTGCTGGCCGGGCTGGTGGTGGCACTGTCGCTGTTCTGGACACTGGGCAGGCTGGCTGCGCGGCGCGGCGGGAGCTGACATGCGGCGCATGCTGACAGGCCTGGGCCGATGGCTGGCAGCCGGTGCGCTGGCTTGTGCCTCGCTGGCCGCCGCTGCTGCGCCCACGCCCGCGCCGGCCTGCAAGTGGGCCGACTGGGAAGCCTTCCGCCAGCACCTGATGAGCGCCGACGGGCGCGTGATCGACCGCAGCTCGGACAAGCAGGCCACCGTGTCCGAAGGACAGGCCTACGGCCTGTTCTTCGCGCTGGTGGCCAACGACCGCGCCAGCTTCGACAAGCTGCTGGCTTGGACCGAGAACAACCTGGCGCAGGGCGACCTGGTCTCGCACCTGCCCGCGTGGATCTGGGGCAGGCTCACGCCGGAGCAGGCAGCCAGCGCCGGCCACGCTGACAACCGGGGCAACCCGGACAGCGGCTGGGGCGTGATCGACAGCAACCCGGCATCCGACGCGGACCTGTGGATCGCCTACGCGCTGCTGGAAGCGGGACGGCTGTGGCAGGAGCGACGCTTCACCGCGCTCGGCACCCTGCTGGCGCGACGCATCCTGCGCGAGGAAACCGCGGTGCTGCCCGGCCTGGGCCGCACCGTGCTGCCGGGACCGCAGGGCTTCAGGCTGGGCGACAAGCGCTGGCGCCTGAACCCCAGCTACGTGCCGCTGCAGGTGATGCGCCGGCTGGCCGCGGCGCTGCCGGAAGAGCCGGCGTGGCAGCAGATGATCGGCACGTCCGCGCGGCTGATGCTGGACACCGCGCCACGCGGCTTCTCGCCCGACTGGGTCGAATACGAAGCGGGCCGCGGCTTCCTGCCCGACACGGCAACCCGCGCCGAATCCGCCTACAACGCGATCCGCGTCTACCTCTGGGCCGGCACGCTGG
The DNA here is from genome assembly GCF_000426345.1 of Cupriavidus phytohabitans. Taxonomy (GTDB): domain Bacteria; phylum Pseudomonadota; class Gammaproteobacteria; order Burkholderiales; family Burkholderiaceae; genus Cupriavidus. The sequence continues at coordinate 110,884 of NZ_AUFE01000016.1, read as the reverse complement.
CCGCCGACGAGCCCCAGCGCGCCGCGCTGCTGAGCACCTTCGCGCCGCTGGCCGACTATGTCGCCGCCCGGGGCTATCCGCCCGAGCGCATCGATACCCAGACCGGCCAGCCTGGCCCCAACGCGGGCAACGGCGGCTTCAGCGCCGCGGTGGCGCCATACCTGGCCGCGCTCGGCCGCGCCGACCAGGCCGCCGCGCAGGCACGCCGCACGCGCGAGCTGGCGCTGCGCGAGCCCGGCGGCCAGGCCGGCTATTACACCCAGGTGCTGACGCTGTTCGGGCTCGGCTATCTCGAGGGCCAGTACCGCTTCGCCAGGGACGGCGCGCTGCTGCCTGCTTGGAAGACCGGATGCCCCGCGCGCTGAACCCGATGCTGATGCCGGCACTGTTCGGCGCCGCCGCGGTAGCGCCGCTGGCACTGGCCCAGCAGGCCGCCACTCCCTCGCCCGAGCTGGCGCAGCTGCTGTCCGCCGCGCGCATGTGGGATGCCAAGAACCGCACCGACGTGGCGCGCGGCATCCTCGACAAGGCGCTGCTGATCGATCCAAACCAGCCCGACGCGCTGATGCTGATGGGCCTGATCGAGCTGCGCTCCAACCGCCCGCTCGAAGCCGAGAAGATCCTGCGCCGGCTGCGCCAGGCCAATCCCGGCCACCCCGCCACGCTCGAACTCGAAGACGCCTGGCGCATCGCCACGCGCGACAAGGCCGAGATGGCGCGCATCCGGCTGCTGGCGCGCGCCGGCAAGTCCGACGAGGCCATTGCCCGGCTGCGCCAGCTGTTCCCGCGCGGCGCCCCGCGTGGCGCCCCGCGTGGCGAGCTGGCGATCGACTACTACCGCATCCTGGCCGGCACGCCCGCCGGGCGCACGGCCACCATCGCCGAGCTGCGCACGCGCGTGCGCCAGAGCCCGGACGACCTGCGCCTGCAGATGGCCTTGGCCAGCCTGCTGACCGACCGCGAGGCGACGCGCCAGGAAGGGCTCGGCATCCTGCAGCGCATTGCCCGGCGGCCCGACGGCGACCGCAAGGGCGCGCTGGAGATGTGGCGGCGCACGCTCTACAACGTCAGCGACGATCCCGCGTACTACAAGTGGTACGAGGCCTACCTGCAGGAAGTGCCGGACGACGACGCCGCGCGGCAGACGCTTGCCGAGCTCGGCAAGCGCACCACTGTGCGCCAGCGCGAGCAGGCCAGCCCGGCCTACCAGGCGCGGCGCGAAGGCGAGAAGCAGCTGGCGCGGGGCAATGTGCGCGAGGCCGAGACCGCGCTGGAGAGCGCCAACCGCAAGCGCCGCGACGAAGGCGAAACGCTTGGCAACCTGGGGCTGGTGCGCCTGCGCCAGGGACGTCACGACGAAGCGCGCGAGCTGTTCACGCGCGCCGCCGAGCTCGATACCGGCAACCGCGGCAAATGGCGCAGCCTGCAGGGCACCGCCACGTTCTGGGGCACGCTGGCGCGCGCGCGCGAGGCCAACGCCCAGGGCAAGCCGGCGCAGGCCGAAGCGCTGGCGCGCCAGGCGTTGCAGCAGCAGCCGGACAACGCCAATGCGCGCGCCATCCTTGCCGACGCGCTGATCGCGCAGGACCAGCCGGCCGAGGCCGAACGCCTGCTGCGCGCCAACCTGGCCGGCCCCGAGCCCGACATCGGCAGCCTGCGCACGCTGGTGAAGCTGCTCAACGAAAGCGGCCGCGGCGACGAGAGCGGACCGCTGATCGCCAGCACCGCGAGCTGCCTCAAGGGTTCGTCCGAAGAACTGCGCAGCCTGCGCGCCGAACTGCTCGCGCTGCAGGGCGAACAGCTGCTGGCGCAGCGCAAGCAAAGCCCGGCGCTGGCGCGGCTGGAAGAATCGATCCGGCTGGCGCCGCAGGATCCCTGGACACGCTTCACGCTGGCGCGCGCCTACCGCGACCTGGGCCTGCCGGTGCTGGGGCGGCGCGTGATGGACGAAGGGGTGGCTGCTGCCGGGAGCGCCCAGAGCGCCCAGGGCGCCGAGATGCGCTATGCCGCGGCGCTGTACCTGAATTCGGTCGACGACATCGACGCCGCCAGTGCGCTGCTGGCTGGCGTACCGGACGCCGCGCGCTCCGACGGCATGCGCCGCCTCTCCGGCAACCTGGCCGCGCAGCGCCTGCTGCGCGAAGCGCGCCAGCTCTCCGCGCAGGGCCGCGAAGACGAAGCGATGGCCAGGTTGCGCGCCGCCGCGGCCGAGGTGCCCGACGATCCGCAGATGCTGGCCTCGGTCGGGCGCGAATGGATCGCGCTGGGCCAGCCCGACACCGGCCTGAAGCTGGTCACGGACTGGCTCGACGCGCACCCGGACGACCCCGCCATCGACGTGCGCATCCGCTACGGCGAACTGCTGGCCGCGGCCGAGCGCGACGATGCGCTGCGCGCGTGGATCGCAGACGTGCGCGCGCGTCCCGGCCTGAACGCCGCGCAGCGCGCCGACCTCGACGACCAGTCGCTGCGGCTGGCGGTGCGCGCGAGCGACCGCCTGATTGCCGAGGGCGATTTCTCCGGGGCCCAGCGCACGCTGATGGCAGTGCCCGAAGCGCAGCAGCGCGAGCGCCGCTGGCTGCTGGCGCTGGCCGACCTGCGCGAGGCCCGGGGCGACTATGCCGGCGCCGCCGACGCTGCGCGCCAGGTGCTCGCGGCCAACCCCAGGGACGCCGGCGCGCGGCTGATGGTGGCCAACATGCTGGAGCGCCAGGGCGACGAGAAGCAGGCGCTGGAGATCGTGCGCGCGGTGCTCGCCGACACCGCCGAGGACGACATCGACACGCGCCTGTCGATCGCGCGCCGCTTCACCGCGATGCGGCGTGAGGACGAAGCGCTGGCGGTGGTCGCCCCGTTGCGCCAGCGCTATCCCGAGCGCGCCGACATCGCGGTGCAGGCCGGGCGCATCGCGCAGTCGCGCGGCGATTTCGACGAGGCCGCGGCGCTGTACCGCGAGGCGCGCGTGATGGAACAACGCGAGGGCGTCAGCCCGCGTTTGGACGACCCTGCCGAGGGCACCGCGGCCGGCCGCGCGCTCGCCTCGCTCGAAGCCCGGCGCGAAGGCCAGGTGGCCTCGGCGGTGCTGTTCTCGCACAAGACCGGCGATCCTGGCATCTCGCGCCTGCTGGCGACCGAGATCCCGCTGTACGTGCGCATCCCGCACGGCTACACCGGCCACACCTTCTTCCATGCCGACACGGTGCTGCTCGAAGCCGGCACGCTGCCCGCCGACAACCTGTCCGCCTCGCGCGACTTCGGGCGCATCCGCGCGCTCGGCAATACCGGCCTCGGCCCCATCGGCCAGAACGACCGCGGCGTCGCGCTGGCCGCCGGCTACGAGTTCAACGGCGCCTACAACAGCTGGCGTGCCGACATCGGCACCACGCCGCTGGGCTTCTTGCGGCAGAACATCGTCGGCGGGCTGCGCTGGCGCGGAGAAATGGGGCCGGCATCGACCACCATCGACGTATCGCGGCGCGCCGTCACCAGCAGCCTGGTGTCGTACGCGGGCGCCACCGATCCCGCCCATGTCGACCCGGCCACCGGCGTAGTCACGCCCGCTGCCACCTGGGGCGGCGTGGTGCGCAACGGCGTGCATGTGCGCTATGCGCGCGACGTGGGGCGCTTCGGCCTGTTCGCCGATCTCGGTTACGGCATCTACACTGGTCACAATGTCCTGACCAACCGCGAGTTCACCGTGCGCACCGGCTTCGACGTGCCCGTCTTCGTGCGGCGCGACCAGCGCCTCATCAGCGGCCTGGTGCTGAACTACTGGCGCTACAGCGAGAACGAGCGCTACTACAGCTTCGGCCACGGCGGCTACTACAGCCCGCAGCGCTACCTGTCGTTCGGCATCCCGCTGGACTGGACCGGGCGGCGCGACAAGCTGTCCTGGCGCGTGCGCGGCTCGGTGGGGCTGTCGAGCACGTATGAGAAGTCAATGCCGTACTACCCGACGGATTCCCGGCTGCAGGAACTCTCCGGCAATGCCACCTATGGCGGCGGCTCCGGCGGCGGCTTCAGCTACACCATCGGCGCGGCGATCGAGTACCGCTTCGCGCCGCACTGGGTCGCCGGCGCGGTGTTCGAGATCGACCGCTCGCGCGACTACGCGCCAAACCGCGCGCAGGCCTACGTGCGCTATGTCTTCGACAGGCAGCAGGGGCCCGTGCCCTACCCGCCCACCACGGTGCGGCCATACTCCACCTACTGAGCCACATAGCCACGCCATGAACGACGCCAGCCGCTCCACCGCCCCGCCGCCGCGCTCGCGCAAGAAGCCGCGCGCCTGGCTGCAGGCGCGTCCGGCGCTGGCCATCGATGCGCTGCCGCCGGCGCTGGCGGCACTCGAGCCCGCCGCCGTGCACGTGGTCTATGCCGACGCCACGCCCGCCTGCGACGCGCTGTTCTGGCAGAGCGCGGCACGGCTGCTGCGCGCGCGCACCACGGTGCTGTCGCCGCGCGAGCCGGCCGAAATCGCCGACATGCTGCGCGCGCACGGGCTCGACATCGAACGCTCGCGCACGCTGCATCCGCGCGCCAATGTCTGCACGCTGCGCGGCGTGCCCGACCGTTCCGGCATCGGCGTGCTGACCGAAGCGCTGCAGGCCGTGGTGGACCAGTGCGGCGCACAGGGCAGCCAGTTCCTGGTGGAAGGCGCGCAGGGGTATTTCCGCTGGAACGACCCGGTCGCGCTGGCCGATGATGGCGAGCTGCTGGCGCAATGGTGCACGAGCAACAGCTGCGGCGTGCTGCTGGTGCTCGAGCCGCCCGGCGGCGCGGCGGCGCTGCAGCTGCCGTCGCTGGCCGGGTTCCACCGCCATTTCGCCGGCGTGGCGCGGCTGGCGCAGCAGTATGGGCACTTTGTCTGGGAAGTCGGCTTCTGGCGCCACAAGGACGCGATCCTGCCGCCTGAGGTGGTGCCGCTGCGCTTCTCGCCGGCCGACCATGGCCTGGTGGCCGGCAGCGGCGCCGACGACGCCATCGCGCCCGGCGAGGCGCCCACGCTGCTGGCCCCCGACGAGGACCGCATCATCGTCAGCCGCGCAGCCGTGCTGCGCGAACGCTGGATCCCCGCGCACTGGCAGGTGGTCGACGACAACGCCGCCGCGGTGGCCGCCGCCGCCGGTGCGGTCGCTGCCACCGTGGTGCTGCACTACGGCCAGATTGCCGAGCTCGAGACCCTGGCCGGCCAGGTGCACCAGCTGCGCCACGACGGCGGCAAGGCGCTCAAGATCGTGGTGCGCGAGGACCATGAGATCCTGCGCCAGCGTTACGAGCTGCTGATGATGACGCTGGGTGCCAGCCTGGTGATCCACCGCAACACGCCGTTCGCGCGCGTGCAGACCATGATCGAGGCGATCCAGGGCCAGGTGTTTTCGCGCCCGATCCTGCCCGACTACAAGAGCGCGCTGTCCGCGGTGGTGGCCACCGCCGCCACGGGCTACGTGCCGCCCGCCGACTTTATCTCGCTGGTGCGCACCACGCTCGAGCGCAGCAGCGTGATCCGGCTGCCGCACATACTGCTGGAGCTGCCGCTGCTGCCCGAGGTGGCACATGTCGACGCGCTGCGCGCGTGCCAGATGCAGGATGCCGGCGACCTCTGTACCGCCGGCAGCAACGCGGTCTACGCCTTCTTCTTCGCCTGCCGCATGGAGAACGTCGAGACCGCGTGCCGCCATGTGTTCGTGCGGCCGATGTCCGAGCTGTTCGGCGGCGAGCTGCGCTGCGGCGATCCCGAATCGATCCTGGGCTCGCTCAAGCGGCTCGAAGCCGATATCGCGCAGCGCCCGGTGCAGGACTACAGCGGCTGGCTCGCCAGCCAGCCCGGGCCGTCGCCGGTGGCGGCGCCGGCAGAACTGCCGCCGCAGGACGCGCCGATCCCGCTGCCAGCGACCTCGCGCGCGCGCCGCGGCCGGCGCGCGCAGCCGCAGGCTTTTGCCATCCCGCTGAAGCGGCAACGCTAGGCAACCCGACAGGAAACCACCATGGACTTGTTTCTCGGCTATTTCATCTGGGGACTGATCCTGGCAGTGCCGGTGGCCTGGGTCGTCTGGCACTTCCGGCTGCTGCGCCTGCTGCCGCGCTGGCGCCTGCCGCGCGCGCGCCGCGCGGTGCGGCTGCCGCCCCAGCTGCAGCCGGTGGTGATCCGCGGCCGGCGCTGGCGCGAAGCAAGCGGAGAGCGCGAATGAAGACCGTAGCCATCGTCTCGACCGTTGGCGGCGCGGGCCGCACCACCGTCACCGCCGAGCTCGCCACGCTGCTGGCCTGGCACGGCCATCCGGCACTGGCGGTCGAATGCGACCCGCGCGGGGTGCTTGGCTTCCACTTTGGCCTGCGCGCGCCGGCCGGGGCGGGCTTGTGCAACACCGCCAACTGGAATGAAGCGGGGCAGCGCAGCGACGACGGCGTGCTGTTCGTGCCGTGGGGCGATCCCGGCAGCGCCGCCGAGCAAGGGCGCATGGCCGAGCGGATGGAGCGCGATCCGCACTGGCTGCGCGGCCTGCTGGCCCAGGTAGACCTGCCCGCCAATGCGCTGGCGCTGGTCGACAGCGCGCCGTGGCCGTCGCCGTATGCGCGCCAGGCCATCGCGGCGGCGGATCTCGTGCTGGTGCTGGTGCCGCCCCAGCCGCAGACCTGCGCCACGCTGCCGCCGCTGCGCGCGGCGCTGCGCGAGACCGGCGCCGCAGTGGCCTGGGCGGTCACGCGGCTGCAGCCGGCGCGCCAGCTCCATACCGATATCTCGGTGCTGCTGCGCGCCACGCTGGACGGCGACCTGCTGCCGTATGAAGTGCACGAGGACGCCGCCGTGCCCGAAGCCTTTGCCCGCGGCGAGAGCTTTTGCCGCAGCACGCCCTACTCGCAGGCGGCGCATGACCTGCAGGGGCTGGCCTCGTGGGTATCGGGCTGGAGCCTGCTCGCCGCGCGCGGAAAGGCCGGCCCCGACAGCGTGCGCGACATGGGCGCCCGCTCCATGGCCACCGAGGCCGGCCAGACATGATGCGCGCGCTGCTGCCCCTGCCGTTGCGCCGGCGCGCGGCCGACTGGCTCCAGGCGCTGCGCCACGCGCTCGCGCGCGAGCTGGGCGTGGCCGCCGAGGCTCCGGTCAGCCTGTGGCTGCTGCGGGTGTTCTTCCGCACCCCGCCGCGCGGGCGCCCTGACGTGGCGCTTCTCACCGCCAGCTGGGCGCGGCGGCGCCTGCGCCAGCGCCTGGACATCCCGAGCCACCAGCACGGCGCGGGCATCTGGCTGCGCCGCGCGCTGCTGCGGCCGCCAGGCGCGCTGGCACCGCTCGCCGCCGACGTGCACCAGCGCCGCAAGCCGCAGCCGCAGCCCGAGCCCAGCGCGCTGCGGCGCTGGTTCCGCAGCTGGCTCGAACCGGTCTACTTCCGCGCCAAGCGGCTGCGCCGGCGGATCCTGGCGCGGCTGCCGGGCATCGACTGGAAACGCGTGGGACAGCGTCTCGAGTCGCTGTCGCCCACCTTGTCCGGCGTGCCGTGGCTGATGCCGGCACTGCTGTCGCTGGCCGCCGCCGCGGGCATCCTGATGTGCACCACGCCGCTGCCACTGCGCGACCAGTTCCTGCTGGCCATGCTGATCATCGTCGGCCTGCTGGTGCTGCGCCGCATCCCCGGACGCGCCGCCACGCTGACCATGGCCGCGCTGGCGGTATTGATGGCCGGCCGCTATATCTGGTGGCGCATCACCACCACGCTGCAGTTCGAGAACGTGCCGGAAGCCGTGTTTGGCTACCTGCTGTTCGCGGCCGAGCTCTATACCTGGATCGTGCTGTTCCTCGGCTACGTGCAGACCATCTGGCCGCTCAACCGACAGCCGGCGCAGCTGCCGCCCGATCCCGCCACCTGGCCCACTGTCGACGTCCTGATCCCTACCTACAACGAACCGTTGCGGGTGCTGCAGCCGACCGTCTACGCCGCGCTGGGACTGGACTGGCCGCAGGAAAAGCTGCGCATCTACATCCTCGACGACGGCGCCCGCGACGAAGTGCGCGACTTCGCGCGCGACGCCGGCGTTGGCTACCTGGCGCGCACCGAGCACGCCCACGCCAAGGCCGGCAATATCAATTCGGCACTGCGCCACACGCAGGGCGAGTACGTCGCGATCTTCGATTGCGACCACATGCCGGTGCGCTCCTTCCTGCAGATGACGATGGGCGAGTTCATCGCGGACCCCAAATGCGCAATGGTGCAGACGCCGCACCATTTCTTCTCGCCGGACCCGTTCGAGCGCAACTTCGACACCTTCCGTCGCGTGCCCAATGAAGGCAGCCTGTTCTACGGGCTGATCCAGGACGGCAACGATTTCTGGAATGCCACCTTCTTCTGCGGTTCGTGCGCGGTGATCAAGCGCGCGCCGCTGGAAGAAGTCGGCGGCATCGCGGTGGAGACCGTGACCGAGGATGCCCACACCGCGCTGAAACTGCATCGCCGCGGCTACAACAGCGCCTACATCCGCATCGTGCAGGCCGCCGGACTCGCCACCGAGAACCTGGCCGGCCATATCGGCCAGCGCATCCGCTGGGCGCGCGGCATGGCGCAGATCTTCCGCATCGACAATCCGATGTTCGGCAAGGGCCTGCACCTGTTCCAGCGCCTGTGCTACACCAACGCGATGCTGCATTTCTTCTATGGCATACCGCGGCTGATCTTCCTGACCATGCCGATCGCGTACCTGTATTTCGGGCTGCATGTGATCCACACCTCGGCGGTGCTGATCATGGCCTACGTGCTGCCCTACCTGTTCGTCGCCAACGTCACCAACTCGCGCCTGCAGGGACGCTACCGGCATTCGTTCTGGGCAGAGGTCTATGAATCGGTGCTGGCGTGGTACATCGTGCTGCCGACCACGATGGCGTTCATCAACCCGAAGCTGGGCAAGTTCAATGTCACGGCCAAGGGCGGACAGATCCGCGAGGAATACCTGGACTGGACCATTTCCAAGCCTTACCTGGTGCTGCTGGCGCTGAATACGATCGCGCTGCTGCTGGGCTTCGGGCGCATCCTGCTCGATCCTGCCTTCGAGCCCTCGGCGATCATCATGAACCTGGGCTGGGCGCTGGCCAACCTGGTGATGCTGGGCGCGGCCATCGGCGTGGCGCGCGAGGCGCGCCAGGTGCGCGTGTCGCACCGCATCCCGATGCGCGTGCCGGCGACGCTGCTGCTCCCCGACGGCCGCACGCTCGCCTGCAAGACCGAGAACTATTCGCTCGGCGGACTGGGCCTGGCGCTGCCGGTGGAAGCGAAGGTCGAGCCCGGGACGCACGTGGGCGTGTGCCTGTCGCGCGGCACCCGTAGCTACCATTTCCCGGCGGTGGTGACGCGCAATGTCGAGCGGCAGATGGGTGTGCGCTTCGACGGCATGGACGCGCGCACCGAGCAGCAACTGATCCAGTGCACCTTTGGCCGCGCCGACGCCTGGATCCACTGGATCGACGAACAGCCGGTGGACGTGCCGCTGCGCGGCCTCAAGGAAGTCATCGAGATGGGTTACCAGGGGCTTCTGCGGCTGGTCGATGCGTTCCGCGGCGCCGCCACGGCGCTGGCCGGGCGCGTGCGCCCGCGCCGGCTCTGACCTCAAACACAACGGAAACGCGGCAACGCCACGCTTCGGACAATGGGTATCTGGAACCTCTACTTCATCGCCAAGCTGTACCTGTTCTTTATCGGCCGGCTGCACCCGCAATGGCTGCTGAACCTGCTGTTCGCGCTGGTGCTGCTGGTGCGCATCCGCCATCCGGCGCTGTCCGCGCTGCGGCATGTGCTGGCGGTGGTGGCGGGCGCCGCGCTGATGTACCGTGAATCGGACCTGCCGCCGTTCTCGCGCGTGGTTTCGCAGTTCACCAACCTGCAGGCGTTTACGCCCGCGTACATGCTGGAACTGGCGCAGCGCGTCGTCACGCGCGAGATGCTGCTGGTTGCGCTGGCGGCGCTGGTGATCTTCTGGCTCGTGAACCGCTGGGTGCGGGTCACCACGCTGGTGCTGGGCGCGCTGGTGGCGGTGCCGCTGTGGCAGGCGCTGGACGGTGCCGGCGACCCGGGCGGCATCGCAGGCGCCCGCGCCGGCACCGCGACCGCGGCACTGACCACAGGCGCGGCGCTGGCCGGTGGCGGCGCCGAGGTCGCCGCAAGCGGCCCGGATGCCCGGCTGGCCGCGTTCCGCAACCAGGAAGCGCTGCGCCAGGTCAGCTTCCCGCGGCTGGCGGCCACGCCCGACAAGTCCGACGCGTCCAACCCGCAGTACGACGTGATCGTGCTGCATATCTGCTCGCTGTCATGGGACGACCTCGACACCGCGCGCGCGCGCGACAACCCGCTGCTGCAGCGCTTCGATTTCCTGTTCACCAATTTCAGCTCCGCGGCCAGCTACAGCGGCCCGGCGGCGATCCGCGTATTGCGCGCGGCCTGTGGCCAGCCCGAGCACGAGGCGCTGTACGACCCGGCGCCTGGCCAGTGCCACCTGTTCCAGGCGCTGGCGCATGCGGGCTTCTCCACCCGCATGCTGCTCAACCACGATGGCCACTTCGACAACTTCCTGAAGGAGGTGCAGAAGGAGATCGGCGTCGACGGCGTCGCGCCGCCTCCCAACACCGGCCTGCCGGTGGCGATGCGCTCGTTCGACAACTCGCCCGTCATCGGCGATTTCGACGTGCTGCAGCGCTGGTTCCGCGATCGCCAGCAGGCCGGCGGCGGGCCGCAAGCGCTGTACTACAACTCCGTGACGCTGCACGACGGCAACCGCATGACCGACAACCGGCTGTCCAGCCTGGAGTCCTATCCGCTGCGGCTGTCGCGGCTGCTGGGCGACATCGACAAGGTCATCGAGATGGTGGCGCAGTCGGGCCGGCGCGCGGTGATCGTGTTCGTGCCCGAGCATGGCGCGGCCTTGCGCGGCGACGCCAACCAGATCGCCGGCATGCGCGAGATCCCGACCCCGCGCATCATCAACGTGCCGGTGGGCGTCAAGCTGGTGGGGCTGCCCAGGCCCAACGACCGTACCGTCACCATCGATGCACCGACCAGCTACCTGGGCCTGTCGCAGCTGCTGTCCAATCTGATTGCCGGGAACCCGTTCGCCGCGCAGGCGCCGGCTCTGGCCAGCTACGCCAGCGACCTCCCGCAGACGCAGATGGTCGGCGAGAACGAAGCCACCGTGACCATGCGCGAAGGCAACGGCTATGTCGTGCGCACGCCGGACGGGGTCTGGATCGAGGGCAAGCCATGAAGCCGGCCAATGCACGCGGGCTGCCGCTGGCGCGCAGCGATATCGACGTCCTGGGCAGCGAGGTCGACGGCTTCGACCCGCGCCGCTACTTCGACCACCAGGAACTGCGCGCCGCGCGGGCGGCGGCGCGGCGCTGGCCGCTGCTGGCGAGCCTGCTGGGGTATGACGCGGAGGCGCCGCGGCGCGACGCGCCTGACCGGCGCTGAACGCCGCGGCCAGCGTCTTGCACGTGGCGCCGTCAGATCACCAGCTCGATCAGGAACGGCCCCTTGCGCCCGTTTGCCGCCCGGAACAGGTCTGCGAACGTCTCCATATCCTTCGCCCGCGCGCCTTCCACACCCATGCCGTTGGCCAGCTTGACCCAGTCCAGGTCCGGGTTGCCGATGTCCAGCATGTCGAGCGCAGACCTCTTCGGGCCCTGCCAGCACATGCGAGCGGCCGGTGGTAGGTGGCCTGGTCGCCGATGATGTTGACCACCGGCGTTTGCGCCCGGCGCGCGTTGTGCAGGTTGGCCAGGCCGTTGGCGAGGCCTGGGCCGCAATGCTGCAGCGTCGCGGCGGGCTTGTCGGCCATGCGTGCATAGCCATCGGCGGCGCCGGGTGACCACGCCTTCGAACAGGCCCAGGACGCAGCGCATGCCCGGGATGCGGTCGAGCGCCGCGACGAAATGCATCTCGCTGGTGCCGGGGTTGGCAAAACAGGTGTCCACGCCGTTGGCCAGCAGGGTCTTGACCAGGCTTTCGGCGCCGTTCATCGCTTGTTGATTGTCCATGCCTCGGTGTGCGGGCTGGCGGGTTGTCACCGCCGACGATATCAGCGTACGCCGCATGTCACAGGGCAGCTCCGCCGCATGTCACACCATGCACCTCAGCGCTGCGCATCCGGCCAGAATGCCACCATGCCCCAACCTCCCCGGGGCAGGCGCGGCTGCCGCCTGCAGCCCTTTCAAGGAGTCAACACATGTTGATGCGAGACGTGATCCCCCAAGTCCTGAACCACGCAACGGCGATGCCGGAGCCAGGCTCGCTCGATGCGGGCGGACACAAGACCTTCCACCATGCAATCGACATCTACCTCAAGGATTCCAATGCCTTCATGAATACGTACTTCGCGCGCTATTTCGAATGGCAGGGCATCTGCCGCGAAAGGTGGTTCCATGAATGCATCCACGACAACCTGCTTGCCGCGGGCGGCGTCTTCGTGACCAAGCGCGCGCATCAGGAGTATGTCGAGGAGACCTTCCCGTTCCAGCGCGTGGACTGCTACCTGAACACCTTCCAGGTGCGCCGGTGCTCCGCCTACCTGCTGTTCCGCTTCTGCGTGGGTGGCAAGCCGGTATCGCTGGGTTACCAGCAGATCGTGTTTGCCGACCGGAAGAAGCGCATATCGCGCTTCCCGGCGGGGATCATCGAACGGGTGAAGGAATACGAGCTGGCGTTGCCTGAGTTTGCCAGCTGAAGCCGTGGCGGCGCGGCCTGCGCCAGTGTCCGCCTGATATCCGCTGAACCGCGGTAAGGCGTTGCTGCAAGACCCGTACCGCCGGTGTGGTTCAGCCGGCGGTGCGGGTGCGCAGCCGGCTGTCGGCCATCGGGATGAAGCGCGGCAGCCGCAGCGTGAAGGTGGTATGCACAGCAGGGATCGATTCGCACTCGATGCGGCCGCCGAAGGCCTCGATCACGCGGCGGCAGAAGGCCAGCCCGAGGCCGGCGCCGAGGCCATGCGCCTTGGTCGAGAAAAACGGCTCGAAGATGCGCGGCAGCACGTCGGCCGCGATGCCCGGGCCGGTATCGCGGAAGCGGATCACATGGTGCTGCCCTTCGGTCGCGCCCGTGATGTCGATGCGCCCACCGCCGGTGGCGCGGATCGCGTGCAGCGCATTCTTGAGCAGGTTGAACAGCACGTAGACCAGCAGCGTGTCGGAGCCGACAAAGCGCCAGCCGGCATCGATGCCGCGCACATGCACGCAGCCGCGTTCGTCGCCCTGGAACGGGTAGCGGTCCAGCGCCGCATGGACACAGTCGGCAATGCCGTGCGGCGCGAAGGTGCTGCGGTCCAGCCGCTCGAGCGTGACCGAGGCCAGCGCCATGTCGATCACCGTGCTGGTGCCGTCGACCTCGCGCGTGATCGCGCCGACCAGGCTCGACACGCGCTCGAGCTGCCCCGGGCGCATGCGGTCTTCGCACAGGCCCTGCTCGACCGCCAGCTGGTAGCCCTGCAGCACCTGTGGCCAGGTGCGCGCCAGCTCCTGCGCTTGCATGCGGATGGTCGCCAGCGGCGTGCGCACTTCATGCGCGACCGTGGCCGCCAGCGAATACGGATGCATCAGGTCGTAGCGCACCACGCTGACGGCCAGCATGCCCAGGCTCGCCGCCACGAACACCACGCCAGGCGGGTAGAAGGCCACGCCGTAGTTGACCAGGTAGTCGACCGCCGCCAGCGAATACAGCGCCACCGCCACCAGGCACAGGTTGTAGCGCTTGCGGCGTTCGGCGGCGGCGTTGCGGCGGGCCTCGGCCAGGATCCACGCGCTGCGGATCGCCACCAGCATGGTCTGCGCCAGGTGCAGCGGATGCAACGGCCCGGCCTTGGGATAGTCGCCGAAGAAATAGGTGTAGTAGCCCGACACCACCTGCCCGGTGGTCAGCAGCAGCACCGCCAGCACCAGGCTGACCCCATAGGACGCCAGCAGCAGCGGCCGCTCCTGGCGGCGCTCGGTCACTTCGGCGATGAAATGGTAGAACGTCGTCGGCAGGAACAGGATGAACAGGTAACCCAGGCGGGCCAGCAACAGCGCCACGTCGGGGTGCGTGGCCTGGTACAGGAAGACCCACGTTCCCTGCCAGGCAAAGGTGGTCACGCACAGCAGGAAGAACGATGCCGACACGCGCGTGACGCCCTTGGTCACCAGCACGTAGAGGCCGTAACCGAGGAAGGTGGACGAGACGAAGGCAGGCAGGGCAGCGTACATGCGCAATGCGGGTACAGGCCGGACAGGAAAGACAGCCGGACAAGCCGGACAAGTCAGCAGGTGTGCGGCGGGAGGTTTGCGCCTGTCCCTCGCACGCTGCCGCGAGGCGACATGTTATGACGCCTGTGCGTGATGCGTGCTTCATTTCTTTGCATACAGAGCTAACGTCTGCTTAATGCCACGTGGACCACTCCCCACATCATGGGGGTATCCAAGCTCTACCCCTGCAAAAACCAAGGCGGGACGCCCTGGGGCGTCCCGCCTTTTGCTGCCGTGACAAACCGGCTTACCAGCGCGTGTCGTTCTCCCACGCCTTCATCTCTTCCTCGGCGCGCTCCTTGGAGTAGCCATAGCGCTCCTGGATACGGCCGGCGAGCTGGTCGCGCTTGCCATTGATCTGCGCGATGTCATCGTCGGTGAGCTTGCCCCACTTTTCCTTGATCTTGCCCTTGGCCTGCTCCCACTTGCCTTCAATCTGGTCCCAGTTCATGGTGTGCTCCTTCATGCGGGGCGGACGGCGCCGCGCGCGGTGCCCGCCCGTCTTTGCGTCGATGAGTCCGCCAACGGCTGGCGGGCGGCCCGGCTGGGCCATGCCGGCGAAGACGCCGGCATGTGCTTGCTTGCGGCTTACTTGCCGTACTTAGCCTTTACGTCAGCCTGGCACTTGTCCTTGGTATCGCCGGACATCGCATCGCAACGTTCCTTGTCGGCCTTGTAAGCGGCGTCCATGGTGTCCTTCTTGGCATCAGCGCGGGCTTCCGCCACATCGGTGCGCGAGCCGGTCGCCGCGGCCTTGTCGACCTTGGCGGCGGTCAGGGCTTTTTCGTGGGCAGTCTTGGCGTCCTTCTTGCAAACGTCCTTGTCATTGCCCTTCTTGTCGTCGCACATTTCCTTGGCCACGTCATAGTCACGATCGGCCTTCACTTTCTCGGCCTTGGCCATGGACTTCTGCGTGCCGTCGCGCCGGGCTTCGGCCTGGGCCTTGGTCACGTCGCGGTCGCGCTTGGCCTCTGCCTTGCAAACGTCCTTGGCGTTGTCCTTCATGCCGTCGCACTTGGCGGTGGCAGCCTTGTAGTCCGCGTCAGCCTGCTTGGCCGCGGCGTCGTAGTCGGCGCGGGTGCCGGTGGCGGCCGTGGTGGATGGCGGCGTGCCAGGTGCCGTCGCTTGCGCCAGGGCATAGCCCGCGGGGGCCGCGACCATCATCGAACATACTGCTGCTGTCAGCCATTTCTTCATCATGTCGAGCTCCTTTCCAGTTGAATGCGTAGTCGTACGCATAGTCGTACGCATAAGGGGCCGGCGGCGATGCGCTGCTGGCCACGCCGTATGTACAGCGTAGGCTGCAGGGGTGATGGCAAGCAGGCGTTGGGCTCCGAAAGGCGCGTCAGACTATTCCGACATCAGGGTCCGGGAGCGGCACTTGCGGGAGATCGAGCGTGAAGAAGGCTGCCCTGTACCGCTCGCGGAACAGGGGGCACACCAACCTGAAAACTTCAGCCCGAGATCGACGGCGTCAGCTTGTTCTCGTCAGGCGCTTCGCCTTCTTCGTCCGGCCAGTTGCGGCCGACCATCCATTCATACAGCGTCGGCAGCACGATCAGCGTCAGCACCGTGGCGGTGATCAGGCCACCGATGATGACGATGGCCAGCGGGCGCTGGGTCTCCGAACCGATCGCGCGCGAGATCGCCATCGGGAACAGGCCCAGCATTGCCAGCAGCGCGGTCATCAGCACCGTGCGCAGCCGGTCCATCGAACCGGTCAGCACGGCCTGGCGCACCGGCATGCCCTCATCGCGCAGCTGGTTGAAGTAGGTCACCATCACCACGCCGTTCAGCACCGCCTGGCCGAACAGCGCGATAAAGCCGATCGCCGCCGATACCGACAGCGGGATGCCAGTCAGGAACAGCGCGAACACGCCGCCGATCAGCGCGAACGGGATGTTCGAGATGATCAGCGTCGCGCTCTTGAATGACTTGAACGCGTTGAACAGCAGCAGGAAGATCATCAGCACCGACAGCGGCACCACGATCGCCAGCCGCGCCATGGCGCGCTCCTGGTTCTCGAACTCGCCCGACCAGCTGATCTTGACGTCGTCGGCCTTGACGTTCTTCTTCACCAGCGCCTGCATGTCCTTGACCACGCTGCCCATGTCGCGGTCGCGGATGAAGATGCCGATCGAGGTGGTGCGCTGGCCGTTCTCGCGGCTGATGTTCATCGCGCCCGACGCCGCGCGGAAGGTCACCAGCTGCGACAGCGGCACCTGCGCGCCATCGGCGGTCTGCATGAAGATATGGGGCAGGTTGGGCAACTCGCGCTCGGACGGCTTCAGGCGCACCGCCACGCTGAAGTGGCGCTCGCCTTCCCACAGCTCGGTGGCGGCCTTGCCGGCCAGCGCGGTTTCCATCAGGTCCTGCACGTCGGCCACGTTGATGCCGTAGCGCGCCGCCTGGGCGCGGTCGAACTCCAGCACGTACTGCGGCAGCTCGCCGTCGCGGTCGATGAAGGCGCGCATCACGCCCTTGACCGACTGCACGTTGGCCAGGATCTGGTCGGCCACCTTCTTGTTCTGCTCGAGGCTGTCGCTCTGCACCTTGATGACGATCTGGCCCTTGATCTGCGAGATGCTTTCCAGGATGTTGTCGCGCACCGGCTGCGAGAAATTGGGCTCGATGCCGGGCAGCTGGCGCAGGTTCCTGTCGATCTCGCCGATGATGGCGCGCTTGTTGAAGCCATCGCGCCACTGCTTCTCGGGCTTGAGGTCGACCAGGATCTCGACGGTGTTGATCAGCTTGGGATCGGTGCCGTCATCGGGGCGGCCCACCTTGGAGATGGTGCTGTTGACCTCCGGCGTCTTGCGGATGACGCTGCGCAGCAGCCGCGCCTGGTCGCGCGCCTCGTCGATCGAGACCGAGGCCGGCAGGTCGAAGCTGACCCACATCGAGCCTTCGTCCAGTTCCGGCAGGAACTCGCTGCCGAGGAACTTGCCCACGCCCACCGTCACCAGCAGCAGGCCCAGCGCAGCGCCAATCACCAGCTTCTTGTGGTCCAGCGCCCAGCCCAGCATGGGCTCGTACAGCCGCTTGCAATGGCGAACGATGAAGTTGTCGTCGTGCGCGATGTTCTTCGTCAGCAGCAGGTGGCACAGCAGCGGCACCAGCGTCAGCGAGATGATCAGCGAACCGATCAGTGCGCCCGTCACGGTATAGGCCATCGGGGCGAAGATCTTGCCCTCGTGCCGCTGCAGCGTGAAGATCGGGATGTGCGCGGCGATGATGATGACCATCGAGAACACGGTCGGGCGGCCCACCTCGGTGGTGGCCTGCAGGATCGCGTGCAGCCGCGCCTTGCTGTCGCGGATCTGCTGCTCCTTGAGTTCGCCCAGCCGCTTGAAGATGTTCTCGACCACGATCACCGCGCCATCGACGATGATACCGAAGTCCATCGCCCCCAGTGACAGCAGGTTGGCCGGGATGCCGACCCAGGTCAGCCCGATGAAGGTCGACAGCAGCGCCAGCGGGATCACCAGCGCCACGATCGCGGCGGCGCGCACGTTGGCCAGGAACAGGTACAGCACCGCCATTACCAGCAGCGCGCCCTCGACCAGGTTGCCGAACACCGTGTGCAGGGTCTTGTCGATCAGCGTGGAGCGGTCGTAGTACGGCACGATCTTCACGCCCTTGGGCAGGATCTGGTCGTCAAGCAGGTCGATCTTCGCCTTCAGTGCCTCCAGCACCGCCGACGGGTTCTCGCCCTTGCGCATCACCACGATGCCCGAGACGATGTCTTCTTCGTCGTCCTGGCCCATCAGGCCCTGCGGCGGCGCGCTGCCGACCTTGACCTCGGCGATGTCCTTGACCAGGATCGGCGTGCCGTTGTTCTCGGCCACCACCACGTTGGCGATGTCGGCCGAGGTGCGGAAGCTGCCCAGCGAGCGCAGCAGGAACTGCTGGCGCCCGTGCGCCACGGCGCCGCCGCCGGCGTTGGCGTTGGCGCGCTGCAGCGCGGTGAACAGCTGCGACAGCGAGATCCTGGCGTCGCGCATGCGTGCGAGGTTGGGGTTGACTTCGTACTGCTTGATGGTGCCGCCGATCGTCACGAGGTCGGCCACGCCCGGCACCTGGCGCAGGTTCTTCTCGACCACCCAGTCCTGCAGCGTGCGCAGCTCCTGCGGCGTATAGCCCTTGCCGGTGAGGCGGAAGCGGAAGATCTCGCCGATCGCGGTCGACAGCGGCGCCAGGTCGGGATGCACGCCGTCGGGCAGGTCGACGCTGCGCAGCCGCTCCAGGATCTGCTGGCGCGCGGTCACGTCGGTGGCGCGGTCATTGAAGGTCACCATCATGAACGACAGGCCGAACTGGGTGTGCGAGAACACCCGCACCGCGTTGGGCGTGCCGGCCAGCGCGGTCTCGATCGGGATGGTGACCTGCCGCTCGACTTCTTCCGCGGCGCGGCCGGGGTACAGCGTGATGACGTTGACCTGGATGTCGGAAACGTCGGGGAAGGCCTCGATGGGCAGGTTCTTGAACGCGGCCAGGCCGCCGCCGACGAAGATTAGCAGCCCCAGCCAGACAAAGAGCTTCTGGTGCAGGGCAAAGCTGACGATGCGCGAGATCATGTGGCGGCCGTCCTCACTTCTTGTCGGCCGCGCGCGCCGCATTGACAGCGGTGGCATCGCGCAGGATGTCCTGCAGGTAGAGGTTGCCCTCGGTCACCACGGTCTCGCCTTCCTTCACGCCTTCCAGCAGTTCGGTGGTGCCCGGCATGGTCACGCCCACGCGCACCTGGCGGCGCTCGAAGGTGTTGGCGGCGGTGCGCACGAAGACATAGTTGCGGTTGTCGGCCAGGAACACGGCCTTGGAAGGCACCGCGATGCCTTCGAACGATGCCGCGGGCATGCGCGCCGTGACGAACATCTCGGCCTTCAGGCGGCGCCCGGGATTGGGCACACTCAGCCGGACCTTGATGCTGCGTGCGGTCGGGTCGACATAGTCGGCGATCTTGACCACGGTGCCGGTGAAGGTTTCGCCGGGGTAGGCGGCGGTGACTACCTGCACCATGACGCCGTCGCGGAACAGGCTGAGGTCGGACTCCGCCGCATCGACCTGCGCCCACAGCGTGGTCGGGTCGGTGATCAGGAACAGCGGCGCGGCTGGCGGCTGGTCGGGGCGCAGCTCCATGCCCTGGTTGATGTTGCGCTCGACCACCAGGCCATCGATCGGGCTGCGCAGCGCGAAGCGCTGGTTCACGCCGTCGCTGCCTGCCGCAGCGCCGTACTGGCGCAGTGCCGCCTGGGTGCGCTGCAGGTCGGCGGCAGCGCGCGCCGCGTCGGCCTGCGACTGTTCCAGCTCCTTCTGCGCGATGACGCCGGCGCCGTACAGCTCGCGCTGGCGCGCCAGCGCCTTGGCCGCGACCGCGCTGTCGGCGGCGGCCTTGCGCGCATCGGACTGGGCCACGCCGAAGTCCGGCGAGGTCAGGCTGGCCAGCGGCTGGCCGGCCTTGACGGTGGCGCCCGGCTGCACCAGGACCTCGGTCACGCGGCCGGCGAAGGGCGTGGACACGCGCACGGTCTTGTCTTCGTTCCACACCAGCCGGCCCGGCAGGTTCAGCATGCGCTCGCCGCCGGACTTGGCGGGTTCGCCGGCAATGCCGGGCAGCGATTTCACGCTGGCCGGGAACTGGATGGTGTTGCCGCTGACCTTGGGATCGTCATCGGGCTTGGGCGGCTCGGACTTGCCGCACGCGGCGAGCACCAGCGCGCACAGCGCCACGGCGCAGACGGAAGACAGCCGTGCGGAATCGGCGGGGAAAACTGAACGACGGGTGCAGGACGTGCGGCGGAACATGCGTGACAAGTGAGACATGAAGAATGCGCGGGAACTGCGGGTTCAGGGACGTGCCTGTGAGGCCACGGGTGCGCCCGTGGTGGCAGAGGTCTCGGAGGTCTGTAAAGCGGCGCGGTAGGCCGACAACGCCTTGGCGTATGCACCCTGCGCTTCGACGGCATCGAGCCGGGTCTGGCGCAGCGCGCGGCGCGCGTCGAGCAGGTCGAGCACGCCGGTGGCGCCCTTGCTGTAGGCGAACTCGGCGCTGCCGGCGACGCTTTCCGCGGCGGGCAGCACCTCGTCGCGCATCTGGCGCAGCGACTGGCGCGCGGTTTCGAGCTGGCTGCGCAGCCGGTCGATTTCGTTGCCGGCCTCCAGCATCACGCGGTTGCGGTCATCCAGCGCGGCGTAGTAGTCAACCTCGGCGCGGCGCGCCTCGCCGCCGTTGCGGTGGCGCACGAACAGCGGGATCGACAGGAACACGCCGAAGCTGTTGCCGGTGCCATAGGAGTTGGTGGGGGAGACCGGATAGTGCTCGGCCTGCGCGCCAATGGTCACGTCGGGCACGCGTCCCGCGCGGGCCAGGTCGCGCGAGGCGGCCGCCGCGGCCAGGCGCGCCTCGGCGGCAGTCACGTCGGGGCGGCGCTCGAGCAGGTAGGGATCGGGTTGCGGCGCCGGCGCATCGAACGCCGGCCAGTCGGCGACCAGCCGGTTATCCGACAGCGTGCCGGGAACCCCCATCGCCTGCGCCAGCGCTGCCTTGTCGCTGTAGTGGTCGGTCATGGCCTGGCGCATGTCGTTCTGCGCGCGCAACACGTCGAGCTGCAGCTTGTTCACGTCGGCGCGCGCCACGTCGCCGGCCTTCAGGCGCGTCTCGCTGGCCTGGCGCGTGCGCTCGTACAAACCCAGCGTTTCCCGGAGCACCGCCACGCGTTCCTGGCTGACCAGCGCCTCGAAGAAGGCCTGCTCGACCGCCGCGGTCTGCTGCGCCACCACGGCCTGCACCGCCTCGCCCGCCGCGGCGCTGGCCTTTTGCGCGGCATCGACGCGCAGGTTGCCCTTGTTGGCGGTTTCGATGAGCTGGTCGACGCGCAGCTTGGAGTCCACTGTCTTGCTGCGCAGGTTGCCGGAGCCGACGCCGGCGTGCGGGTTGATGTTCTCGACACCCAGGCTCAGCACCGGGTTGGGCCGCTGCGACGCGATCTGCACATCGGCCTGGCTGGCTTCCACGCCGCGCCGCGCGGCAATGATGGTGCGGTTGCAGCGCAGCGCGTCGAGGCGCACCTGGGCCAGCGTCAGCGTGGCGCCCGCGGGCGGTGGCGTGCAGGGACCGGCCGAATCGGCGGTATCGGCTGAAGGCTGGGGTTCGGCGGCAATGCTGGCCGCGGGTGTGGCGAGAATGCCCAGCAGGAACAGGGTTCCCGCGGCGGCACGGGTAAAGACGACAGGCACGGTCAGTCAGGCTCGGTTCGAAAGCGGTTTGCGGTCAACGGTCTGCGGTAAACGACCGTGCCCGCCAAGCGGTGCACCGACGGACGAGTTTTCATCCGTCGAGGCGGCTGTCTCCGCGGCCGCCCGGCTGGGCCGTCTTGCCGCACCCTCGCCCGTTGTCCCGATGTTCGAAACGCCACCCGGACACGATCTCCCGACGGCATTCAAACCGAATCGCTTTACAAACGGCTTTCATATAGCTGACAAAAGCCTTTAACTGCGTGAAAACTCCATTCCCGTGCGACTTCGATCAAAAAAGCAAACGGCCCGGGAATCGCCGACGCATGGGTCAGCGGCTTCCGGGCCGTTATTCAGCTTTGGCTATTGTGGCGGGGCCTACGCCTTGACGCGGTCGTCCAGCCCCAGGCTGCGCCCGATGATCTCTTTCATGATCTCGCTGCTGCCGGCGTAGATACGCGAGATCCGCGCATCCGCGTACATCCGGCAGATGCGGTACTCCTCCATATAGCCGGCGCCGCCGTGCAGCTGCACGCCCTCGTCCACCACGCGCCCTTGCAGCTCGGAGGTCAGCAGCTTGGCCGACGCCGCCGTCTCCACCGTCAGCGTGCCGGCGTTATGCTGCAGCACGCACTGGTCGACAAAGGTCTGGATCGCGTCGATCTGGGCACGCAGCTCGGCCAGCTTGAAGCGCGAATTCTGGAAGGTGCCGATCGGCCGGCCGAAGGCCTTGCGCTCCTTGACGTAATCCAGTGTCAGGTCGAACGCCACCTGCGCCGACGCCATGTAGCCACAGGCGCCAATCAGCCGTTCCTCGGCCAGGTGGCGGGTCAGGTAGCGGAAGGCCTGGCCGGGCTCGCCCAGCACGTTGGCCTTGGGCACCTTGACGTTGTCGAAGAACAGCTCCGAGGTGTCCTGCGAATGCAGGCCCATCTTGCGCAGCTTGCGGCCGCGCTCGAAGCCCGGCATGCCGCGCTCGACGATAAACAGCGTCAGGCCGTGGCTGCGCTCGGGGTCGGTGCGCGCCACCACCACCACGTAGTCGGCCAGCTGGCCGTTCGAAATATAGGTCTTGGCGCCGTTCAGCACCCAGTGGTCGCCGCGATCCTCGGCGCGAGTGCGGATGCCGGCCAGGTCGGAACCGGTCTGCGGCTCGGTCATGGCGATGGCGAAGATGGCCTCGCCGCGCGCCGCGGCCGGAAGCAGGCGCAGGCGCTGCTCTTCGTTGCCGATGCGGCCGATATACGGCGCCACCAGGCGCGAATGGAGCGTGCCGAAAAAACCGGAGTCGCCATGGCGCGCGTTTTCCTCGATCAGGATTTGCTCATAGCGGAAGTCGTCGACGCCGGCGCCGCCATATTTCTCGTCGGCCCACATCAGCAGGTAGCCCTGCTCGCCGGCCTTGCGGAACACCTCGCGGTCGACACAGCCCTGCTCGCGCCAGCGCTCGCCGTGCGGCCCGACCTCGCGCTGGTAGAAGCGGCGGGCGGATTCGCGGAAGGCGTCGTGTTCGGCTTCGAAGATCAGGCGTTGCATGGCTGGCGTCCCCTTCTGGTTTGATGTGCGGATCGGTTGAGTGTCTGCCGTGCCGCTTGTCTGAGGTTCGTCGGAAAAGATGATTTTTCTACAACCCGTGCCCGCGCCGGGATTGCCGGGACAGGCCATTCAATGCAATTTTATTGATATGAACCTACGATAACTTTCATTTACCCACGGGCATGCTTTGTGTCGATACTGGAAGCTCAGACACCTATTCGATGGAGCGGGAAAGCATGGAAGCCATCCTCTGGATTGCGCTGGCGCTGATGCTGGTGGCGCTGGGAGGCACCGTCACCTGGCTGGTCGGCACGCGGGTACCGGAGCCGGTATTCGAGCGCGCGCAGCGTCATGGCCGTTTCGCCGGCCTGGAACCGAGGCCGCCCCGCCGCCCGCGCGGCGGCAAGCGCGTGCGGCAATACCGGCTGGTGCCTGCAGACATGCCCGGCTGGGCGGGGCTGGCGGCACAGCCCGCGCCGGTACGCGCCTGATGCCAGTGGCGCCTGCTACAGCGGCACGTCCCAGCGCTGCGACCAGTCAGATTCTTCGCGCACGATATCGCGCAGGATGCGCACGGCCTCCTGCGTCGTGCCGGCTGGCTTCCTGGCGCAGACCAGGAACACCGGATACGAGAATTCCGATGCGCTGTCGACGCGCTCCAGCACGCCGGTGTCCAGGTAACTCTGCACGACCCGCGTCCGAAAATAGCCGCTGCCGCCGAACTGCAGGATGTACTGCAACGCCAGCGGCCCCAGGTTGAAGTACAGCGATGCGCGCGCATGCTGGGGCAGCACGCTGTCATGCTGGCGCCGGAACTCCGGCCCCCAGTCGACGTAGACATAGGGACCGTCGCGCTGGGTCGAGCGGATCAGGATCAGCGTTTCTTCCATCAGCGCCTCGACGTGCATGCCGGGCGCATACTCCGGCTGGTAGACCAGCGCCGCATCGAGCGTGCCCGACTGCAGCTTGTACTGCAGCGCCTCACCCTCACCCACTTCAGCGCGCACCGCCAGCGCCGGCATCTGCTGGCGCAGGCGCGTGGCCCACAGCAATACCAGCGGATTGCCCAGGCTGATCTCCGCGCCGAAGCGGAACAGGCTTTCCAGCCCCGCCGGCAGCGGCAGCTCGCGGCACGCCGCCTCCCAGGTCTGTACCAGCTGGCTGGCATAGCCCAGGAAGCGCTGGCCGTCGGCAGTCAGGCGCGCGCCGGCCTTGTTGCGGTCGAACAGCCGGCAGTTCAGCTGTGACTCCAGGCTCTTGATACGGGCCGTGACCGCGGTTTGCGTGACGTGCAGCTTGTCGGCGGCCGCCAGCAGGCTGCCGGTACGCACGACTTGCAGGAAGGTGCGGGCGAGTTCGATGTCCATGGTCGGGGCTGCATTGGGCCGATGTGAGGCCGATGTGACGCATTGTAGGCAGATCCCAACCGAGAATCGGAAATCTCTCGATGACTTCCTCGGACCCCGCTCAACGGACTGGCGGCTTTGCCGACACCGGTCGCACCGCCGCGCCGGCATCTCCGCTAGCCGGCCCACGCGCCTCGCGCGGCTGCCGCAGTGGCGCAATGCCTTCCGGCTCCTGCCATGCCACGCCATTGTCATAGCCAGTGGACACGGCCTCGAGGTATCCGGGGGCGAATTTCTGTTCAGGGGTGACAGCCACGACCACCGGGGTGGCGGGCTGCGGCGCTTCGGCCTGTGCGCAGGCGACGCTGTTCAGGCACAGCCCCAGTATGCGCAGCAGCGCGATGGCGCGGCGCGGGCGGTGCAGCAATGTCTTTTGCGGGCGCGATGCGGCCTGCCCGCGTTGGCAGGGGGATTGGGGGTTCATCGGTGTTCTCCGGGAAGCCATTGCTGGCGGGTGGGACAACGAGCATCGGCGCCGCGCTCGCTGTCCATTCCGCAATGACCGTGCCACCACCACTGCGCCGCCTGCAGCGGGGTGTGGTGCACTTTCCCGGGCCTTTCCCACGATCACCCGTTGGGACCGGACCGACGACCAGCGAAAAGCTGTCGGTATCCCTCCAACACCGCCCGCAGTTCAGGGCTTCACGGCCGCGGCCAGCACCGCCGGCATCGGCACCTCGAAGCCGCTGCCGCGCATATAGCCGGCGACCGTACCGCGCAGCACGGCCCGGATTTCGTCGCGCGCCCGCGGGGTCTGCGCGCGCAGCGTGGCGGCTGCGCGCACGGTGCCCTGCGCCAGCGCATCGAACAGCTGGTCCGGCGTGGAAAAGCGCCACACCTGGTGCACGTGCCGGCACGACGCGGCGACAAAGCCGGCCTGCTGCAAGGCGCTGCGGCACTGGTTGGGATCGCTGAAGAGAAAGAAATTGGGTCCCGCCGGCAGGTCGACCTCCATCGAGCCATAGGCGCGGATGGCGGCATAGACCGCGCCGAAACCCACCGCGCGCTCGGGGGCATCCCACACCGTGAAAGCGATGCGCCCGCCGGGACGCAGCACGCGGAAGGCTTCGCGCAGCGCGGCATCGGGATCGGACAGGTGGCACATGCCGAACCCGTTGACCACGACATCGAAGCTGGCGTCGCCAAAGGGCAGCGCCTGCGCGTCGGCCTGCTGGTAATCGATGTCGGGATAAAGCTTGCGCGCCAGTTGCACCTGCGCCATCGAGAAATCGATGCCAATGGCCTCGGCGCCGCGCCGCGCCGCCGCCGCGGCGATATGCCCCGAACCGCTGGCGACATCGAGCACGCGCAGCCCGCTGCCGGCGCGCGCCTCGTCCAGCAACGCCCCGATCGATTGCCGGGTCACGTGCGACAGGTGCTCCTGGTAGCGGCTGACGACTTCGGGGTCTTCCCAGCCAGCCAGCTCAAAGGCGCGAAACGAATCTCCGGTGTGATCCATGCCCCCCTCCCAGGCGTCGGTGTCCAGGCTGCGGTTTGCGCGGGGACGAAGCGGGCACGATTGATGCGCCGCGCCCCCTCCAGGCGAAGTATAGTCAGCGCGGCGGTGCCCATTGCCAGGCTATGGCCAGGAAATGGCCAGGCAATGGGCCGCGCTCACGCGAAGCGCAGCGTAGCGACCCCGGCAGCGATCAGGCAGGCGGCGCCCAGCCGCGCCGGCCCCACCCGCTCCTTGAGCAACAGCCCGGAAATCAACGCGCCGAACAGGATCGAGGTCTCGCGCAGCGCGGCGACCGACGCTACCGGCGCGCGCGTCATCGCCCACAGCGACAGTCCGTACGAAGCCAGCGTGCCGCCACCGCCGACCAGCGCGAAGACCCAGTTGCACCGCACATAGCCGGCCAGCGCCGCACGGCGAGACATCAGCGCCCACGCCGCCAGCGGCAGCGCGGTCAGCACGAAGATCCAGAAGGCATAGGCAACCGGCGCACCGGAGCGCCGCACGCCGGTGCCGTCGATCAGCGTGTAGCCGGCGATCACCACCGCGTTCAGCAGCGCCAGCCAGATGCCTTCACGGCTGGCCCCGGTACGCGCGCGCGCGGCCGGCAGCACCGCCATCGCCAGGATGCCGGCGCTGATCACCGCGATGCCGCACCAGGCCAGCGCCGACAGGTGCTCGCCCAGCCAGGCCACGCTGGCCACGGCCACCAGCAGCGGCGCCGAGCCGCGCATCAGCGGATAGGTCTGGCTCATGTCGGCGACGTGGTAGATGCGCGCCACCAGCGCGAAATAGACCACATGCACGCCGACAGAAGCCGCGATAAAGGGCCAGCTGACAGGGGCGGGCTGCGGCAGCGCGGGCAAAGCCACGGCGGCGAGCAAGCCGGCCGCCATGGCGACCATCACGGTCGACAGCATCTTGTCGCCGCCGCCCTTGACCACCGCATTCCAGGCGGCATGGAGGAAGGCGGCAAGCAGGACGACGGCGAAGACGGTCAGGGACATGGCACGGACGCGCGCAGCCGCGCGGGATCGGAGCGAACGGGGACCCGGCCCATTCTAGTGGCGCGGCCGCGCCGGCGCTGGCCGGCATGGGCACGGCCTTTACTTCGCTCCGCTCACACGCCAGACGACATTGCCGACGTCATCCGCCACCAGCAGCCCGCCGCGCTTGTCGATCGCCACGCCCACGGGCCGGCCGCGCGCATTGCCCTCGCCGTCGACAAAACCGGTCAGCACGTCGAAGGGCGCGCCGTGCGGGCGGCCGTTGTTGAACGGCACGAAGATGACCTTGTAACCCGCCAGCGGCCGCCGGTTCCAGGACCCATGCTGGCCCACGAACATGCCCTCGTTGAAGCGCGCCGGCAGGCTGTTGCCGCTGGCCGCCGCGAGTCCGAGCGCCGCGGTGTGCGCGCCGACGGCGTAGTCAGGCACGATGGCCCTGGCCACCAGGTCCGGCGCCGGCGGCTTGACGCGCTTATCGACATGCTGGCCGAAGTAGCTGTACGGCCAGCCATAGAAGCCGCCGTCGCGCACCGAGGTAATGTAGTCGGGCACCAGGTCGCTGCCGATCTCGTCGCGCTCATTGACCGCGGTCCACAGCGCGCCGGTGACCGGCTCCCACGCCATGCCATTGGGATTGCGCAGGCCGCTGGCAAAAATGCGGTGCGATCCGTTCCTGGGATCGACCTCCCAGATCGCGGCGCGGCCTGCTTCCTTGTCCATGCCATTCTCGGCCACGTTGCTGTTCGAGCCCACCGTCACATAGAGCTTGCGGCCGTCGCGGCTGGCGATGATGTTCTTGGTCCAGTGGTGGTTGAGCGGCCCGCCGGGCAGGTCCACCACCTTCTGTGGCGCCGCGGCAATCTGCGTCTGGCCGGGCTGGTACGGGAAGCGCAGCACCGCGTCGGTGGCAGCCACGTAGAAATCATTGCCGACCAGCGCCATGCCGAACGGCGAGTTGATGTCCTTCAGGAATATCGAGCGCTGGTCGGCAACGCCGTCGCCGTTGCTGTCGCGCAGCAGCGTGATGCGGTTGGCGCTGGGCGTGCCGGCGCCGGCGCGCTTCATCATCTTCTTCTTGATCCAGCCCTTGATGCCCTTGCCGTCGTCGGGCTTGGGCGGGGCATTGCTCTCGGCCACCAGCACGTCGCCATTGGGCAGCACGTAGACCCAGCGCGGATGATCGAGCTTGTCGGCGAAGGCGGTCACCGCCATGCCCTCGGCCGGCACCGGGCGCTGGCCTTCGGCCCAGCCGACGGCGGGCGCGATCTTGACGGTGGGGATGGCTGTCTGGTCCGGCGGCGGCAGCTGCGGCGTGGGTCCGAAGCCCGCCTCGGAGGGCAGCTTGGCCGATTCGCCGCACGCGCCCAGCGCCACGGCGGCACCCGCCAGCAGCGCTGCGCCGCACCAGCGGGAAAACCAGCGGAACGAAGACGGGAAGGGCTTGGGCAGCGGCATGGTCCGGACTCCTCGGGCAAGGCAGGATGCGCCCGCTTCTGGACTATAGGAGCGGGCCGGCAGCCCCTCTGTAGGCGTCCGGGAAGCCCCGGCGTAGGACAATGCCCACGCCCGCCCCGCTTGCGGCGGCGCTCAGCCCCGATGCGGCGTATCCAGCCCCTTCACCACCGCCGGACGCTGCACGAACGCGTCCAGCGCGCGCCGCACGTTGGCGAAGTCCTTGAAGCCGACCAGGTCGCCTGCCTCATAGAAGCCGACCAGGTTGCGCACCCATGGGAAGGTGGCGATGTCCGCAATGGTGTACTCGTCGCCCATGATCCACGCGCGGCCGGCCAGGCGCTGCTCGAGCACGTTGAGCAGGCGCCGGCTTTCCGCCACGTAGCGGTCGCGCGGACGCTTGTCTTCATAGGCCTTGCCGGCGAACTTGTGGAAGAAGCCGACCTGCCCGAACATCGGCCCGATGCCGCCCATCTGGAACATCAGCCACTGGATGGTCTCGTAGCGCCGCGCGGGATCGGCCGGAATCAGCTTGCCCGACTTCTCGGCAAGGTACAGCAGGATCGCGCCCGATTCGAACAGCGGCAGCGGCTTGCCGCCCGGGCCGTTGGGATCGAGGATCGCGGGGATCTTGTTGTTCGGGTTCAGCGACAGGAATTCCGGCGAGAGCTGGTCGTCGGTGTCGAAGCGCACCAGGTGCGGTTCATACGGCAGGCCGGTCTCTTCGAGCATGATCGATGCCTTGACGCCGTTGGGCGTCGGCAGCGAATAGAGCTGGATGCGGTCGGGGTGCTGCGCCGGCCATTTGCGGGTGATCGGGAAGTCGGAAGGCTCTGGCACGTGGGCTCCAGTGGCGCGCTGCCCGCAGCACGGCGGGCAACGGATGGCGGAAACGGAGGATGATAGCCCGCCGGCGCAATCCGTGCCGGCGCCCCGCTCCAGACACAAAAGGGGCCCCGCAGGGCCCCTTCTTCTTCATGCCAATCTGGCTACCCGGCTTACACCGTCACCTGGTCAGCCACTTCCTTGAAGTCCTCGATCTGGTCAAAGTTCATGTACTTGTAGATCTTGTCGCCATTCTGGTTGATGACGCCAATATCGGCCATGTACTCGTCCTTGGTCGGGATGCGGCCCAGACGCGAGCAGATCGCCGCCAGTTCGGCGGAACCCAGGTACACGTTGGTGTTCTTGCCCAGGCGGTTCGGGAAGTTGCGGGTGCTGGTCGACATCACCGTCGCGCCTTCGCGCACCTGTGCCTGGTTGCCCATGCACAGCGAGCAGCCCGGCATTTCGGTGCGGGCACCGGCGGTGCCGAACACGCCGTAGTGGCCTTCCTCGGTCAGCTGCTTCTGGTCCATCTTGGTCGGCGGAGCCACCCACAGCTTGACCGGGATGTCGCGCTTGCCTTCCAGCAGCTTGGAGGCTGCGCGGAAGTGGCCGATGTTGGTCATGCACGAACCGATGAAGACTTCATCGATCTTGGCGCCGGCCACGTCCGACAGGGTCTTGACGTCGTCCGGGTCGTTCGGGCAGGCCACGATCGGCTCATGCACGTCGGCCAGGTCGATCTCGATCACGGCGGCGTATTCGGCGTCGGCGTCCGGCTCCAGCAGCTTCGGATCGGCCAGCCAGCCTTGCATCGCCTGGATACGGCGCTGCAGGCTGCGCGGATCTTGATAACCCTGGGCGATCATCCACTTCAGCAGCGTGATGTTGCTGTTGATGTATTCGATGATCGGGTCCTTGTTCAGGCGCACCGTGCAACCGGCGGCCGAACGCTCAGCCGAGGCGTCCGACAGTTCGAACGCTTGCTCGACCTTCAGGTCGGGCAGGCCTTCGATTTCCAGGATGCGGCCCGAGAAGATGTTCTTCTTGCCTTGCTTGGCCACGGTCAGCAGGCCTTGCTTGATCGCGTACAGCGGGATCGCGTTGACCAGGTCGCGCAGGGTCACGCCCGGCTGCATCTGGCCCTTGAAGCGGACCAGCACCGATTCCGGCATGTCCAGCGGCATCACGCCGGTGGCAGCGGCAAAGGCGACCAGGCCCGAGCCTGCAGGGAAGCTGATGCCGATCGGGAAGCGGGTGTGCGAGTCGCCGCCGGTGCCGACGGTGTCGGGCAGCAGCATGCGGTTCAGCCACGAGTGGATCACGCCGTCGCCCGGGCGCAGCGAGATGCCGCCGCGGGTGCTGATGAACTCGGGCAGGGTGTGGTGCGTCTTGACGTCGACCGGCTTCGGATAGGCGGCGGTGTGGCAGAACGACTGCATCACCAGGTCGGCCGAGAAGCCCAGGCAAGCCAGGTCCTTCAGCTCGTCGCGGGTCATCGGGCCGGTGGTGTCCTGCGAGCCCACCGAGGTCATCTTCGGTTCGCAGTAGGTGTTCGGGCGGATACCCTTGCCTTCCGGCAGGCCGCAGGCGCGGCCGACCATCTTCTGCGCCAGCGTGAAGCCCTTGCCGGTATCGGCCGGGTTCTGCGGCAGGCGGAACAGCGTCGACGGGGCCAGGCCCAGCGCCTCGCGCGCCTTGGCGGTCAGGCCACGGCCGACGATCAGCGGAATGCGGCCACCGGCGCGGACTTCGTCAAACAGCACGTCCGACTTGACCTTGAACTCGGCGATCACGGCGCCGTTCTTCAGGGCCTTGCCTTCATACGGGCGCAGCTCGACCACGTCGCCCATTTCCATCTGGGACACGTCCAGCTCGATCGGCAGCGCGCCGGCGTCTTCCATGGTGTTGTAGAAGATCGGGGCGATCTTGTTGCCCAGGCACACGCCGCCGAAGCGCTTGTTCGGGATGAAGGGGATGTCTTCGCCGGTGAACCACAGCACCGAGTTGGTGGCCGACTTGCGGCTGGAACCGGTACCGACCACGTCGCCCACGTAGGCGACCAGGTGGCCCTTTTCCTTCAGCGATTCAATGAACTTGACCGGGCCGCGCTTGCCGTCTTCTTCCGGCTGGAACGCCGCGCCTTCGCGCTTGTTCTTCAGCATGGCCAGCGCGTGCATCGGGATGTCCGGGCGGGTGGTGGCGTCCGGGGCCGGCGACAGGTCGTCGGTGTTGGTTTCGCCCGGCACCTTGAACACGGTGATGGTCAGGCTTTGCGGGACTTCCGGGCGGCTGGTGAACCACTCGGCGTCGGCCCAGCTCTGCAGCACGGCCTTGGCATTGGCGTTGCCCTTGTCGGCCTTTTCCTTCACGTCGTGGAAGGCGTCGAACATCAGCAGGGTCTTCTTCAGCGCGTCGGCGGCGACGGTGCCGACTTCGGCGTCGTCCAGCAGCTCGATCAGCGGCGAGATGTTGTAGCCGCCCAGCATGGTGCCGAGCAGTTCGGTGGCCTTGGCGCGGGAGATCAGCGCGCACGTTTCCTTGCCCAGGGCGACAGCGGCCAGGTAAGAGGCCTTGACCTTGGCGGCGTCATCCACGCCGGCGGGGACGCGGTTGGTGATCAGCTCGACCAGGTTCTGCTCTTCGCCGGCGGGCGGGTTCTTCAGCAGTTCGATCAGCTCGGCCGTCTGCTTGGCGGTCAGGGGCAGAGGAGGGATACCAAGCGCGGCGCGCTCGGCCACATGTGCGCGATAGTTTTCAAGCATGGGAACCTGCTGAGTAATTAGGTTTAGAAAATCTTCTGTTGACGTCGCGATTGTAGTCCTTCGTCGGGTTCTGGTCAAATGTCTTATATCTTATATAAGAGTTGTGGTTGGAAAACTTAAGTAAATCAATGGGTTTTTGGATGTAAGACCGTGGGGAGTTGCATGGGGGCTACCTGAGTAGCGTAGTAGGGAATGGGGGTGGGGGGCTGGTTTATGCCTGCGGCTTGGCATCTGGTAGATGTTGATATGCCCCGGTTTCGCCCCTAAAGGGGCGACCTACTTTTGCCCGAGCGGCAAAAGTAGGCAAAAGCGCGTCGCCTGCGGCTGGCTGAGCCAATTTGGCGCTTCTGGTCATATGGGCGGCTTTGGTCTCAGTGACGCGTGGTCCCGGTTCGACCCTGCTACGCCAGGTGAGTGAGTGTGGGTGCCTGGCGAATTCCCACTTTTGAACGATCCCCAGGACGGACGTAGGCCGCCTGCTGCCGGCGCTCTCGCATCATCGCCTTCGGCTGCGCTGCGCGCGGCTCAGTATCGCGGGGGAGGCGGCTGGGGCAGGACTGCGTCGCTGCGCTCGCACGGCGTTATCGCTGGAGAGATTCCCTGAAAACCGCAGGCAGGACCGATATCGGCAGCTCTGCCACATTTGGGCCCGCGCACAGCGCAGCCGAAGGCGTCCCACCGATATCGCTATCAGCAGGCGGCCTACGCCCGGCATGGGGATCGTTCAATAGCCGGGTAACGCCAGGCACTGGTCCTGAATCACATAGCGTTAGCAGGTTCGAACGGGCACCCACGCCAAAACGGAAATCACCACCGCCCATACCACCAACACCGCTTAATTGATCAGGCCAGCCGCCCAGGCGACGCGCTTTTGCCTACTTTTGCCGCTCGGGCAAAAGTAGGTCGCCCCTTTAGGGGCGAAACCGGGGCATATCAACATCTACCGGATGCACAGCCGCAGCGAAGAGAGCTGCCCCATAGCCCCCTCCCCCCCCAAACCTCAAGTTCCCCCACCAACAATCGTTAACCCCCCTGCAGGCGCGCACCACAAAGCGCCCGCTAGCGTAGCCATGCCTGCCCCCTTTCCGCTCAAACGGCCAAGCTGAAAGGGTTTCCCCCTTTTTTTCGGCCCTTTGCTGGCCTGCGATTCCGGAAGAATGGCAGGCATTCCGACACAGGCTTCTCATGGCGAACACGGCTTCCCCTTCCCGGACTGGCAGCAACACAGGCAAGCGCGGTCGGCTGCTGCTGATCGGCGGCGGCGTGCTTGTCCTGTCACTGGGTGCCGGAGGCTTCGTGCTGGGCAGCGTGCTGAGCAACCGCCAGCCGGCGGCGCCCGCCGCGCCGGCCGCCCCGGTCATTCCGCCGCCGATCTTCGTGCCGCTGGATGCGTTCACCGTCAACCTGAAGAGCGAGGACGGCGACCGTTTCCTGCATACCGGCCTGTCGCTGAAAGTGGCGGATGCCGAGACGCAGGCGCGCCTGGCGCAGTACCTGCCCGAGGCTCGCAGCCGCATCCTGCTGCTGCTGTCGGCACGCCAGCCCGCGGACCTGGCCACGGTCGAAGGCAAGCGCAAGCTGGCCGATGACATCCGCACCACCATCGCCCAGCCTTTCGCCACCGGCCTGCCGGCCCAGCGCGTGCTGGATGTGTTGTTCACCTCTTTCGTGGTGCAGTAAGCGCCCGCTTGCGCCCCTGCCCCGCCCGCCAACCGATATGAAACCGTCCGCCGCCACAAAGCTCCGCTCTGCCCCCGCATGCCGCCGGGCATGGTGATGCGCGCCTGGCCATGCCGCAACGGTTTCATCCATAACGCCGCATAAAGCCGCACAAGGGGCAGGACACCAGATGGCCTACGACAAGTTCCTCTCGCAAGACGAGGTCGACGAGCTGCTCAAGGGCGTATCCGGCGAGGCCGATACGCCCAAGGCGAGCGAACCGGCGCTGGACGACAGCGGGGTCCGCCCGTACAACCTGGCGACGCAGGAACGCATCATCCGCGGCCGCCTGCACACGCTGGAGATCATCAACGAGCGCTTCGCGCGTTCGCTGCGCTCGGCGCTGTTCAATTTCATCCGCCGCGGCGCGGATATTTCGGTCGGCAGCATCAGGATCGAGAAGTTCGGCGATTTCGCCCGCAACCTGCCGATGCCGACCAACCTGAACCTGGTCCACCTGAAGCCGCTGCGCGGCACGGCGCTGTTCGTCTACGACCCGAACCTGGTGTTCCTGGTGGTGGACAACCTGTTCGGCGGCGACGGCCGCTTCCACACGCGCGTGGAAGGCCGCGACTTCACCCAGACCGAGCAGCGCATCATCCAGCGCATGCTGGAGCTGACGCTGGCCAGCTATGGCAGCGCCTGGCGCACCGTGCATCCGATCGAGACCGAGTACATCCGCTCGGAGATGCACACCAAGTTTGCCAATGTCGCCACGCAGAACGAAGCCGTGGTGACCACCGCCTTCCATATCGAACTGGGCGCCGTCGGCGGGCAGCTCCACGTGTGCCTGCCGTACGCGATGATCGAGCCGCTCAAGGACCTGCTGATGAATCCGCTGCAGGACGAGAAGGAAGTCGACAAGGGCTGGGTCAACCAGCTGTCAAGGCAGCTGCGCGCGGCCGAAGTGGAACTGGTCGCCGAGTTCGCGCACCTGCAGAGCACGGTGGCCGAAGTGCTGGCGCTGCGCGCCGGCGACGTGCTGCCGATCGAGCTGCCGGAGAAGATCTTCGGCAAGGTGGACGGCGTGCCCGTGATGCAGTGCGGTTTCGGCACCATGAATGGCCAGTACGCGCTGCGGGTAGAACGAATGATCAATCACCAGGACGGCGATTCCCACCTGGATACCGAGGACACCGATTATGAGTGACGGCTTCGAGGACAAGCCGGTCGATCCGATGGACGACTGGGCCAGCGCACTGGCGGAGCAGACCAGCGCTACAGCTGCCGAGGTGCCCACTGCGGCCCCTTCGGCCTCCTCCGCGGCCACGCCGGCCGCCGCCACCGTCTTCCAGCCGCTGGCCAAGGAAGCGACCAGCGGCTTCCACAACGATATCGAGATGATCCTCGATATCCCGGTGCAGCTGACGGTGGAGCTCGGCCGCACCAAGGTGCCCATCAAGAACCTGCTGCAGCTGGCGCAGGGTTCGGTGGTCGAACTGGACGGGCTGGCAGGCGAGCCGATGGACGTGCTGGTCAACGGCTACCTGATCGCGCAGGGCGAGGTGGTGGTGGTGAACGACAAGTTCGGCATCCGCCTGACGGACATCATTACGCCGTCCGAACGCATCCGCAAGCTGAACAAATGATCATGCGGAAGTACCCCGCACGCGGTGCTGGCCGCCCCTGGGCCACCGGCGCCAGCCTTGCCACGCTGACCCCGGCGCTCGCACTGGCCGCCGGCGACAAGCCGGCACCGGCCATCAGCGGCGCGGGCAGCCTGGCGCAGGCCGGGCTGGGTCTGTTTGCCGTGATCGCGCTGATCCTCGGCATGGCCTGGCTGGCCCGGCGTGCCGGGCTGGTGCGCCATGCCACCGGCGGCGTGATGAAGGTGGTCGGCAGCACCATGCTGGGCGCGCGCCAGCGGCTGGTGCTGGTGGAAGTCGGCGACACCTGGCTGGTGCTGGGCGTC
Organism: Cupriavidus phytohabitans; assembly: GCF_000426345.1. Classification (GTDB taxonomy): domain Bacteria; phylum Pseudomonadota; class Gammaproteobacteria; order Burkholderiales; family Burkholderiaceae; genus Cupriavidus. The sequence goes on along the minus strand of NZ_AUFE01000016.1, from coordinate 75,325 downwards.
AGCCCCGGCGAAATCCGCCCGCTGCACAGCATGCCGGCGAACGCCACTGGCAGTACCTCCACCGACCCGCTGACCCCGGCACGCGCCACCGGCATGCCGCAACCGCCGACCGGCGGCACCTTCGCCGAGAAGCTGCTGCGTTCGCTGCAATCCCAGTTCAAGTCATGAATTCCCTGCGTGCCGCATGGCGGCGCCGCTTGCGGCCCGCGCGCCCCCCCGTGGCCGCGCGCCATTGCCCATTGTCGATTGCCTTGGTCCTGACGCTTTTCGCCGCCGTACTGGCATTGGCGCCCGCGTCTGCCTGGGCGCAGCAACTGCCCGGCGTGGTCAGCAAGCCCGCTCCGGGCGGCGGCCAGATCTGGTCGCTGCCGATCCAGACGCTGGTGCTGCTGACCTCGCTGTCGTTCCTGCCGGCGGCGATGCTGATGATGACCGGCTTCACCCGCATCATCATCGTGCTGGGGCTGCTGCGCAACGCGCTGGGCACGGCCACCTCGCCGCCCAACCAGGTGCTGGTGGGCCTGTCGCTGTTCCTGACCTTCTTCGTGATGGCGCCGGTGTTCGACCGCGTCTACAACGACGCCTACAAGCCGCTGTCGGAAAACAGGATCAGCCTGGAAACCGCTGCCGCCAGGGCTGCCGAACCGCTCAAGGCCTTCATGCTGCGCCAGACCCGCGAAAAGGACCTGGCGATGTTCGCGCAGATGGCCAAGGCACCGGAGATGCAGGGCCCGGAAGAGGTGCCGCTGAGCATCCTCGTGCCCGCCTTCGTCACCAGCGAGCTCAAGACCGCGTTCCAGATCGGCTTCACCATCTTTATCCCGTTCCTGATCATCGACCTTGTGGTCGCCAGCGTGCTGATGGCAATGGGCATGATGATGGTGCCGCCGGCCACCATCTCGCTGCCGTTCAAGCTGATGCTGTTCGTGCTGGTGGATGGCTGGCAGCTGCTGCTGGGATCGCTGGCGCAGAGCTTCATGAACTGAGGCCAGTTGCCTCGCCCTTCGCATTCCTATCCGCAGGATCCGAGCCATGACCCCGGAAACCGTAATGACCATCGCCACCCAGGCGATGAAGATGACCCTGCTGCTGGCCGCGCCGCTGCTGCTGGTGGCGCTCGCGGCCGGCCTGGTGGTGAGCCTGTTCCAGGCCGCGACGCAGATCAACGAGATGACGCTGACCTTCATCCCCAAGCTGATCGCGCTGTTTGCCACCATGGTGCTGGCCGGCCCATGGATGATCAACACCATGGTCGACTATATGCGCGAGGTGTTCCAGAGCATTCCCGCGCTGGCGCACTGACGCTCTCCCCTCCTTTCCGCTTTCCGCCTGCCGGCAGACTGCCGTGGTCGAATTCACTTCAGCCCAGCTCTACGGCTGGCTCGCGGCATTCCTGTGGCCGTTCTTCCGCATCCTGGCGCTGATCGGCACCGCGCCGCTGTTCGGTGAATCGACCATCCCGCGGCGCGCCAAGATCGCGCTGTCGGCGATGATCGCGATGGTGGTGTCGCCCACCATCGCGCAGCTGCCGGCGGCGCCGGTGTACTCCTTCGACGGGCTGCTGATCATCCTCAACGAGGTCGGCATCGGCCTGGCCACCGGCTTTGTCATGCGGCTGGTCTTCGCCACCGTGCAGCAGGCAGGCGAAATCATCGGCCTGCAGATGGGCCTGTCGTTCGCCTCCTTCTTCGACCGTGCGGCTGGTGGCCAGACCATGGTGCTGTCGCGTTTCCTCAATATCATCGCGGTGCTGCTGTTCCTGGCGCTGGACGGCCACCTGATGATGCTGGGCGCGCTGGTCGACAGCTTCAACGGATTGCCGATCGGAGGAACGCCGTTGTCGGCGGGTGGTGCCATGGCGGTGGCGCGCGCCGGCGGCATGGTGTTCGCATCGGGGCTGCTGCTGGCACTGCCGATGATCGCCGCGCTGCTGACGCTGAACCTGGCCATGGGCATCCTGAACCGCGCCTCGCCGCAGCTGTCGATCTTCGCGGTGGGCTTCCCGGTGACGCTGTCGGGGGGTTTCCTGGTGCTGATGCTGGTGATGCCGCAGATGGGCACCTACATGCAACACATGATCGAGGCCGGGCTGGAGTCGATCGAAACGGTGCTGGGGCAGTTCGGGCGCTAGCGCGCCCCGACGGCGCGCCGCAGCGCCGAGCAGGCCTTGGTTCCTGCCAGCACGTTGCTGGCATTATCTTAGATGTCGAATATTTCTTGACACGAAGCGGCGAGGCGCTAGTATTACGCTATGAACTTCGATCTCTAAGATTATTGAGGTACCGCAACCACCGCTCAGGAGCCCTTACATGTACGACCTCTTTGCCACCGACAAGCTGATCGACCTCTGGCTGACCGAAGACATCGGCATCTGCGACTTGACTGTCCACACCATGATCGAGCCGGGCGAGACCGGTACCTTCTGCATGAACGCCCGCGAGCCGATGATCATTGCCGGCATCGACGTGGCGGCCCGCATCTTCGCGCGCTACGACCCCACGCTGACAGTCGATGTGCGCGTCGCGGACGGTGACAAGGTCGGCAAAGGCGCGGTGCTGCTGAACGTGAGCGGCAATGCACGCAGCGTGCTGACCGCCGAGCGCACCGCGCTGAACATCATGCAGCGGTTGTGCGGCATCGCCAACCACACGGCCACCTATGCCCAGGCCATTGCGCATACCAAGGCGCGCCTGATCGACAGCCGCAAGACCACGCCCGGGCTGCGCGCACTGGAAAAACATGCCGTGACCTGCGGAGGTGGCCTGAACCACCGGCTGAGCCTGGACAACGGCGTGATGATCAAGGACAACCACATCGCCGTGTGCGGCAGCATCGCAGCCGCGGTGGAACGCGTGCGCCGCAAGCTGCCGGTGCTGACCAAGCTGGAAGTGGAATGCGACCGGCTGGAGCAGGTACACGAGGCACTGGCAGCCGGTGTCGACGTGATCATGCTGGACAACATGTCGGTGCCTGACATGAAGGAAGCCGTACAGATCGTCAATGGCCGGACCAAGGTCGAGGCGTCGGGCGGCATCCGCCTGGAGACGATCCGGCCGGTGGCGGAAACGGGCGTGGACTACATCTCCACAAGCAAGATTACCCAGTCTGCCCCGGCGGTCGATATCGGGCTCGACGAAGCCTGACACCTGCCAGGCCAGTCTCTCTATAGCGATCCATAGCGATTCACGCCTTCTACCCGAGGCATTCACCCTCGCCGGTCTCGCCCGGCGAGGGCCTTTTCGTTTGCGCAGCCGCTACAGGTCGGAGAGCAACCGCCCCACCTCCTGCGTGGACGGAACCCGCCGGCCATGCTCGGCAGAGGCGACTTCGTCGGCGACCAGCCGCTTGGCGATCGTGATCAGCACGCGGCGCGTGGTCAGCACATCTGTTTCGCTCAGCCCTTCCACGCTGAGTTCGTTCACTTCGGTCGCCAGCGGCTCGAGCTTGCGGCGCAGCGCACGCCCGGTCTTGCTGAGGAACACATGCACCTTCTTCTTGTTGCCGGGAAGATGCGTGCGCTCGACATAGCCCAGCGCTTCCAGCGCCTTGACTGCCGCAAACGTGGTCGGCTCGGTCACGCCGGCCCGCTCGCTCAGCTCGCGCTGCGACAGGCCGTCATGGCGCCACAGGATGCGCAGGATGGTCCAGTGGCCGTATGACACCGAGTGTTCCGCCAGCCGCAGCTGCAGCGCGCGGATATAGGCGCGCGCGGCGTCCTTCACCAGGTGGGCAAGCCGCTCTTCATCGGCTTCATCCGGTGGCGTGATGTTGACCGGAGCATCCGGCTTCTTTGTGGCCATAATCGTGACGGAAAGTAAAACGTATGCCTGCAGCCCCAGGCGAGCAGTGCCGGCGACAACGCACATGATAGCGCCTCCGGCGTGCACACGGCGACGCCGCACGCCGGCGCCACCTCCTCCCATGTAGCGCTCACTCCATCAGTGCACGATGCGCGCAACCAATGCATGAAGCACCGCGAGCGCGCACGCCGCTTACCCGTGTTTTCCCCTACGAGAACGCGAATCCCGCGTACACACTGGTTTTGCGGGAACTGGCCCGTTGTTTGCATTACCTTAGACATCGAACTTATCTTGACACCCCCTTTGCCGGTGCTAGCATTGCCACATAACTTCGACATCTAAGGTATTTGTCATGGACACGACCGGCACATTCTTCTTTGTTGTAGGACCCAGCGGCGCGGGCAAGGATTCGCTGATGGACGGTGCGCGTGCAGCGCTTGATGACAGCTATGTATTTGCGCGACGCGTCATCACCCGACCCGATGGCTCCGTCGGCGAAGCGCACGAGGGTGTCTCGGAGATCGAGTTCGCACGGCGCCAGCGCGGCGGCGAGTTCCTGGTCACCTGGGATGCGCACGATCTGCGCTACGGATTGCCCCAGTCCCTGATGGCGGAGCTGGAACGCGGGCGCAACGTCGTCGCCAATGGCTCGCGTGCCGTCATCGCAGAACTCGCCGGACGATTGCCGCGCTTCGTGGTGGTCCTGGTGACGGCGCCGCATGATGTGCTGGCCCGGCGCATTGCCGCGCGCGGCCGTGAATCGGGCGACCAGGTTGCCCGGCGCGTGGCGCGGACCGGCGCAGAGGTGCCGCCGGATGTCCGATGCATCACGGTGTCGAATGACAGCACACTCGAGGTGGGCATGGCGCGCTTTGTGGAAGCGCTGCGGCATGGCACCCAGGCAACCGGCAACGGGTCTCCGGCAAGCCGCACCAACCTGATGGCGAAGCTGCGCGGCGAGCCGCTCGACGAAGCTGCCTACGTTGGCATACTGCAGGATGCCATTGCCGGACGGTACACCGAGGCAGAACTGACCGAGTTCCTGGTTGCCGCCACCCGCACGCTGACCGACGACGAAGTCGTGGCACTGGCACGTGCGCGTACGGCATTTACGCCCCGCATCGACTGGGACGAGCCGGTCGTCGTCGACAAGCACTCCATCGGGGGCGTGCCCGGCAGCCGCATCACGCTGATCGTGGTGCCGATTGTCGCGGCGTACGGGCTGGCTATGCCCAAGACATCGTCGCGTGCCATCACCTCCGCCGCCGGCACGGCCGACGCCATGGAGACCGTCGCGCGCGTCGACCTGGCGCACGAGGACGTGCGCCGCTGCGTGGGCCAGGCGCGTGCCTGCATCGCGTGGAACGGCCGCCTGAACCATTCCGTGGTCGACGATGTGATGAACGCGATCACGCGGCCGCTGCGCCTGGATTCCCGCCGCTGGTCCGTTGCATCGATCCTGTCAAAGAAATACACCGCCGGCGCCACCCACGTCATCGTCGACCTGCCTTATGGCCCGCAAACCAAGCTGGCGACCCGCACTGACGCCGAGACGCTGGGCGCCATGTTCGAGCACGTCGGCAAGGGACTCGGCCTGCACGTGCGCGCGCTGGTCACGGACGGCAGCCGCCCGATCGGCCGCGGCATCGGGCCCGCACTGGAAGTGCGCGACGTCCGGCTGGTGCTCGGCAACGACCCGCAGGCGCCAGCGGACCTGCGGGAGAAAGCACTGCGCTTTGCCGGAGAAATCATCGCATTCGATCCGCGCGTGGGTTCGCCCGACCAAGGCATGCGAATTGCAACCGCCCTGCTGAACGAAGGCAAGGCAAGGCAAGCATTCGATCGCATTGCCGCCGCGCAGGGCGTTCGCCCGGACCCCGTGGCGCCGGGAGCGCATACGCATGTGGTGTGCGCCGCCACGCAGGGCCGCGTGGGGGCCATCGAAGGACTGCAGATCTCCGGCGTCGCGCGCGCCGCCGGGGCTCCGCGCGACGCCGGTGCAGGGGTCGACCTGCTGTGCACGATCGGCGCAAAGGTGGCGCAAGGGCAACCACTTTACCGTATCCACGCAGGCTGCGATGCGGCACTTGAGGCGGCCGCGGCACTGACGCGCGTCGGCGGCGAGTACAGCGACGCGGTGCGTATAGATCCCGATTGACTGGCTTTTCCCCTTCCTTCACCCTAACCGACGAGGCAAATCAATGAGACCCCTATCCGTCGTCAGCAGCCTGGCATCGCTGCTCTTTGTCGCAGGCAGCCTGGCAACCATGCCAGCACGCGCCGAAGCGAACATAGCAAGTACCTTCCCGCAGAAGCCCATCCGCATGGTGGTGACGTTCCCGGCCGGAGGAGGGACCGATTCGCTGGCGCGGCTGATCGGAACCGACATCAGCAAATCATTGGGGCAGCCGGTGGTGGTCGACAACCGCCCCGGCGCCAGCGGCAATATCGGTGCCGAGTTCGTCGCCAAGAGCCCGGCCGACGGCTACACGCTGCTGATCGTCAACAGCAGCTTTGCCATCAACCCGAGTGTCTTCAAGAAGCTCCAGTTCAATCCAAAGTCCGATTTCAGCGCGGTAATCACCTTCGCTTCGGTGCCATCGGTGATCGCCGTGCCCTCGCATTCGAAGATCCGCAACTTCAGCGACCTGATGGCGGCTGGCAAGAGCGGCACCCCTCCCAGCTACGCGTCCTGCGGCAACGGCACGCCGCAACACCTGGCTGGCGAACTGCTGAAGGTCTCGGCGAAGATGGACATGCTCCATGTGCCGTACAAGGGTTGCGCCCCCGCCATCGCTGACGTGCTGGGGAACCAGGCCGATGTCAGCGTCAATACGCTTACCAACACCATCCCCTACCTGAAGAGCAACAAGCTGCGCGCGCTGGCCGTCACGTCAAAGGCGCGCTCGCCGTTCCTGCCGGACGTACCGACCGTGAGCGAGCTGGGCGTGGCCGGTTATGACGTCGACCAGTGGTTCGGCATCCTCGCGCCGGCAAACACGCCGCCCGAGATCGTGCAAAAGCTCAACGCGGAAATCGCCAGGGCCGTCGCCAAGCCCGAGATCAAGGCTTCGCTGACGCAGCTCGGCTTTGCCACGACCACCAGCACCCCCGCCGAATTCCAGAAGCTGGTGAACTCCGACATCGATCGCTGGCAGAAATTCGCGACAAAGATCAATCTGCTCGTCGACTGACCGCCCGGGGCACCGGCCGGGCTACAGCAGCCAGATCCCCTCACCTTCCCGCATTTCATCGTTGCCGCACGGGCGCAAGCCGACCCCGTGAGAGCGCGTTCGTCCCTATGCCCTCAATCTGCCGGGCAGGCATTGGCCGCGTGCGGCTGTCAGGAAAACCGGCCGCGATAGCGGCCGGCCCATCCAGGATCACCTGCACTTATCCCTTTACGCACACCACCTGCCGCAGCGTATGCACCACCTCGACCAGGTCCGACTGCGCCGCCATCACCGCATCGATGTCCTTGTACGCCATCGGGATCTCGTCGATCACCGCGGCGTCCTTGCGGCATTCCACCCCTTCGGTGGCGTGCTTCTGGTCGGCCACGGTGAAGCGGCGCTTGGCTTCGGTGCGGCTCATGGTGCGGCCCGCGCCGTGGCTGCATGAGCAGAACGATTCCGGATTGCCTTTGCCGCGCACGATGAAAGAGCGCGCGCCCATCGAGCCGGGGATGATGCCCAGCTCGCCAGCGCGCGCACTGACCGCGCCCTTTCGTGTCACCAGCACTTCCTTGCCGAAGTGATGTTCCTTCTGCACATAGTTGTGGTGGCAGTTGACCGCTTCCAGCCGTGCCTGGAACGGCTTGCGCAGCACGCGCTGCGCCGCGGCCAGCACCGCCTCCATCATCAGCTCGCGGTTGCGGCGCGCGAACGCCTGCGCCCACGACACCGCGAAGACATAGTCCTCATAGTGCTGCGAGCCTTCGACAAGGTAGGCCAGGTCGCGATCCGGCAGGTTGGCCAGGTGGCGCCGCATGTCCTGCTGGGCCAGCGTGATGAAGGTGGTGCCGATGGCATTGCCCACCCCGCGCGAGCCGGAGTGCAGCATGAACCAGACCGCTTGCGACTCGTCCAGGCAGACCTCGATAAAGTGGTTGCCGGTGCCGAGCGTGCCCAGGTGGTTGCGGTGGTTGGTGCGCGCCAGTTGCGGGTATTTTTCGGTAATGCGGTGGAAATCCGCTGCCATGCCCGCCCAGGCGGCGTCGACGTGCGTGGGCACAGACCCCCAGGCGCCCTCGTCGCGGCGCCCGCCCTGCGCGGTGCGGCCGTGCGGCACCGCGTGCTCGATCGCGCTGCGCAGCGGGCCGAGGTTGTCGGGCAGGTCCGAGGCGGTCAGCGAGGTCTTTACCGCCATCATGCCGCAGCCGATATCCACGCCTACCGCGGCCGGGATCACCGCGCCCACGGTGGGGATCACCGAGCCGATGGTCGAACCCTTGCCGAGGTGCACGTCCGGCATCACCGCCAGGTGGCGGTAGATAAACGGCATCTGCGCGGTATTGACCAGCTGCTGGCGCGCGGCATCTTCCACGGGGACGCCGCGGGTCCACATCTTTACCGGCTTGCCGGCGCCGGTCTCGATAACGTCATAGTGCTGCCTGGCCGTCATGGTCTGTCCTGCTCTGGCGTTGCGCTGCAGGTTAGACGGCCGGCTGCCGAAGGGATTCCGGAGAACGCCAGGCGGTCACTGCTCAGCCTGAGGGCCCTGCAGAAAGCCGGCGAAGCTGCCCAGGTCGACATTGCCGCCGGAGACGATGATGCCCACGCGCTTGCCCCGCACATCGAGCTTGCCGTGCAGCACGGCGGCGGCGGCCAGGCAGCCGGTGGGCTCGACCACGATCTTCATGCGGCCAGCGAAGAATTTCATCGTCTCGACCAGTTCGGCGTCCGAAACGGTCACAATATCGGTCACCCGTTCGCGGATCACGGCAAAGGTGTACTGGCCGAGGAAGGGAGTCTGGGCGCCGTCGGCAATAGTGCGCGGCGTGTCGATGCGGACGATCTCGCCGCTGCGCAGGCTGCGCTGGCCGTCGTTGCCGGCTTCGGGCTCGACGCCGTAGACCGCGCAGCCGGGCGACATGGCATGCGCCGCCACGGCACAGCCCGAGAGCAGCCCGCCGCCTCCCAGGCACACCGCCAGCACGTCCAGCGGGCCGGTTTCCTCCAGCAGCTCCTTGGCCGCGGTGCCCTGCCCGGCCATCACGTGCGGATGGTCGTACGGCGGAATCAGCGTCATGCCGCGCTCGGCGGCAATGCGCCGGCCCAGGGCCTCGCGGTCCTCGGTGTAGCGGTCGTACAGCACCACCTCGGCGCCATAGCCGCGCGTGGCCTCGATCTTGATCGCCGGCGCGTCCTGCGGCATCACGATCACCGCCTGCACGCCCAGCAGCCGGGCCGACAGCGCAATTGCCTGCGCGTGGTTGCCGGAGGAGAACGCCAGCACCCCGCCGGCCTTCTGCTGCGGCGTGAACTGGGCGATGGCGTTATAGGCGCCGCGGAACTTGAAGGCGCCGATGCGCTGGAAATTTTCGCACTTGAAGAACAGCTGCGCGCCGGTGGCCGCGTCCGCGGTCGAGGAAGTCAGCACGGGCGTGCGGTGGGCCGCGGCGCGGATACGCTCGTGGGCGGCGGCGATGTCTTCGAAGGAAATCGGCAGGTCGGGCATGGCGGTGACGGTGTCGGTGGCGGTGGCGGTGGAAAGGGACGTGGAACAGGCAAGTCTACCCGTCCCGGTCCCCCGCTGCATCTGCCGCCCGCGTTTTGCCTCACCCTCTGCTTTCCCGCCTGAACCGCGTCGGCGCATGCCCGGTCCAGCGCTGAAACGCCCGGCGAAACGCTTCCTCACTGGCAAAGCCAAGCTGCTCCGCGATCCTGCCGATCGACCAGTTGGTCGTACACAGGCATTGTTCGGCGTACTCCTGCAGGTTGTGCTCGCGCAGTAGCCGGTAACTGCTGCCGTCGGCAGCGAGGCGGCGGCGCAGCGTGGGTTCACTCACATCAAAGCGTTCGGCCAACTCAGCCAATGTTGGCAGCCGCGCCCCATGTACCAGCGCCGCATGCAGGATGCCGCGCACCTGCTGGCTCAGTGATACGACCTCGACTGGCGCCCCGATCAGCCGGTAAGGAAAATCTTCCAGAAAGGCATCGAGTTCCGCCGCCTGGCGCACAACCGGCCGGTCGAGCAATGCCTCATCGAATTCAAACCCGTAGGTCTGAGCGCCGGACGTCACAACGGCATGGAACAAGCCAAGGAAAGGCATGGCGTCCTCACGCCTGGGATGCGCCAGGTAGACGTGGGTCGGACGTACCGGCTGGCCAATCAGCCAGCCGAACAAGAGCATGTAGAAGAAGAGCCCTGTCAGGTCCACCAGACAAGCCGCAGAACTCTTTGCGCGCCGCAGTGAGTCCATGCGGAACACCGCCTGGCCTGCGCTTTGCCCCAGGCTGAGCGCCCCGGCGCGCGGATACAGCATCGCGCAGAAGTCCGCAGCGCAGCGGATCGCCTCCCTTAGCGTCCGGCTGCTCAACACACAACGGCACAGCAAGTCCACTTCCTGCTTGCGCATTGGAGGGTGGCCATTGCCTTTTGCGACCAGGGCTTCCAGCTGCTCGATCGCGGCGCGATAGAGCGCGGTGAACTGCGCGGGCGGCGCCTGCCCGGATGCGCCGGCGGCAGGAGGCACCTCGACGCCCTGCCGCTTCAGTTCGTCTAGCAGGCGCTGCACCATGCCATGCGGAACTGGTACGGGATTCCCGGGTATGTAGGAGGCATTCATGGGCGCTCGTCCTGATTGCTTCGGTAGCGGTTGTTGATCATCCGGGTAGGGATCCCGTGCGGCCGGGCCTCACATAATCATCCAGGCACTTCCGCCCACGCAAAAAGATGCGCGCGGCCCGGGCCATGGAGGTTGCCACGCCATGAACGCCTTGCCCATACGGGACAACCCACGGGACACCCATGACCGCGCATTCCGCCCGCAAATCTCCGGCGTCGATCTCGCAGCCTTGCTGCACCCTGCCTGATCCGCGCGAGACACAGCCATGATCCACATACTCGATGAAATCGTGCTCGCGCCCGAGCACCTGCCCACTGTGCTGACCCAGCTGGAAAGCCAATACCTGCCCGGCAGCGCCACCAGGGGCCTGGTGCTGCTGCAGCGCTGGGTTTCTCCGCCCGTGGCGATAGAAGATGCGCCCAATACGTTATGGCTGCTGTGGCAGGTGGCGGATGCGCCAGCCTACTACGCCATGCGCGCCAGCATCGATGCTCCGGCCCTCGCCTTCTGGTCAATCGTCAACACGCTGTGTGATACCCGCCGGCGCCATGTAATGGCCGATGCGGCATGTGGCCTGTCCCGGCACAAGGAGTATTGCGATGCGGCTTGAGACAGCCCAGATACGGATTCACACCAACCACTGCACCGGGAAGAGCACCCAGGAGCAGGCACTGCTTGCCAGGATCGAATCCCTGCCAGGCCTGCGCCAGGTTGCGATTGGCCGGAACCTGGCGGGAAGCTGGGGGGCCGGGGACTACACGCTCGACCTGCGATTCGACCCGGCGCCATCCGGCTCGACCGGTCACGACGACGGCCTGGCTGCCGCGCTGGAGGGCGTGGCACAAGTAGACCGCGTCGCCTATAGCCCGATCTCGGACGGACTGCGGGCACCTCAGCTGCGCCAGGGGATCTGGCGCACGCTGATGTTTCGAGTCCGGCCCGAAGCACCCGACTGCCAGGTCCGCAGCCTTGAGCAGGATCTGCTGCGCATGCCTGAGTACATGCCCGGCATCCTCAACTGGCGGCTCGCCCGCGTCGTGTCGCCCGGCACATGGACCCACGTCTGGCAGCAAGAGTTCGCCAGCGCTGAGGACCTCCTGGGCGAATACCTGATGCACCCCTTCCATTGGGGCCACGTCGACCGATGGTTCGATCCCGAGTTTCCCGAATGGACAGTCCAGGCGATATCCCATGCTTTCTGTCCACTTGCAACCAGCCTGATTGCCAACCACAACCGCAGAGAGGAATACGCGCCATGAACGGACACGGGAAACCGATGGAGAAGAACATGCGCGCTGTCGTCATCGACCGCACCGGCGGGCCGGATGTACTCAGGCTTGCGGACGTCCCGACGCCGGAACCCGCTGCCGGCGAAATCCTGATCCGCGTAGCCTGCGCGGGTGTGAACCCCGCGGACTGGAAATGCCGTGAAGGCTATCTGAGTCGCTTCATGCCATACCGCTTCCCGTTCGTGATCGGCTTCGATGCCAGTGGCGTCGTGGCAGCCGTGGGGGCTTGCGTCAAGGACTTCGTCCCGGGCCAGCGCGTGTTCGCGCAAACGGAGGTTGGCGCAGGCAAATGGGGTTCCTATGCCGAGTACGTTGCGGTCTCGCAGGATTGCGTGGTGCCGATACCAGACAACCTGGGATTTGCCGAAGCCGCCGCCGTCCCGACACCGGCGCTGGCGGCCTGGACGGGACTCTTCGACGAAGGCGGCCTCAAGCCGGGCCAGACGGTGCTGGTGCATGGTGGCGCCGGGGCGGTTGGCACGTTTGCTGTGCAACTGGCAACGGCAGCCGGCGCTTCCGTTGCCGCCACTTGCAGCACAGCACGCCAGGATGAACTGATGGCGCTCGGCTGCGACAGGGCCATTGACTACCGTTCCAGCGACATCGCTGGCTCCCTGGCGGCATGGGCGCCGGCTGGCGTCGACGTGGTCCTGGACTGCGTTGGCTGCGGCACCCTGCCGAACGGCATCGACCTGCTCAGGCCCGGCGGCATCCTTGTCGCCATCCTGACCCTAGTCAATGGCGACAACGGCCCGGATTCCGCCGAAGCCACGCGGCGGGGCATGCGCACCGCCGTGGCGTACAGCAAGATGCCCGGCGGCGCGCGGCTGCGCGAGATCGCTTCGCTGATCGCAAGCGAGCGCGTGCGACCGCCTCGCATCGCGTGCCTGCCGCTGGAACAGGCCGGACGCGCGCTCGACCTGGTCCAGTCGGGCAAGGCGCCAGGCAAGCTGGTGCTGCGCATCGCCGAGCTGAGCAATGCCTGATCGCAGGCGGTGCAACGCCAGCCTGTCAGCCCGATGGTGCACGACCATCACACCATGAAAACCGGAGGAGAGACAATGAAGACCAAGGCCTTGCTGTGCACGATAGCCGGTGCGGTGCTAGCCGCCTCACAGCTGAACATACCGTCCTTTGCCGCGATGACGCCTGACGAAGTCAGGCGCCTGGACGGCCCGCTCACGCCAATGGGCGCCGAACGTTCCGCCAACAAGGACGGCAGCATCCCCGCGTGGAGCGGAAGATGGCAGTCGGCGCCCGCGGGCCTGACTTTCCGGCCGGGCGACGCCTATCCTGATCCCTATGCGTCGGAACAACCGCTCGCAACGATCACGGCGCAGAACGTGGAGCAGTACCGTGCCCACCTGAGCGACGGCCAGCTCGCCATGTTCAAGCTGTACCCGACGACATTCAAGATGGCGATCTATCCCAGCCATCGCGACTTCCGCTACGGCGATGGCGTCTACAAGGCGATCCAGCACCACGCCCCCAGAACGCAGCTGACGACGGACGCGAACGGCCTCAAGGACTATCCGCCTACCGCGCCGTTTCCTGTCCCCAAGAGTGGGCTGGAGCTGATGTGGAATCTTCGCTTCTCTTCCGCCATTGCCGAAGAGTCAGCCGTCTACGACCAGGCAGTTGTGTATCGCGACGGCAAGATCGCATGGGGCAAGTGGAAATATGACATCTGGTCACCGGTCAACGGCACCGCGTTTGAGAAAGGCTCGCCGCTGGTCAACCGGACCTTCGCTCGCGTGGAAACCGAACTGCCCTTGCGCGAACGCGGCAATATCATTGTTTCCCACAACTTTTGGGATCGTGAAGGCTCGGATACGGCGAGAACCTGGCAATACAATCCCGGTACCCGTCGCGTGCGGCAGGCCCCCGAGTTCGGCTTCGACCAGCCGTTGGGGCCGGGAGGCTTCCGTACGGTGGACGACGATCGCCTGTTCAATGGCTCTGGCGAACGCTACGACTGGAAGATTGTCGGCAAGCGGGAAATCTATATCCCCTACCACAACTACAAGCTGGTCGATCCCGGCGTCAAGTACGCCGAGCTGCTGGGCCCGAACCATGCGGCCCCTGAACTGATCCGCTACGAACTGCACCGCGTCTGGGTACTCGAAGCCAGACTGAAGCAAGGCTTCCGGCATCAGTATGCGAAGCGTGTCCTGTACCTGGACGAAGACACCTGGATGGCAGTCCTTGCCGACAACTACGATGCCCGCGGCCAGCTATGGCGAACCAATATGCAATCGTCGCTTTACGCCTACGATGCGCGGCGCTACTACCCGGCGGTGGCGTTCTACCATGACCTCACTGCGGGCTCCTATCTGGCGGACCGGCTCACCAATGAAGGGAAGCCGGTACGCCTGAACAGCAGTCCGCAGTTTGGCGAAGCGTATTTTTCCCCGGATTCGATCCGGGGGTCGGGGCATTGACTGCCAGACTGCTATTGCTGACGCACCTGACTGAGCCGGCTCAAGAGGCCTGCATAGGTGCGTTAGCCGGTGATCGGCGGAAACACGTACCACGCGCCATTGCGGTGACGGAAGAAGGCAATGGACAGGCGCCGCGTGGTTTGGGTCGACTCCACACACACGACGCAACCCTTATGGTTCGCAAGGTGCCTGAAGCAGGCGACCCGGGCCGGGCTGGCGTTGGTAGGCGACAACCACTTTTCTACCAACGCGTGTAGCGAATTAGCTGTCCTGCGCATCGTGTCACTCCTTCCGAGGCACGCCTCACTGGTAACGCACGCTGCATTCGGCACGTCCTTGATTTCAAGGTTAGTTGCGCAACATCGCCAACGCCTTCAGTCAGGGACAACAATACGCATCAGGATGCACTGAATCGTCCGTAGGAAATGCCTGACAAGAGGCGCCAAAGCACCGATCCGGCACTTCGGGGCGGCACGGAGACTGCCGCTCCGGCCCGATCAGCGCACGGTCCTGGCAACGGTTCCAACGTGCCGAGCGGCGTTGCCATGATCGCCAGCGCGCCAATACAACGCCGGCGCGCGACGGCCGGCGTTGTATTGCAGTCCCGCCCGGCGTTACGCCAGCATCCGCACCAACGGCTCCCGGTCCCACTGCCGCGTCTTGGCCACCGCGATAAAGCGCGCCGTATCGCTGGCCGGCACCACCCCGTTGTCGGGCTTGAGGTTGGCCTGCGCCAGCAGCGCTTCGCCGCCGCCATCGGCCGCGATGGCCTTCAGGTGCGCATAGGCAAAGCAAACGAAGTCCAGCGCCGCACTTTCCTGCGCCAGCTGGGCCGCGCCGTCGGCAGACAGTATCACCGCCACCGCATCGAACATCACAGAAGGGGTACCGGCAAGCTGGCCGTCCGCGGCCAGCCTGGTGCCGTCGGCCAGCACCGCGCCGCCAACCCTGGGCGCGACGATCTTGACCGTGGCGCCGGCGGCGATGGCTGCCTGCCGGATGGCCTCGACGGTGGCGCCATCGGAGCCATCGGCAACCAGGATGCCGACCTCGCGCCCCTCCAGCGTGTCTTTCATGCGGCCGATGATCTGCAGTGCCGGCGACGGCGGCAGATCCTGCACCGGTGCGGCGGCGGGCAGCGGATCGGGCAACTGGTCCAGCGCCAGGCCATCGGCGACGCGCCGGCCCAATCCGTCGTCGATATTGCGCAGGTGCGCCACCATGCGCTCGCGCACGTGCACATGCTCGACCTTGGACAATTCGAACACCAGCGCAGAGGCGATATGCGCCTGCTCTGCGCGGGTCTGGCTGCGGAAGAACATGCGCGCCTGGCTGTAGTGGTCGGCAAAGCTCTCGGCGCGGATGCGGCCCTTGTCGCCCTGCTCGGGCGCGCGCGCGCTGGGGAAGCCCAGGTCGGGCGCCTCGCGCGGGGATGCGTCGTCGAGCGAGCTGGGATCGTAGGCCACGCGTCCGCGCGGCACCTCCATCTGCATATGGCCATCGCGCTGGTGGTGGGCGAACGGGCACTTGGGCGCGTTGACCGGGATCTGGTGGAAGTTCGGCGAGCCCAGCCGCAGCAACTGCGTGTCGAGGTAAGAGAACAGCCGCCCCTGCAGCAGCGGGTCGTTGGAGAAGTCCACCCCCGGCACGATGTTGGCCGGGCAGAACGCCACCTGCTCGGTCTCGGCAAAGAAGTTGTCGGGCCAGCGGTCGAGCACCATGCGGCCGATGATCTTCAGCGGCACCGTCTCTTCCGGGATGATCTTGGTGGGATCCAGGTGATCGAACGGGAATTTCGCCGCGTCGTCCTCGGTGAACAGCTGCACGCCGAGCTCCCATTCCGGAAAGTTGCCCGACTGGATCGCGTTGAACAGGTCGCGGCGATGGAAGTCGGGATCGGCGCCGGCGATCTTGACCGCCTCGTCCCACACCGTCGACTGCAGCCCCAGCTTGGGCCGCCAGTGGAACTTGACGAAGGTGGAGTTGCCTTGCGCATCGAGCAGCCTGAAGCTGTGCACGCCAAAGCCTTCGATCATGCGCAGCGAGCGCGGGATGGTGCGGTCCGACATGATCCACATCACCATGTGCATCGACTCGGGCGTGAGCGAGATGAAATCCCAGAAGGTGTCGTGCGCGCTGGCAGATTGCGGGAAGCCGCGGTCCGGCTCCATCTTGACCGAGTGGACCACGTCGGGGAATTTCATTGCGTCCTGGATAAAGAACACCGGGATGTTGTTCCCGACCAGGTCCCAGTTGCCTTCCTTGGTATAGAACTTGACCGCGAAGCCGCGCACGTCACGCGGCGTGTCGACCGAACCGGCGCCGCCGGCCACGGTGGAGAAGCGGGTGAAGACCGGCGTCTTCTCCCCGACTTCGGTGAGCATCCGGGCAGTGGTGTAAGGCGCAAGCGACTCGGTCAGCTCGAAGTAGCCATGCGCGGCCGAACCGCGTGCATGGACGATCCGTTCCGGGATGCGCTCATGGTCGAAGTGTGTAATTTTTTCCCGCAGGATGAAATCTTCGAGCAAGGTGGGGCCGCGCGGATTTGCCCTGAGCGAGTTCTGGTTGTCCGGGACGGGAATGCCTTGCGCGGTGGTCAGCGGCGGATGGCTGCCGCCGGCGGTCTGGTGCAGTTCACCGCCGGTGCCGCGCCGGGCGTCGCCGTAGCCCGCCGGCGTGCCTGCTGCCGGCTGGCCTGCAGCGTTGTTTGCCATGGGCTTTGCCTGTTTGTCGGCCATATCGATCTCCTTGCGCTGGTAGTTGGAGGACGGGAGGAATGGGAACCTTCGCGATCGGGGCTTGCTATCGGCCAGATAGTTTATATCTATTGAGTGCCTTACGCCGATAACATGGCCATCCAACTGCCAGCAATTGCCGGGCCTGCCGATATGGAACGCGTGGCTGCAAACCCAAGGACGCCGAATGTGCTTCGCGTCAGCCTTCTTAACTGGCAAAAAAACCGGCACGGGAGGCGCAATGCCCGCGTGCCGGCGTGAGGAAGGGCTGGACCGTTGTCCTACTCCTCCTGAAAAGCCTCCTCCCGCTTCGCCTTGATCGACGGCAGCGCCACCACGGCCACCAGCGCCGCGGCGGCCACCAGCAAGCCCAGCGACAGCGGGCGCGTGGTGAACACCGAGAAGTCCCCTCGCGACAGCAGCAAGGTACGGCGGAAGTTCTCCTCCATCATCGGCCCAAGCACGAAGCCCAGCAGCAGCGGCGCGGGTTCGCAACGCAGCTTGTGGAAGATGTAGCCGATCAGGCCGCACGCGGCCGCGGCGAAGACATCAAAGACCGTGTTGTTGACCGAATAGACGCCAATGCAGCAGAACGTCAGGATGGCCGGGTACAGGAAGCGATACGGCACGGTCAGCAGCTTGACCCAGATGCCGATCAGCGGCAGGTTCAGCACCACCAGCATCAGGTTGCCGATCCACATCGAGGCGATCAGGCCCCAGAACAGCGCCGGGTTGCTGGTCATGACCTGCGGCCCCGGCTGGATGTTGTGGATCGTCATCGCTCCCACCATCAGCGCCATCACCGCATTGGGCGGAATGCCCAGCGTCAGCAGCGGAATGAACGAGGTCTGCGCCGCGGCATTGTTGGCCGATTCCGGACCGGCCACGCCTTCGATCGCGCCCTTGCCGAATTCATGCGGATGCTTCGACGTCTTCTTCTCCAGCGAATAAGCGGCGAAGGATGCCAGCGACGCGCCGCCGCCCGGCAGGATGCCCAGCGACGAGCCCAGCACGGTGCCGCGCAGCACGGCCGGGATCATGCGCCTGAAGTCTTCCTTGTTCGGAAACAGGCCGGTGACGCGGTCGGTAAAGGTCTCGCGGTGCTCCCTTTGCTCCAGGTTGGCGATGATCTCGGCAAACCCGAACAGGCCCATCGCGAGCGCGGTGATGCTGATGCCATCGGTCAGTTCCGGCACGTCGAACGAGAAGCGCGCCGCGCCCGAGTTCACGTCGGTGCCAACCAGGCCCAGCAGCAGCCCCAGCACGATCATCGCCACCGCCTTGACCAGCGAGCCCGACGCCAGCACCACGGCGCCAATCAGCCCGAGCACCATCAGCGAGAAATACTCGGCGGGACCGAACTTGAAGGCCAGCTCCGACAGCGGCGTGGCGAACGCGGCCAGGATCAGCGTGGCCACGCTGCCCGCGAAGAACGAGCCGATGCCCGCGGTGGCAAGCGCCACGCCGGCCCGCCCGCGCCGCGCCATCTGGTAGCCGTCGAGCGTGGTCACCACCGCCGAGGACTCGCCCGGCAGGTTGACCAGGATGGCGGTGGTCGAGCCGCCATACTGCGCGCCGTAGTAGATGCCGGCCAGCATGATCAGCGCGGCCACCGGCGGCAGCGTGTAGGTGATCGGCAGCAGCATGGCGATGGTGGCCAGCGGCCCCAGCCCCGGCAGCACGCCGATCAGCGTGCCCAGCACGCAGCCGAGGAAGGCATAGGCAAGGTTCTGCAGCGACAGCGCGGTAGAGAACCCGAGTGCGAGATGACTGAGAAGTTCCATCGGGGGTTTCCTAGTTGGTGAAGATCGCCGGCCACACCGGCATCTGCAGGTTGATGCCGTAGACGAAGGCAACCGTGCTGATCGCCACCAGCACCACCGCGTTCAGGATGGCGCCCTTCCAGGTGAATTCATGGCTGGCCATCGACGACACCAGCACCAGGGCCAGCACCGACAGCACCATGCCCAGCGGCTTGAGCACGAGGCCGAACAGCACGACCGAGCCGAGGATCCATAGCAGCGTCTTGATGTCCCAGCGGGCCATATGGTCGGCATCGCCTTCTTTCGACATGGCGCCGAACGCCACCACGGCGCCGAGCAGCGCCAGCACGATGCCGAGCCAGAACGGGAAATATCCGGGGCCCATCCGGGCGGCGGTGCCCATGGAGTAGCCACGGGCGACGAAGGAAAAACTCAGCCCGACGACGATGAACATCAGGCCGGACAAGAAGTCGGTTTGTTTGCGTATGCGCATGCAGGATCCTTGAAGCTGGGGGGCGACAGAAGGCGCCAACGGGGTGGCGCCGGCTTCTGGAGCCCGAACAATACATCATGTCGTGATATATTTTCAGGTGTGCAAGGGTTATTCCTTAGGTATCGGGCAGCACGGCAGCCGCTTAAGACACGTCAGCGATCACCATTACACCGAGACAAAGAAGACATGGCGACGCATGCTGGCCGCAACCGCGGCACACGATGCAACAGCGGGAAAGAAGCGGAGAAAGCCGCGCAGGCACCAGCGTGAGCGCTGGTGCCTGCGCGGCCTGTTCTGCCTGTCGCGCTCGGTCGGCATTCTCGCGCGCGCGTGGGAGCAGACCTGCCAGGGCGGGCGCAACCAGGGACCGATCCCGCGCAAGTTCCTGTGGACCTATGACGGCGCGCCGCGGCGCGACGTGCCTTAGACAGTCATTGATGAATCATTGCTGGCAAGGCAGAGCACAACGTATCGCGGCACCAGTCATCCTTTTCCTATATCGATGTCGGCGCTCCACCGACAGCGAAGACAGAATCCGGCCACTAGTATCCATGCAACAAGCAGTCACGCCTCCCACAAAGCACTGATGCCGTCTCCGGCGTCCGGGGTTGCGGCTGCGCTCCGCAACCCGAGAGAAGGAGAACGATCATGGATCGACGCCAGTTCCTGAAGTGGGGAAGTTTCATGACCGTCACGATCGCCGCCGGCGGCCTGACTGCCTGCGGGGGCGGTGGCGACGACGATGAGCCGGATACCGGCAATCCGGAAAACTTCAATTTCGTACACGGCGTCGCCTCGGGAGATCCCAGGCCTGACAGCGTGGTGGTGTGGACCCGCGTCGAAGGCAACAACGGCAAGCGGCCCGTGGTGGTGCGCCTGCAAGTGTCGACGCAGCAGGATTTTCCGCCGCAATCACTGCTGGTCAACGAGCCGCTGATGGCCCGTCCGGAATGGGACTACACCATTCGCAACAAGGTGACGGGACTCACCGCCGGCACGCGCTATTACTACCGTTTCCTGCTCGGCAACCGCGCCAGCACCGTGGGCCGCACACGCACCGCCGCCGCGGCCGGCACGCCGCTGTCACAACTGCGCTTTGCCTTCGTCAGCTGCCAGGACTGGAACGCCAACCACTGGGCCGGCATGGAAGAACTGGCGCAGCAGGACCTGGATTTCATCGTCCACGTGGGCGACTACATCTACGAAGCCGTTCCCGGCGGCTCGCGCGCCGGCCTGGTGGAAGACCGCCACGCCGCGCTGCAATTGCCCAATGGCACGGTGCTGCCGGATGGCAGCGTCTACGCCACCACGCTCGACGACTACCGCTACCTGTACCGCAGCTATCGCAGCGATACGCGCCTGCAGGCGCTGCATGCGGCCTTCCCGATGATCGCGATCTGGGACGACCATGAGTTCTCCGACAACTGCTGGCAGGACCGCCAGACGTACGACTCTGACGACGACCTGACCCCGCACACCGCGCGCCGGCGCGCCGCCAGCCAGGCGTGGTTCGAATACCTGCCCGCCGACGTCAGCCTCGACACCAGCAATCCGTCGTTCCAGAACATCCAGATCTACCGCGCCTTCACATTCGGCAACCTGGCCACGCTGCTGATGACCGACGAACGGCTGTATCGCGCCGACCACATCATCCCGGAGGAAT
Source organism: Cupriavidus phytohabitans (assembly GCF_000426345.1). GTDB lineage: Bacteria > Pseudomonadota > Gammaproteobacteria > Burkholderiales > Burkholderiaceae > Cupriavidus. The sequence goes on along the minus strand of NZ_AUFE01000016.1, from coordinate 54,351 downwards.
CCACCGGCCGCGCGGTCGGCAGCCTGTACTTCGTTCCCGCCGCCACACTGGCCACGGCCGAGGCGCAGAAGATCAGCGAAGCCGGCAATGCGCTGACGCCGGTATCGATGCTCGGCGATGCACAGCGCGCGTGGTGGCAGGACCGTGTCGGCGGCGCCAATACGACATGGAAGCTGTGGGGCAACCAGCTGTCGCTGTTGCGCATGCAGGTCGACATCACCAAGGCCGTGGCCGACCTGATCGCACGGGCGCTGGTGCAGGCCTACAGCGCGCTGTCATCGCTGCAATCCGCCATCGCCAGTGCGCTGGAAAGCGACCTGGCCGCGGCCAAGGCGGCTGGCACCTATGCCAACCTGGCGTACACCGCACTGCGCGACGTGCTGTCGCAGGCCGGCATCGATGCGGCGGCCTTCGATGCCAACATCCGGCCAGTGATTGAGAGCCGGCTCCCGGCGATCGCGCTGCTCGACCGCTTGATCCTCAATGCCGACCAGTGGGATGGCTACAACGCCGAGCGCAAGAACCTGATGGCGTTCCTGAAGGCCAACGGCGTGCGCAACGTGGTGGCGTTGAGTGGCGACATCCACGGGTTCTTCAGCGGGCAAGTGATGGACGACTACGATGCGGCGTCGCCCACGCCGGTGATGGTCGACCTGGTGACGGCGGGGTTGTCGAGCAATACGCTGCTGAGTTCGTTCCGCGCGATTGTCGACAACGACGAGGCGTTTGCCGCGTTGCGCGAGCTGGTTTACAGCGAGGTAGGCGGGGTGCTGATCAATGCGTTCGACACTACGTTGCGCACCTTCAACGCCTGGATCCGCCACGCCGACACCAACGCGGAAGGGTATGCGCTGGTGACATTGACGCCCGACAAGCTCAGCTGCACATTCCATACGCTGAAGTCCATCAGCGGCGGCGCCGCACCGGCGCTGCCGGCGACTGATAGCACACGGGTGCTCGAAGTGGCGGCAGGCACTGCGGATGTGAACGTGCTCTAGCGGGATGGGCGCGGTGGGCGATTATCCGGCTGCGGCACGAGTCCGCTCAGGTCCCTGCCAGGCCCGCCGCGATCTTGCCCGCAATGCCGGCCAGCGGTGCAACGAACTTCGCCTCCGCCTCGGCCGGCTTGAGCGCGCGCGACAGGTAGACCACGTTCAGGCTGCCGAGCACGCGCTCGCCCGCACGCAGTGGCACGGCAATGGCGCTGATATTGCGCTGCTCGCTCCAGTCGCCATGGTTGGTGCTGAAGCCGTCCTGCCGCACACGCTTCACCAGGTTCTGCACGAACTGCGCATCGCTGGCGAGCGCGGCCTGGCGCTCGCCGCCGGCACCTGAGCGCAGCATCGCGACGATGCTCTCCTGCTCGGGCTCGGTGCAGTTGGCAAAGTAGGCGCGCCCCGACGCCGTCAGCAGCATCGGCAGCCGCCGCCCGACCATGGCACGGTGGAACGACAGCGGACTGAATCGATGCGTGGTCTCGCGGATGATCATCGCGTCGCCATCGGGCGTGGTCAGGTCGGAGGGCCACACCACCTGTTGCAGCAGTTCACCCATCAGCGGCGCGGCGGTGGTGGAGATCCACTCGTCGTCGGTAAAGCCTTCGCTGAGCGTGCGTACCTGCAGCGTCAGGCGGAAGGTGTCGTCCGACTCGCTGCGGCGAACGAAGCCCTGCGCCAACAGCGTCTCCAGCAGGCGCCGCACCGTGGTGCGGTGCAGCCCCGTCTCCTGCGCCAGTTGCTGGGCCGTCGCGCGCCCGCTTTCCATGCGGTTCAGCGCCCGCAGCACATCCAGGCCCCGCGTCAGTCCCCTGACATTGGCGTAAATGGCATCCCGCTCCAGCGCCATAAAAAATCCTTTTAAATCAACGTTGTGCACTCTTTGCACAGTTTGCACATTTTTTTTGCCGCAGGCAACGCGGTCTCTAGACTTCCGTTCAAAGCAAGCCCCCCGAATGCAGGCACCCTGCACAGAACCTGGAGACAACCGATGTCGACGCAAGCCGCCCCGGCCACCGCGGTCAATACTTCCATCACTTCCACCGCTGCCGCCAAGCCGTTCCAGAGCATCTGGGCCGACCTGCGCGGCGTCAGCTTCACCCAGGGCTGGCTCGATGCCGGCGGCATCCAGACACGCTACCTGCACGCCGGCGACCGCGGCAAGCCCGCGCTGATCCTGCTGCACGGCGTCGGCGGCCACGCCGAGGCCTATGTGCGCAACCTGAAGGCGCACGCCGAGCACTTCGACGTCTGGGCCATCGACATGATCGGCCACGGCTGGACCGACAAGCCCGACGGGCCGCGCGAGGTGTCGGCCTATGTCGACCATGTGATCCGCGTGCTCGATGCGCTCGGCATCGAACGCGCCTCGTTCAGCGGCGAATCGCTGGGCGGCTGGGTCGCCTCGCAACTGGCGATCGACCACCCCGGGCGCGTCGAGCGCCTGGTGCTGAACACCGCCGGCGGCTCGCAGGCCGACCCGGTGGTGATGGAACGCCTGAAGACGCTGTCGATGCGCGCGGTCGAAGACCCGAGCTGGGACTTCATCAAGGCGCGCGTGGAATGGCTGATGGCCGACAAGTCCAAGGTGTTCGATGACCTCGTCGCCACGCGCCAGGCGATCTATGCGCAGCCCGGCATGGTCGAGGCGCAGCGCGGCAACATGGTCCTGCAGGACATGGAGACGCGCCAGCGCAATATCCTGCGCGCCGATGACTACGGCCGGATCCAGGCGCCGACGCTGGTGCTGTGGACCTCCGACGATCCCACCGCGGATGTGTCGGAAGGACGGCGCATCGCCACCATGATTCCCGGCGCGCTGTTCACGGTGATGGATGGCTGCGGCCACTGGCCGCAGTTCGAGGATGCCGACACCTTCAACCGCATCCACCTGAACTTCCTGCTCGGCAAGCCCGTGCCCGAGGCCACCACGGTCTGATGCGCTGCGCGCATCCCTGACGACTGGGCTGCGCGCATCCCTGACGGTCCGGGCCGCGCCCGGACACCCACAACACAGAACGGAGACAGACATGACCCACGCCATCGCCATGGCGGGCGCCGACGCTCGTCCTGACACTGTCGATTGCGACGTCGCCATCGTCGGTGCCGGGCCGGTCGGCCTGATGATCGCCAATATCCTCGGCCTGCAGGGCGTCAGCGTGGTGCTGGTGGAAAAGCTCGCGCAGATCATCGACTATCCGCGCGCCATCGGCCTCGACGACGAAGCGCTGCGCGTATTCCAGTCGGTCGGCCTGGCGCAGACGCTGCTGCCGCACACCACGCCCAACCACTGGATGCGCTTCGTCACCGCGGGCGGACGCTGCTTTGCTTCGATCGAGCCGCGCACCGACGAGTTCGGCTGGCCGCGCCGCAATGCCTTTATCCAGCCGCTGGCCGACCGCATCCTGTTCGAGGGCCTGCAGCGCTTCCCGCATGTGCGCTCGCTGCTCGGCCACGGCGTGGCGTCGTTCACGCATGACGGGCAAGGCGTGCAGGTCGACGCCGCCGACGAGGCCGGCCGGCCGGTGCGCATTCGCGCCGTCTACATGGTGGGCGCGGACGGCGGCAACAGCTTCGTGCGCCGCACGCTCGACATGCCGTTTGAAGGCCGCACCAAGCCCAACCAGTGGATCGTGGTGGACGTGCGCAACGACCCGATCGGCACGCCGCACATCTACATGCACTGCGACCCCGAGCGGCCCTATGTATCGGCCGCGCTGCCGCACGGCATCCGCCGCTTCGAATTCATGGTCATGCCCGGCGAGACCGAGGAAGAACTGTCGCGCCCCGAGAACATGGCCGCGCTGATCCGCAAGGTCGTGGCCGACCCGGACAAGGTCGACTACATCCGCAAGCGCGTCTATACCCACAACGCGCGCCTGGCGCGCGACTTCCGCGCCGGCCGCGTGCTGCTGGCTGGCGATGCCGCGCACATCATGCCGGTATGGCAGGGCCAGGGCTACAACAGCGGCATCCGCGACGCCAGCAACCTGGGCTGGAAGCTGGCGATGGTGGTCAAGGGCCAGGCCGGCGATGCGCTGCTCGACACCTACACCGCCGAGCGCCGCGCCCATGCGCGTTCGATGATCCACCTGTCGGAGGTGGCCGGCGATATCTTCGCGCCAGCCAGCCGCGCGGGCTCGGCGCTGCGCGATGGCCTCACGAAAGTGCTGAACCGCTTCCCCTCGGTCAAGCAGTACTTCGTCGAGATGCGCTTCAAGCCGATGCCGCGTTACGAGCAAGGTGTCGTGCTCTTGCCCGAAGGTCAGCGCCGCGCGCAACCGGGCCTGTTGGCCCGCTGGCTGGAGCGCTCGGGCAACTCCGCGCTGGGCCGCCTGCTGGGCCTGATGAGCGAGAAGCGCGAATCGCTGGTCGGCCGGCTGGTGCATGGCCACGACCCCGCCGGCTATGCGTCTTACGCGCCGGTGGGCCGCATGTTCATCCAGCCGCTGGTGCGCACCGAAGCCAATACCGTCGAGCGCCTCGACGACGTGATCGGCAACCGCTTCGCAATCCTTGGCTGGGGCACCGATCCCACCTTCGGCCTGACGGCGCAGGCGCGCGCGGTGTGGCGGCAACTCGGCGGCGTGTTCGTGCTGGCCAAGCCGGATCCGCAGCTCGAATACCGTGACGACGTCCCCGATGGCGTGCTCGCCGTGGGCGACGTGCACAACCGGCTCAAGGACTGGTTCGGCAACCAGCCCGGCTCGGTGGTGCTGCTGCGGCCCGACCGCTTTGTCGCCGGCATGTGCTCGCCGCAGCAAATCTCGGACTCGGTGGTGGCGCTGGCGCGCAAGCTGGCCTTGCGCACGCCGGCTGCCGAGGAAGCCGAGGAAGCCGACACGCGTGCCGCCGCCCCTATCGTCGCCCCTACGGCCGCGCCTTCGTATGACGCGCACACCGCCGCCGTCCGGCAGCTTGCCGCAGGAGCCTGACATGCCGATCCATCTGGAATGCCTGTCACACACCCCGCTGCACGGCTACTACGACCCCGCGCCGGAAGTCGTGGCCGAGGTCGAGCGCCTGCAGGCCGCGGCGCGCGCCCGCGTCCAGGCCTTTGATCCCGAACTCGTGGTGGTGTTCGCGCCCGACCACTACAACGGCTTCTTCTACGACGTGATGCCGCCGTTCTGCGTCGGCGTGGCGGCCAGCGCCATCGGCGACTTCAACAGCCTCGCCGGTCCGCTCGACGTGCCGCAGGACGTGGCGCTGGGCCTGGCCGAAACGGTGATGGCGCAGGACCTCGACGTGGCCGTGTCGTACCGCATGCAGGTCGATCACGGCTGCGCGCAGGCGCTGGAAGTGCTGGCCGGCGCGCTCGACCGCTACCCGGTGATCCCGGTGTTCATCAACTCGGTCGCGCCGCCGATGGCGAGCTGCCGCCGCGCGCGGCTGCTGGGCGATGCCATCGGCCGCTACCTGTCGGGTCTGGGCAAGCGCGTGCTGGTGGTCGGCTCCGGCGGCATCTCGCACGAGCCGCCGGTGCCGGAGATCGCCGGCGCCAGCGCGGAGGTGGCGGAACGCCTGATCGCGGGACGCAACCCGCCGCCGGCCTCGCGCCAGGCGCGGCAGGAGCGCACCGTCGCTGCCGCGCGCGCCTTTGCCGGCGGCGACAGCGCCCTGCATGCGCTCAATCCCGACTGGGACCGCGCGTTCCTGGCGCTGCTCGCCAGCGGCGAACTGACCGGCGTCGACGGCATGACCAACGACGGCATCACGCGCGACGCCGGCAAGTCGGCCCATGAGGTGCGCACCTGGATCGCCGCCTTTGCCGCGCTCGCCGCGGGCGGCGCCTACCGCGCCGAACTGGACTACTACCGCCCGATCCCGGAATGGATCGCCGGATTTGCGCTGATGCACGCCGCCGCTGCCAGCTGACCGCTCACCAAACCATCGCAAGGACACAGCCATGCCCGACCAGGAAACCATCCTCGCCCTCGCCGCCCGCCTGCGCGAAGCCGAACGCGCGCGCGCGCCGGTGGCGCCGCTGCGCGGCGAGATCGCCGCCGACGACGCGGCCACCGCCTACGCCGTGCAACGCGCCAACGTCGCCGTCTGGCAAGCCGCCGGGCGCCGCGTGGTCGGCCGCAAGATCGGCCTGACCTCGCCCGCGGTGCAACGCCAGCTGGGCGTTGACCAGCCCGACTTCGGCACCTTGTTTGCCGACATGGTCTACGGCGACGACGAGCCGATCCCGATGGCGCGCACGCTACAGCCCAAGGCCGAGGCCGAGGTGGCGCTGGTGCTGCGCCGCGACCTCGACGTGGCCGATGCCACCGTGCTCGACGTGCTGGGCGCGGTGGACTACGTGCTGCCGGCGATCGAGGTGGTCGGCAGCCGCATCGCCAACTGGGATATCTCGTATGTCGACACGGTGGCCGACAACGCTTCCAGCGGGCTGGTGGTAATCGGCGCGGTGCCGGTGCCGCTGGCTGGCCTTGACCTGAAGGCGGTGGAGATGGAAATGCGGTGCGGCGACGAACGCGTCTCGCACGGCAATGGCGCCGCGTGCCTGGGCCATCCGCTCAATGCCGCGGTGTGGCTGGCGCGCAAGCTCGCCAGCCTGCGCGACCCGCTGCGCGCCGGCGACCTGGTGCTGACCGGAGCGCTCGGGCCGATGGTGCCGGTGCAGGCCGGCAAGACCTATGCAGCGCATATCACCGGCGTCGGCACCGTACGCGCGAAGTTCGCCGACAGCTGACACGCCCCCAGGAAGCTTTGAACCCATAACTACAGAGAAACGGAGATAACCATGCAACGCCCCCCTCGCGCGCATCGCCTCATTGCCAGGCTGCTCGCCCCCTTCGCCATCGGCGCCGCCCTCGCCGCTCTGACCGGCAGCGCCGGCGCGGCCACCGCGCAAGCGCCCGCCTTCCCCACCCGCCCCGTCACCATCGTGGTCCCGTTCCCGGCGGGCGGCATCACTGACATGATCGCGCGCCAGGTCGCGCAGCAGATGCAGACCGACCTCGGCAAGCCGGTGATCGTGGAGAACCGCCCCGGCGGCGGCGGGCAGATCGCCGCGCTGGCGGTCAGGCGCGCCGAGCCGGATGGCCACACGGTATTCGTCGCGGCCACCGAGATGTTCGCGATCAACCCGGGGCTGTACCGCAATTTCTCGTATGACCCGCTCAAGGATTTCAAGCCGGTGACGGCGCTGGCGGCCTCGCCGCTGGTGCTGGTGGTGCCGCAGAACAGCCCGGCCAAATCGGTGAAGGACCTGGTGGCACTGGCGAAGTCGCGCGCGGACGGAGTCAACTACGCCTCGCAGGGCATCGGCTCGATCGGGCACCTGCTCGGCGGCCTGTTCGGTGACAAGTCCGGCGGCAAGTTCACCCACGTTGCCTACAAGGGCTCCGCGCCCGCGCTGCAGGACGTGATGGCGGGCCAGGTCGACATGATGTTCGACCCGGTCATCACCACCTCGCCGCTGATCAAGGGCGGCAAGGTCAAGGCGCTGGCGATCGCGTCGAGCAAGCGTTCACCCAGCCTGCCCGACGTGCGCACGCTGGCCGAGCTGGGCGTGCCCGGGCTGGATGCCGGCGTGTGGTTCGGCATGGTGGTGCGCAGCGGCACGCCCGACGCCGTGGTCGCACGGCTCAATGAATCCGCGCTGAAGGCGCTGAAGGCACCGGAAGTCACCAGGCGGTTTGCTGACCAGGGTCTCGATCCGATGCCGATGAGCCCGCAGCAGTTCGGCACCTTCCTCGCCAGCGAAAACACGCGCTGGACCCCGCTGGTCAAGGCCAGCGGCGCCAGCGTCGAGTAACCCATCCAAGGAGAATCCCCATGACACGCAAGCTCAAGGCCGCCATCATCGGCTCGGGCAATATCGGCACCGACCTGATGATCAAGATCCTGCGGCATGGCCGGCATGTCGAGATGGGCGCGATGGTCGGCATCGACCCCGCCTCCGACGGCCTGGCCCGCGCGGCCCGCATGGGCGTGGCCACCACGCATGAAGGCGTGGAAGGGTTGGCCCGGCTGCCGGTGTTCGGCGACATCGACATTGTCTTCGACGCCACCAGCGCCGGCGCGCACGTGAAGAACGATGCGTTCCTGCGCGCGCTGCGCCCGGCGCTGCGCATGGTCGACCTGACCCCGGCGGCAATCGGCCCGTACTGCATTCCGGTGGTCAACGGCGCCGCGCACCTGGACGCGCCCAACGTCAACATGGTCACCTGCGGCGGCCAGGCCACCATCCCGATGGTAGCGGCGGTATCGCGCGTGGCGCCGGTGCACTATGCGGAGATCGTCGCCAGCATCTCCAGCAAGAGCGCCGGCCCCGGCACGCGCGCCAATATCGACGAATTCACCGAGACCACCTCGCGTGCCATCGAGCAGGTGGGCGGCGCGCGCCGCGGCAAGGCCATCATCGTGCTGAACCCGGCCGAGCCGCCGCTGATCATGCGCGACACGGTGTATTGCCTGAGCGAGCCGGCCGACCAGGACGCCATTGCCGAATCGGTGGCGCGCATGGCTGCCGACGTGCAGCGCTACGTGCCGGGCTACCGGCTCAAGCAAGCGGTGCAGTTCGAGCAAATCGCCGCGGACGCGCCGCTCAATATCCCGGGGCTGGGCCGCATTGTCGGCCTGAAGACCACCGTCTTCCTCGAAGTCGAGGGCGCCGCGCACTACCTGCCCGCCTATGCCGGCAACCTCGACATCATGACCAGCGCCGCGCTGAACACCGCCGAGAGCATGGCCGAAGCCATGCTGGCCGAGTCCACTGCGGCCTGAACAGGAACCACGCCATGAGCACCGACAAGAAACTCTATATCTCCGACGTGACGCTGCGCGATGGCAGCCACGCCATCCGCCACCAGTACAGCGTGGCGCAGGTCCGCCAGATCGCCGCTGCGCTCGACCGGGCCGGCGTCGATTCGATCGAAGTCGCGCACGGCGACGGGCTGCAGGGCTCCAGCTTCAACTACGGCTTCGGCGCGCATACCGACCTGGAATGGATCGAAGCCGTCGCCGACGTGGTCAGCCACGCCAGGATCGCCACGCTGCTGCTGCCCGGCATCGGCACCGTGCACGACCTCAAGGACGCCTACCAGGCCGGCGCGCGCATCGTGCGCGTGGCCACGCACTGCACCGAGGCCGACATCTCGCGGCAGCATATCGAGGCGGCACGCGAGCTGGGCATGGAAGCGGTCGGCTTCCTGATGATGAGCCACATGACCACGCCGCAGCAGCTGGCGCAGCAGGCGAAGCTGATGGAGAACTATGGCGCGACCTGCTGCTATGTGGTCGACTCCGGCGGCGCGCTGACCATGGACGGCGTGCGCGACCGCTTCCGCGCGTTCAAGGACGTGCTCAGGCCCGAGACGCTGACCGGCATGCATGCGCACCACAACCTGAGCCTGGGCGTGGCCAACAGCATCGTCGCGGTGGAGGAAGGCTGCGACCGCATCGACGCCAGCCTGGCCGGCATGGGCGCGGGCGCGGGCAATGCGCCGCTGGAAGTGTTTATCGCTGCCGCCGAGCGCATGGGCTGGCATCACGGCACCGACCTGTACCAGCTGATGGATGCGGCCGACGACCTGGTGCGCCCGCTGCAGGACCGGCCGGTGCGGGTCGACCGCGAGACGCTGGCGCTGGGCTATGCGGGCGTGTATTCCAGCTTCCTGCGCCACAGCGAAGCGGCCGCGGCGCGCTATGGCCTCAAGACCGTCGACGTGCTGGTCGAACTCGGCCGCCGCCGCATGGTCGGCGGGCAGGAAGACATGATCGTGGACGTGGCGCTGGACCTGCTGAACGGATCGCAGAGCCAGGCCGCTAAGGCTCCAGCAGCCGGCTGATCTGCGTCAGCGCGTTAAGCGTGTGCTGCAGGTGCTCGCGCATCGCCTCCGAGGCTTCCTCGTTGCGCTGGCGCGCGAGCAGGTCCAGCACGTGCAGGTGCTGCTTCGCGTGTTCGGGATAGCGCTCGCGGTCACGCATCGAGCGGTAGGACAGCAGCCGGCGCACGCGGTTGACGCGCCGGATGGTGTCGATGAAGAACGGGTTGCCAGACGCCTCGACCAGTGTTTCGTGGAAGCGCACGCCGCGGTCGTGCAGCTGGTCGGCGCTGTCGGTCTCGATGCCGCCTTCCAGCAGGTGCCGCTCGGCAGCGCGCAGCCGCTCGATCGCCTGTGGCTCGAGCCGGTAGGTGGGCTCGAGCAGCGCGGCCGGTTCCAGCGCCAGCCGCAGCCGGTAGGACTGCAGCAGCGAATCGGGCGTGGTCAGCATCGACGAGAACTCCCAGCCATAGCCGGGCTTGCGCTCGCCCCAACCCTCCTGCGCAATCCGCTTGAGCACGGTGCCCAGCTGGGTGGCAGTCAGGCCGTAGTGCTGCCGCAGGTGGTGCTCGGAAACCTGCGTTTCCAGCGTGCCCTGCAGCAAGTCTTCGGCGATCTGGAAATACGCCGCGGTGGCCGGGTCGGGCTCGACCAGGCCCAGCTGCGATGCAAACTCCGCGGCCGGCGCCGCCACCGGCCGCGCCAGGAAGAAACCGCGGTTCTTCTCGCGCGTGAGCACGCCCTTCTCGTGCAGCAGCGCGAGCGCCTCGTTGACGGGCGAGCGCGATACGCGCAGCTTGTCGGCCAGCATCTGCGCCGGCAGGTGCGCGCCGACGGTCAGGCCTTCGGCCTGGATCAGCGCAACGATCTGGGTGGCAATGGATCGGTCGTGGTTCATGGTCTGCGGCCGTGGCGCGGCTTGCATGTGACGCCGGGGCGCTGCCTGTGTTGGCGGCGTCACCCGGCGGGCCGGCCAGGCGGGAGCGATGGGTGCGCCAGAAGCTTACCGCAATCCGGAGACCGGGCTCTCGCGAGCTGTCATGCGTGGGGCAGCGCGGTGAAGGCAGGGAAGCTTTCCAGCTGCGCCGCGAGCGCGGCCAGCGCAGGGTGCGCCGCCCGGTCGACGTGACCGGGCAGCAGCGCCTGGGTGAAGGTCCACACCACGCCGGCGGTCAGCGTGGCCTGGCTCACGGCCGCCTCATCGGCCGGCACGGGCATGCGCGCGATCTCGTCTTCCAGCAGCGCAAAGGCACTGGTGCGCTGGCCATCGACGCGCTCCACCCACGGCCGGTGAACCTTCTCCGCCGGCCTCAGGTTGTGCTCGTACACGTGCTGCACGGCCTTCTCGCTGGCCGCCAGCGCCAGGCCGATGGTGCGCAGCGCGCGCTGGCGCTCTTCCAGCGCGGCCGGCATCAGGCTGCGGCCGGCCAGCGCTTCGGCGTAGTCGATGATCAGCGTCGAGTCCATCAGCACCACGCCGTTGTCGCACACCAGCGACGGCGCCTTGACCACCGGGTTGATGGCGCGGAACTGGTCGAAGGTGCGGAACACCGAGATGGATTCGTGGGTGAACGGCAAACCCAGCAGGCGCAGCGTGATGGCGGCACGGCGCACGTAGGGGGAATCGAGCATGCCGATGAGTCGCATGGGTATGGCTCCGGGTTGGTGGTGGTTGTGCGAGGCTGATTATGATCCGGCACGCGCTATCACCGCCAGCGGTTTGCTCCCCTCTCCCGCGAAGTGGGAGAGGGGCCGGGGGTGAGGGCGGGCGCGGGCATACCGATGGGCTGGACTTCGTTGACGCGCCGGCCCTCACCCCCACCCCTCTCCCGCGAGCGGGAGAGGGGTGCATTTGTGCGGGATGTCGGCAGGCGCCAATGCCTTCGCAAACCCGGCGCCTTATCCCTCCTCCCACCGCAATTTCCCCAACGCCGCCACCAGCGACACCACCACGTCATCCTCCTGCGCCTGCCGCCGCCACATCACCCCCACCGGCGGCAAGTCCCAGCTCAGCGCATGCGGCAGGACCGCCGCGCCCCCGCCTTCGACCAACTCCACGGCCACCGCGCGCGGCACGATGGTGGTAGCCGCCGCGTGGTTGCGCAGCAGCGTGGCCATGGTCTTGATCGAGTAGGTCTCGACGATCGGCACCGACTGCGCCACGCCGGCCACCGCCAGGATGGTGTTGATGGTGCGCCGGATCGGCGTGTTCGGCGGCGGCAGGATCCAGTCGCGTTCGGCCAGCCGGTGCCAGTCGAGCGGCCCGCGCCCGAGCCGGCCGGCGGCCGCGGCGGGCACCACCAGCACCGGCTCTTCGCGATACAGCGGCTGCTGGGCGATGTCCGCGCCAGGCGCGTAGAAGGTGCGCGCCACCACGCAATCCAGCTCGTGTTCGCGCAGCGCCGCCACCAGCTCGTCGGTGGTGCCCTCGCGCACCAGCACCGAGACCCGCGGCGACTGCGTCAGGCCGAAGCTGCAGGCGGCATCGAGCACGGTGCGGCTGATAAACGGGATCACGCCGATGCGCAGCCGTCCCGACATGCCCGCGCCGATCGCCGCCAGCTCGCGCCCCAGCGCGTCGGTATCCGCCAGCGTCAGCCGCGCATGCGCCAGCACCGCCCGGCCCGTGGGCGTGGGCTCCAGGCCACGCCGGGTGCGGATGAACAGCGGCACCATGAAGATGTCTTCGATCTCGCGCAGGGTCTTGGTGACGGCGGGCTGGGATAGGTTCAGCTCGGCCGCCACGCGCGACACCGAGCGCTGGCGCTCCAGCGCCAGCAGCAATGGCAGATGCCTGAGGCGCAGGCGCGAGACGAGGTTGTGGACCAGCTTGTCGGGGGCGGCGATGGACACGGGAATCCTGCAACGGGGCGTATATGTCGCATTACCAAATGGTAATACAACGATAACTATTCAGACGCTCAAGGTTATTTCCCAATCCTATACTGGCTCGCATCACCGGAGCTGCAATCCATGTTCACTACCCGCCCAGAAATCGTCGGCACCTTTGGCGTCGCCGCCTCCACCCACTGGCTGGCCACGCAAACCGCCATGGGCGTGCTGGAACGCGGCGGCAATGCCTTCGACGCCGCCGTGGCGGCCGGCTTTGTGCTGCAGGTGGTCGAGCCGCACCTGAACGGCCCGGGCGGCGAAGTGCCGATCATGTTCTGGAGCGAGCGCGAGCGCCGCATGCGCACCCTGTGCGGCCAGGGCCCGGCGCCGGCGCTTGCCGATCCCGCCGCGCTGCGCGCGCAGGGCCTGGAACTGGTGCCGGGCATCGGCCTGGTCCCGGCCACCGTCCCCGGCGCCTTCGGCGCGTGGCTGACGATGCTGCGCGATCATGGCACGTGGTCGCTGGCCGACGTGCTGGCGCCCGCCATCGGCTACGCGCGCGACGGCTTCCCGCTGGTGCCGCGCATCTCGCGCGCGATCCTGGCGGTGCAGGCGCTGTTCAACGACGAATGGCACAGCTCGGCGGCCACCTGGCTGCCCGACGGCAAGGTGCCGCGCCCCGGCAGCCTGCATACGCTGCCGGTGCTGGCCGATACCTACACGCGCATCGTCGAAGAAGCCCAGCGCCGCAGCGACAGCCGCACTGGCCAGATCGACGCCGCGCTGGATTGCTGGTACCGCGGCTTCATCGCCGAGGAAATCGACGCGTACTGCCGCAACACGCCGGTGCGCGACACCACCGGCGACAAGCACACCGGCCTGCTGCGCTACGACGACATGGCCGGCTGGAGCCCCGAGGAAGAAGACCCGGTCACGCTCGACTTCGGCCGCTACACGGTGGCCAAGTGCGGCATCTGGAGCCAGGGGCCCGTGTTCCTGCAGCAGCTCGGCATGCTGCGCCACGCCGGGCTGGCGCAGCATGCGCCCGATTCGCCCGACTTCGTGCACCGCATTGCCGAGGCCACCAAGCTGGCCATGGCCGACCGCCTGGCCTGGTACGGCGATCCCGGCTTCACGCCGAGCCCGCTCGCGGCGCTGCTCGACGACGGCTACCTGGCCGCGCGCGCGCAGCGCATCGGCGCGCGCGCGGCGCTGGCGATCGACCCCGGCATGCTCAACGGCATGGCGCCGCGCCTGCCCGACCTGGGCGCGGCCGAGCGCACGCTGCGGCAAGCCGACGTGCGCTTCGGCGTGGGCGAGCCGACCTTTGCCGAGCTGCCGCCGGTAGCCGAATGGGCCGAACGGGAGCTCTTTGTCGGCGACACCTGCCATATCGACGTGATCGACCGCCACGGCAACATGGTCGCGGCCACGCCGTCGGGCGGCTGGCTCTCGTCGAGCCCCACCATCCCGGCGCTTGGCTTTGCCCTCAATACCCGCCTGCAGATGACCTGGCTGGAGCCGGGGCTGCCCAACACGCTGGCCCCCGGCAAGCGCCCCTCCACCACGCTGTCTCCGTCGCTGGCATTGCGCGACGGCGAGCCCTACATGGTGTTCGGCACCCCGGGCGGCGACCAGCAGGACCAGTGGTCGCTGGCATTCTTCCTGCGTCATGCGGTGCATGGCATGAACCTGCAGGAAGCGATCGACGCGCCGGCCTGGCATATCGACCACTTCCCGGGCTCGTTCTGGCCGCGCCAGACCGTGCTCAACCGCATCAGCGTGGAATCTCGCTTCCCGGCGGCAACGGTGGCGGCGCTGCGCGAACGCGGGCATGAGGTGCGCGTGGGCGAGCCCTGGTCCGAAGGCCGCATGTCGGCATGCTCGCGCGAACGCGACGGGCGCGGGCGGCTGGTGCTGCGCGCCGGCGCCAATGCGCGCGGCATGCAGGGCTACGCGGTGGGCCGCTGACGATTCTATGCATGACAGCGGGCCGCAACAGGTCCGCGCCAGTACCAAGGAGGAAGGAAAATGCGCGCAGTACTGAAAACCCTGCTGGGCGGCGTGGCCGCGCTGGCGATGTGCCTCGCGGCCCCGGCCGGTGCCAGTGAAGCCTGGCCGCAGAAGCCGGTCACGCTGATCGTGCCGTGGGCCGCCGGCGGCTCGACCGATATCCTGGCGCGCGTGCTGTCCGAGCACCTGACGCGCTCGCTCGGCCAGCCGGTGATCGTCGACAACAAGCCCGGCGCGTCCGGCAACATAGGCTCGGCCATGGTGGCCCGTGCCAAACCCGACGGCTACACGCTGCTGGTGGGCTCGATGAGCACCCATGCGATGAACCCGGCGCTGATGTCCAACATGCCGTTTCGCGGCGTGGATGACTTCACGCCGCTCGGCCTGCTGGCGTACGTGACCAACACCATGGTGGTACACCCGTCGGTGCCGGCGCAGAAGCTGGTGGCCTACGCCAGGGCCAACCCCGGCAAGCTCGCCTACGCCAGCGCGGGTCCGGGCTCCACCAACCACCTCAGCGCGGTGCTGTTCGAGAAAATGGCCGGCATCCAGATGCTGCACGTGCCATACAAGGGCGGCGCGCCGGCGGTGGTCGATACCGTGGCGGGCCAGACCCAGCTGCTGTTCTCGGCGGGCACGCAGACGCTGCCGCATGTCAAGGCGGGCAAGCTGCGCCTGCTGGCCGTGACCGAGAGCAAGCGCTCGCCGCTGCTGCCCAACGTACCGACCGTGGCCGAAACCCTGCCCGGCTACGAGCTGGCGGTCTGGTATGGCGCCTTCGGGCCCAAGGGCATGCCCGCCGAGCTGACCGCGCGGCTCAACCGCGAGATCAACACCGTGATGGCACTGCCTGAAGTGAAGGCCAAGATGAACGCCATCGGCGTCGAGACCGCGACCTCCACGCCGCAGCAGTTCGCCACTATCCTGCGCCGCGATGCCGACCGCTACGGCAAGCTGATCCGCGAACTGGGCATCCAGGGGGAGTGAAGTGGGCCAGCTGAAGCACGCCACCCCGCACTCCGTCCCGCAACCCAGCGCGCCGCTGTCGGACGCCGGCCCGCTGATCGCGCAGGTCAACCTGCTGTGCGACGCCCTGCGGCAGGCGCGCGAGCCAGCCGCGGCGCTCGACGCCATCGGCGCGGCCACGCTGCGCACGCTCGGTCCGGGGTTGCTGACGATCAATGCCTGGCATGCGGACGTGCACCGGATCGAACGGCTATGGTCCTCGGACACCGCAGCCTACCCGGTCGGCGGGCACAAGACCAAGGGCGACAGCCCGTGGCGCCGGCAGTTGCTGGAGCGCGGCGAAGTCTTTGTCGGCGAGGGCGATGACGCGCTGGCGGCGGTGTTCGACGACGTGCAGGTGATCCGCACGCTCGGCTGCACGGCGGTGGTCAATGTGCCGCTGGGCTACCAGGGCTCGGTGATCGGCACCTTCAACTACCTGGCCGACCGCGCCATCTGGTCGGCCGCCGAGGTGGCGGCGCTCAGGCTGCTGGCAGCGCTGGCGGTGGCGCCGGTGCAGGCGCTGACCGCTGCGCGCACCTGACGAAAGCCTCGCCAACACCGAACGCTACTCTGCGGTATGATTCCCCCGCCGCGTTGAAAGCTCAACCAAGCACAACGCGACAACGTTCTCAGGGCAGGGTGAAAGTCCCTACCGGCGGTGAAGGCGTCTGACGCACAAGCCCGCGAGCGCCCGGCATGCCCACCTGCCGGGGTCAGCAGATTCGGTTCAAATCCGAAGCCGACGGTGATAGTCCGGATGAAAGAGAGCGAGCAAAAATGCCCCCGTCTTCACGGGGGCAAGTCTCGTGCGCCCTGATTCTGGCCAACTCCATCCGTACAGGAACACCATGAATCAGCCTGTCTCTGCATTCCAGCGCGCCACCGCACCCGCGGCCGGCCTTTCCCTCCCCAAAGGCAAGCGCATTGCCTACATCCATGCCCAATGGCATGCCGATATCGTCAATCGCGCGCGCGACGCGTTCGTGGCCGAAATGGCAAAGCTCGGCGTCACCGCGGATGTCATCGACATCTACGATGTCCCCGGGGCCTTCGAAATCCCGCTGCATGCGCAACGGCTCGCCAAATCCGGCAAGTACGCCGCCATCGTCGCCAGCGGCTTTGTGGTCGACGGCGGCATCTACCGGCATGAATACGTCGCCGATGCCGTCATCAGCGGCCTGATGCGGGTCCAGCTCGACACCGAGGTCCCTGTATTCTCGGCCGTGCTGACCCCGAAGAGCTTCCACGAGCACGACGAGCACCATCGCTTCTTTGCCGAGCATTTCGTGGTCAAGGGCCGCGAGGCGGCGCAGGCCTGTGTCCGCACGGTCGCGTCGCTGCAGAAGCTCGCGGCCTGATGCGTTGAAGCGGCGGGGCCGGGCTGTTCATGTCCACGGCATGCTCAGGAATCATGAACAGCGGGACTTCCCGAACAGCACGGCTCGCACGCGGCGGCATCTCTTGCCGCCGCTCCCCTCCCCCGGATACTGCCATCCCCCTCCCCGGGACGTGTAAACTGCTGGCTTTTTAAACCCGGCGGTATGTCCCAAGAGCCCCGGCGCACAGGTTTCAGCGGTCCGACGCTTGTCCGGCTGCTGGCGCGCCTGACCGACGCCGACGCCCCACCTCCTGCAACGTCACTTTCCGGCCAGCTGAGCCAATGGCTGGGCTGGCCGGATGCGATCGCCCTGTCGGCGGCCCTGAAAAGTGCGCCGGCCGCGGCGCCGACCGTCGCACGTGCCTGCGGCGCCACTGCCGAAGAGCAGGAGTGCGCGCGCGTGCGCGCCGCGCTGGCCGATGCCATCGCCGGGGACAACGCCCTGACCGCGCGCCGCCGCGGCCCCGCGCGGCCATCGGCGCTGGCGGAGGCCGTCGACGCGCAGGTGGACTACGCCATCCACCGCCACCGCTATGTGTCGCAACAGCAGGCCATGGAGACCGCGATCGGCGCGTTGCGCGGACGGCTGCGGGCGGCCTTGTCGACGCGCGCGCCGGACATGGCCCGGCTGGCGATGGTCGATGCCGTGATGGAGCGCGTGCTGGGCGCGCGCGAGCAAAGCGTGCTCGGCAGCGTGCCTGCCCTGCTGGAAGGGCATTTCCAGCGTTTGCGCCAGGCGGAAACCGCGGCGCTGGCCGAGGCCCGGGCCGCCGCGGCCCCAGTCGCGCCCGGGGCGTGGCTGGCCGTGTTTCGCAAGGATATGCAAAGCGTATTGCTGGCCGAGCTGGAGATACGCTTCCAACCCGTCGAAGGATTGCTCGCCGCCCTGCGTGGCAGCTGACCAGGACACCATGAACCGATACTTCTTCCATCTTGTTGTTTTCCTGGCGGGCCTGGCGGCCGTGTGCTGGATCGCAGGCGGCTATGCGGGCTCGAATGCGCTGGCGTTGTCGGTCACGCTGCTGATCGGCGCCTGCTACGTGGCCGGCGCCAATGAGCTGCTGCGCTACCGGCAGGCCACGCTGGGACTGGCGCAGGCGGTGCAGGGCCTGTCCGATTCGCCGGCAAGCCTGGATGGCTGGCTGGAGCGCCTGCCCGCAGGGCTGCGCAACGCCGTGCGCCTGCGCATCGAGGGCGAGCGCGTGGCGCTGCCTGGGCCGGCGCTGACGCCGTACCTGGTCGGCCTGCTGGTGCTGCTGGGCATGCTCGGCACGTTCCTGGGCATGGTGTCGACGCTGCGCGGCACCGGCATGGCGCTGGAAACCGCGACCGACCTGCAGGCGATCCGCGCGTCGCTGGCGGCACCGGTGAAGGGGCTGGGCTTCGCCTTCGGCACCTCGGTGGCGGGCGTGGCCACGTCGGCCATGCTGGGCCTGCTGTCGGCGCTGTGCCGGCGCGAGCGCGTGCAGGCCGCGCAGGCGCTCGATGCGCGCATCGCCACCACGCTGCGCCCCTATTCGCGCAGCCACCAGCGCGACGAGTCGTTCCGGCTGCTGCAGCGACAGGCCGATGCCATGCCGGCGCTGGTCGACCGGCTGCAAGCCATGATGGCGGCCATGGAACAACAGAACCAGGCCATGGCGGAGCGCCTGGGGGCCAGCCAGGAAGCCTTCCACGGCAAGACCGAAGCGGTCTACACCCAACTGGCCGCCTCGGTCGGGCAATCGCTGAAAGACAGCGTGGCCGACAGCGCGCGCGCCGCCGGCACGGCGATCCAGCCGGCCGTGGAAGCGACCATGGCCGGCCTGGCGCGCGAGACCGCCGCCATGCGCGACGCTGTGACGCAGTCCGTCCAGCAGCAGCTCGAAGGCATCTCGGCGCGCTTCGAGACCTCGACCACCGGCGTCGCCGGAATCTGGAACGAAGCGCTGGCCAGCCAGCAGCGCAGCAACGAAGCCCTGGCAGGCGAGCTGCGCGGCGCGCTCGACGGCTTTGCGCAGACGTTCGAGCAACGTTCGGCCGTCCTGGTCGAGCAGGTGGCGGCCCGCCTGGAAACCACCTCCGCCAGCACCGCGCAGGCGTGGACCGAGGCCCTGTCGCAGCACGCCCGCACCGGCGAGAAGCTCGCCGCCGACAACCAGCAGGCGCTGGCCGCCGCCACGGCGGTGTTCGAACAACACGCGGCGTCGCTGGTACGCACCGTGGGCCAGTCGCACGCCGACCTGCAGGCCGGCCTGGCATCGCATGACGAACAGCGCCTGGCCGCGTGGGCCGGCCAGCTCGACAGCATGACCGAGGCGCTGCGCCAGCAGTGGGATCAGGCCAACGCGCAGGCCGCAAGCCGCCAGCAGGAAATCAGCGAGACGCTGGCGCAGACAGCGCGCGAGATCGCCGCGCAGGCGCAAGCGCATGCCAGCGGCACCATCGCCGAGATCGACCGGCTGGTGCAGGCCGCCGCCGACGCGCCCAAGGCCGCCCTCGCGCTGCAGGCCGAACTGGCCGCACGCGACGAACAGCGCCTGGCCGCGTGGACGGATTCGCTCGGCGCCATGGCCACCGGCCTGCGCGAGCAATGGGATCAGGCGAGTGTGCAAGCCGCGAATCGCCAGCAGGAGATCTGCACGGCGCTGGCGCAGACCGCCAATGACATTTCCGCCCAGTCGCAGGCGCATGCCAGCGGCACCATCGCCGAGATCAAGCGGCTGGTGCAGGCCGCCGCCGACGCGCCTAAGGCCGCCCTTGCGCTGCAGGCCGAACTGAGCGCGCGCGACGAGCAACGCCTCGCCGCGTGGACCGAAGCGCTTGGCAACATGGCCACCGGCCTGCGCGAGCAATGGGATCAGGCAAGCGTGCAAGCCGCCAATCGCCAGCAGGAGATCTGCGCCGCGCTGGCGCAGACCGCCAATGACATCTCCGCCCAGTCGCAGGCCCACGCCAGCGGCACCATTGCCGAGATCGACCGCCTGGTGCAGGCTGCCGCCGACGCGCCCAAGGCCGCCCTGGCGCTGCAAACCGAACTGAGCACGCGCGACGAACAACGCCTCGCCGCCTGGACCGAATCCCTCGGCGCCATGGCCGCCACGCTGCGCCAGGAATGGCAGCAGGCCGGCGCGCAGACCGCTACCCGCCAGCAGGAAATCTGCGCAGCGCTGGCGCAGACCGCACAGGCGATTTCCGCCGAATCGCAGGCGCACGCCAGCGGCACGCTGGCCGAGATCGAGCGGCTGGTGCAGGCCGCCGCCGAGGCACCCAGGGCCGCCGCCGCGCTGCAGGCCGAACTGGCCGCGCGCGACGAACAGCGCCTGGCGGCCTGGACCAGCCACCTCGACAGCATGGCCGCCTCGCTGCGCCAGCAATGGGAACAGGCCGGCAGCCACAGCGCCAGCCGCCAGCAGGAGATCTGCGACGCCCTGGCGCAGACCGCGCGCGACATCACCGCGCAGGCCGAGGCGCACGCCAGCAGCACCATCGCCGAAGTCGCGCGCCTGCTGCAGGCGTCTGCCGAAGCGCCCAGGGCCGCGGCCGAAGTCATCGCCGAACTGCGCCAGAAGCTCACCGAAGGCATGGCCCGCGACAACGCCATGCTGGAGGAACGCAGCCGCATGCTGGAAACGCTGGGCACGCTGCTCGACGCCGTGAACCACGCCTCCACCGGCCAGCGCGCAGCGGTCGACACGCTGCTCGCGACCACGTCCGAGCTGCTGGAACGCGTCGGCGGCCGCTTCACCGAGCAGGTCGAGTCCGAGACCGGCCGCCTGGCGCAGGCCGCTGCGCAGGTCACCGGCAGCGCCGTTGAAGTGGCGAGCCTGGGTGAAGCCTTCGGCGTGGCGGTGCAAGTGTTCAGCGCGTCCAACGACAAGCTGTCCGAACAGCTGCAGCGCATCGAGGCCGCGCTCGACAAGTCGATGGCGCGCAGCGATGAGCAGCTGGCCTACTACGTGGCGCAGGCGCGCGAGGTGGTCGACCTCAGCATGCTGTCGCAGAAGCAGATCCTGGAAGACCTGCAGCAGCTGGGCGGCCGGCAGGCGCCGCGCGCAGAGGCGGCATGAAGGACGACTACATCGACGCCGGCGCCGAGGCGACGGTACCGGCCTGGGCGGTCTTTGGCGACCTGATGTCGGTGCTGCTGGGGGCGTTCGTGCTGGTGCTGCTGGGCGTCATCGGCGTGCAGCTGGAACTGTCGGCGCGGCTTGAGGACGAGGTGCGGCAGCGGCAGGAAGAGGCGCAGCGCCGCCAGACGCTGGAGCAGGCGCTGGCCGGCCCGCTCGCCGCCGGGCGCGTGACGCTGGTGAACGGCCGCATCGGCATCAGCGGCAGCGTGCTGTTTGCCCTGAACTCCGACCAGCTGCAGCCCGAGGGCCGTGAACTGCTGCGCAGCCTGGCCGCGCCGCTGTCGGCCTACCTGCGCACGCGCGACGAAATGCTGATGGTCAGCGGCTTCACCGACGACCAGCAGGTGCGCGAGGGCAACCGCCGCTTCGCCGACAACTGGGAACTGTCGGCGCAGCGCGCGCTGACCGTGACGCGCGCGCTGATCGATGCCGGCGTGCCGCCCGCGTCGCTGTTCTCGGCGGGCTTCGGCTCGCAGCAGCCGGTCACCGCCAATACCGATGCCGGGAGCCGCGCAAAGAACCGGCGCGTGGAAATCGCGCCGGTGCCGCGCGTGACCATGGGAACGGGGAAGCCTCGTGGCTGAAGACGCCGCCGCAAGCGCGCGCGCCCAGCTCGATGCCTGGCGCGGCAGCGATGCCGCAGGCGTCGACCCGGTGCGCTTCCGGCTGATCGAGGCGCTGGCGCGGCGTTCGGCCGGCCATGACGGCGCGGTACGGCAGATGCTGGATACGCGGCTGGCAGCGCTGGTCGACAGTTACCGCGAAGCGGTGGCGCAAGACGCCGAGGGGCGCCAAGCCATTGCGGCACCGGTACACGAGGCAACCGCGGAAACGGCCGGCACGCTTGCCGGTCTGGTCAGCTATATCAAGGCCAATACGCGCGCCGCGAAGATGGCTGCTGCACCGGGCGCCCCCGCACCGCGCACCCCTGCGCCGCGCGCCGCCGCTCCGGTGCGCGCCCTGCGTCCCGAACCCGAGCCGGAGCTGGTCGACTATTTCCGCGACACCTGGTCGCGCGTCAGCGTCAGCCGCCAGTTGCGGCAGTCGCAGGCGCAGTTGCCGGGCAATGCCGGACCGCTCAACTCCGACCACCTCGTGCATCGTGCGCTGACGCTGATGCACGAGCTGTCGCCAGGCTACCTGGAGCAGTTCTTTTCTTATGTCGAGGCGATGGCGTGGCTGGAACCACTGCATCGCGGCGGCGCACCGGCCGAAAACGAAGCAGTGCGCGCCACTAGCGCAAAGAAGGCCACCCGCGCCAGGCCGCGCAAGGCGGCAGGCTAGTCCGCCGCCCCTGGCGCGATTGCAAACCCGTAGAGCGCCGCGGCATTGCGCCAGCGCAGCGCTTCATTCAGCGAAGCATCCGCCGGCGCGGTTCCGGGCCAGCGGCTGGTTTCACTGCACTCTCCCGCCCGCGCCCCGGCTTCATGATTGGTCCACGGCCAGTCACTGCCCCACAGCAGCCGGTCGGCACCGGCCACTTCCAGCCAGCGCTGCGCCAGTTCGCGCCACGCCCCTGGCGCCACCAGCCGGTATGGCGCGCTGCATTTGACCCACACCTGCCGGCGCGCCCGCACCGCCGCGGCGACGCTGAACACCGGATCCGCCACCCCCGCGGCGCCCGGCCTGCCGAAATGGTCCAGCACCACCGCTACGCCTGACTCGCCCAGTACATCATCCAGCGCGGCCAGCACCGTGCCGCCGTCGCCGTTGTCGGTATGGAGCTCGACATGCCAGCCCAGCGTGGCAACACGCGCGAACAACGCGCGCCACGGCGCTGTGCCGATGCGCTGCCAGCCGGGATCGCGATAGAGGTTCAGCCGGATGCCGCGCACGCCGGCATCGTCCAGCTCGCGCAATGCCACATCGGATACGCCGGGATCGACTACCGCGACGCCGCGCAGCCGCGCCGGCATGGCGCGCAGCGCCCCAAGCAGCGCGGTGTTGTCGGTACCGAGGAAGCTGGTCTGCACCACCACCCCGAACGGATCGCCAAGCGCCCCGGCCAGCCGCTGCCAGTCCGGCAGCGTGGCGGCATAGGGGGGCCGATAGCGGGCGGAGGGCGCTGCCTGGCCGGCATCGAAGATATGGAAGTGGCAGTCCACCACCGGCGTTGCGGGTTGATTCATCTGTCTGCCCTGTAGGGTCTGCGGGTAACTCCGGATAGGGAAAGCAAGCCCGCGTCAGTATTCTAGTTCTAGTCCTCTAGAGGATATGAACAGCAATTTAGCACGGCTCCGGACGGACCGACAACCGATGGCGGACATTGACCTGCTTCAGAAAATCACCAGCGCGGCCGGCCTGAGCCGGTATGGCCAGATCGCCGCACAGCTGCAGGCGCGCATTGTTGCCGGCGACTGGCCGCCTGGCGAGGCGATACCCGCCGAAGGCGCACTGGCGAAAGAATTCGGCATCGCGCTGGGGACGATCCGGCAGGCGATCGCCGTGCTGGTGCAGGAAGGGCTGCTGGAACGCGTGCAGGGCCGGGGTACCTTTGTGCGCAAAGGGTTGACCGGTGCCAGCCTGATGCGTTTTTTCCGCTTCGGCGGCGCCGACGGCGCAACCACGGTGCCGCGCTCGGAAATCCTGTCGTGCCGCGCCGTGCGGCTGGACAAGGCCATGGCGCAGCGCTTCGAACTGCCATCCGGAGCGCGCGGCCTGGCGATCACGCGGCGCCGCTGGCTGGATGACACGCCCCGGCTGCTGGAATCGATCTGGCTGCCGCTGCCGCGTTGCGAAGCGCTGCAGCAGTTGCCGGTATGGGAATGGGGCGACCTGCTGTATCCGCTGCTCGGCAGCCAGTGCGGCATCACCGTGCACCGCGCGGTCGACGAGGTCACTTTCCGCACGCTGGCGCATGACGAGGCCGAATTGCTGGAACTGCCGGATGCGCACCCGTGCGCGGTAGTGACCCGGCAAGCCTTCGACCTGCGCGGCACCTGCATCGAATACCGGCTGACCCGGGGCGATGCCTTCGCTTTTCGCTATACCGCGGACATCCGCTAACCATCCGATACCCGATCCCCGATCCCCGATACCGATCCGCATCCGAGGAGACCGTTTCATGCATTCCATCAAGGCGATGGCCGCGGCCATTGGCGCCGCCGGCATCCTGCTGCAACTGCTGCAACCTGCACCGGCGCACGCCGCGGAGAGCGCGGCCACGTGGCCGTCGCGGCCCATCACGATCGTGGTCACGTATCCGCCGGGCGGCGGCGCCGACCTGATGGCACGGCTGATCGCGCCGGGTCTTGGCCGCGAACTCGGCCAGTCGGTGGTGGTGGAGAACCGCCCCGGCGCCGGCGGCCAGATCGGCGCTGCCTATGTCGCCAAGGCGGCGCCGGACGGCTACACGGTGATGGTCGATGCCTCTTCCTACGCCGTGAATCCCAGCCTCTACGCCAGGCTGCCCTACGATCCGGCCAAGGCATTCAAGCCCGTCGGTGTGCTGGCGCGCTATCCCAACGTGCTGGTTGCCACGGCCAGCTTCCCGGCCACCAGGGTCGGCGACGTGCTGGCGATGGCGAAGCAGAAGCCGGGCTCGGTGGCGTTTGCCTCTTCCGGCAATGGCTCGGCGCAGCACCTTGCAGGCGTGCTGTTCGAGCAGCGCGCGGGGGTGGACCTGCTGCACGTGCCGTACAAGGGCGGCGGCCCGGCCATGACCGACGTCATCGCCGGGCAAGTGCCGCTGTTCTTCGCCAACGTTGCCTCGAGCCTGCAGCACATCAAGGCCGGCAAGCTCAAGCCGCTGGCGGTCACCAGCCACCAGCGCACCAGCGCGCTGCCGGGCGTGCCGACGATGCAGGAGGCCGGCGTGCCAGGCTACGAAGTCTATGAGTGGAATGCGGCCTTCCTGCCGGCGGCCACGCCCGAACCGATCGTCGCCAAGTTTGCCGAGGCGTTGCAGAAGGTCATGCACAGCCCCGAGACGCGGCAGCGCGTGACCGAGCTGGGCGGCGAAGTGGTGGCCGCGCCGCCGGCACAGGCGCAGCAATTCATCGACGGCCAGGCCCGGCTGTGGGCCAAGGTCATCAAGGACGGCAACGTCAAGCCCGAATGAAATGGATCGCCGGCATCGCCTGCCGCGCCGCAATCACTACGACCGGATACTCACGGAGACCCGCATGAACCGCATCAACCCCACCCGCCGCCAATTGCTGCAAGCGACCGCGGCACTCGGCGCCAGCGCCCTCTTCCCCACGCTCGCCCGCGCCCAGGCGTGGCCGTCCAAGCCGGTCCGGCTGGTGGTGCCGTTCGCGCCGGGCGGCAGCTCGGAGATCGTCGCGCGCTCCACCGCGGCGGAACTGACCAAGCTGCTGGGCGTGTCGGTATTTGTGGAAAACAAGCCGGGCGCCGCCGGCAATATCGCCATGGGCGAAGTGGCGCGCGCCGAGGACAACCATACGCTGATCCTCGGCCACATCGGCACGCTGGCGGTGAATCCGTACATCTTCCCCAAGCTGCCTTACGATCCGGTCAAGGATTTCCGCCCGATCTCGCTGTTGTCCAAGGTGCCGAGCCTGTATGTGGTCCATCCCGACGTGCCGGCGAAGAACCTGAAGGAATTCGTGGCGCTGGCCAAGAGCAAGCCGGGCAAGCTCAACTACGGCTCGGCCGGCAACGGCAGCGCCGGGCACCTGGCGTTCGAGTACCTGAAGGCGGCGACCGGCACCTTCATCACGCACGTGCCGTACCGCGGCAGCGGCCCGCAGATCACCGACCTGCTTTCGGGGCGGCTGGAAGCGGCCTCGGTGGGCGCGCCGGCGATCCTGCAGTTCATCAAGACCGGCAAGGTACGCTGCATCGCCACCGGCACCACGCAGCGCATCCCGCAGCTGCCGGATGTGCCGACCGTGGCCGAGCAAGGCTATCCCGGCTTCGAGATGACGCAGTGGTATGGGCTGCTTGCGCCCGCGACGCTGCCGCAATCGGCCGCGGACAAGTTGGCGGATGCGACCATCAAGGCGGTCAGGAGCCAGAGCTCGGTCGAACGGCTGAGCGCGGATGCGGCCATCGTGGTGGGCAATACGCCGGCGGAGTTTGCGCGGTTTATCGCGCAGGAGCAGCAGCGCTGGAAGCCGATCATCGCGCGGGCGCAGATCAAGCCGGATTGAGCCGGTTTGCCTTGACCAACCAACTACGTGCTCCCTCTCCCGCAAGCGGGAGAGGGAGCAAACCGCGCGCCTGTTGACAGGGTGTCACCCTGTCGCAATCACTCGATCGTCACCTTCCCGTCCTTCACCAGCTTCGCGAACTTCACTGTCTCGTCCTGGATGCGGCGCGCGAATTCCTTCGGCGTGCTGGTCATCGGCTCGGCGCCGATGGCCTGCATGCGCTGCTGGAAATCCGGCGATTTCACGATCCTGACGATCTCGGCGTTGAGGCGTGTCACGACCGGTTCCGGCGTGGCGACCGGCGCCATCACGCCGAACCACGTGCCGATGTCGAAGCCCTTCAGGCCGGCTTCTTCCAGCGTGGGCACGTCCGGCAGCACGGTCGAGCGCTTCGCCGTGGTCACCGCCAGCGCGCGCAGCTTGCCCGACTTGATGTGCTGCAGCACAGGCGTCAGCGTGTCGAACGACATGGTCACCTGCCCGCCCAGCAGGTCGGTGGTCAGCGGGCCGCTGCCCTTGTAAGGCACGTGCAGCAGCGGCGCGCCGGTGGCGGCCTGGAACTGCGTGCCGATCAGGTGCTGCGCGGTGCCGTTGCCGTTGGAGCCGTAGGCGAACTCGGGCGAGGCCCGTTTGGCCAGCGCCACCAGTTCGCTGACATTCTTTGCCGGCGTCTTCGCGGCGTTGATCACCAGCACATTGGGCACCATCGCCACCGGGGCCACCGGCGCGAGGTCTTTCTCGAAGCTGTAGGGCAGCTTCTTGTACACGCTGGTAGCGATGGTGTGGTGCACCGCGCCCATCAGCAGCGTGTAGCCGTCCGGCTTGCTCTTGGCGACATAGTCGGCGCCGACCGTGGCGCCCGCGCCGGGACGGTTCTCGACGATCACCGGCTGGCCGAGGCTCCTGGAAAGCTGGTCGCCCAGCGCGCGCGCCAGCACGTCGGTGGTGCCGCCCGAAGGGAACGGCACGACCAGAGTGACTGGCTTGGCCGGCCAGGCTTGCGCCATGGCGCCACCGCAGAGGGCGAGGCCGGCGGCGGCCAGGGTCAATGCCGATACTCGGCGCATAAAGTCAGTTGCACGCATGTCTTGTCTCCTGTCTGATGGTTTTTCAGCAAGCCTTCGCGGCCTGTCTGTCGGTTGCCGCTTCAGCCACTAGCGCAGCTGTCACAGCGCGCTGCTGCCGGCGAAGGCCGCGGCGCAGCCCAATTCCGCTTACTGGACCTGCGCAATGCGCAGCAGATTGGTCGTGCCCGCGACGGTAAAGGGCAGCCCGGCCGAGATCACGATCGACTGGCCGGCCTCGCCGAACTGCTCCCCGAGCACGGTGCGGCTTGCCACTTCGGTCATCTCCACCACGTCCACCACTTCATGGCAGAGCACCGCGTGCACGCCCCACGCCAGCGCCAGCCGGCGCGCGGTGGCAAGCCGCGGCGTCATGCCGAGGATCGGCACCTCGGGCCGTTCGCGCGCCATGCGCAGCGCGGAATAGCCGGAGCTGGTATAGGCCACCGCCGCGGGCGCGCCCAGCAGGCTGGCCACGTGCCGCACCGCGTAGCCGATCGCGTCGGCAGCGTCGGCGCGCGGCGCCGAATGCGAGGCCTGGATGGCTTCGTGGTAGTGCGGGTCGGATTCGGTGCGGGTGATGATGCTGTCCATCATCTTCACCGCTTCCACCGGATAGCGGCCCGACGCCGATTCCGCCGACAGCATCACCGCATCGGCGCCGTCATAGATGGCGGTGGCAACGTCGGAGGCCTCGGCGCGCGTCGGCACGGGAGCGGTCACCATCGACTCCAGCATCTGCGTGGCTACGATTACCGGCTTGCCGGCCTTGCGGCAGGCCCGCACGATGCGCTTCTGCAGCGACGGCACCTGCTCGGCGGGCATTTCCACGCCGAGGTCGCCGCGCGCCACCATGACCGCGTCGGCGGCTTCGACGATCGCCTCCAGGCTCTGGATCGCGGCGGGCTTCTCCAGCTTGGCGACGATGCCGGCGCGGCCATCGACGATCCGGCGGATCTCCCCGATGTCGTCGGCGCGCTGCACGAATGACAGCGCCACCCAGTCCACGCCCAGCGACAACCCGAAATCGAGGTCGGCGCGGTCCTTCCCGGTCATGGCCGACAGCGGCAGCACCACGCCGGGGACATTGACGCCCTTGCGGTCGGACAGCGTGCCGCCGTTGACGACGATGGTCTCGGCATAGTCGGCGCCGCAGCGCTCCACGCGCAGTCGCACCCGGCCGTCATCGATCAGCAATTCGGCGCCCGGCTGCAGCGCCGCGAAGATTTCCGGATGCGGCAGGCTCACGCGCTGCGCCGTGCCCGGCACGGCCGCATCCAGATCGAGCCGCAATGTTGCCTGCGCCGCCACCTGCACCGGGCCATCGGCGAAGGTGCCGATGCGCAGCTTGGGGCCCTGCAGGTCGAGCAGCACGCCGATCGGGCGGCCGCGCTGCTGCTCGATCGCGCGGATAGCGTGCAGGCGCTGCTTGTGGTCTTCATGCGAGCCATGGCTGAAGTTGAGGCGGAACACATCGGCTCCCGCATCGAACAACTGGCCGATGATGGCCGGGTCCGAACTGGCGGGCCCAAGCGTGGCCACGATCTTTGCGTTGCGAAGGCGTCTCATGTGTTGGCTCTGGAAGCGCGCGTCAGCACGATCGCGCGAAAGTCATTGACGTTGGTCAGCGTGGGGCCGGTCACGACCGCATCCCCCAGCGCCTCGAAGAATCCATGGCCATCGTTGGCGGCCAGCGCATCCTGCGGGTTCAGGCCAGCGCGCCATGCGCGCTCCAGCGTGTCGGGGCCGATCACCGCGCCGGCGATCTCTTCCTGCCCGTCGACGCCGTCGGTGTCGCCGGCGATGGCATGGATTCCGGCCTCGCCGCGCAGGGCCAGCGCCAGCGACAGCAGGAACTCGACATTGCGGCCGCCCCGGCCGCTGCCGCGCACGGTGACGGTGGTCTCGCCACCGGACAGCAGCACGCACGGCGCGGCAAAGGGCTCGCCATGCCGGGCGGCGGCCAGCGCGATGCCGCCCAGCACCTTGCCGACATCGCGGGCTTCGCCCTCGATGGCGTCGCCGAGCACATGCACCGCGTAGCCGGCGTCGCGGCCCACCTGCGCGGCGGCCTGCAGTGCCAGCCGCGGCGTGGCGATCCACTCGGTGCGGATGCGCGGCAGGCGCGGGTCGCCGGGCTTGAGCGTCTCGGCCGCGTCGGACCGCAGTGCGGCCAGCACATGGCCTGGCAGATCGATGGCGTATCGCCCGATGATCGCCAGCGCATCGGCACACGTGGTCGGGTCGGGCACGGTCGGACCGGAGGCGACGTCGATGGCCTCGTCACCCGGCACGTCGGAAATCAGCAGGTTCAGCACCTGCGCGGGGTGGCACGCGGCGGCCAGCCTGCCGCCCTTGATCGCGGACAGGTGCCGGCGCACGCAGTTCATCTCGGAAATGGTCGCCCCCGACTTGAGCAGCGCGCGGTTCACCTGCTGCTTGTCGTCCAGCGTGATGCCGGCCAGCGGCAGCGGCAGCAGCGACGAGCCGCCGCCGGAGATCAGGCAGATCACGAGGTCGTCCTCGCTGAGGCCGGACACCAGTTCCAGCATGCGGCGCGAGGCGGCCAGCCCGGCATCGTCCGGCACCGGATGCGCGGCTTCGACAATCTCGATGCGCGAGCAAGGCACCGCGTAGCCGTAGCGCGTCGCCACCAGCCCTTGCAGCGGGCCTGGCCACGCCGCTTCCAGCGCCGCGGCCATGGCCGCCGAGGCCTTGCCGGCACCGATGACGATGGTGCGGCCGCGCGGCGGTGCGGGCAGGTGGCGTGCCAGCGTGCGGGCCGGCTGCGCGGCGGCGATGGCCGCGTCGAACATGCGCCGCAGCAGCACGTCGGGATCGATCGTTGGCATGGTCACGGCGCGCAGTCCGCGGGCAAACGCGGCGGGCAAATCCATGGTTGGATCATGGCTGTCTCCTGCGATTTCGGTGTTTCATCAGGCAATGCGCTCCGGCGCAGCTCCGGGCGGCTGCTTGTGGCGGAAAGTGGTGCGGGGGATA
The DNA here is from genome assembly GCF_000426345.1 of Cupriavidus phytohabitans. Taxonomy (GTDB): domain Bacteria; phylum Pseudomonadota; class Gammaproteobacteria; order Burkholderiales; family Burkholderiaceae; genus Cupriavidus. The sequence goes on along the minus strand of NZ_AUFE01000016.1, from coordinate 24,055 downwards.
CGGCGAAATGCTGACAAGGTGCGGCGATGGCTTGCCCTGCTCCCCCGCTTGCGGGAGAGCGGAGCGCTTGCCACCGCTGGCAGCTAGCGGTTGATGCGCTAGTGCATGAACCCCGCGTGCCGGCTCAGGCCGCCTTTGCCTGCTGCCCGGACAGCAGTTCGCACACGGCTTGCGTCACCTGCGCGGTGGTTGCCGTGCCACCCAGGTCGCCGGTATGCAGTTCCGGGTTGGCGGTAACCGCTTCGACCGCCTGCATCACGCGCTGCGCCGCGGCGTGCTCGCCCAGGTGCTCCAGCAGCATGACCACCGACCAGAACGTGCCGACCGGATTGGCCAGGCCCTTGCCCATGATGTCGAAGGCCGAACCGTGGATCGGCTCGAACATCGACGGGTAGCGTCGTTCCGGGTCGATATTGCCGGTCGGGGCGATGCCCAGGCTGCCGGCCAGCGCCGCGGCCAGGTCGCTCAGGATGTCGGCGTGCAGGTTGGTGGCGACGATGGTGTCGAGCGACTTCGGGCGGTTGACCATGCGCGCGGTGGCGGCATCGACCAGTTCCTTGTCCCAGGTAACGTCCGGGAAATCCTTCGCCACCTGCACCGCGACCTCGTCCCACATCACCATGGCATGGCGCTGCGCGTTGGACTTGGTGATCACCGTCAGCTGCTTGCGCGGACGCGATTGCGCCAGCTTGAAGGCAAAGCGCAGGATGCGTTCGACGCCGACGCGGGTCATCATGCTGACGTCGGTGGCGGCCTCGATCGGATGGCCCTGGTGCACGCGGCCGCCCACGCCCGAGTACTCGCCTTCCGAGTTCTCGCGCACGATCACCCAGTTCAGGTCTTCCGGCGCGCAGCGCTTGAGCGGCGCGTCGATGCCCGGCAGGATGCGGGTCGGGCGCACGTTGGCGTACTGGTCGAAGCCCTGGCAGATCTTCAGGCGCAGGCCCCACAGGGTGATGTGGTCGGGGATATGCGGGTCGCCGGCCGAGCCGAACAGGATCGCATCCTTGTCGCGCAGCGCGTCCAGGCCGTCGGCGGGCATCATCACGCCGTGCTGGCGGTAGTAGTCGCCGCCCCAGTCGAAGTCTTCGAACTCGAAGCGGAAATCGGCGCCGGCGGCGGCCAGCGCTTCCATCACCTGGCGGCCTGCGGGAACCACTTCCTTGCCGATGCCGTCGCCGGGGATGGTCGCGATGCGGTAGGTCTTCATCTCTTGCCTCCTGGTCAGAATCCGTGTTTGAGCGCGATTGCGTGGAACGGATTCTGGGCCGTGGACAAGGTTTTGGATCGCTTGTAGAGTTAAACCATTCTTAACCTCAGATTAAAGCTGGCATGGCATCGTCCGCAGGGATCCAGCCGTCGGAACTGGGCTTTTTCACGTCGGTGGCCACCGCCGGCAGCCTGAGCGCGGCCGCGCGCGACCTTGGCATCACAACCGCGGCGGTCAGCAAGCGGCTGGCGCAGATGGAGGCGCGCATCGGCATGCCGCTGGTCACGCGCACGACCCGGCGCATGAGCCTGACGCCCGAGGGCGAGGTCTACCTGGAGCACGCGCGGCGCATCCTGAGCGAGATCGAAGACCTGGACCAGCTGCTGACGCGCTCCAAGGGCAGGCCGAGCGGCCTGCTGCGCGTCAATGCCACGCTGGGGTTCGGCCGCATGCACGTGGCGCCGGTGATTTCAGAGTATGTCGCGGCCTATCCGGAAGTCGACGTGCAGCTGCAGCTGTCGGCGGATCCCCCGCCGCTGAACGAAGACGCGTTCGACGTCTGCATCCGCTTCGGCGAGCCGCCCGATGCGCGCATCGTGGCGCGCAAGCTGGCACCCAACCGGCGCTTGCTGTGCGCGGCGCCCAAATACCTGCGCGACCACGGCATCCCCAACACGCCAGCCGACCTGCGCCGCCACAACTGCATCGGCATCCGGCAAGGCAGCGACGCCTACGGCGTATGGCGCCTGACCGCCGGCAAGGGCGCCAAGGCGCGTACCGAGACCGTGCGCGTGCGCGGCAACCTGACCACCAACGACGGCGAGATCGCGGTCAACTGGGCGCTGGAGGGCCACGGCATCCTGATGCGGGCCGAATGGGATATCGAACGCTTTCTGCGCAGCGGCCGGCTGGTGCAGGTGCTGCCGCAGTACGCCACGCCGGAGGCCGACATCTATGCGGTCTACCACCAGCGGCACCAGCTGTCGTCGCGGATCCGGCTGTTCGTTGAGTTCATGGCGGCGAAGTTCAGCGAGTTCGGCGAGCCGGCGAACATGCCGGCATGACTGTCGCTGCATGCAGCATTTACAACCCGGCGCGGCCTGGTGTGCCGAAATCAAGGGTTGCACGGATGGTGCGTTTCCTGCATGGCGCTGTTCTCCCACGTCTGCTATCCAAACCGACAGGAGGCCACCATGAGCATCTTCAAGGACATCCTCAACAAGCTGCTGGGACGAGCCAAGCCGGCAGCCACGGCGAGTGCGACGCCTGCAGGAGGCACGCCGACCTCCGCGGGTGCGGCCCCGCCACCGTCTGGCGCGTCACCCGCTGCAACGGGCGGCACCGCCCCCGCGGCCAGCGCCGGCCAGGCCACGGCCAAACCCGCGCCGCTGTCGGGCGTCGACGTCGAATCGATCATGGACAACCTGGTCAAGGAGAGCGGGCAGACGCTGAACTGGCGCACGTCCATCGTCGACGCGATGAAGGCGCTGGGCATCGACAGCAGCCTGGAGCACCGCAAGGAACTGGCGCGCGAGCTGCACTACAGCGGCGACATGAACGATTCCGCGGGGATGAATATCTGGCTGCACAAGCGCCTGATGCAGGAGCTTGCGGCCAACGGCGGCAAGCTGCCGGCGGATCTGTCGTAAGAAAAGCGTGGAAAGGCTCGGCGACTGCCCTAGCCGCCGATGCCGGCCCAACGCAGGTGCTTGTCCCAGTCGGCGTCGCTGATCACGCCGGACACGCCCTGCCGCTGGCCGTCGGCGCGATAGAAATACGTGCGCGGCATCTCGCCCATCCAGTCGGGATCGACCGCATAGCGCAGCCGCTCCTGCGGCTCGTTGCCAGACATCCACGCATTGCGCGTCAGGTTGACGCGCTTGAGCACCTGCTGCACCTGCGGCAGCGCATCGGCCCGGTCCATGGCCAGCGTGACCACGCGCAGGCTGCGATGCCTTGCCTGCAGCTTGCCGATGGCTTCGAAATTGCGCTTGCAGTAGACGCAGTCGAGCGACCACACCACCAGCACGAAGGGCTTGCCTTGCTGGGTGGCGCTGAGTTGCGCGGCATTGGCGGATTCGAAGACCGATACGCGTTCGGCCGCGTGCGCCATGCCGGCGACGCCGAGCGCGATCGCGGCGCCCGCCAGCGCGGCGACGAGTTTGCGACGTAACGACATAGCCCCGGTCATACCCCCGGTCATGCGCCCTCCTGCGCCAGCGGGAAGACCTGGAAGCCTTCGGCCTCGGTGCGCCACAGCACGTAGGCGCGGCCGCCGTGCTGCAGCAGGTGCGGCTGGTCCGAATCGCGCGCGGTGCCGGCGACCTGCCGCGTCTGCCAGGTCTTGCCGCCGTCCTGCGACAGCATCGCCGACAGCCGCGTCTGCTGGCCGTCGAACGATTTCCACGCCACCACGATGTGCTTGTCGTCGAGCGCGACGATATCGGCATGCTGCGCGCGCGGGTCGTCCAGCGGACGCTGCGCCTGCAGCTTGCCGTCCCTGAAGCGGCCCACCGATACCGTGGGCTTGCCTGCCTTCACGTTGAACCAGACCATGTGCAGCGTGCCGTCCGGCGTCACCCCGGCGCCCGGCCCGTGGTGCGGGCAGGCGTCGATGCGCCAGTCGTCGAAGGTAGCGCGCTGCATCGGCGCGGGCGTGCCGTCGGCGCCGAGCAGTGCCACCGCGTGGTCGCGCGCGTTGGGCGGGAACACGTGGCGCCACAGCGCCAGCACCTTGCCGTCCGGCGTCGGCGCGAGCGCGATGCGGCAGCATTCGCACGACTGGTCGGCGATCTTGTAGTCCCCCTGGAAACTCTTGCCGTGATCGGCTGACACCGCGTAGTAGATCGCAGCGCCGGCATAGGGCTGCTTGCGCGCCTCGGCGGCGGTCACGTCGCGCTTGTCGATCCAGCTGACGAAGACGCGGCCGGCCGCGTCCACCGCGATCGCGTCGAAGCGGTGCGCGATCTGGTCGCGGTTGGCATGCACCGTCACCGGCGCGGCAAAGGTCTTGCCGCCGTCGGTGGAGCGCGCGAAGCGGATAAAGCCGGTATAGGGCCTGGCCAGTGGCTGGGTCCAGGTGATGTAGATCTCGCCGTCGCGCCCCGCCGCCACCTTTGGCCGGCTGTCGTGATCGGCCGCGACGGGCTCGGGCACGCGGTTGACGTGCCGCACCGGCCCGAAGCTGCGGCCCTGGTCGGTGGACTCGCGCACCGCCACATGCTGGCCGTCCTTGTAGGCAATCCACAAACGGCCATCGCGATCGAAGGCGGCGCCGGTGCCGAGTTCGCTCATCGCCTTCGGGGCCGGGCTCTGCGCACCGTGGCCGGCAGGGCTGCTATGCCCGCTGTGAGACTGCGCCATCGCGGCGAACGCCGTGCAGGCGATCACGCCCGCGGCAAGGATTCGGAAGCTGCGGCGCGCGCGCTGCATGGTCAGGGTATGGCTGGTCACTGCACTCAGAAGGAAAGCTTGGCCTCGGCGTAGAACGTCCGGCCCGGGTATGGGTGGTAGACGAAGTAACGCTGGTCGGTCAGGTTGTCGATGCCAAGCCCGAGGCGCACGTTCCTGGCGGGCTTGTAGGTCACCTTGACGTCGAAGGTCAGGAAACTGCTGGTGCCGCCGAAGGTGTCGGGATTGACGTCGCTGTTGTCGAGCGTATTGTACTGCCGCCCCGAATAGGTCATCGCCAGCGTGCCGGCCCATGCCGGCGTGAAGCGGTAGGTGCCAACGAAGTTCGCGCGCCACTGGGGGATGCGATAGAAATACTTGCCCACCGAGGCCGGGTTGTTGGCGTTCTCCAGCGTCTTGGAGTGGTTGTACGCGCCGCTGGCGGACAGGTCGAAGCCGCTCACCAGCACGTCGCGCCCGTCGTAGGCCAGCTCGATGCCGCGCGTGCGCACGCGGTCGACGTTCTGGAAACTGGTGACGGTGGGGAACACCGTGGTGTTGGTCTGGCTGACCAGCGCATCGCGGATGTCGTCTTCATACACCGAGACGCGGAAGTACGAACGGTCGACCGTGCGCTCGAAGGTCAGGTCCTTCGAGAACGAGCGTTCCGGCTTCAGGTTGGGATCGTTGTTGATCAGCGAGGTGCCGGTGATGCGGCCCTGGAACAGCTCGGCGACGGTCGGATAGCGATAGGCCTGGCCGAGCGACAGCCGGCCCAGCCAGTCCTGCCCGATGGCCTTTTCCAGCGCCAGCTTGGGCGACCAGTTGGACTCGCTGCGCACCGGGTAGGCGACATCCACGCCCGGCTGGCTGCGGCTGCCGTCATAGGCGCGCCAGTGCTCCCAGCGCACGCCCGGGATCAGCTTCCAGTCATCGGCGAAGTACCACGCGTCCTGCGCATACAGCGCCTGCGTCTCGGTCTTGCCGGCAAAGGCGTTGTTGAACGCGGAGATGGTGGCGGCCTGCCAGTCCGAAGTGTTGTAAGTGGTGTTGCTGAGCCGGTAGTTGTCGTAGTGGTAGCCGAAGGTGACCCAGTGGCCGCCCTTGAGCTGCTGCGGGCGATAGTCGGCCTTCAGGTCAAGCGTGCGCCAGCCGGTGCCGTCGCCATAGGTCACCGTGCCCGGGCCATTGCCCGCGGTGCTGGCGGTGCGGCCGATGTCCTTGCTGACATCGAACAGCGATGCCACGCCGGAGAAGTTCCAGCCGGTCTCGTTGCGCGTGCGCAGCGACAGGCCGTAGAGCCAGCGCGCGTCTTCGCCATTGCTGGGCGCGAATGCGTTGGCAGGGATCACGTAGCGGAAGCCGCCGATATTGACCGGGCCGCTCGACACTCCATTGCCGTTGGCATCGCGCAGGTAGCTGCCGGTGGCGCTGGAACGGTCCTGCTGCCAGTAGGCGGCGGTGAACTGCGCCTGCAGCGTGTTGGTGATGTCGTAGGCGAGCTTGACCTTGAGCTGGTCCTGCACGGTGTGCGTGACGCCCTCGCTGTTGACGCCCATCACGGTGCGATCGGCGCCGGTCTGGTCCTGGTCGAAGTAGGCGCCGGTCACGGGCTTGTCGGCCGAGGTCGCACGCACGCTGGAGCGCGCCGCGGTGTAGAAGCTCAGCGGCTGGCTCTTGCTGTCCTGCCGGTCCACGCTGACCAGCCACGAGAACGGCCCGACGCGGTCGCCCACGTAGGCGTTGGCGTGCACGCCGTTGAAATTGTCGTGCGTGCCGTACAGGTTGAAGCGCTGCGTGAACAGCTGCACACTGGCATCGCCCTCGAACTTCTCCGGCGTGCGCGTGCTGATCAGCACGGTCGCCCCCAGCGAATTGCCGGGATACAGCGCCGAATACGGGCCATACAGCACGTCGACGCGCTCGATCTCGGCGGCATTGACCAGCGACCAGCGCGGCGGGAAGGTGAAATCGGAGCCCAGCAGGTTGGACAGCAACAGGCCGTCGGCATAGACCAGCCCGCGTGCCGACTGCCGCGAGCTGGTGCTGCGCACCGAGATGATCGAGTTCATATCGCCGATGAAGCGCTTGCGCACGGCGAGGTTGGGCGCGTACTTGAGCGCGTCTTCGGTGTTGACCACGTTGAAGTCCGCCATGCGCGCGGCGCTGATGCCGTGGGCGGGCGATGGCGTATTGGGCGGCGTGGCGGGCGTTTCGCCGCGCTCGCTCTTGGCCGAGACCACGACTTCCTGCAGGGGCTGCGGCGCGGCGACGGGTCCATCCGCCTGCGCGCCGGCAATGCCGGGGCCCATCAGCGCGGCCGAAGCGGCCAGCGCGATCCGGTTTCTTCTCACTGGAATGCCTTTTCTGTTCTTCTGGCTCGCCCGTCTGGTGCGCCGTATCCGGCTCGTGGCGCACTTCCTCCGCGTAGCGAGTGCTGACATTCTAGGTGCCGGGACGGTTTGACGCAGTGCGACATAGCGCCGCGCCGGTGCGGAAACAAGGCGGCCGACCCAGGCGAGTGCCTGAAGCTCCATCCACGTTTACCCGCATATCCACACGGGGGCTTTATCTCTAGATTTGCCCGGATTGGCTCACACGCCAACGTGATGCTGGGAGAGACTGGTCCGGCGGCAGCCGCCGCGGACAGCGCCGAAGGAGCAACCGCCCCGGAAACTCTCAGGCAGAAGGACCGGTATCACGCGTCACAGCACTCTGAAGAATGCCGCCATCGTCAGCCGGCATACCGAAGGAGCAAGCGGCCCTCGCCCCCCGTACAAGCGGCGATTGTCGTGAATCTCTCAGGTCAGGAACAGAGGGGGCGTCCGCTACGCATGTCGCGTGCGGGCTCCAACTCCGACGTTTCTGGACTGCCAGATCATGAAGACAATCGCCGTCATCGGCGGTGGCATCACCGGTGTCACCACTGCCTACGCGCTCGCCCGGCGCGGATTCTCCGTCACCCTGTTCGAGCGCCACCGCTACGCCGCGATGGAAACCTCGTTCGCCAATGGCGGGCAGCTTTCCGCCTCCAACGCCGAGGTCTGGACGCACTGGTCCACCATCCTCAAGGGCCTGAAGTGGATGCTGCGCAGCGATGCGCCGCTGCTGGTCAACCCGCGCCCGAGCTGGCACAAGCTGAGCTGGTTCGCCGAGTTCATCGCCTCGATCCCGCACTACCGCCGCAACACCATCGAAACGGCGCGCCTGCCATCGCGGCGCGCGAGCACCTGTTCGCGTGGGCCGCGCAGGAAGGCATCGACTTCGACCACAAGCGCGAAGGCATCCTGCATATCTACCGCGACAAGGCCGGCTTCGAGCACGCGGGCCGCGTCTCGGCCCTGCTGGCACAGGGCGGGCTGGAGCGCCGCGCGGTCACGCCGGCGGAAATGCGCGCGATCGAGCCGACGCTGGCCGGCACGTACTACGGCGGCTATTTCACCGAAAGCGATTCGACCGGCGACATCCACAAGTTCACCAGCGGCCTGGCCGCCGCCATCGAGCGCATGGGCGTGCGCTGCCGCTACGGCGAGGACGTGCGCAATGTCACCACCGATGGCCACAGCGCCAGCGTCACCGTGCAGGAAGGCGCGCACAGCACCACCTCGACCTTCGACGGCGCGGTGATCTGCGCCGGCACCGCCAGCCGCGCGCTGGCCGCCGGGCTGGGCGACCGTGTCAACATCTATCCGGTCAAAGGCTATTCCATCACCGTCAACCTGAACGACGCCGCCAGCCGCGCCGCTGCGCCGACCGTCAGCCTGCTCGACGACGAAACCAAGCTGGTCACCAGCCGCCTCGGCGACGACCGCTTCCGTGTGGCCGGCACCGCTGAGTTCAACGGCTTCAACCGCGACATCCGCGCCGACCGCATCCGGCCGCTGGTGGAATGGGTGCAGCAGTGCTTCCCCGGCGTCAGCACGCGCAGCGTGGTGCCGTGGGCGGGGCTGCGTCCGATGCTGCCCGACATGCTGCCGCGCGTTGGCCGCGGGCGGGCGCGCTGCATCTTCTACAACACCGGGCATGGACACCTGGGCTGGACGCTGTCCGCGGTGACGGCGGATATGGTGGCCGGGGTGGTGGCGCAGGCGCTGGAAGCGCAGAAGGTGGCGGTGCCAGGTGGGATGGCGCTAGGGAGGGCCTGAGCGGCTGGCTGCAAATGCAGGGTGACGACAGCGGGATTTCAAACCAGAACTACCGCCCCTTGTGAACGCTCCCCTCTCCCGCGAAGTGGGAGAGGGGAGCAAACCAGCGGCGCACGTTGCATGCGTCGTCTGGCATCACCTTCAAGCCGGCGCAAACACCGGCACCGGCGCCCCGTCCACGCTGGGCGCGAACTTGACCTTCACCTTCTGCCCGATGCGCACCTCATCGAGATCGCAATCGACGATGTGGGTCATCATGGTCACGCCCTCGTCCAGCTTCACGTAGGCGATGCAGTATGCCTGCGGGCCAGCCTTGCGCGTGACGCTGTACGAGTAGATGGTGCCGCGGCCGCTGGCGGTCTTCCAGACCGTATCGCCCATGCAGAACGGGCACAGCGTGCGCGGATACCAGTGCGTCTTGCCGCATGACTGGCAGTGCTTGACCAGCAGCCGGCCTTCGCGCGCGGCCTGCCAGAATTCGATGTTGTCGGGCTGTTCGTCCGGGGCCTTGTAGGCCATGGGAGTGTGTGGGGTCGTCATGTCAGTTGCTCCGGCGATCGTTCATCATTCACGCTCGAGGATCAGGGTGGCGCTGCCGTGGCGCGAGCCCAGGTAGCCGCCAGTGCCTTGCGCCAGCGCCAGGTCGCAGTTCTTCACCTGCACCGCCGGATGCGCCTCGCCGCGCAGCTGGCGCACGGCCTCGATCACCTTGGTGATGCCGCCGCGGTTGGCCGGGTGGTTGTTGCACAGGCCGCCGCCATCGGTATTGAACGGCAGCTTGCCGACGCCCGAGATCAGGTTGCCGTCGGCCACGAACTTGCCGCCTTCGCCCTTCTTGCAGAAGCCCAGGTCTTCCAGCTGCATCAGCACTGTGATGGTGAAGCTGTCGTAGATCGAGGCGTACTTGATATCGGCCGGGGTCACGCCCGCTTCCGCGAACGCGGCCGCGCCCGAGAACTTCGCGCCCGACCAGCTCAGGTCGACTTCGCCGCCCAGCTGGCCCTTGACGTACTCGCCGGCACCCACGATCTTCACCTTCGGACGCTTGAGCGTGGCCGCGATCTCGGGACGCGCCACGATCAGCGCGCCGCCGCCGTCGGACACCACGCAGCAGTCGAGCTTGTGCAGCGGGTCGGCGATCAAGGGCGAGTTCAGCACCTCTTCCACCGTGACCACGTTGCGCAGCATCGCATGCGGGTTGTGCTGCGCGTGGTGCGACGCGGCCACCTTGACCCATGCCAGCTGCTCGGGCGTGGTGCCGTACTCGTACATATGGCGCATGGCCACCATCGCGTACAGGTTGACGGTGACGGGATTGAACGGCGCCTCGAACGGCGCGTCCGGCAGGTTGGCGCCCCAGTTGCGCGCCTGCGTGCCGGTCGAGCCTTCCGAGCGCGGCCGGCCCGCCAGCGTGATCAGCGCCACGTTGCACTTGCCGGCGGCAATGGCCTGCGCGGCGTGCGAGACATGCACCAGGTAGGCGGAGCCGCCGGTGTCGGTGGAGTCCACATGGCGCACCTTCAGGCCCAGGTAGTCGATCATGTTGGTGGCGCCCAGCCCCGGCGCATCGCCGGCGCAGAAATAGCCGTCGACGTCCGCCAGGGTCAGGCCGGCGTCGGCCAGCGCGCCGCGCGCGGATTCCGCGTGCAGCTGCGCCACCGACTTGTCCGGCGCCTTGCGGGTCGGGTGCTCGTAGGCCCCGACGATATATGCCTTGCCTTTGATGCTCATGGGAGTCTCGTCCTGCTTGGGATGGATATTGGGTAAGTTCAGAAACGCATCAGCACCAGCCAGGTCGCCACCATGGCCGGCCGCTCGCTGCCCTCGACCTGCATCTCGACTTTCCAGTGACAGCGCACTTCGCCGGGGCGGACATCGTCGAGCTGCTGCAGCGTGAACGCGCCGCGCACGCGCGCGCCGGCCGGCACCGGGCCGGTAAAGCGCAGCCGGTCGAAGCCATAGTTCAGCGCCAGCTTGCGGCCCGGGAAGGCAAAGCACTGCCCGAACGCCGCCGACACCATCGACAGGATCAGGAAGGCGTGCGCGACCGTGCAGCCGTATGGCGAATCCGCCGCGGCGCGCTCGGGGTCCACGTAGATCCACTGCCGGTCATGGGTCAGCTCGGCAAAGGTATCGATGGCGGACTGCCCGATGGGGAAATACTCGCTCACCGCGGCCGGCGCGGCGCAAAGCGCGCGCAGGTCGTCGAGCGATGCAATGCTGTGCATGAGGCTCCTGTCGGTCCAGGTCTCGCCGGGCGCGATCGGCGCTATTGGCGCGATCGGTCCAGGCGGTCGGCTGTGTCCATTACGTTCCTTGGTACTGAATCCTGATGCTGTACCGCAGCTTGCGGTCGAGTGTAGCGACGGCACCGAAGCAGCGTCCAATATCGTTTCCCGCTCGATTGATAAGCAGCGTTTATCGGCCCACCTGGTGCGCGCGGTTGCCCGGGGGACGCCCCGCGCACTAAGATGTGGCTCCCGCATCCCCACTGACCCCATGGAACTGCGCCGCATCCGGCACTTCGTCGTGCTGGCCGAGACCCTCAATTTCCGCCGCGCGGCAGAACGCCTGCATATCGCCCAGCCCGCGCTGACGGTCTCGATCCAGAAGCTCGAGTCCGAGCTGGACGCCACCCTGTTCGTGCGCGAGCCGCGCGGCGTCACGCTGACCGAGACCGGCCGCGCCGCGCTGGCCGAGGCCCGGCGCATCCTGTTCCATGCCGGCCAGTTCAGCGAGCTGGTGCAATCGGCCAGCAGCGGCATGGCCGGCACCTTGCGAGTGGGTTTTGTCGGCACCACGACCTCGCACCTGCTGCCTCGGCTGGTGACGCGCTTCCGCAATGAATATCCCGGTGTCGAACTGGTGCTGCGCGAAGCGACCTCGACCCGCATCATGCAATGGCTGGAAGACGAGGCGCTGGACGTGGGCCTGGTGCGCACGCCCCTGCTGACGCCGGGCAATACCGCGCTGGCGCTGCTGGAGCGCGACCGCTTTGTCGCTGCCCTGCCGCGCAGCCATCCGCTGGCGGGCAAGCCGTCGCTGACGCTGGCCGATCTGGCGCAGGAGCGCTTTGTCATGTACGAGCAAAGCGAAGCCTCTGGCCTGCGCAGCGCCGCGCTGTCGGCATGCCAGACGGCCGGCTTCCAGCCGCGCGTCACGCAGGAGGCCACGCAGGTGCAGACCGTGCTGGCGCTGGTGGAGAGCGGGCTGGGCGTGGCGCTGGTGCCGTCGATCATGCAGCGCTTCGCCAACGACCGCATGGTGATCCGCGACCTGGCGGGCTATCCGGACAGTGCCGGTATCGGCCTGGCGCTCACCTGGCTGCCGGCGCACGACAGCCCGGTGGTGCGGCATTTCCGCGAAGTGGCGTTGTCGGAATTCGCGGTGGATGGCGGCAACGAGGAGCGTGGCGCGCCCTAGCCTGCGCAAGGCTATTCGCCCTCTTCTTCCGCCACGCTCAGGGTCAGTCCTGCCGCGGGCAGCGGCAGGGCCGTGCGGTATCGCACCTGCTTCAGCGCGAAGCTCGACCGGATATTGGACACCCCCGGGATCTTGGTCAGCTGCTCCAGGATAAAGCGCTCCAGGCTCTGCATGCTGGGCACGACCACGCGCAGCAGGTAGTCCGCATCGCCCGTCATCAGGTAGCACTCCATCACTTCCGGACGCTTGTCGATCGCCGCCTCGAAACGGCGCAGCGCGTCTTCCACCTGCTTTTCCAGGCTGACCTGGATAAACACATTGATGCGCAGGCCCAGCGCCTCGGCATTGAGCAATGTGACCTGCTGCTTGATCAGTCCCATTTTCTCCAGCGCCTTGACGCGGTTGAAGCAAGGCGTCGGCGACAGGTTCACGGCGCGCGCCAGCTCGGCATTGGTGATGCGGGCGTTCTGCTGCAGCTGGTTGAGGATGGCGATATCGATGCGATCGAGCCTGAGCGAGGTTTCGTTCATGATGTAACAATTCCGGATTCTGGCGTTTATTGAGAATTTTTATACTGCAATAGGTGGTTCAGGCAAGGCAATTCAGACACATTCTCCGCGACTCCAGGCGTAACCTTGTTGGCATCGGCGGGCTTTGGCGGGCGCGCCGCCACAGACAAGCAATACGGACAGGAGCGGTGCCATGACTAACCTGGCAAACGGTGTGCAATCGATGCTCGCGCTGCCTTCGGCCAGCGAAGACAGCGATCCCCAGGAAACGCGCGAATGGCTGGACGCGCTCGAAGGCGTGCTGGCGCACGCCGGCAGCACGCGCGCCAGCTTCCTGCTGCGGCGCCTGGCCTCGCATGCCGCGGCGCAGGGCCTGCCGCCGCCCGGCGCCGGCCCGAGCGCCTATGTGAATACGATTCCCGTGCAGGCGCAGCCGCCCTACCCCGGCGACCTCGAGATTGAGGCCCGGCTGGGCGCCGCGCTGCGCTGGAATGCGCTGGCCATGGTGGTGCGCGCCAACCGCGCCTATGGCGAACTGGGCGGGCATATCGCCAGCTATGCCTCGGCGGCCGACCTGTTCGAAGTCGGATTCAACCACTTCTTCCGCGCCGACAGCAGCGCAGAACAGGGCGGAGACCTCGTCTATTTCCAGCCGCACTCCGCGCCCGGCGTCTATGCCCGCGCCTACCTGGAAGGCTTCCTCGACGAAACCCACCTGCAGCACTACCGGCGCGAGATCGCCGGACCGGGACTGTGCTCCTACCCGCATCCCTGGCTGATGCCGGACTTCTGGCAGTTCCCGACCGGCTCGATGGGCATCGGCCCCATCAATTCGATCTACCAGGCGCGCTTCATGCGCTACCTGCAGAACCGCGGGCTGCAGCCGGCGTCGTCGCGCAAGGTCTGGGGCTTCTTCGGCGATGGCGAGATGGACGAGCCCGAATCGATCGGCGCCTTGTCGCTGGCCGCACGCGAGCAGCTCGACAACCTGGTGTTCGTCATCAACTGCAACCTGCAGCGGCTCGACGGCCCGGTGCGCGGCAACGGCCGCATCGTCGATGAACTCGAAGCGCTGTTTGCCGGCGCCGGCTGGAACGTGATCAAGGTGCTGTGGGGCTCGGACTGGGACGAGCTGTTCGCGCGCGACCGCTCCGGCGCGCTGGTGCGGGCCTTCGCGCAGACCGTCGACGGCCAGTTCCAGACCTTCTCCGCCAACGACGGCGCCTACAACCGCGAGCACTTCTTCCAGCAGAACCCCGAGCTCGCCGCCCTCGCCGCGCACCTGAGCAACGACGACATCGACCGCCTGCGCCGCGGCGGCCACGACCTGCGCAAGCTGCACGCCGCCTACGCGCGCGCCATGGACCACCGCGGCCAACCGACCGTAATCCTGGCCAAGACCATGAAGGGCTTCGGCATGGGCACGGTGGGCCAGGGCCGCATGACCACGCACCAGCAGAAGAAGCTGGAACTGGAAGACCTGAAGGCGTTCCGCGACCGCTTCCAGCTGCCGCTGTCGGACGACGACGTCGCCAACCTGCGCTTCTACAAACCCGCCGACGACAGCCCGGAGATGCGCTACCTGCACGCACGCCGGGCCGCGCTTGGCGGCTACCTGCCGCGGCGCCGGCAGGCCGCGACCACCGCGCTCACGGTGCCGCCGTCCGGCCAGTGGGCCAGCTTCGCGCTGGCCGCGGACGGCAAGGAGATGTCGACCACCATGGCCGTGGTGCGCATGCTCGGCAGCCTGCTCAAGGACCCCGCGCTGGGACCGCGCATCGTGCCGGTGGTCGCTGACGAGGCGCGCACCTTCGGCATGGCCAACCTGTTCCGGCAGGTCGGCATCTATTCGCCGCTGGGCCAGCGCTATGAGCCGGAAGACCTGGGTTCGATGCTGTACTACCGCGAATCCACCGGCGGGCAGATCCTGGAAGAAGGCATCTCGGAAGCCGGCGCGATCTCGTCATGGATCGCCGCGGCCACCGCGTACAGCGTGCACGACCTGCCGATGCTGCCGTTCTACATCTACTACTCGATGTTCGGCTTCCAGCGCATCGGCGACCTGATCTGGGCCGCGGCCGACCAGCGCCCGCGGCTTCCTGATCGGCGCCACCTCGGGCAAGACCACGCTCGGCGGCGAGGGGCTGCAGCACCAGGACGGCACCAGCCACCTGGCCGCGTCGACCATCCCCAACTGCCGCGCGTGGGATCCCGCCTTTGCCTATGAAGTGGCGGTGATCGTGGAGCATGGCATGCGCGAGATGGGCGAGCAGCAGCGCGACGTCTTCTACTACGTCACCGTCGGCAACGAGAACTATGCGCAGCCGTCGATGCCGCAGCCGGCCGAGGCCGCGCGCGACGGCATCCTGAAGGGCATGTATTCGCTCATGCCGCACCGGCGCGATGCCAGCCAGGTCAACCTGCTCGGCGCGGGCGCCATCCTGCCCGAGGTGATCGCCGCCGCGCGCCTGCTCGAAGACGACTGGGGCGTGGTGGCGCAGGTGTGGAGCGTCACCAGCTTTACCGAACTGCAGCGCGACGCGATCGCCGTGGAACGCAGCAACCGCTTGAACGACGAACATGCCCGCTCGTATGTCGAGACGGTGCTGGACGGATCGGACGGCCCGGTGATCGCCGCCACCGACTATGTGCGCGCGGTGCCGGAGCTGATCCGCGCGTGCGTGCCGGGGCGCTACGTGACGCTGGGCACCGATGGCTTTGGCCGCAGCGACACGCGCCAGGCCTTGCGCGCGTTCTTCGAGGTAGACCGGTATTCCGTCGTGGTCGCGGCGCTGCGGGCGCTGGCCGATGACGGCAAGCTTTCGCCCGATGTGGTGCGCGCGGCGCGGGAACGCTATGGCAAGTCGGCCGGCAAGGCCGCGGCATGGCAGGCCTGATCTGAATCGATGTTCGCAGCCAGCGTGTCGATCAAGGGGCAATACTCCTCGTTGCCGTTGGCGTGGCATTGACCGATCAGGTTCTTCAGTTCCGCGCGCATCCGCCGCAGGTTCCGCAGCCTTTCCTCCACCAGGCCGAGCTTGCGCTCGGCCAGTGCGCGAGCCGTGCTGCACTGGCCGTGGTTCTGCTGCAGCAGTACCCGGACTTCATCCAGCGTGAACCCGAGTGATTGGGCCTGGCGGATGAAATGCAGCCGCTGCAGGCTCTGTTGCGAATACTGGCGAATGGCGCCATGGGCGCGCTCGGGCACCGGCAGCAGCCCGCACCGATGGTAGTAGCGTACTGTCTCCACGCCAACACCGGCCGCCCTGGCCAGCTTCCCGATCGTCAGTGTGTGCTCCATCGCTTGACTCCGTACCCCGGTACGGTCCTAGGCTACGCGAAAGCTGCACTTAGGTGAAGGAGGGTTGCATTTCGACCGCAAAACGACAGCGGCCGCCATATGTAGCGGTAACTCTAGAAAGGTCATTATGCAATCGCGAATCATTCGTGTTCTGCCCGCAGAACTCGGTTGGGCACTGGAGTTCACCGGGCTCGATATCAAGCCCCAGAGGTTTCCGACCATGGAAGCGGCAATCGCGGCCGGCTGGGATGTGGCCAGGCGGCAGAACGCCGAATTGCACATCCATCGTCATGACGGGAATGTGCACTTGCGCAGTGCGTGCGACGGCAAGCAACAGGATTCGCAGCGGTGATGCCACGTGACGGCAGCCTGCCACAAGCGAGTCGAGGCCCGCTCCCACTTGTCCCAAATTAACAAACGAATGTCCCAGTAAAGCAAGCGAGCGCGCTTCGATCGCCCGATACTCCATCTCCAAG
The DNA here is from genome assembly GCF_000426345.1 of Cupriavidus phytohabitans. Classification (GTDB taxonomy): domain Bacteria; phylum Pseudomonadota; class Gammaproteobacteria; order Burkholderiales; family Burkholderiaceae; genus Cupriavidus. The sequence goes on along the minus strand of NZ_AUFE01000016.1, from coordinate 7,601 downwards.
CAGGCCATGACCTGTACGCAGATCCACCAACTGCTGGAGACATCGAAATGGAGATCAGGCAGATCACCCCGGCCATTGGCGCCGAAATCACAGGCGTCCATCTCGGCGACGCGGCGCGTGATCCGGCGCTCTTCGCCGACATCAAGGCAGCGCTGCTCAGGCACCGCGTGCTCTTCTTCCGCAAGCAGGACATCACGCGTGCCGAGCACGTCGCGTTCGCCAGCGCCTTCGGCAAGCTGGAAGACCATCCCGTGGCCGGCAGCGACCCGGATCATCCGGGCCTGGTGCGCGTCTACCGCAGCGACAACCCGCACAGCTACGAGAACAACTACCACTGCGATGGCCTGTGGCGCCCCAACCCCGCCATGGGCGCGGTGCTGCGCTGCATCGAATGCCCCGAGATCGGCGGCGACACCATCTGGGTCAACATGGTGAAGGCCTACGAGGAACTGCCGGACGACATCAAGGTGAAGATCGACGGGCTGCGTGCCCGCGCCAGCATCGAGCAGAGCTTCGGCGCGGTCATGACGCCCGAGGCGCGCGCGAAGCTCGCGCAGGACCATCCGCCGGCGGAGCATCCGGTCGTGCGCACGCATCCGGAAACCGGCGAAAAGGTGCTGTTCGTCGGTGCCGGCTTCTCGACCTACTTCACCAACTACAGCACGCCGGCCAACGTGCGGCACGGCATCGACAAGGCGCCCGGCGCCGCACTGCTGCTCAACTACCTGATCAGCCGCGCCACCATTCCCGAATACCAGGTGCGCTGGTCCTGGCAGCAGGGCGACATCGCTGTCTGGGACAACCGCTGCACGCAGCACTACGCGCTCAACGACTACTGGCCCGCCCCGCGCAAGATGGAGCGCGCGGCCATCGTCGGCGACACCCCCTACTGAACCGACTGCCTTCCGACCCGGAGACTCCCCATGTACTTCCTCGATGGCCACCTCTTTCCCGAAAACCAGCAGCCGCTGATCATCACGGCCGCACCGTATGCCCCCGGCTGGCTGCCTTCCGATTTCCCCGAAGACATTCCGGTCACCATGGAGGCGCAGATCCAGAAGGCGGTGGACTGCTACAACGCCGGCGCCACCGTGCTGCACCTGCATGTGCGCGAACTGGACGGCAAGGGCTCCAAGCGCCTGTCCAAGTTCAACGAACTGATTTCGGGCGTGCGTGCCGCGGTGCCCGACATGATCATCCAGGTGGGCGGCTCGATCTCCTTCGCGCCCGAGGACGAGGGACAGGCCGCCAAATGGCTGTCGGACGACACCCGCCACATGCTGGCCGACCTGGATCCCACGCCGGACCAGGTCACGGTGACGGTCAATACCTCGCAGATGAACGTTACCGACCACGCGGAAGACGCTGACTTCCGCGGCACCTCGCGCGAAGACATGGCGCTCTTCGACGCCTACAAGAACATGACGGTGCCGGCCAATCCCGGCTGGGTGGAAGAGCACGTGCGCCGGCTGACCGCCGCCGGCATCCAGAGCGAATTCCAGTGCTACAACATCAATAGCCTGGAGTCGGTGGAGCGGCTGATGCGACGCGGCTTCTACAAGGGCCCGCTGAACCTCAACTGGGTGGCGATCGGCGGCGGCATGGACACGCCCAGCGTCTACAGCCTGGCCAACTTCATGCGCGCCGTCCCGGACGGCGCGGTGGTGACGGTCGAGAGCAATGTGCGCAACGTACTGCCGGTCAATACCATGGGCATTGCCATGGGCCTGCACGTGCGCTGCGGCACCGAGGACGTGCTGTGGAACCCGCGGCGCACGGCGAAGCAGGGCACCGTGGAGCAGATCGAGCAGCTGGTGCGCATCTCCCGCGAACTCGGCCGTGACATCGCCACCGCCAAAGAGGCACGCGAGATCTGCAGGATCGGCGTGTTCTACGACACGGTGGAAGAATCGCTGCAGGCCAACGGCTTCGCCCCCAACCGCAACGGCGGCACCCAGGGCTTCCTGCGCAAGACCCAGTAAGGCGCACTCCCCCGCTGACACGGCCCGCCAACAGGGCCGAGGGACATAAGACAAGGAGACAAGCAATGAAACGCTCCCCCCAGATCCGCCCCCCCCAGATCCGGCGCCGCGCGGTGGTGCTCGCGCTTGCCCTCGGCGCGCTGCTGCCGGCCGCCCGGGCGGTGCACGCCGCCCCGGCTACCGAGTGGCCGGCCAAGCCGGTGCGGATACTCGTCGGCGCGCCACCGGGCGGCACCGCGGACATCCTCGCACGGCTCTTTGCCCATGAGCTGCAACGGCCGCTCGGGCAGCCGGTGGTCGTCGACTACAAGGCCGGCGCGGCAGGAACGATTGCCGTGCAGAGCATGCTGTCCGCGCCGCGCGACGGCTATACCTTGCTGCTGATCCAGAAGGGCATCGCCTCGGAGGTGCCGCAAGCCATCAAGGTGTCCTACGACCCGTTCAAGGACATCGTCCCGCTGGTGCAGCTCACGCGCCAGGGCCTGGTCCTGGTCGGCAATCCCGGCCTTCCCGCGCAAAACCTCGCCGAGTTGGTCAAGTACGTCAAGGCCAACCCCGGCAAGATCGATATCGCGAACTTCGGCATCGGCCTGCGCGGCCACACCATCGGCGTCCAGTTCAACCGCCTGGCGGGGCTCGATACCGGCGCGGTGAGCTACAGAGGCTCTCCGCCTGCCTTGCAGGACATCATGGGCGGCCAGGTTTCGTTGATGTTCGACGGGCCGGCGACGTCCATGCCGTTCATCAAGGCCGGCAAGCTGCGAGCCTTCGCGGTGGCCTTCCCGCAGCGGCTCGCCGCGCTGCCCAACGTTCCCACGTTTGCGGAACTGGGCTATCCGGACCTCAGCGAGGTGGGCTGGATGGGGTTGTGGGCGGCGCCCGGCCTGCCGCCGGCCGTGGTAAGCAAGCTGCGCGAGGCGACGCTCGCCGCCATGCAATCGCCCACGCTGCGGCGCAAGATCGAAGAGCTGGGCATGGAGGTCGGCACGCCGGCCACGCCGGACGAGCTTGCCAGGGACGTGCGCGAGTCGTACGACCGCCAGGGCAAGGTGCTGCGTTCGATTCAGTTCAAGCCGGAATGACACAGGAGACAGCATGAAGGCGGTACGAGTACTACCGGGCGCGGAGGGTGGCCAGCTGGCCGTGCAGGAGATCCCGACCCCGCGGCCCGGCCCCGGCGAGGTGCTGGTGCGGGTACGCGCATCGGGCATCAACTATGGCGAGCTCAAGTACATGCGGGAACACCGGACCGGTGAGCCGATGACGGCCGGCGTGGAGTTTGCCGGCGAGGTCGCCAGCGTCGGCGAGCAGGTCAGCGGCTGGCGCGAAGGCGACCGGGTGATGGGCCACGGGCGCGGCTGTCACGCTCAGTATGTCGTCGCCGCGCCGCTGGCGCTGATGCCGGTGCCACCCGGGGTATCGTGGGCCGATGCGGCCGCGTTCCCCAATGTGTTCATCACCGCCCATGACGCGCTGGTCAGCAACGGCGAGCTCAAGGCCGGCGAGACGGTGTTCATCAACGGCGCCTCGGGCGGGGTCGGCATGGCCGCGGTGATGACCGCCGCTGCGCTCGGCGCGAGGGTGATTGCTTCCTCGCGCTCGGCGTCCAAGCTGGAGCGCCTGGCAGGCTATGGCGTCGATGTCGGCGTCAACGCGTCGTGCGAATCGCAGGTCGAGGCCATCATGGCAGCCACCGACGGGCGTGGTGTGGACGTCATCATCGATACCATCGGCGGCACGGTCTTCGAAGACCACATCAAGAGCCTGGCAGTCAAGGGCCGCCTGGTCAACCTGGCGCGGCTGGGCGGCGCCAGTACTGCCCAGGTCGATCTCAACCTGCTGTGGCATAACCGGCTGAAGCTGATCGGCGCCACCTTCCGCACGCGCACCGAGGCCGAACGCCTCGAATGCGTGCAGGCCTGCGCGCGCGACCTGATGCCCTTCTTCCGCGAAGGCAAGCTGCGCCTGCCGATCGACCGCACCTTCCCCATGGATGCGATCGGCGAGGCCTATGCCTACATCGAACGCGGCCAGCATATGGGCAAGATCGTGCTTATTGCCGACTGACGGCCGGTCCCGTGCGCCGGCGGCCCGTTGTTGCCTGATCGGCCGCCTGCAAACGCCATTGCGTGACGCTGCAGCCAAAGCTGGCGCGGAACCAATGACTGAAACTGCTCTGGTTCGAGAATCCCAGCAGCCCCGCGATCTCGCCGAGCGGCAGGTCGCTCTCCTGCAGGTGCCGCCTGACCAGCTCGGAACGGACTTCGTCGAGCAAGGCCGAGAAGGTCAGCCCGTCGACGATGAGATGGCGATGCAGCGTGCGACGGTCCACGCGAAGATGCCGCGCCACCTGCTGGGCGGTACAACGCCCGCCGGGCAGCAGCGCCATGATCAGCTCGCGGCACGCCTCGCGCATGCCTTCGCCGCGCTGGCGCAGCGATGCCTCAAGGTAATCCCGTGCCAACTGGATGGCCCCGGAATGGTCGGGCGTGCGCGGCGTGTCCAGGTCGGCCGCCGCGCAGACCAGGCCATTGAATGGCTGGTTGAACATCGGGTTGCGGCCGAAGAATGCACGGTGCGCCGCGATATCCGCCGGCGGCCGGTGTGTAAAGCAAACCTGCTGCGGCCGCCACTGCGGCCCGATCAGCTCGCGCAGGATCCGGAACATCATGGCCACGCTCAACTCCATCGCCTGCCGCGTTGCCGCGCCCGGCCCCGGCAGCAGGTCTTCACGGATGACCACGGTCTGGCCGATCTCTTCGATGCGCATGACCAGCGAGGTGCTGATCAGCTTCAGGTAGCGGCACAGGGCATCGAGCGCGTGCCTCGGCGAAGGCTCCTCCTTCAGCACCAGGCTGATCGGCCCCAGGTTGGAAAACGTGCGGCGCGCCGCCAGCCGCAGCGCAAAATCCTCCGTGCCCGTGGCGCTGGCGGTGAGTTCGAGCAGCTCGCGCAGTGCCCGGCTGGGAATCAGCGCCTGCGGGTCCCTGAGCAGCCGCGCGGACAGCCCCGCCTTGCGCAGCAAGGCGCCGGGATCATGCCCGAGCGACTCCGTCAGCTCGATGTAGCCGCTCAGGCTGGCGCTGCGGACAAGTCTTCCGACGTTTTGCATGGCGAGGCCCGGCGTGCGCGGGGACTGCGCCGGGATGTTCGTGAGAGGCAGTGGGGTGCTGCGGGACGGGGTCTCGCACACAGGTGCGTGCAGTATGCCTCAAACGAAGGCTTGGGCTCGGCGCGTGGGGAGCGTAAGCGCGATCAGGACAGATAGCATGGTCGGACCGGCACATGGCACCGGTCCGATTCGCCTGGGCTCAGTCAGACTGGTACTTGGGCGAGCGCGGCCCGTAGAGGATGCCGGCAGGCTGGCCGGCCGACAACAGCTGGTAGCTCGCGGTGCCCGCCACGCTGTAGCTCGCATCGAACGTGTGGTTCATGACCTGCGTCACCGCCGCATTGATGAGCATGCCGATCAGCCCGCCGCCACTGCTGGAACTGTCGGTGGCCGACACGGCCGTACCACTCCACAGGACATCGCCCGTCTTGAGGTCAACCAGCCTGGCGTTGGCAGCCACGCGGGTCACGCTGCTGATGACCTGGTATTTCGAACCATATTCGGTCACGGTCACGTACAGCGCGGCATCGGCCCCGAAGATTTCGCGCAGCTTGGCCACCGGCACGGCATGGATGTCGCCCGGCACGTTCAGGCCGTTCTGCCTGAACGTCTCTTCAACCAGTGCGACCGGCAACACATAGTAGCCCGATTCCGCCAGCGGGACCGTCGCTTGCGACAGCATGGCATAGGTGGCCTTGACGTCCGGCGACTCGTTCAGCGGCGGCAGCACCACGATCGAGCGGGGACGGCTGGCCTTGAACGCGGCGTAGTCCACCTGCTTGTTCTGCACCGCGCAACCGGCGAACAGCAGCACGGCACCCAGGCTGGCGATATAGGTAAGAAGCCGGCGCATCATTTGGTGCTCCCTGCCGCGGGCGCGGCCTTGCTGGCGTCCGCCTTGATTTCAGTGCGGCTGTCGCTCTTGACATTCCGCAACAGGAAATCCATGTACGGCGTGGCCTCGGGGAAAAGGGTTTTCTCGGTCTGGAACTCGCTGACCATCTGGTCCGGCTTGCCGAGGTTGAGATACAGCATGCCAAGCTGGGCATGGTAGCCCGGCGGCACGGCGCCGCCCTTGGCCTGGATCTTCTGCAAACCCGCTTCCAGCGCGGTCACCTGCGCCTCCCTGGACTCGCCCTTGAAGTACTCATAGACCTGGGCCTGGTACCCCTCCCACTGATACATGGGCTGTGGACCCGCGCAGCCGGCGAGCAAAATACTGCCGGCGGCTGACAACAACGCTGCCCTGCGCAACAGGACCGTTTGCATCATCATTATTCTCGTTTTGGTGAAGGACTGGATTACTTCTGACCCGGGTTCCACGCCCCGCTCTCGATGGCGGCCACAAGGTGGTTGATCGCCTCGCGCATGGCCAGGTCCATGACCTTGCCGTTCAGCGTCGAGTCATAGCTGGCCCTGCCTCCAAAGCCGATCACTTCGCGGTTCGACAGCGTGTATTCACCCGCTCCCTGGGTCGAATAAACCACTTCCGAGGTCGAGATGTTGATGATGTTCAGGTTGACCTTGGCATAGGCCACCTGGGACTTGCCCCGGCCAAGGATGCCGAAGAGCTGTACGTCGCCGACTTCCTTGCGGCCAAACTCGGTGATGTCGCCGGTGACGACAAAGTCAGCGCCCTTCAGACGCTGCGCCTGGTTCTTGATCGTTGCCTCGCGCCTGATCTCGTCGAGGTTTTCACGCTCGAGCACGTTGAAGCGGTTGGTCTGCTGCAGGTGGGTGACCAGGCTGGTCTTGGCCTGGCCGCTCAGGCGATCGATGCCGTCCGAGAACACGCCACGCATGTAGTTCGAGCGGTTGTCGAACTTGCCCACCGCGATGGGCGTGCGCACGCCGTTGTAGGGACGGCTGGCGCTTTCCACTTTCTGGACCGGCAGCGCGGTCGATGATTCGGTGGCGCAACCGGCCAGGCCAAGCGCGGCAGCGATGGCGAGCAGGCAGCATGTCTTGGTTTGTTTCACTGATTTCTCCTGGTTTGCAGTGGGGACGCGGCGGCTATTATGGCGCGGCGGCGCCCGGGACGCGACTGGCATTGCAACCGGCGGCGTCATTCCAGGTGGGACCAGGAGGAAGGTGGCATCCGACTAGCTGCAGCGACCGGCTGCAAATCGGCCCAGCCCGCGGCGATCGCTTCGCGCGCGCGTTCCGCGGTGTACTTGCCCGCATAGATCAGCACGCCGGGGAATGCTTCGCGCAGCTTGCGCTTGAATGCCGCCGGCATCAGCCGCGCATCGTCCCAGTCCGCTTCCGCGATGTGGAGGTAGCCGACGCCGAGTTCGCCCAGCAGCCTGGCCGCGGCAAGGTATGTCGTCTCCGGATCGTCATCGACGCAGCCGTTCAGCGTGGTCAGCGGCGCGAGGCGGATGCCGACGCGCGACGCGTCGCCCGTGCCTTCGATCAGCGCCTGCGCGACTTCGCCGAGGAAACGCAAGCGGTTCTCCAGCGACCCGCCGTAGGCGTCCGTGCGCGTGTTGGCGTTCGAGTCGATG
>NZ_AUFE01000015.1 GCF_000426345.1 Cupriavidus phytohabitans | reverse complement strand
ACCCGTCGGGCCCCGCGCCTGATCAGCTCCTCGAGCCCAAGCCCGATTTCCGATAGACCGACTGCTTCTTTCCCTTTATCCTTGCTCATGGTGGACCTTTCTTGCGCTGGTTTCCGATCTCGACAATCAGATTCTCAGCGGAAAGCTCCACCGCCCTCTACTCCGCGCCTCAAATTCCCCGCCTGTACACCAGTTTCGACTTTAGCTCCGACCGAAGTTGCCGGAGTCATTGAGCAGATTCAGACGCTGATGGCCCAGTATGGCCTTAGTGTTGACGATATTGCTGCGAAGCGCCGTCGCGGTCGCCCTGCTGGCAGTGGCGCCCGCGCCAAGCGTGAACCGCTGCCTCCGAAATATCAAAACCCGAAGACTGGCGAGACCTGGTCTGGCAGGGGCCGGGCGCCGGCTTGGCTCGGCAAGAATCGGGATAAGTTCCTGATTCCTGAAGCGTAAAGCGACGCAAACGCCGAAATACGAGGGATCGTAAGCGGTGCTGCGCGGTCACCACCAGCCGGTAGACTACGAATCCTCGCAGGGCGGACTCGCTTCGTCAGGATCGAAGCGGGGGCGGCCAGTCACCCAGTCACGCAGTGCGGCAGATTTCGCTAATGCAGTTACTGCGCGCCTTTACCGCTCTTTCTTAGCATGGATTCCACCGCTTTCCTGAGGCAATTCGTGCAGGGCTACGCCGAACTCAGCGATGAGGAGCTTGCCGCAATTGCAGACTTCACCTTCCTTTGGAGCGCCATGGAAGGCCTTGTGCTGCAGGCAAATGCGAGCCCGACATCGCTGGTCGCTGCCGTGAACGCGTTGGCGCAGGCAGGCCGACTGAATTTGGCGCCATTTGAGGAAAGTTTGGCGTACTTCCGCAATCGCTACTTTCAAGGTGGCGAGTTCACACATCACTTCGACAAGCTGTTATTCAGGCGTCCCGATCGTCGTCCACTGGTCGAGGCGGTGTTAAAGGGAGAGGATGAGGAGCCGGCGCACATCGTCGGCGCGCTTCTGCTTATCGTCTACCGGTTGCGGAATAACCTATTCCATGGTGAGAAATGGGCATATGGCATCCGCGGCCAGCATGCGAATTTTCGACATGCGTCTGATGTACTGATGCGGCTCATAGAATTGCACCGGGAGTGAGCAACCTTGCTACTGCACCGTATCTATCAATTCAGGCAACGGTGCCCGAGCAGATCCTGTTCGATATTGCCAAGTCCGTGGCCGTTGAGCGCGACGCGCATGGCAAAGCCGCCAAAGCTGGACCAGGGGCTTCTGGCGCTGCCGCCCCTAGATAGCAAAGGCACTAGCGGCGAGAAGCAGCCACTCCCGTCGGAATATCGCGGTCCCAAAGACTGGCCGAGGGACGCCTGAGGCCGGTTCCTGTCGGCAATTTGAACAATAGACGCAACTTCCGTTGTAGGGTCGCCCATGATAGAAAAATCATGGCGCTCCTATGCTAATGCAGTACAGAAAGCGATTGAATGAAGTGTGACTCAGGTTCGCCAGATTGAAGAGCTTGCCATACAGCCCGCAGGCTTTCATGATTAGCAATTGCCCAATCGGAGACAGCCTTATCGTACTTTTTGTCGAGACTACCCTCGATTCTCTCCCATGTATCGATGGCGTAAGCCGCGACATGGTTGTTCCGTCCATAGTCCACATGAAAATGTGGTCTTTTATGCCCTTTTTCCTGATAAATTTTTAGCTTAATTTGCTCTTTTTTGAGCAATAGCTGCTCCAGGAAGCCAGAGGGCTTGTTGGCCGCTGGACGGGATATCAAGTCCACAAGTGCGAATGCCTGCTGAAGTGCTGAAAGATCGAATTCCACGTTGTTGGGCTTGAGCGAATCAGCCGAGGATCATATCCCATCCACTGACGAACTCTGGCAGTAGTTATGATTGTAAGTCTCGGTTGCGAGGAGCCCACACATCTGCAAAGCGCGGAAGTACGAGCAGTGTAAGTGTGGAGTCATATTGTTCAGCTGACACCTTCATCTCACGCAGCGGTATCTCCGTGTCTGCATGAGGAAACCACGTCTGAGCTGGGACAGTGATTCCCACACGTTCATGTCGAATTGCCGTATTTGCTGCCAGAGATTGCTCGGGAATCTGGATGGTCTTGCGACGTGTTGCAAAATAAGCCCCGGCTTTGCGCGCCGAATCGCTTGACCACGCCCAATCCATAAAGCCGTCTCTCGACATAACGAGGACTGCCTTCTCGTCAGTGTATGAAAGCCACTGCAAGGTAGTTGCAGTGAGCGAGACGCCATACCTATCCGCACAATGCCCAAGCGCGTCCAGCGTGATCGCGTCTGTCACCTGATCCCTGAAGTCATGCAATGGCATGAGCAGGTAGGACGCGAACTTGTCAGCTTCGCCTTCAATACCTTTTTCCTGCTCGGACCAATCTAGCATGTCCTCCGACGTACATTCGAAGCTTTCCCGCTGGTACCGATGGAGAATGTAGTGTCCGAGTTCGTGAGCTTGAGTGAAGCGAATCCGGCCAGGGGAGGCGAGGGCATTGTTGTAAAGCAGTGTCCAGTTCTCAGTGCCCGTCTTGAACAGACCGCCCTCGAAGCCCTTGATGTCCGCAGCCTCCACAGCAGAAATTGGATCCGTAAACTGAAAAAGACCCGCGCAGTCGAGCGCAAGTTTCTTGACATCTACCGGGTACCTGACTTCGCCATGGGTATGGTGGAAGACGTCCAGAATCTGCGAGATTCGATTCGCTTCCTTCACTGGAGATAGCTTCATGCGCTAAGGCTTAGTTCTGAATGTATCGAGGATCCTGCGAAGCTGCTCCTTCGCTTCCGGCTCTAGCTTCTGATAGTTCCTGAAAAATGCTTCATCTTTGTGGCGCTCTTCCGGAGCCCGAACGTCCTCTTCTATGAAGTAGCTGACCGCTACGCCTAGCACGTCCGCTAAGCTCGTCAGCTTTTCGGCAGACGGTCTCTGCGATTCCCGGTTCTCCAACTCCCAGAGATAGCTTTTACTTAGTCCCGCTAGGTCTGCCAGCTTTTCTAAGGTTAGTCCCTTCTGCTTGCGAAGCTCCTTGAGCTTGTCTCCCAGCTTGGTTCCCATGAGGCAACTCCTAAAAACGACGGCGCGAGGGTACCACGATTCCGAACTTTTTAGTTGACAACCGCGAAAGGCAGGTATACCTTTGTTCTGTTCGCTATACCGAACTTTTCTGCCCGGTTTTCCGGGAAGCGAGGGTACGTGGACTCGAAATCGGGCTCTCCTGGAACGCCTTTCTTCGATTGTAGTGCGGTCGACGGTGCCATCACTGCACGGATAGTGATGCATACGACATTTTTAGACGGGTTCCGGGTGTTGTAAGAGTTCGAGGAAACAAAAATGACTCATCGCATCATTTTCTACCCCGTCGGAAACGGGGATACCTGCCAGATCGTGCTCGAGAATGGCAAACGGATCCTGATGGATTACCGCCACCGCAAGAAGACGGAGTTGGGCGAAGGGCCGGAGATTAATCTGAAGGAACGCCTGAAGAAGGAGCTTGACGACGCGAAGCGGGATTCGTTCGACGTCGTGGCCTTTACCCACGGAGATACGGACCATCTGGAGAACAGTACGGAGTTCTTTCACCTGAGGCATGCCGCGAAGTATCAAGGGGAGGGCCGCATCAAGATTGACACCCTCTGGGTGCCAGCCGCGATGGTGCTCGAATGCGGCACGAATGGTCAGCAGTCTTCCGAATTTGTCATCTGGCGCCAAGAAGCCCGCCACCGTCTGAAGGAGGGCAAGGGTATCCGCGTATTCTCCAAGCCCGAGAAACTGAAGGGCTGGCTTGAAGAAAACGACCTGACTCTGGAGTCGCGCCGGCATCTCATTACCGATGCTGGCCAGTTGGCACCGGACTTCAATTTGGCGTCGGACGGCGTCGAGTTCTTCTGTCATTCGCCGTTCATCAAGCATGTCGATGACGGCGATGACCTGCGCAATGCCGCATCACTTATCTTCAACGTGCGCTTCCGTAAGGGCTTCAACGACTATGACTACCTGGCCGTTGGTGACTCGGAGTGGTGCGTGCTCGAAGACATCGTAAAGACCACCAAGTACCATAACAATATGGATCGCCTGGCGTGGGATCTGTACAACATACCGCACCACTGCAGCTACCTGGCTCTCAACAAGGACAAGGGAGAGTACGAGACTGTTCCGACGCCCTTGGTTGCAGAAATTCTGATGGCCGGTAAGGAAGGCGCGTATGTCGTCAGCTCGAGCTGTCCGATTCCGGATACGAAAGAAGCGCGCGAGGAACCTCAACCTCCGCACATCCAGGCACGGAAGTGCTACCAGACCTATCTGAAGAAGACAGGCGGTGCGAAGTTCCTCGTGACGATGGAGGAGCCGAACGCAACCAAGCCGGAGCCGCTCGAGTTCAAGATTGACGAAAACGGGCTTTCGTTGACTCGCGCGACGGCCGCGGCAGCGAACATCATCATTTCCAAGCCGACACCGAGGGCCGGCTGAGTGACGACCGAATACTACACCGTTGGAGAGCAGCTGCAGTTTGATCCAGCGCAGCTGCAGTTTGATGAAAGCCGGCGTCTTTTCGCAGCCTGTCAGCAGCATTCCGCCTTCGATGTCGTGGAATTGCGCCGTATCGAGCGGCGCTCTGGGGATACCAAAGACATCATTGACGGCATTGTCGTTGAGTGCTGCGATGGGACGGTACCCTCTCGCAACGTTGCCGGTATCAAGAACCGCGAACGACTGTTACTGCGTCATGGTCCAGGGCTGATAGGGCCCCATGAAGTCAATGCACTGCGGCGCGATTTTCCGGCCACCCTTCACCAGAATTCCGTTCGAGATGGAGACCCGCCGTCTCTGTGTATCTATGCCGAACCTTGGAGTGCTGTTGAGCGGACGTGGACGCCGGCGAAGCATCTCGAACGGATCCTTTGGTGGCTGCGTGAGACGGCTCTTGGGAAGTTGCACCTTGCCGACCAGCCTGTCGAGCGCATGCATTTCGTGTCCCCCTTCCAGCTTGCCCTGCCGGCCGACTTCGTGGGCCGCGCAGGAAAAGATGCGGAAGTGCTGCACGTCGAGGGCGCCAATTCCAGACCGGATGGGAAAGTACTCCGGGGATACTGGCGTCCGAAAGGCAGTGCGAAGTCCAAAGCAGATTCGGGGATTGACCCGTTGGTAGTTGCGGTGCCCACCGTGGTTTCGACAGGTATCGAGCGATACCCGGCGACGTTGGGTGCACTGCACGACCAACTGGAGAGGAAGGGTTCGAGCTTGCTGCCGTGGCTGGTCGATTCCGCAAAAAGAGCGTTGCCTCCAGCCGGCGGTGTCGAGATTCCGAAGGTGGATACCGGGCACACACTACTGCTGCTTCAAATCCCCATGGCCAGGTCGCCGGGTGCGGAACCCGAGCGGACGGATGCTGACTGCTATTTCGTGCATGCGTCACTTGTTCGCTTGGGATTGGCATGTGGCGCGTATTTCGATGGCAAGGATGGCAGGGCATACGCGAATAATGGCCTCGGAGCTGTCGTTGTTCCGCTCGATAAGGAAGAGGCATGGCGGGAGCTCAAGATCGAGCCTATCGATGCTAGATTCGCACTCACGCCAAAGGATGCGCGCCAGGCTGCAGGAGTGCCTGACGACGGAGCAGAATTCCAGGGAGTACTGGCAGGCGTCGGAGCACTGGGTAGTTGCATGGCGGAATTGTGGTGGCGGGAAGGGTGGGGGAGTTGGACCTTCATCGACGACGACGTACTGCTTCCACACAATCTGGTGCGCCATGCCGGCGAAGACCGCCATATTGGATGGTCGAAAGTGGATGTCGTGACCAACTTGGTGGAACTGACGTGGTCCACAACAGCAAAGCCCAAGGGCGTTCCCGCTAAGGTTACAGACGATACACCGGAGGTACGCGATGCCCTCGCGTCCGCGGCCCTGCTCGTTGATGCAACGACCACGCTGGAAGCCCCGAGGGATCTGGCAGTAAAAGATGATACGCCGCGAATGGCGTCAGTCTTCCTCGCTCCGTCTGGTCTGGGCTCCGTCCTCTTACTTGAGGATGCGGGCAGGAATATTCGGCTGACGACACTGGAGGCTCAGTATTACCGCGCCATTCTCAATGCAGACTGGGGTGAGCACCATCTGACTGGCCATTCCGGCGCCTTTTGGGTTGGTGCGGGTTGCCGTGATGTGTCAGGGGTGCTTTCGCCAGAGGTCGTGCATCTCCACGGGGCCACGCTGGCCAAGCAGGTCCGCCAGCTAGCGGGGCGCCAGCAGGCCGAGCTTCGAATCTGGACTCTCGACGACGAAACAGGCTCACTGACCGCCAACATCATGCCTGTTGAAGAGCCAATCGAACGCGCCTGCGGTGAGTGGCGTGTGCTCTGGGACAAGGGTGTTCAACAGCGGCTGGGAGTGCTTCGGGCGGAGTGTCTCCCCAGTGAAACTGGTGGGATCATCCTCGGCTATCGTGATCACAGCCTAAAGACAATTCATATCGTCGACGTTCTCAGCGCGCCCGGTGACAGCAAAGCAAATTCGGCTAGTTTTATCCGCGGAACGGTAGGGCTGGCTGAAGCCCTTGAACGTGCTGCAAACCGTACCGCCAATATCGTAGGGTACATCGGGGAGTGGCATTCTCACCCGAAATACTCCTCCGCAGCTCCCAGCGGTGCTGACGTGGAGTTGCTGGCATATTTGGCGAAGACGTTGGCCATGGACGGGCTCCCCGCACTAATGGTCATCGTCGGCGAAAGCGACGTTTCTGTTGCTGTGGGGGAAGGGCGCGACGTATGAATGGCACCAGCCTCGAACCGGGAAGAAGTATCGGCCTCGCTCTGTCAGGAGGCGGTGTGCGCGCCGCCGCTTTCCACGCAGGCGTCATAAAGTATCTCGCGGAGCAGCGGCGCCTTGAAGATGTCCTGCATATATCGTCAGTGTCCGGGGGAAGCCTGTTCGTCGGGATGACGTTCCAGTCAGCGGATAATCGCTGGCCGACTTCCGATGTTTACCTCAAAGAGGTGCATCCGCGGCTGCGAAGGGTGCTGACAACCGAATCTTTGCAGGTGTCGGCATTCCTGAGACTGGTCCTTAATCCTCTGAATTGGCGATTCATGCTATCCAGGGCAAACGTTGTTGCTCAGGCAATCGAAGGATTGTGGGGTGTAACGGCGACGCTAGGAGATCTGAGCAACTCTCCGGCCTGGTCGATCAATTGCACCACTGGCGAAACGGGTCGGCGGTTCCGATTCAAGAATCGAACCATGGGCGACTATGATCTCGGCTACGCGAAAGTTGAAAGTTTCAGCGTTGCAAAAGCCATGGCAATCTCGGCAGCGTTCCCAGGTGGTATCGGCCCTCTGACTGTCGAGAGCGGAAACTTTGAGTGGGAAAAGCGTGAGGAATGGCATGCTGCCGCCCCTACCCGTTATGAGTTGCCTTACAGAACGCTCCACCTGTATGACGGTGGCCTCTACGATAACCTAGGCATGGAGCCGATGTTTGACGTGGGTAGGCAGGCCATCAAGAGGGACGGAACGCTTCCGGGAGACATCCAATACATGATTGTGTCTGATGGAGGGGCTCCATTCCCGCGCCAGGCAATTCCACACCCCTTGAATCCCTTCCGGTTTAAGCGCATTGCCGACATCGCGTTGGATCAAAGCAGAGCTCTCCGCGTCCGCGCGTTCGTGAATTTTCTCCAGAAGAATCCGATGTCGGGAGCCTACCTTGGCATCGGGGCTCGGGCCGAAGACTCCATTCGTAAGTTCTCTACGGGGAGAGAGGAAGTAGCGGCTAAGCTTTTGGGGGAACAATGGCTCTCGCCCGATGAATCAAAAACCGCGGCAACATATAGCACGACACTTCACAGGATGTCTGAGACGAGCTTTGACCTCTTGGCCCGTCATGGCTATGAGACTGCAAGGTGGAATTTGGAGATGATGTGACGCCCTCCTCGCCGTAAGGGTTAGACTTGGTTCAAATATCGGCGGAGTGCCAGATGGACAAAGCACAGCAAACTGCGCTACGGGCGTTGAAGGACGAAGTACTTCGAAAAGTTGGGCGGAATCTCCTGCTGAACCAGGAGATCGAGTACCTTTTAAAGTCCATCCTTGGTATCGCGAGGATTGAGGGTAGTATCGCGGACGCTGCCACTAGGCTCGAGGCTCGCCAACAAAACCTGAGTACGTCGTCGATGGGCATGCTGCTAAAGCGGGTCCGGGAAGAGTTCCTTACCAGCCCAGAGGAGATGCGCGACGACGAGTATTCTGTGGAAACGAGCCTGCCGCGGGTCAAAACGACAGTCCAAATTGAGCTCTCTCCAGCGGATAGGGCGTCGTTGGAGGCTGAACTGGCGGCGCTAGCCAAGGAGCGCAATGAGCTTGCGCACCATTTTCTTCCACACTTGAAAACTGAGTCGGTTGAGAGGATGGCTGAAACCGTCGCACGCCTAGACCAGCAGAAGGACAGGGTTGTGGCGATGAGCAATCGTCTGAAGTCAATGCGCGATACCGCGCACCAAGCCTGCCAGGCTTACGCTGCCTTTCTCCAGTCCACCGAGTTTCAAGAGGCATTCGAGCTCGTATGGCTGCAGGGTAGTCGAATGATTGAGCTGTTGCTTGAGACTGTAGCGAAGCCGCGTCGTGCGGACGGATGGACCGACCTCTCATACGCGCAGTCGATGGCGAGGGCGAAGGAGCCGGACGCCTTCGCGGATCGCAAGATTCGGTACGGCGAGCAGAGTCTGAAAGCACTCGTCATGAAGTCGCAGCTCTTTGACGTTGCAGAAGAAGTGTTGCCAAAGGGTCAGAGGACCCTCATTCGAATCCGACAACAGAGACCTTGTTGATGCAGGGTGCTCGCACTCCCAAGCTTGCGAGTCCTAGCGATATATCTCCTCATCGAAAGGCTATGCTTCGGTCGGCCGATCTGGCGCTCGAAATCAGTCGGGGCCGCGCGCCGTGCCGAACCTGGCAACGACTAACAAGGCACGCGATGCCTGATCGTGTCGACGCGCCACTGCGCATGTTGTCGGCGCCCCGTGCCTACCAGCAACTGCGCGTGCCCGACGACGCGCGAATGCCGTGTCGCCAAGGGCATGGGAAAGCAGACCCCAGGGCGAATGCGCTCGCAAATGGAGTACTCACTTCACGTCCTCCTTGCCCTAAAGGCCCCCGAAGGACGGGGCTTGTGGCGCCCTTGGTCACTGACCCTGGCGTAGCAATGCCTTCCTTTCCGCCTCCACCCTCGAACGCACCCATGACGCCTGGCGCTAGCAGTGTCCGTCACACGCGTGCGGTGCTTGATGCACGTCTCATGCGCCTGTTTTCCGCTGTCCCCTTGGTGAGGAGATCAGGGTTGTCCGTGCTGGCGAGGCCGTTCGATTTTATCCAGGCGACATCACTTACGAGCGCGGGCTTGGCGGAGATTCGATGCTTGCTGCGGTGGCCTATATCGCCCTGTCGTTCTTGTCGCGTGAGTATCCGAAGCGTCGGATGGACAGCGCCCTCGATGACTTCAAGCGATTTCCGCTCTTCGCGGCGCGGCAGCATACATTGCCCATTGGAGAGCGGGCCCCCAACTTCGGCTATCCGATTTGGTGGGACTTCGATGGGTGCTCGGAACTTCCCGATCCTGCGTTTCCCTTCGCCCATCGTTTTGTCATCGGGTATGACGGCGCCGACGGGCTGCTTTATGGCCGCGCGATGTTTTTCTCCAGACTCAGCCTCTCGTTCCATTTTGGATATACCGAAAAGGGCCAGCCCAGCTCGGCCAAAGTAATTGATATCGACCCCCTCGCTGCTCGACACCAAGACTCGATGATAGTCGAGGGTCTCGATGGTGCGGCTACACGACCGGACCGCCCAGTTGCGAGGCAGCGCGCCGATGTCCGCCATCGCAACGAGTTGCTCATGCAGGAAGCAGTCGATTCGTTGATCGCTGAAATTCTCGGGCGTCGACTGAAAAAATACGCGCGAAAGGCAACGCGCTTAATGTCTTTCGCTGCTAAAGCGGGGCCGGCGGAGGCCATGAGGACAGCGCGCGAGATTTGCTCCGACGCGCAACAGCGGCTTCTGACCTTGGCCCGCAAGCTACCGAACGATGCTGGTAAAGACGTGGCACGGGCGGCCTGGCTTCGCGAGTTGACACGGCCCATCGAGCGTGCCCCAGAGGAGTCGACTGGTCTGACGGTAGATGGACAGGAAGCACTGGCCATAATGGCCGAGGCGCTCGCCGCGCAGATGGTAGTAGATTCGGTTGCTGAAGCGCTCGACCAGATACGGATGGAAAATCTATTAGGAGGAACTGCTGGAAAAACTGTCCTCGAACGCGCCCTTGCCGCCTTCTCAACCCGCAAAAGTCGACCATCGGAAAATGGAAGCCGATAAGTCCTGTGCATCATTTGATTCAGGCAGCGGAAGGCGAACGCCCTTGGCGTTGTTCGGAGTGCAATGTTTCAAGGTTTGCGCGGCTAGCTTCCATCCTTCCAATGAACTTCCACCATCCATAGGGGATGTGAGCCCTGTAGGACCTTGATTGCCGCTATGTATGCGTCGTAGGTCGCCTTGTCGAATGCCGTCCACGAGTCGCCTTTCGCACGTGCGATATTCCAGAGACTCCTGAATCGGCGATGCAACTCCAGCTCCAACGCTGTAGGCCGCAGGCGGCCGATACGCGGTATCGGTCATCGCGCGCTGCACGTACGATGCTTTGGGCCTGCGCGATCCTATCCCGGGCACTCTCCACTCGGCCAGGGTTGAGCTGCGACGGCACTAGCGTCCCAGGGGAAGAGCAGCGCCAGCGGTTCTGTCACGTTAGGGATGCGGCCGGGTAGAATGACGGGATGATGGAGACCAAATCGCTCTATCACGGCCACCGGTTTCCGGCGGCGATCATTCGCCACGCAGTGCGCTGGTATTTTCGCTTCAACCTGAGTCTGCGCGACATCGAGGAACTGCTGTTCGAGCGCGGTGTGGTCGTGACCTACGAGACAATTCGCCGCTGGTGTGACAAGTTTGGCGCCGGCTATGCCCATCGTGTGAAGGCCGCACGGCGCAAGCTAGGCAGCACCTGGCATCTCGATGAGATGTTCGAGGCGCTGCGCGGCGAGCCTTATCTGCTGTGGCGGGCGGTTGACGAGCATGGCGCTGAACTCGACATTCTGCTGCAGAAGCGTCGCGACAAGGCAGCAGCCAAACGATTCTTCCAGCGCGTGCTTCGCTTCTACTCGGCACCACGCAAGATCGCCACCGATCAGCTACGCCGCTACTCGGCCGCGAAGACCGACATCCCGGAACTGGCGAACGTCAAACACGTGTTTGTTAAAGCCGCCGCTCGCGTCAACAACCGGGCCGAGAACAGCCACCAGCCGACCCGCGAACGCGAGCGGCGCATGCGTGGGTTTCGCGAGCGCAAACGTACGCAGGCTTTCCTTTCGAGCTTCGCTCCGATCCGGCAACACTTCGCGCTGAAATGGAATCTGCTGCGTGCTTCGCTCTATCGCAAACACCTCGCTGCACGATTCGCTGCCTGGCACGAATTCACCAAGGTGGCCCAAAATCCGTCAACTGCTTTTTGAGCAGTGGTCCCGCGTGCCACTACCTTGTCTCGCTACCGGCAAGTTGACAGCGCCGTCGACGGGCAGTGTCGAGTGTGTCGATGAGGCTACCGCGAAGGTTTGGATGCAGGCAGCGATTGACATGGCGAAGCAGGCGACGGTCTCTCCTGAGACTGCCGAGCGCGGCCGCACGCAAGGCAAATAGGCAAATAGCAAGACCGTGCGGCGCCCCTCTGCGCGTGCCTCCGGTGAATCCCGTGCACGGGGCGCAGTGAAGGCCCGTGAAGGAGTGGCGGCAACGAAGCCGCGGTAACGCACTCGCGCGCTACCAGTTCGGCAGCAATTGCCGTAAAGCCAGAGCGGCTGGCGCCAGAGCGCAGACGATGGAGAGCGGGCGCCGGCTGGTGAGATTTGACAGGGTTGTGCGCAGCCAGGGACTGTGCTGGCGGCAAGCGTTGATCCTGAGGGTAAGCGCCCGCTGCTAGTCGAGCAGGCGTCGCGGGGGATCGTCGTGCCGTGGGAGCAATTGCGGCTGCCACATGAAGTCGACGGCTCCCAGGGGCAGTTTCGCGTACCGCACGAGACTTGCACCCTTAACGCGGACAATGATTACGCGGGCGATCCTCGCGTGGCTGGGGCTGCATGAATCGCCGGCCACGCAGTGCACCTATCGCAAGGAGGCCGAGCGACTGATCCTGTGGAGCAATCTTGGAGCGTGAGCGGCCGTTAGCGGCGTGCGGACGAGAAGGTAATGCGTCAGGCTGGCGCCTTCACCATTCCAAGCGTCGCTCTTGCTGGTATGCGAGGCCGTCGATCTGCTTGTCCTTCCACCGCCCGAATACATCAGCCCCAAGCGCCAGCTTTCGCTGCGCGATGTACGCCTCAATGGCGTCACGGATAACAGCCGCCCTTGGACGATGCTCGGCCTCTACGATTGCCGCAAGTTCCTCAATTTGCGTATCAGTCAAATCGACAAAGACTCGGCCCACATCAGTCTCCAATTGTGTCAAATCGTGTGACCGTCTGGCGAGGCGACCAATCGCGCGAGCCTGATGTACCATCGCAGTGAACGCAAACAATGAGCACTACGATGAGCATCCAAGAGAAAGGCCGGCTTCTTCAGGCTTGGCTTCTCGCCGGCCTCCCATATTTTGATCAGGCTGGTCGCCGCTACTTACATCTTCACGATGTTCCGCTTGAGTTCGAGAGCGCCATCCTGCGATGGCTTGATCTTCATCCAGAACTTGTTGAATATGACTCTCCAGATTGCGTGCTTGCCGAGGGGCCAAAAGGAATTGCGATAAGCGCATGTGGCTGGTCCACGTTCTTGACCTGGGTTAAGGAGACGCTTGACGAGAAACTAGCGGAGATGGAGGCAAGGTCACAAACTTAGCGAATGGCGCAAGAGGAGCAGGTTAGCCGCTGCGCGCTCGTCAGGCCCCTACCATAAACGGATAACACATGCTAAGAGTACGAATTGAACTCGTTCCCAATGGTGACGAAGCGGCTTCTCGTCTATTGGGGGACTTGGAGATTATCAACGATGGCACCGGAACCGAGTTCACTGGCAACTACGATGTCGTCATGAAAGAGTATTCTGAGTCTGCCTCGGGCAAAAGAACAGCGTTTCAGACGACAGCAATTATCGAAGACGTTGAGCGTGACATTGCTAGGCCAGTGCAACTCGTGGGCCTTGCGATGAGTTTGTTGGCGCCCGTGAAAAGAACCTTGAGCAACAACTTCACGCCGTGGGGCCGGATCGTGTCCCAGAAGGCATTGGACGACTAGACGCGCCGCAGCATCCAGCCACCACGACGGCGTTGCTAGCGCGCAATGACAGCCAGCTTGGTACCCAGCCTATCAAGCACGCTCAGCACCCTGTTGAACTGCACCGTTGTCTTCCCTCGCTCGAGATCGACAATGAAGCGCTGGCCAGTGCCGGCGAAAGCGGCTAGCGCCTGCTGCGTCACGCCTTGTTGCGTCCGCAGCTGTTTGATCAGCGCGCCCAGGTCGGCGGGAGTGGTGACTTCACCGAGGACGGTCAGGCGTCGGTCGTGCGCAGTGGACACGACGGGGTTGGCCTTGCCGTACATACACCTTACCGTACGGGAAGATTCTCGCAGAGTTTAGCGTCAAACGCGCCCCGTCTTACCGATCGGGAAGTCCCGGACGCCCGGACCCGCTTCTGCCGTGGATAATCAGGACCACCGGCGGCAGCTCCCAATGGCGCAATGTCAGCGCAAGTCGTCCCACGCACAGAGACGATCTCCATTCTTGGCGTGGAACCAGAAGCAGTTGTCCCGTTCCTCAGGCAGGAGTTTGACGGCAAGGGCTTGCGCGCCATCCAAGGTGCATCGCAGCACCACCTTGCTGCCCGCCTTCAAGTTGATCTCCAACTTTTCCGAGGCCTCAAAAAATACCAAGTGGTCGACGTCGGCCCGCTCCACCACGACGTGGAAGCCGAACTTCAACACATCGAGTGCCACTTTGGTCCTGCCCGGACTGACGATCAATTCAGCCTTGACACCTCTGCGCCCTTCGACGAGGGCCTGTTTGCGTTCGCTGCGTGAACTCATATAAGGAGTGATGTCTGCAAGGGGAGTCCATTCCAAATTATCCTATTTTGGGATTTTTTGGAATAGATGGTCGCATCATGTGATGAAGACCATTCACTCCGCGCGCTATGCAGCCGTCATTACCGAACTTCGCCGGGAACGGCAAGCCCTTCAGATCACTCAGCAAGCCCTTGCTGAACGTTTAAGTAGGCCGCAATCCTACGTCGCCAAGGTCGAATTGCTGGAGCGGCGCCTTGATGTGGTGGAGGTGGGCGAGTGGCTGCTGGCGCTTGGGCAGAGGCCAACGGCTTTTTTCCAACGCTTTGATTGGTGGTCGTGAAGGGCCATCGCCCTGGGTCAATGGCGAGCCGCTATGGGCCAGTCGCCCGGCGCGGGCAGCGCGCCGCCGGGTCTGATCCAAATCGAGCGTATGAGCGCCGGTAAGTCCTGGATTTCTCAACAACTGTGGGCGGATCTGCCGATTTCCCACGAGCCAGAGCTAGCGTGACACCCATCACGCTTCGGTGACCGCGTGCGGCCCTTGGGTTGGCGAGCAAATTCGCCTATCAAGATATCTGTACCTATCTGCATAAGCGTTTCTCGCGATTTACCCACCAAGCGGCGGATGGGCCACCTGTCCGGCGCTGAAAAGAGGAGGGCCCGTATGGCTTCCGACCCCGCCGCCCCGCACCGCTCGGCGCCGCCCGGGGTGCCTTCCGACCCGGAAAACCCAGCCACCCAGGGGCGTCGCCGGCGCGGCGCCGGCCAGCCCATGGCGCCGACGCGCTACCTCGGGGCGCACCATTTCGCTTTCTACCGCGGCGTGCTCGAAGGGCTGGATCTGGCCGAGTTGGGGGCACGTTATCTGGAGACCGGCCGCGACCGGCGCCAGGCCCGTCTGACGCAGCAGACGATCGAGGCCGAACTGCACCGCGGCGTACGCCGTCTGCAGCCCGTCGATGGCGCGTTTGGCGACGATGGCGGTGCCCGTGCACCAAAGAAACTGCCTGACGAGCCGACGTGGCAAGCCCTGTTCCGATCCACCGGCAAGGGGGTACCGGGACGTATGCGGGCGCGTCAGCTCGCGGCGCTTGATGCGGCGCGCCCGTTTCTCACGCGCACGCCGACCCCGGCCGATGCCGTGGCGGGGTGGTTCGCGCCCGCGGTCGCCGCGCGGCTCGCTGCGGCAGGTCTCGCGACGCTCGCCGACCTGCAGGCCTGTGTCGTCGCGCGCGGAGTGCGCTGGTACCGGCGCGTGCCGCGTATTGGCGCGGTGACGGCGCAACGGATCGTGGCTTGGCTCCAAACCGAAATCGGGGCGCTCGGCGCGCTTGGTGCGCTCGCCCCGGCGGCCCTGGCGCCGCGGCGCGCCCTCACGACGGCGGCCCGCGCGGCCCTGCGGCCCGCGGCGGTCATGATCGCGCCGCTTGAGGCGTTGCTTGTGCCGGCCGACCGCGACGGGCGCACCGGTCACAATCGGTCGGGGCCCGAGGCGCACGCGCGCATCGCGGCGCAGCAAGACTTGGCGGCCATTCAGGCATGGCTCGCGACACGGGGGGCGGAGCACGGACCAACGTGGCGGACCTACCGGTGTCATGCGGAGCGGCTGCTGTTGTGGGCCGTATTCGTGCGTGGCAAGGCGCTGTCTGACCTGACCGTGGAGGATTGCACGGCCTATCTAGCCTTCCTGGCCGATCCGCAGCCGGCCGCGCAGTGGATTGGTCACCGTGGCGTGCCAAGGTATTCCTATGAATGGCGTCCCTTTGCCGGGCCGCTATCGCCGGCCAGCCTGCGCCAGAGTTTTACCGTGGTGAGCGGCCTGTGTGCGTGGCTGGTCGACGCCCAGTACCTGCGCTACAACCCGTGGGCCCTGGTGGCGAAACCCAAGGTGCCCCGCTCGCGCATCCAGGTCTCACGCAGTTTCACGAAGACCCAGTGGGCCTTTCTCCAGCGCTGCGCCGCCGAATTGCCGGCGGACGATCTACGCGATGCGCGGCTGCTCTTCCTGTTGCGCTTTGCGTATGCGACGGGCTTGCGCATTGCCGAGCTGTCGCGGGCTACGGTAGGGGACTTGCGGCATCGCGACTTGCCAGACGACCCGCGCGGCTCCTGGGAACTGGTGTTTACGGGCAAAGGTACGCTTGAGCGCGAGGTGCACGTCTCGCATGCGGTGATCGGGGCGCTGCGTCGCTACCTGTTCGCGCGCGGGCTCACTACAGACTTCAACCGCTTGCTTCCTGCCACGCCCCTGATTGGCCGGGTCAAGGCTGACGGCAGGATGGGCGCGCTGTCGGTGCAGCAGATCCACGCGATCTTGAAGCGGTTCTTCCGGCGCGCGGCCGCCATGCTCGAGGGAGAAGATCCTACAGGTGCTTCGCGTGTCGCATCGGCCTCTGCGCACTGGCTCAGGCATTCTTTCGGCAATCACGCCATCGCGCACGGCGTGGCCTTGGATGTCGTGCAGAGTCAACTTGGACATGCTTCGCTAGCCACCACCTCGGTCTACGTGCGGGCGGAGGCCGAGCGACGCGCGCAGGAACTCGAGCGACCCGGCATCTTCTAGATTGGTAGCGAGATACGGCGTGGGGCGATAAGGATTCACGGAACAGACGGATCTGCATCGCATAAAAAATAAATATTAAATTTCAACGTGCGGATTGACGTTTATTCAGAAAATCATCGGATTTGTTCATTGAATTTTTATTTTTTCTGGGTCATCCAGCAGTTCTGTGGGAGAGGCAGCACGCCCGTGTGCGACGGGTCAGTGAGCGGCGCGTCGGAGACGCACGCGGATGTTTACGGCCACGCTTCCAGCGTCTAGAACTACAACAGTTACAAGCTTTCCACGCAGCAACGGCAGACGTACTCGTCATGCAATGTCGGGCATGACAGGGCGGCCACCGGTGATCGCTGCCTGGGCGGACGGGTACGCCTCACCAGATGCAGGAGCAAGCCATGCTGGATGCGGATGCGCTAAGCCTGTTGCTGTCCAATCGGGCGATCCCTGCACCAGGGCGTACATTGCTCGCGGCTGTTCGGGAGCGCGATGCTTCGGGGCTGGCGCGGTCGATCACCGGGTGCATCGAGTACGTGAACAGCGAGAAGATGCAGGGGACCGTGGCGGTTCCGGGCCGCAAAGTAGGCGCTCCGTTGGCCGAGCTGCTCGAACTGGACGTGACTGTGCGGGAGTTTTATTTCCAGCCCTGGGAAATCGAGATTGCTGTGCGATCGGATGCTCGCCCCAACGGAGCGATGCGCTTGCTCCATCGTCCCCAGCTCTTGCTCGTAAAGAAGGACGGCATTGTGGTGCAGGACTGGAAGGACGAAGGATTCCTGTTTCGGCAAAGCCAGAATTCAACGAACTACTACAAGGACAGTGAGTCCCCGTATCACTGGCACTGGCGGCCCGGTGAATCAAAATATGAGGCGCTGGGGTTCAGATATGAGATGCACAGTCTCGTTGAGATTCCGCTCGTTCTGGTCGGCAACATGCGGGATTTGCAGCGATACGCTGGCCTGGCGGCGATGGAGGGGGATCTCAAGCGCCAGATTCGCGGCGTGATAGAACGGGAGGTCGTGCTGACGCTGAGGCAACTGCGAGAACTCTATCAATTCGATGCCGATACGATTCGGCTAGCCATTGCACAGCGCATTCTCTGGTGCGACCTCGTGCATTGCCGCCTGGATGGTGACGACACTTTCCGGGTTTTTCGAGATCCTGTGGCGATGGCAATTTGCAGTGTTGCCGACACCGTTCGGGATAGCTTGCCGCTTCCGCGGCGCGGCAACGTCATTCCTGGCGCGCTCATCCAGTTTAATGGCGAAAGCCATTGGGTCGACTGTATTGATGGCGAGTCGGTTCGGCTGCGGGGGCCGGGTGACACGGTGAGGGTGTTGCCACTTGAAGTGGTCGCACATGCTTGTTTGCCGCCCGCGATCGCCGCGGCGGATGGCTCGATTCAACCGGCCCTTCGCGAGCAACTGGCGTTGCTGCCGCCGACGTTGCTGGACCAAGGGATCGAAAGGCTGAGCGCCGTCCGTGAGGGTCGCGAGATCCGTTCCAAACGACAGATGGCACGATACCGTGCCATCGTCGCGTCGAGCGATACGGACATGGAAGCTGCCATCCGGCTGGCAGGGGACGTCCGAAAGCGTGGGAATCGATCCCCTCGCTTGCCTGAAGAGGCCGAACTTCTCGCCATGAAAATGATCCGCCGCGTCTATCACCGGTCGCCCAATGTCACAGCGCGTGGTTGTTACGTGCGATACAAGGGGGTAGCGTTGCGGCTGCACCGGGTGCCGATGAGCTATCCCACCTTCCTGTGCCGCGTGCACGATCATCGGGATCTCACGCGGAAACATGGGGCGCGGGCGGCGCTGGCCATGAAACCAATTGCGACAAGTCTAGATCCTGGTCTGTCGCCCCACGGACTCTTGCCGCACCAGTGTGTTCACATTGATCACACACCGGCAGATGCGGAAACTGTCGCACCGACGACTGGCGTCCGACTTGGACGACCCCTAATCACGCTGGCGCAGGATGCCTGCACCAAACGCGCGCGCGCGCTGTACTTATCCTACGGCAGCGCATCTGCAGAATGTGTATTGATGGTACTGCGTGACTACGTCCGGCGCTGGGGGCAGGTACCGCAAAGAGTCATTGTGGACGGTGGAATCAACTTGCGAGCTGCTGCAGTCAAGCGGTTCGCCAAGTTGCATGGCATCACGATCTGCAAGCGCGCCAAGCAAAACCCGCGTCAAGGCGCGCCGATTGAGACGCGCAATCGATCGCGCGAGTGGGAGGTGGATCGGCTTTTGGCCGGATGCACGTCTCATCTGAAAGAGGCGCGCGCCTACAACGGGTATCCCTCACCGAAAGAGGTGGCGGAGGAAACGCTATGGAGTCTTTATCGTCGATACGAAGCGTATTTTTTTACGATCAAGGACGCCAAAGACGTACATCCGGTACTCGGGATGACTCCGAAAGCCTTCGAGCAAAACCTTGAGCGTGAGTGCGGGGCGCAACCATTTCGTCGGGTTAAGTTTGACGAACATTTGCTGATCCTCACGTCACCCTTTGCATCGCATCCTAAGCATGTCGTTGACCAACGTCGGGGGGTGTGGGTCGACTACCGATGGTACTGGCATGACGCGTTTGCCGATGCCAAACAACACGAAACCGCTTTGGTGAGGGTTGAGCCGTTCAATGCCGACGTGGTCTATGTGG
Organism: Cupriavidus phytohabitans; assembly: GCF_000426345.1. Classification (GTDB taxonomy): domain Bacteria; phylum Pseudomonadota; class Gammaproteobacteria; order Burkholderiales; family Burkholderiaceae; genus Cupriavidus. The sequence goes on along the minus strand of NZ_AUFE01000015.1, from coordinate 111,452 downwards.
AATACAACAATCAGATCCTCGTGGCCATTGCACGCGACCTGAGTCCCGTGCCGAACCGCACGCGCTTCCAGGTGGAACAAGCCCTGCGGCAAATGCGAAAAGAGGCGGGAGCGGCGGCGCAACGTTCCCGATTCGAGTATCACGAAGAGCGCGATGTGATGTCGCTCGAGGCTCGTCATTTCGATCCCTGCATCACGTGGCAACAGCAAGAGATGCTTCGCCTATACAGCGCACTGGCCATGGCAGCGCGGATCGACTGGCCTTCGCATACCGTGCAGCGCCCCGAAGCTTTGGACGTGGCAATGCCGAACATCCTGTCGGACGCGCAGCGCGCTCCCGATGCGGTGGAGGATGCCGGCCAGGATGCCTGCGGGGCGCACGATACCTCGGCTGCCCCAACCGCACGTGCTCCAACTGCCTCCACTGGGCCAACGGCGCCCAAGCCGAAGGGCAAGCCCATAGTGGCATGGCCCGCGCAGGCCGAGGAGCACCTGGCACTGCGGTCCGTCGACCTGAAGTTAATCAAGGGGATGGCGTGATGGAAGGCAGGAAGGGGGGCGTTAAGGAAACCGATCAGGAAGTCGAGTGCCGGCCGTTGGTCGAACTGGCCCCGCATGAACGATATACGTTATCGAATTACGATAAAGTAAAAAAATTCAAATACCTGAGCCTGTCACATCCGCTGCTGATCAATGTCATGGACAGCATGACTCACTATCTATGTCCGCACAATGGCGTGCCAATCATCGTGTTGGCGGGCGTGTCCGGCGTGGGAAAGTCCTGGTTGTTGGAGGAAATACTGCCGGGCGTGGTGGCTCAAAAGGATTACCGTAAGCCGGGCGGAATCATTTATGTCGAGGCGCCGGCCATTGGTGAGCAGAGGATGATGCTCAAGGCCTTTTATACCTTGATACTGCGTGCAGGATATGAACCGTTGATTGACAAGAAAGTTGGGATGATCGTCAAGAGCGGTCGGCTGTTACTCGAGCGCAATAGTCGCGGCCCGACGGCGAGGGTGTTGTTCGAGTCAATCAAGAGCATGTTTCAGTGTCGGCAACATCTCGCGCTCGCCATTGACGAGGTCCTGCACCTATTGAGATTCCACGAGATGGAACCGATGATGGATATGCTCAAATCCTTGGCGCGAGACGATTGCCCAAAGTTGATTGTGGTGGGGGACTTCAATGTGACGGAGCGCGCCAGATCCTATGAGCAATATGTGCGACGCGGGCGAACGATTTTCTTTCCACGTTACGATCACGCGATGGCGGAATTGAAGTTGGCAGGGGAGCGCAAGCATAGACAAGACATGGTCCTGGCGCAGTATCTGTCGATACTGTCTAAGATCAAGGCCCATTGGCCGTGGCCGGATTGCATGGATGTGGACCACTATTGTCCGGAGTTATTGTGGCATAGCCTCGGCAACATGGGCTTGCTCAAGCAAATCATGGCCAGTTGTCTGGTGAAGCAAAACGACAATGGGGGCGAGTGGGACAATGGGTTCTTGAAACGGAGCTATCTTCCTGCACTCCAGCGTGCCAGCCTGGTGGCAGCGTTCGAAAAAAATGAGACCGAGATGGCGAAATTCGACTGCCTCGGAGAGCCGGCGGAATTCCCTACGCAATAGATGTGAGTGAGGCTAGCATGAAAGACGGCAAATGTAGTGTGCTGTACGCCGTGCCATGGATTGGGTCAGGCACGTTGTTTAGCGAATCGCTATGCAGTTATTTTTATCGCTTGGCATACTTGCACCGCGTCGCACCGTCCACGCTGTACCGCGCCTACGTCGTTCCCCGCCTCAGAGACTTGGGGATGGGCACGCATGTTTGCTATCAGATCCAGGACGGCATGGGCTTGTCAGCCGATAGTGTGGTGCTGCGCTGCCTGACGGATGCGCTGGTGGAATTGACGGGGGTCGAAGCCATCCGACACGGGAGTTTGCAAGGACTGGCCGCATTGGTTGGGCATAGCGGGCTTGCGCAATTGAAGCGACGCTATTGCCCGACGTGCTTCGCGGAGCCCCGGCTCGGTTGGTATGGGCAGGCCCTCTGGGAGTTCCAGGCGGTCAAGGCATGTCCCCTCCATGACGTGCGCCTGGTGAATGAGGTGTGCAGCGATCCCACGGTGCGGCTCGCGCCGAGCCAGCGACCGCAGCTATACGGCGTTTGTCGCCAATGCGGCAGTATCGGGATGGCTTGCGGGGCGCATATACCCATTAAGGCGGACCGTACAGAAATTTGGGTCGCACGCGAGGTGGGTGACTTGGTGGCTTATGTCTCGGGTGGCGGCCAGCTATCTCGCGAGCGACTGGAGGCTGGCCTGGCCGGCTGCATCGGTCGATTCCGCTCCCGGACCGCACTCGCGCGGCGTTTGCACTGTTCGAGCGCAGCATTGGTCGTGGGCGCGCGCGGCCGGCCGAGTCTCTCCGTGCTGCTGGCGGTGGCCGCCCACTGCGAGGTGAGCCTCCTGAGCCTATTTCGGGGGGAGCCGTTGCCGTCAAGTACCCCGTTGCATTCCTTTTCCTTGCCGGATCGTGTTGAACCCGCTTGGCGAAGCGACGACCTGTTGGAGGGGAAGCTCGAGCGCCTAGCCGAAAAATACCGCGCGCTGGACATCTGCGTCGAATCAGGCGCAGCAGTGTGCCGCAAGTTGGGCGTCAATCGCCGATTTCTTGCACGGCGTTGTCCGCAACTGTGGGCCCAGATTGTCACGGCCTACCGAAATCACATGGCCGCTGAATTGGAACGTTCCGTCGAATTGAAGAGGGTGCGCCTGCTCGCCGCCATCGAGACCCTGAGCTGCCAGCGTGAGGATTTTACAGCGAATGCGATCCTACGGACCGCAGGGATAGATGGTTGGCAGATATTCGAAATGAGAAAAGTGCTACGTAGCCTGCTGTGTGTGTTGGGCGAGAGGGGCCGGTATGACGGGGTGGCAAGCCAAGCGGGACGGAGTGGCGCATCAGCGCGCGCCTGAACGCGCCGGCTCACTGACCCTCAGCGGCGAGGGCACCCTCGGTCATCCATTTGATCAGCGGCCCGACTCTGACAGCGGTAGCGCTTTAAGCCGTGTGCCCGACTTGCCTTGGCCAGCGATGGTGTCCCGCGGCCAAGTACGCCGCGCAAAACTAGAGGAAACCCTCTAGTTTTTGGGGGCGATGTCTCCACGGACCTTGCAAGCGAATCGTGCACATTTGAGACTGGTTCATAACATCTTATAGAGAAAGTGACCGATAAGCGTAATGCGGCATTTCTTTCCTGAAATCATAACGCGGCATTTCAGCCATGAATTGCCTAACTTCCCATTTGTACCGTTGCTTTCCCGCATACGTACTATCACCTAATGCTGCAACGCGACAATTCCTTTGCTACAATTCGGGAAAACCCCATAAGGGTAACCCCTGAAAGGAAGGAAGCCATGAACACCCAATCCGATATCAAGCTGACCGATCAACTGGAACGTGACCTCATCGAGCATGAGCTGGGCAAGCAAAGCCTGGGCTTCGTGCAAGACGCCAAGCGCGCCATCGCCGCAGTGCAGGAAGTCATCGCCCGCCTGCAGTCGCAAGCCCGCAAGGCCAAGGTGGTCTACGCCAACGGCTAAGCAGTTACCAGCGGTATTGCAGTACCTGCGGCCCTTGGTGGCTGCGTTGTAGAACCGGCCAGACGCGCGCCCGCCACGGGCAAGACGCGGCCGGTTTTGTTTTGCCTGCTCGTTTGCCCCATCGGCGGGTCACGTGCAGGTCGATATGCCTTGTGAGCAACTTTGACAAGGCTTGCCAGACCTTTTCGTTTTGTCGCGGCGACGCCGGAGGCTATCTTGGATGCCTTCGCAGAACCTTCCGCGACCATGCCGCCGCTTGTCCTCATTTGCCTGCTGATCACTTACGTGGTCTGGGGCACGACCTATCTGGCGATCCGCTTTACGCTGGAGAGCTTTCCGCCGCTGTTCATGACAGGTACGCGCTTTCTCTGCGCGGGCCTGCTGTTGACCGCCTGGCTGGCGTGGCGCGGCACGCCCATGCCGCAGTGGCGGCTGCTGCGCAACTGTGCGGTGCCGGCGCTGTTCCTGCTGGTAGGCGGCATGGGATTGACCGCGATTGCCGAGCAGACCATCTCGTCGGGCGCGACCACGGTCATGATCGGCTCGATGCCGATCTTTGCGCTGATCTGGGCAGCCTGCTTCGGCCAGCGGCCAAAGTGGTATGAATATGTGGCGATTACAATCGGCAGCGCGGGCATCCTGGTGCTGACCGCCGGGGCCGAATTCCGCGTCAGCACGGGTGGCGTGGTGGCGCTGATGCTGGCGGTGGCGAGCTGGTCGTTCGGCTCGCAGCTGGTGCGGCGCCTCGAGCTGCCACAGGGCGGGGCGGCCTTCGCCATGGAGATGCTGATCGGCGGGGTGGTGCTGATGGTGCTGTCGGCGCTGCGGCAGGAGCCGTGGCCGGCGTCGCTGTCGTCGATCAGCGAGCAGGCCGGCTGGGCCTGGGTCTACCTGGTGGTGGCGGGTTCGCTGGTGGCGTTCTCCGCCTATATGTACCTGGTGGCGACGGTCAGCCAGACGCTGTCGACGAGCTATGTCTACGTCAATCCGCCGGTGGCGCTGGCGATGGGTGCGTGGCTGGGCGGGGAGCAGATCGCACCGCAGACGCTATACGCGGTGGTGTTGATCCTGCTTGCCCTGGCTGTGCTGAGCGTCGGCACGCTGCGTACGGCGCGGGCGCAGGCGGCTGCCTGAGCGCCCTGGCCCGGAGGCTTAGCTGCCGGACTGCTCCTGGATCCATAGCGACAGCCTCACCTTGTAGGCCTGCTGGATATGGCGCCGCGCGATCTGCTCGGCCTGCGCCGGATCACGTTTTTCCAGCGCTTCGACCAGGGCGGTGTGCTCTTCATAGGAGCTGCGCGCGCGTCCGGGCACCGCCAGCGTGGTGCGTCCCAGCAACGCCATTGATTCGTGCAGCGACCGCAGGTTTTTCAGCAGGTAGCGGTTGTGGGCGCAGCGGTGGAGGGTTTCGTGGAACAGCCGGTTGTTCTGCGCCAGGCGGTCGGGATCGTCGGCGAACGCCAGGTCGCGCTCGACGATATCGCGCAGCAGCGAAATCTCCACATCGGTGGCATGGCGCGCGGCCAGGGCCGCGGCGGTGCCTTCCAGCACCTCGCGCATCACATACAGCTCGCTGACCATGCTGGCGTCGAGCTGGGTCACCATCATGCCCCGGTTGGGCTCGTTGACCACCAGGCCTTCCGACTCCAGCCGCGACAGCGCTTCGCGCACCGGCGTGCGCGACAACCCCAGCGATTCCGCCAGTTCCACTTCGCGCAGCCGGGTGCCGGGAGATAGCTGACCCGCCTGGATGGCGGCGCGCAGTTGCTGGTAGGCGCGCTCCGAGCGCGGGAGCGATGCAGCCTGGCCGCCGTCGGCGGCACCGGCAAACTCTTGAGAAATCATGTGAGGCTGACTGGTGCGGTTTGACTGTCGTAGCCAGCCATCATACCCGCTCAAGCGCGCCTGACATCACGGCGTCGCAATATCCTGCAAAGCGGCGCCGGCTGCCGGCTGCGCCCGGGGCAGGGTTATGCCTGCGGAGGGTGGTACTGGTACAGCCACGTCTCGGACAGCGGCTTGCCGTCCAGGCGCAGGAACAGGCGGATGTCGACCGGCCCCTTGCCGTCGGTGGCCAGGTCGAACTGGGCGCGCCAGTGGCCGGGCACGTTGTTGGGCACGGCTTCGGTGAAGACATAGGAGAAGGTGCCGCGCGAAGCGGTCAGCACCGCTTCGGGCTTGACGCCGAACGGCAGTTTTTCCAGCGGCGCGCCCTTGAACTCGACCATGAACTTGCGCACTCCCTTGGGCCGCGGCTGCCCGGGCTGGCCGCCGTTGCCCAGGCGCGTGGCCACGCAGCGCGCCAGCGGCGACGGGTTCGGTTCGTCGGCCTGCCAGTGCAGGCGATAGCGCAGGCGGTAGGTGGCGCCGGCCTTGGCGGGAGCCTTGGGGACCCACATGGCGACGATGTTGTCGTGGATCTCGTCGTCGGTGCGCAGCTCGACCAGTTGCACGGCACCGGCGCCCCAGCCGTCGCGCGGCTCGACCCACAGGCTCGGGCGCCGTTCGTAGTTGACGCCGTCCTGGTAGTGGTCGAACAGGCGGTCGCGCTGCAGCAGGCCGAACCCCTTGGGGTTGTCGTCGGAGAATGCCGATGCCGTGGTCTGGGGCGGGTTGTTGAGCGGGCGCCAGATATGCTCGCCGGCGCCGTTCCAGATGGCCAGGCCGTCGGAGTCATGGACTTCCGGACGCCAGTCGGCGATTCCCTTGATGCTTTCCGAGAACCAGTACATCGAGGTCAGCGGTGCCAGTCCCAGCCGCGCCACGTCCTTGCGCAGGAACAGCGCGCATTCCACATCCATGATCACGGCCTTGGCGCGCTGCATCACGAAGCGGTAGGCGCCAGAGATGCTGGGGCCGTCTAGCAGGGCGTAGACCGTGACGGTATCGCCGTTGCCTTCCGGGGTCTCGAACCAGAAATGGGTGAACGCCGGGAATTCCTCGGGCTTTCCGGCTTCGGCCACGTCGATGGCGATGCCGCGCGCCGACAGCCCGTACTGGTACAGGTCGCCGATGGCGCGGAAGTAGGAGGCGCCCAGGAAGGCGACCCAGTCGTTCTTGCGCCAGTCGCGCGTCTTCTGGTCGCCGAGGCGGCTTTCCTGGAAACGGAAGCCGGCGAAGCCGCTGCCCGGCGGCAACTTATGCGCGGGGCTGTCGGCGGGCATGTCGAAATAGGCATCGTCATAGACGATCTCGCGGGCGCGGCCGGCGCCGTCCTTGCCGCGCTCGATCACATGCATGCGCACCGGGGTGCGGAAGTAGGTCCCGAGGTGGAAGAAGGTGACCGGGAACTGGCCCGGACCCTTGGCAAACAGTGCATCGTCGGTGCGGAACCGGATCTTGCCATGGGCATCGTAGTCGATGCGCGACAGCACGTCGGCAGGCGGCGAGGGCGGGGGCACATAGGGCTTGGCAGCGAGCGCGCGCGCGCGCTCGATCAGGGCGTCGAAGCCGAAGGGCCGGGCTTCGCCAAGCTTGATCCGGCTGGCTGCCAGCACCGATGGGGTAATGCCCAGCGCGGCCAGGGCGGCGGAGGCGGTGGCGGAGACCAGCAGGGTTCGGCGGTTCATCATGTGGCGAAAGCGTCCTTTCCTTGTCCATGGGTTGAGCAGAACTCTAAGAGACGGCGTTTCCCGGGAAAAGTTCGGACACCGTCTGTTACAGCCCGCGGCGGCACATGTGTCACATTCTGCCGCCGCTGCGCTCAATGCGCCTCGCCGCGCGTGCGACGCGCGTGGCGCCGCTGCCGCGCCAGCATGTTCAGCCCTTCCACCGCGGCCGAGAACGCCATCGCCGTATAGATATAGCCCTTCGGCACATGAGTGCCGAGCCCTTCGGCGATCAGCGTCATGCCGATCATCATCAGGAAGGCCAGCGCCAGCATCACGATGGTCGGGTTGCGGTTGATGAAGTTGGCCAGCGGCGTGGCGGCGAACAGCATCGCCATCACCGCGGCGATCACCGCGACGAACATGATCTGGACATGCTCGGTCATGCCGACCGCCGTGATGATGCTGTCGATCGAAAACACCAGGTCGAGCACCAGGATCTGGCCGATCGCGGCGGCAAAGCTGTGCGCCACCTTGCCGGTGCCATTGTCTTCGCCTTCCTCGCCCGCGGTGACGTGGTGATGGATCTCGCGGGTCGCCTTCCACACCAGGAAGGCGCCGCCGGCGATGAGGATCATGTCGCGCCACGACAGCCCCTGGCCAAGGATTGTGAAGACCGGCTCGGTCAGCTTGACGATGATGGCGATGGTGGCCAGCAGGCCGAGACGCATCAGCAGCGCCAGGGTGATGCCGACCTTGCGCGCCTTCTCGCGCATCTCTGCGGGCAGCTTGTTGGTCAGGATCGAAATGAAGATGAGGTTATCGATCCCCAGCACGATTTCCATGGCCACCAGCGTGGCGAGCGCCGCCCAGGCGGCGGGGTCCTGCAGCAATGCCAGCGACGATTCCATCAGTGGGCTCCGGTGTCAGTAAGCAACCGGCGCCCGGGCATCGTTCCAGGCGCACGAAGCTTCATGTTAGCGCAGCGCCGCTTGCCTGAATGTGTCCGCAAAGATAAAGGTTGTTTTGCGTCTTAGTGGAATATAGTATGTGATATATCAAAAGATCCAATCGAGCCATCAAGGAGACAGCAAATGAAAGTGTGTATCTACGGCGCAGGTGCCATCGGCGGCTATGTCGGGGCGCAGCTGGCACGCGCGGGAGCCGATGTCAGCTTCGTCGCGCGCGGCCCGCACCTGGCGGCGATGCAGGAACACGGGGTCCGGCTGCTGATCGACGGCGAGGAGCGTGCGGCGCGGGTGCGTTGCACCAGCGATCCGCGCGAGCTGGGGCCGCAGGACTACGTCTTCATTACGCTGAAGGCGCATTCGGTGCCGGGCGTGGTAGACCTGATCCAGCCGCTGCTGGGTCCGGAGACCGCGATCGTGACCGGCGTCAATGGCATTCCTTACTGGTATTTCCACAAGCACGGCGGCGAGCTGGCGGGGTCGACGCTGGAAAGCGTCGACCCGGGCGGCCGGCAATGGCGTGGCTTCGGGCCGGAGCGCGCAATCGGCTGCGTGGTCTATCCTGCTGCCGAAATCGTCGCGCCCGGCGTGATCAAGCATGTGTATGGCAAGAAATTTCCGCTGGGCGAGCCGGATGGCAGCCGTTCAACCCGCGTGACCCGGCTCAGCGAGCTGATGATGGCGGCTGACCTGGAGGCGCCGGTGCGCGACAACATCCGCGACGAAATCTGGCTGAAGCTGTGGGGCAACCTTTGCTTTAACCCGATCAGCGCGCTGACCCATGCCACGCTCGACGTCATTACCTCGGATCCTGCCACGCGCGCACTATCGCGCCAGATGATGGTGGAGGCGCAGGGCATTGCCGAGCGCTTCGGGGTCAAGTTCCGCGTCGACGTCGAGCGGCGCATCGACGGCGCGGGAGCGGTGGGAGCGCACAAGACTTCAATGTTGCAGGACCTGGAGGCGGGGCGCGCCATGGAAATCGACCCGCTGCTCACGGTGGTGCAGGAAATGGGCCGGTTGGTCGGGCAACCGACGCCGATGTGTGACGCCGTGCTGGGTTTGATCAAGCAGCGTGACTCGATGGCCAAGCTCGCCGCGTAGCCGCCGGCGGGAGTGGATGGCGGGCGGGAGAGGGCAAGGGTTTTGGCCCTCCCGCCGCGAGAGGGCCGCCTCAATGTTGCGCCTGCCCCGCTTTTGGGCAAGAAATGGCAAGACGATTGTGATATACCATATACGATAGACCGCGCACGCTGACGGTGCCGATGCATGACCGCGACGTATTGCTTGATGCATTTTCGTAATGAGTCGAGCGTTTTGCTAAGCTGTGCGGAAATGTGGCGGGCAGCCATTCCGGCCGCCGCGCCACCGGTCTCACACGAGCCTATTCCATGTCTGCGCAACCACAATCCATTGTCCAGCCCAACGGGCTGACCTTGTCCGTGCAACCGATCAACGCGGGCGCCAGCCTGCGCGACCAGGCCTATGCCATGCTGCGGCAGGCCATCGCCGACGCCGATATCTACCAGTCGCACGACGAAATCCGACTCGACGAAAGGGTGCTGAGCGAAGCCATGGGCGTCAGCCGCACGCCGATCCGCGAAGCCATGACGCTGCTGGAGCAGGAAGGCTTCCTGCGCACCGTGCCGCGCCGCGGCATCTACATCATGCGCAAGACCAAGCGCGAGATCGTAGAGATGATCCAGATGTGGGCGGCGCTGGAGAGCATGGCGGCGCGCCTTGCCACGCAGAATGCCACCGACCAGGAAATCGCCCAGCTGCGCCGCATGTTCGACAGCTTCCGCGATTCCACGCCGGCGGAACATATCGAGGAGTATTCCGACGCCAATATCGCGTTCCACCAGGCGATCGTGCAGTTGTCCAGGTCGCAGATCATCATGGACACGATCCGCAATATCTTTATCCATGTGCGCGCGATCCGGAAGATGACGATCTCGCAGAGCGACCGCGCGGCAAGGTCGATCGTGGATCACCTGCGCATCATCGAAGCGCTGGAGAAGCGCGATACCGAACTGGCCGAGCGGCTGGTGCGTCAGCACTCGCTGGACCTGGCGGACTACGTGGAGAAGCACTGCGATTTCCTCGACTGAGGTGAGCATTGCAGGGCAAAACGGCGGACTTCGGTCCGCCGTTTTTGTTACGTGCCGGCGTCGATGCATTTCGCCAGATGGTATGTGATATATCAATGTGAGAATCAAGCGCTGGTGACTGCGACATCCTCTGTATCAAGTGTCTCTTTCTCCGCATATGCTGCGCCGCATCGTCGATATTTCTGTTGCACTTGCCAAACTCCACTTGCTCTCTTCTGATATATCACATACCGTATGTCATCAGGAGCGACAAAATCAGCGGTTAAAAGGAGACTTTCGCAATGGAAACCAAGGCACTGCAAGGTGTTCGCATCCTGGACATGACCCACGTCCAGGCAGGCCCCTCGGCCACGCAGTTGATGGCGTGGCTGGGTGCGGACGTGATCAAGGTGGAGATGCCCGGCCGCGGCGACATTACCCGCAGCCAGCTGCGCGACGTGCCCAACGCCGACAGCCTGTACTTCACCATGCTCAACTCCAACAAGCGCAGCCTGACGCTGAACATGAAGACGCCTGAAGGCAAGGCGCTGCTCGAAGACCTGGTACAGCGCTGTGACGTGCTGATCGAGAACTTCGGGCCCGGCGTGCTCGCGCGCGCCGGCTTCGACTGGGAGCACCTGCAGGACCTGAACCCGCGGCTGGTCTATGCCTCGATCAAGGGCTTCGGCCCGGGGCCGTATGCCGACTGCAAGGCGTACGAGAACGTGGCGCAGTGCATGGGCGGCTCCGCCTCGACCACCGGCGATGCCGAAGGCGTGCCGACCGTGACCGGCGCGCAGATCGGCGACTCGGGCACTGGCATCCATTGCGTGGTCGGCATCCTGGCCGCGCTGCTGCACCGCGAGCACACCGGCCGCGGCCAGCGCGTGGAGGTGGCGATGCAGGATGCGGTACTGAATCTGTGCCGCGTCAAGCTGCGCGACCAGCAGCGCCTGGACAACGGCCCGCTGCGCGAATATCCCAACCAGGAGTTCGGCGACCACGTGCCGCGCGCAGGCAATGCCTCTGGTGGCGGCCAGCCAGGCGCTGCGCTGCGCTGCGCGCCGGGCGGCCCCAACGACTACGTCTACGTCATCATCCAGCCCCAGGGCTGGGAGCCGCTGATGCGCCTGTGCGGCCGCGAGGACCTGATCACCAACCCGGACTACGCCACGCCGGAAGCGCGCCTCAAGCACCTCGCCGATTGCTTTGCCGTGATCGAGAAATGGACCAGCAAGGTCAGCAAGTTCGATGTGATGGCCGCGCTCAACGAGGTGGATGTGCCGTGCGGCCCGATCCTGTCGATGAAAGACCTGATCGAGGACCAGTCGCTGTACCAGCGCGGCTACCTGGTCGAGCTGGAGCATCCGCAGCGCGGCAACTACGTGCAGCTGGGCTGCCCGATCACGATGTCGGCATCGCCGGTGCAGGTGGAGCGCTCGCCGCTGCTGGGCGAGCATACCGACGAGATCCTCGAATGGCTGGGCCGCACGCCAGCGCAGATCTCGGCGATGAAGCTGGCCGGGGCGGTATGAGGCGCGCGCAACGGCGCGTTGTGGTGCGTTGTGGTGGTGCGTTACGGTGCGTTAGCGAGCCTTAGCATGCGCTAGGGCGCTGTACTGCGCGTACTGTCGTCGTTCCCGCGAAGGCGGGAACGACGCGCCAACGTTCCACTGCCTTCCACGCTTTTCCTTCCTGACATCCTGCAACTGACATTGACGCAGGCAGGCCCGCCTTTGCCTGCGCAAGGAGCATTGCCGTGCAAACCTGGATACGCTTTCGCCGCGCCGACGGCAGCATCGGCCATGGCCGCCTCGATGGCCCTGACCAGAATCGCGTGGTCGAATACGACCGCGACGGCTTCAACCATCCCGAGCCCACGGGCGCCGTGCATGAGCGCGCCGCGCTGGCGCTGGTCGCGCCCTGCGAGCCCGGCAAGGTGGTGGCGCTGTGGAACAACTTCCACGCGCTCGCGCGCAAGCTGGAGAAGCCGGTGCCGACGCACCCGCTGTTCCTGATCAAGCCGGCATCGTCGCTGGCCGGCCCCAACGACGCCGTGCAGCGCCCCAAGAGCTACGACGGCAAGATCGTCTACGAGGGCGAGCTCGGCATCGTCATCGGCAAGAAGGCACGCAATGTGTCGGTAGCGGAGGCTGGCGCCCATATCTTCGGCTACACCATCGTCAACGACGTGACCGCGGCCGAGCTGATCACCGCCGATCCCAATTTCCCGCAATGGACGCGTGCCAAGGGCTTCGACACCTTCGGCTGCATCGGCCCGGCCATCGTCACCGGCTTTGACTGGCGCGGCGCCAGCGTGGTGACACGGCTCGACGGCGTGGAGCGGCAGAACTACCCGCTGTCGGACATGATCTTCTCGCCGGAAGAGCAGGTCAGCCGTATTTCGCAGGATCTGACGCTGATGCCCGGTGACGTGATTGCCGTCGGCACCTCGCTGGGCGTGGGGTCGATGAAGGACGGCGCCGTGGTGGAGGTGTCGATCGCGGGCATCGGCTCGCTGGTCAACCACGTGCGCGGCTGAGCGCGACTCATGCCGACCCAACCCAACTCGATACGGTGAATGCCATGCCAATGACGATCGGTGTGCCCCGCGAGGTCCACCCGGGCGAGCGGCGCGTTGCCGCCACCCCGGACTCGGTCAAGGAACTGCTCAAGCTCGGCTACCAGGTCGCGGTAGAGACCGGCGCGGGCCAGGAGGCGTCGTTCTCCGACGATGACTACCGCGCCGCCGGCGCCGCCATCGTCGATGCGGCGAGCCTGTGGGCTTCGGTCGACGTGGTGGTCAAGGTGCGCCCGCCGCAGGTCCACCCCAGCCTGGGCGTGGAAGAGGCGGCGCTGCTGAAGAAGCATGCCACGCTGATCGGCTTTGTCTGGCCGGCGCAGCAGATGCCGATGCTGGAGCGGCTGGCGCAGCGCGGCGCGACGGTGCTGGCGATGGACTGCGTGCCGCGCATCTCGCGCGCGCAGAAGCTGGATGCGCTCAGCTCCATGGCCAACATGGCGGGCTACCGCGCGGTGATCGAAGCCGCGCATGCCTTCGGCCGGCCCTTTGCCGGCCAGATCACCGCCGCGGGCAAGATCCCGCCGGCGCGCGTGCTGGTGATCGGCGCGGGCGTGGCGGGGCTGGCGGCGATCAGCGCTGCGCGCAGCCTGGGCGCGGTGGTGCGCGCCTTCGATACACGGCCGGTGGTGCGCCAGCAGATCGAGAGCCTGGGCGCCGAGTTCCTGACCGTCGAGATCGAAGAGGACGGCAGCGGCAGCGGCGGCTATGCCAAGGAGATGAGTCCCGCCTTCATCGAGGCGGAAATGCGCCTCTTCGCCGAGCAGGCGCGCGAGGTGGACATCATCATCACCACCGCGCTGATCCCGGGCAAGCCGGCGCCGAAGCTGCTGGAAGCCGGGACCGTCGGGCTCATGCGCTCTGGCAGCGTGGTGGTGGACCTTGCCGCCGAGCAGGGCGGCAACTGCGTGCTGACCGTGCCTGGCGAAAGCGTGCGCCGCGATGGCGTGACCATCATTGGCTATACCGACCTGCCCAGCCGCATGGCGGCGCAGTCGAGCCAGCTCTACGCCACCAATATCCGCCACCTGCTGACCGAGCTGACGCCGGGCAAGGATGGCCAGCTCGTGGTCAACATGGACGACGAGATGATCCGCGGCGCCACGGTGCAGCACCAGGGCGCGGTGACCTGGCCGCCGCCGCCGCTGACGGTGGCGATACCGCAGCAGCAGGCGCCGGCCGCGGCGCCGGTGGAGGCGGTCGCGGCCCCGCCGCGCAACCGCACCGGCGTGACGCTGGCCGCGCTGGCGCTTGCGGCAATTGCCCTGCTCGCCCTCGGGGCGGTGGCGCCGCCTGCGTTCATGGCGCACTTCACCGTGTTCGTGCTGGCGATCTTCGTCGGCTACCAGGTGGTGTGGAACGTCACCGCCGCGCTGCACACGCCGCTGATGAGCGTGACCAATGCCATCAGCGGGATCATCGTGGTGGGGGCGCTGGTGCAGCTGGGCAAGCCGTCGCTGCTGACTGCGGTGATCGCGGGTTGCGCGGTGCTGGTTGCGACCATCAACATCGCCGGCGGCTTCCTGGTCACGCAGCGCATGCTGAAGATGTTCCAGCGCGACTGAACACAAGGCCGAAGTACAAAAGGGCTAAGGAGACCGAGCCATGCCTTCCGGAATCAGCAATATCGCTTACCTTGGCGCCAGCGCGCTGTTCATCCTCAGCCTGAGCGGGCTGAGCCATCCCGCCACCGCCAGGCGCGGCAACCTGTTCGGCATCGCCGGCATGGTGATCGCGGTGGTGACCACCGTGCTGGCCGGAACGCCCGACGGCGTTCCCATCATCATCGGCGCGATGCTGGTGGGCGGCATCGCCGGCGCGGTGCTGGCCAGGCGCGTGGAGATGACGCAGATGCCGCAGCTGGTGGCGGTGCTGCACAGCTTCGTCGGCCTGGCCGCGGTGCTGGTCGGCTACGCCAACTATCTGGAGCCGACCACGCTGGCGGGCGCGGAGAAGGTGATCCATGAGGTCGAGACCTACCTTGGCATCCTGATCGGCGCGGTCACCTTCACCGGGTCGATCATCGCCTTCCTCAAGCTGCAGGGCACCATGGGCGGCAAGCCGATGCTGCTGCCGGGGCGCCACGTGCTCAACGCCGGCGCGCTGGTGGTGTGCGTGTGGCTGGGCTATGCCTTCCTCAGCGCGCCCGACCCGCAGTTGGGGCTGGTGCCGCTGGCCGCGATGACGGTGATCGCGCTGCTGGTCGGCGCCCACCTGGTGCTGGCAATCGGCGGCGCCGACATGCCGGTGGTGGTGTCGATGCTGAACAGCTACTCCGGCTGGGCGGCCGCGGCGACCGGCTTCATGCTGGGCAACGACCTGCTGATCATCACCGGCGCGCTGGTGGGGTCGAGCGGCGCCATTCTCAGCTACATCATGTGCAAGGCAATGAACCGCAAGTTCCTGTCAGTGATCCTGGGCGGCTTCGGCGCGGTGCAGGCGCAGGGTGCGGCGGCCGAGCAGGGCGAGGTGCTGCCGGTGTCGAGCGAGGAAGTCAGCAGCCTGCTCAAGGATGCCAACGAGGTCATCATCGTGCCGGGCTATGGCATGGCGGTGGCGCAGGCCCAGGGCACCATCAGCGAGATCGCGCGGCGGCTGCGCGCGCAGGGGGTCAATGTCCGCTTCGGCATCCACCCGGTGGCTGGACGCTTGCCGGGGCACATGAACGTGCTGCTTGCCGAGGCGAGGGTGCCGTACGACATCGTGCTGGAAATGGAGGAGATCAACGACGACTTCGAGAAGGCCGACGTGGTGCTGGTGGTCGGCGCCAACGACATCGTCAACCCAGGTGCGCTGGAAGACCCCGCCAGTCCGATTGCCGGCATGCCGGTGCTGGAGGTGTGGAAGGCCAGGACCGTGGTGGTGTCCAAGCGCAGCATGGCGGCGGGCTACGCGGGAGTCGACAACCCGCTGTTCTACAAGGACAACACGCGGATGTGGTTTGGCGATGCCAAGGGCAGTGTCGATGCATTGCTGCGGCAGCTGGAGGAAACGCCGGCGTAGGGGTTTTCCATGGGGGGCGGGATGCCACAGGGGGGGCGCTACGGCGTCCCACACCCCAATTCATGCCAGTTCCGCGACATATAAATGGTCATGAATAGATACGATAAAAAACTTTAAGCCAAGGCTATTTAAGCTTCAGTTAGCATCAATCCACGGATTCATGTGCCGCAACGCCAGGCGCCAGGTCTTGGACCAGTTGAGGACCTTGCAAGGCATTTCAGATCGCATCAAAGTGCCTCAAAAATTGGTATGTGATATATCTTGAGCCGGGATTCAAAGTGCAACTAGCGTTGCGAATGGACTCCTGCATCTGTGCCAAGGGGGAATGAAAGGCACGGATTAAGGAGTTGCGCCGATTTGACCGTAGATAGACGGTAGTTTGCTGCAGTGCACTGACGAAAGTTCGTCGCAGAGTAGGAAAATAGCTTGCCGTTCTCTGATATATCACATACCGTATGTCATCAGACCGGTCGAATGAACCGGCAGAGGTTGAAGCAAAGGGGGCAGCCCCTGCGCACCACGAACACGAGTCCAACGAGGAGACCAAGCATGTCCGAAGTCGTAGCGAAGCGGGCCCAGAGCACCACCGCGGAAGCCTGAAACAGAAGAATTCCAACCCAGTCAATTTGCATAGAAGGAAGCAACCATGGCAGAAGTCGGAAACGAGCTGCAGCGTCACACCGCGGAAGAGCATCAGGCACAAACCGATGGTTTTCATCTGGTCATCGACGCGCTCAAGCTGAACGGCATCGAAAACATCTACGGCCTGCCCGGCATTCCGGTCACCGATCTGGCGCGTCTGGCGCAGGCCAACGGCATGCGCGTCATCAGCTTCCGTCACGAGCAGAACGCAGGCAACGCCGCAGCGATTGCCGGCTTTCTCACGCAAAAGCCGGGCGTTTGCCTGACCGTGTCTGCGCCCGGTTTCCTGAACGGGCTGACGGCGCTGGCGCATGCGACCACCAACTGCTTCCCGATGATCCTGATCAGCGGCTCGAGCGAGCGCGAGATCGTCGATTTGCAGCAGGGTGACTACGAAGAGATGGACCAGCTGGCCATCGCCCGTCCGCACGCCAAGGCTGCCTTCCGCGTGCTGCACGCTGAAGACATTGGTGTCGGTATCGCGCGTGCGATTCGTGCCGCCGTGTCGGGCCGTCCGGGCGGCGTGTACCTGGACCTGCCGGCCAAGCTGCTGGGCCAGTCGATGGAGGCCGAGAAGGGCCGCAAGTCGTTGATCAAGGTGGTGGATCCGGCCCCGCGCCAACTGCCCGCACCGGACTCGGTCGACCGTGCCGTCGCGCTGCTGAAGGGCGCCAGGCGCCCGCTGATCCTGCTGGGCAAGGGTGCCGCTTATGCACGCGCCGAGGCGGATATCCGCACGCTGGTCGAGAAGACGGGCATTCCGTACCTGCCGATGTCGATGGCCAAGGGCCTGCTGCCCGATACGCACCCGCAATCGGCCTCGGCCGCGCGCTCGTATGTGCTGGCTGAAGCCGACGTGGTACTGCTGGTCGGCGCACGGCTGAACTGGCTGCTGTCGCACGGCAAGGGCAAGACCTGGGGCAAGCCGAAGCAATTCATCCAGATCGACATCGCGGCGACCGAGATGGACAGCAACGTCGCCATCGCCGCGCCGGTAGTGGGTGACATCGGATCGTGCGTGTCGGCAATCCTCGACAAGGTCGGCAACGACTTTGCCAAGCCGGGCGCCGACTGGCTGAACGCGGTGGCCGACCGCAGGGACACGAACCTGGCGAAGATGGCCGAGACCCTGGCCAAGGCCAGGGATGCGTCGCCGATGAACTTCCACGGCGCGCTGGGCGTGCTGAAGGAGGTCGTCAAGGCCAATCCGGGCATCTCGTTTGTCAACGAAGGCGCCAACACGCTGGACTACGCCCGTGCCGTGATCGACATGTACGAGCCGCGCAAGCGCCTGGACGTGGGTACCTGGGGCGTGATGGGCGTGGGCATGGGCTACGCGGTCGCCGCGGCGGTCGAGACCAGCAAGCCGGTGCTGGCGCTGTGCGGTGACAGTGCATTCGGTTTCTCGGGCATGGAAGTCGAGACGATCTGCCGTTACAACCTGCCGGTCTGCATCGTCATTTTCAACAACAACGGCGTCTACAAGGGCATCGACGTGAATCCGACCGGCGGCAAGGATCCGGCGGTCACGACGTTCGTCCCGGGAGCGCGCTACGACAAGATGATGGAAGCGTTCGGCGGCGTCGGTCACAACGTCACCACGCCGGCGGAACTCGAAGCCGCGGTGAACGAAGCCCTGCGGTCGGGCAAGCCCACGCTGGTCAATGCCGTCATCGACCCGGCTGCCGGCACCGAAAGCGGCCGCCTGACCAACCTGAATCCGCAAAGCTCGGCCAAGAAGTAATTCGCCCGAATTTCACCCGAACTTCACCCCTCTGATCCAATAGGAGAACGAAAGTGAACCTCCCACTCAACGGCATCAAGATCATCGACTTCACGCACGTCCAGGCCGGCCCCGCGTGCACGCAGCTGCTGGCATGGTTCGGCGCCGACGTGATCAAGGTCGAGCGCCCCGGTTCCGGCGACGTGACGCGCACGCAGCTGCGCGACATCCCGGATGTCGACGCGCTGTACTTCACCATGCTCAACAGCAACAAGCGTTCGCTCACGCTGGACACCAAGAAGCCGGAAGGCAAGAAGATCCTGGAGCAGCTGATCCGCGAATCGGACGTGCTGGTCGAGAACTTCGGGCCGGGCGCGCTGGACCGCATGGGCTTCTCGTGGGAACGCATCAACGAGCTGAATCCGAAGATGATCGTGGCTTCGGTCAAGGGCTTCAGCGACGGCCACCACTACGAAGACCTGAAGGTCTATGAGAACGTGGCGCAGTGCGCGGGCGGCGCGGCGTCGACCACGGGCTTCTGGGATGGCCCGCCGACGGTGTCCGCCGCGGCGCTGGGCGACTCCAACACCGGCATGCACCTCGCCATCGGCATCCTGACCGCGCTGATCGGCCGCGACAAGACCGGCAAAGGCCAGAAGGTGGCCGTGTCGATGCAGGACGCCGTGCTGAACCTGTGCCGCGTCAAGCTGCGCGACCAGCAGCGCCTGGACCGCCTGGGCTTCCTGGAAGAGTATCCGCAGTACCCGCATGGCAGCTTCAGCGACGTGGTGCCGCGCGGCGGCAACGCGGGCGGCGGCGGCCAGCCGGGCTGGGTGCTGAAGTGCAAGGGCTGGGAGACCGATCCCAACGCCTACATCTACTTCACCATCCAGGGCCATGCCTGGGAGCCGATCTGCAAGGCGCTGGGCAAGCCGGAATGGATCGACGATCCCAACTACGCCACCGCCAAGGCACGCCAGCCGCATATCTTCGATATCTTCAACACCATCGAGGAATGGCTTGCCGACAAGACCAAGTACGAAGCGGTGGACATCCTGCGCAAGCATGACATCCCGTGCTCGCCGGTGCTGTCGATGAAGGAGATCGCCGCCGATCCGTCGCTGCGCGCCAGCGGCAGCATCACCGAGGTGCCGCACAAGGAGCGCGGTTCTTACCTGACGGTGGGCAGCCCGATCAAGTTCTCCGACCTCAAGCCGGAAATCACGGGTTCGCCGCTGCTGGGCGAGCATAGCGAGGAAGTACTGGCCGGCCTGGGCTACGGCGCGGACGACATCAAGCGCCTGCGCGAGTCCCAGGTGATCTGACGCCGCCTGCCCGGCACATGTGCCGGGGCGTACGCCGGGGCCGCGCCAGTTGCGCCGCCCCGGCGTTTTTGCTTGCAGCGTGGACCCGTGCCGCGCTACCTTGGTGGCAACATACCCCAACCGGCAATGACCGACAGAAAGGGAATCTCCATGCCAGAACCCATCGACTACGCGCAACTGGTGTCCGCCATCGGCGACGCCATCATCATCTCCGACGCCAAGGGCGCCATCACGCTGTGGAATCCCGCCGCCGAGCGCATGTTCGGCTACACCCAGGCCGAGGCCATGGGCCAGTCGCTCGACCTGATCATTCCGGAACGGCTGCGCGGGCGCCATTGGGAGGGCTATGACAAGACCATGGCCACCGGCATCACGCGCTACGGCCATGACCTGCTCAAGGTGCCCGCGGTCGACAAGGACGGCAAGGGCCTGTCGATCGCCTTTACCGTGGCGCTGCTCAAGGATGACGCGGGCGCCATCACCGGTATCGTCGCCGTGATTCGCGACGAGACCGTGCGCTTCCAGGAAGAGCGTGCGCTGAAGAAGCGGCTGGTCGAACTGGAGAGCCAGGTCAAGGAACAGGCCTGATATCGCTGCGCCCCGGGTGGCCGGCTTGCCGGCCGCCGCTGGTTCTCTTCTTCCAGCCTTTCAGGAACTGCTGGTTGCCCAGCGGTGCGCCGCGCCGAGGATGGCTTCGGACGCCGAGCACCGCGTAAGTTCTGCAATCGGTGCCCGGCTCCTTGCAGGCTGCCCCGCACGGGCATGGCGCAATGAACCTTGCGCGCGCTGCAGGTTCACTGCTTGCGCGCCGCGTGCCGCACCAGCAGCGACCCCAGCGGCAGGGCCAGCCCGAAAGCCAGGTAGACCAGCGCCAGCATGCGCGGCGACAGGCGCCGCTCGAAGCCGGGCGTCAGGCGGTGCGGCGTACACTTCAGGTCCACCAGGCAGGCCAGGGCTGCCACGCCAAGGCCGCCAAGCGCCAGGGTGCCCGCGGCGCCGCGTGCATGATGCCGTGCCACCGCGGTTTCATAGAACACGGCCCAGAACACCGACATCGCATGATGGATGACGTAGCCCAGCATGGTATGCCGGACCGAAGGCCGGTTGGCATGCATGGCGCGTTCGCCCCAGATCCAGTGGCTGACCGCATTGACCGCCGCGAACGCGCTGCCGCAATCAATGGTGCCGCCACGGGCGAGCATGCCGGTGGAGACCACGCTGGCGCAGGTCCCGGAAATCGCGGCGCGGCGCAGGATGGTCGACGCATCCGTCGGATGGTACTGCCCGGCGCGGGCGGCTTCATCGGCCGGCATGTCTGTGCGGCATTGGTGGCGAGCGGGTTCCATGTGGTGGCAGGGGCGCGGCGCATGCCCGCGCCGGCTGCTGCGGAAGCGCCGCAGGCGCGGCGACACTGTCATGGCAAGCTAGTTTCATGCCGTGTCGGACAGGCAGTACGCGCCGGAATTAAAAAGGCGAGGCCGCCACTGCGCCTCGCCTGTAACCGATCGGACCGCTCAGTTCAGATGGCCGACCGCGCGCAGGTACTCGTTCTTCTTCTCGAAGATCAGCCCGCTGAGGAAGGCCGCATCATAGGCGGCGAGCAGGTGGGCGTGGTGCTCTTCGATATAGCGGGCGACACGGGCCTTTTCGCACTCGATGCCGCACAGCCATTCGTACATGTCGGCGTCCCAGCGGAAACGCAGGCCCAGTTCGATAAAGGCGGCGTTATAGGCCGCGAGCTGCGTCTCGCGTGGGATGGGCTGGTTGTCGGTGCCGACCGTGATGGCTGCGGGGCGGCTGTCAGTCTGGACCTGGTTCATGGCTTGTCTCCTCGATGCGCTGTAGCGGTGGGGTTGAGACAAGCATAGGGACGGCGAACGATTTACGATAATTAAAGTTTCGCCGTCAAACCATAATCAATCATTTATGGATTGCCAAGGCTAGGCTTCCAGGCGAATCAGTCCTTCCACACCCGTGATCCGCTGGATCAGTCCGGCGCCTTCCTCCATCAGGAACTGCTTGAATGCCAGCGCCACCGGCGGCAGCCGTTTGTTCTTGCGATGCACGACGTACCAGTTGAGCATCACCGGAAAGCCCTCGATATCGAGCACGGCCAGCTTCCCCGCCTGCAATTCGAGCCCGACCGTGTGTGCCGACAGGAATGCGATGCCCATGTTGGCAATCACCGCCTGCTTGATGGTCTCCGTGCTCTTGATCTCCATTGCGATGCGCAGGTTGGAAAGCCGCCCGGCAAAGCCTTCCTGCATCGAATTCCACGTATCAGACCCCTTTTCGCGCGAAACGAAGGCCTCGTCGGCCAATGCCGAAAGCGGGATGTTGCGCTTGCCGACCAGCGGATGGCTGGGTGCCGCAACGATGACGTAAGGGTGGGGCGCGAAGGCTTCGTTGATGGTGTCCATGCCTTCCGGCGGACGCACCATCACCGCCAGGTCGGTCAGGTTGCCGGCCAGCTGGTGCAGCAATTCCTCGCGATTGTGCACTGCAAGGTTCAGCGTCACGCCTTCATGGCGCTCCATGAATTCCGCCAGCAGCCGCGGAAAGAAATAGTCGCCGGCGCTGATCACCGCTACGTTCAGGCGTCCGCCGGAGATGCCCTTGAGTTGCGACATGGCGTCCTCGGCCTCGCGGAACTGCTGGATGATGCTGCGGCTGTAGTGCAGCATCTCGTGCCCGGCCGGGGTCAGGTAGATCTTCTTGCCGAGCTGCTCGAACAGCGGCAGGCCGACATGGTGCTCCAGCTGCCGGACCTGGGTCGACACGGCCGGCTGCGTCAGGTGCAGCTCCTCGGCAGCCCGTGAAAAGCTCATATGGCGGGCGACGGTTTCAAAGACCTTCAGTTGCCGCAGCGTGGCGTTCCTCATTCAATCGTTCCGTGCAATATATAAACGGTCATCAATACAAACGATAAAAAACTTTATGCAGTCCTGATCTTAGATTCAAGTAGCATCAATCCCGGATTTGCATGCCTTCCATGTCAGGCGCCGATCTCAAAATCCCTACCCGTCACATCGATGGCTGCACACAGCCACGCCCCCATCAAGGAGACTGCCATGACCGGACCGCATGCATCGGTGTCCGCACCGCGACATCCCGCCGCGCCCGACCACGGGTTGCGCCTGTGCCAGGCCGCCGCGGGTCAGGGAGGGCGGCCATGAACATCTCGCTGCCCCAGCTGAAGGCCTTCGCCGCGGTGGCGCGGCACAAGAGCTTTACGCGCGCGGCCGCCGAGCTCGGCCTGACGCAGTCCGCGGTAAGCCGCAGCGTGCGCGAGCTGGAAGAAGAAATCGACCAGCGCCTGTTCGACCGCACCACGCGCCAGGTGGAACTGACTGAAGCCGGCCTGCGCCTGTCGCAGCGCATCTGCCACCTGATCGAGGAGGTGGAGCAGACGCTGCGCGACAGCCAGAGCGCGAGCCGTCCGTGCCAGGGCCTGGTGCAGATCGCGTCGGACCCGGTGCTCAGCTCGATGTCTCTGCCGTCGTGGCTGGCGGGCTGCCGGCAGGCGTGGCCCGCGATCGCGATCCACCTGAAGGACCGCTCGCAGGAATCGGTGCTGCAGAGCGTGCGCAGCGGCGAGGTCGACTTCGGCATCGCCACCGATCCGCAGGCCGCCGATGACCTGTACTGCGAGCCGCTGTGCATCGACCCCTATCACGCCGTGCTGCCGGCGCAGCACCCGCTGGCCGCTGGCGACACGGTAGGGTGGGGCGAGCTCAGCGATGCCAGCGTGCTGACGCTGGACCAGCAGTGCGGCGTGCAGCCAGCGGTGGAGAAAGCGCTCAGCAGCTATCACGTACGGACCAGTTCGCTGCAGCTGCTCGGGCACTTCGCCGCGGTGTTCGGCATGGTGGCGCTGGGGCTGGGCATCGGCGTAGTGCCGTCGCGCGCGCAGGCGGGCGGCCTGAACCCGGCCGCCGTGATGCGGCCATTGCGGCCGCAGGTGACGTCGACCGTCATGCTGGTGCGGCGCAAGAGCCGGTCGCTGAAGCCCAATGCCGCTGCTATCTGGGACGCGTTGCGCGGCCTGGAGTATGAAGACCCGGCTGCCTCGCGCCGGGACACCACCACCGTCTGATGGCGCGCGACAGTTAACAACCGCCGACTGTTGTATTGGAGTCGAACCTCTACTGATATATTACATACAGGATATTTACACATAGTGCGGCGCAGCATATAATGAAAACTCCTGACCACAACGCAACTGGAGTTTTCAAATGGAAGTCGCATTGCTCTTCGTCCTGGGCCTGGCCGCGCTTGCCGGCGGTGCCGCCATGACCATCATGCTGGCCACCCGCCTGCCGATGGACGTGCTGGTGACCGCGCAGGAACATGGCCGCTTTGCAGGACTGGGATCGAGCCAGGAAAGCGACGGAGTGGGCCGCGCACGCCAGGCGCGCGTCGTGCCCGCTGCCGGCGAACTGGCATACGCCTGATCGGCGCAGCGCCGGGCGCTGTCCGTGCGTGTGCGCATGGCACCGCCTTGAGCGCGTCTGGCAAGGATGTAGCGGCCGGCATCCCTTGTTGTTGTAGAGCTTGTCCGTCTCAAGCCTGGCTTGAAGACCCGCGGCCGCCATCTCTCCATCTCTCCCCCCTCGGTGCGCTGTCTTGCGCGCTATGCTGCCGCCGATCCGCCCCTGGCGTCCCGCCCCACGTTCCGCCAAGCCTTCCGCCCAGGCGCTTGCCTTCCTTCATCCTCCCTGTTCTTGGCAGAGCCAGCACGTGGCATGCCGGCCCCTCCATGCCAAGCGGAAGTCACGTTGTTTAAATGTATCAAACTAGGGACTTTCCCCAACCGGTCGCTTTCCCGGTTTCCTCGCTCCCTAATCCCCGGCATGCTGATGGCTGCCACCGGCGCGTGGATTGATGCGCCGACTCAAGGCAACTGCTTGATTTCCAAGGATTCCCGGTACCAGCGGCACAGCCGTTGATGCGGCGCGCGCAATAGTTGCGCCGCAGCATCGGCCATGCCGGCGCAGGTTGCGGAAAGTGTTTGCTGCAGAGCCGCAACGAATACGCTTGACTTGTGTGATATATCACATACCGTATAGCACTAGAACGGCTAAGCTGTTCGAGACCGAGAGTCACGCAGAGGCGTCTTCAGGCGCCCAATCTTCCACCTTGGCGGCTTGCCGCTATAAGGAGACATCATGGAACTGCAGCAAAGGGAGTCCACGTCGCGTTTTGCGTCGCCGTGGGTGCAATTGGTCTTCGGCGTGATCTGCATGGCGATGATCGCCAACATGCAGTACGGCTGGACGCTGTTCGTCAACCCGATCGACGACAAATACCACTGGGGCCGCACCGCGATCCAGGTGGCATTCACCATCTTCGTCGTGACGGAAACCTGGCTGGTACCAATCGAGGGCTACCTCGTCGACAAGTACGGCCCGCGCCCGGTAGTGGTGGGTGGCGGCCTGCTTTGCGCCGTCGCGTGGGCGCTGAACTCGGTGGCGTCTTCGTTGCCGATGCTGTACGTCGCCGCGGCAATCGGCGGCCTGGGCGCGGGCGCGGTGTATGGCACTTGTGTCGGCAACGCGTTGAAGTGGTTCCCGAATCGCCGAGGTCTGGCGGCAGGGATCACAGCGGCCGGCTTCGGCGCGGGCTCCGCGCTGACCGTGGTGCCCATCGCCAACATGATCAAGACGTCGGGCTATGAAGCCGCGTTCCTGTGGTTCGGTCTTGGCCAGGGCCTGGTCGTGTTCATCCTGGGCATGGCCCTGTTCCCGCCGTCCGCCAAGGTCCTGAGCGAGGTCAAGTCCACGCTGAAGGCTGCCGCCACCTACAACGCTTCGCCGCGCGAAGTGCTGAAGTCGCCGATCTTCTGGGTCATGTACGCCATGTTCGTGATGATGGCCGCCGGCGGCCTGATGGCCACCGCCCAGCTCGGTCCGATCGCCAAGGACTTCGGCCTGCACGAGGCGCCGATCTCGATCCTTGGCCTGACCTTGCCCGCGCTGACCTTCGCGCTGACCATCGACCGCGTGCTCAACGGTTTGACCCGCCCGTTCTTCGGCTGGATCTCCGATCATATCGGCCGTGAACGCACCATGTTCTTTGCCTTCGGGGTG
Organism: Cupriavidus phytohabitans; assembly: GCF_000426345.1. Taxonomy (GTDB): domain Bacteria; phylum Pseudomonadota; class Gammaproteobacteria; order Burkholderiales; family Burkholderiaceae; genus Cupriavidus. The sequence continues at coordinate 85,880 of NZ_AUFE01000015.1, read as the reverse complement.
GAGGCCATCGGTATCCTGCTGCTGTCGAAGTACGGCCACCATCCGGTTGCCTTCGTGATACTGACAGGCGTTGTGTTCTTCGCCTGGGGCGAGATCTACAGCCTGTTTCCGGCCACCTGCGGCGACACCTTCGGGCCGAAGTTTGCCGCGACCAACGCGGGCTTGCTGTACACCGCCAAGGGCACGGCCGCGCTGCTGGTGCCGTTCTCCAGCGTGATCACCGCCGCCACGGGCAGCTGGCATGCGGTCTTCATGGTGGCCTCGGGCATGGCGGCATTGACTGCGATCATGGCGCTGTTCGTGCTCAAGCCGATGCGCGAAGCCCATGCCCGCAAGTATGTCCACGCCAATACCTCGGCCCCGATGGGCTACCGTACCGTGCCGGAAGACCTGACCTGATGAAGAAAGCAGTACGGCGCCCCGGCGCTGGCAGGACAGGGTGTGGCGGCTGCGATGCCTGCACAGGCGCCACGCCCGGTAGCACAATACGATAAGAACAAAGCACGACAGGAGGGCGGCCCCCCGGGCGCCTTCCTGATCGCACTTCGAACACTCACAAACCGCATCCAGGCACCGCCATGAACCAGGTTGTCATCCCTCTTGAGGCGACAGGGCTCGGCCGGCAGCGCAAGCGCCGCCAGCCCAAGGGCCGTCAGGTCGACGCGGCCGCGCTGGCCGAAGTGCGCGTGGCGCTGGGCGACATGCCGCGCCGCCGCGACCTGCTGATCGAACACCTGCACTGCATCAACGACCGCTACGGCCAGCTTGCGATGCCGCACCTGGTGGCGCTCGCGAGCGAGCTGAGGCTGTCGATGACCGAGGTGTACGAGGTCGCCAGCTTCTACCACCATTTCGACGTGGTCCGCGAGGACGCGGACGGACAGATCGCCGCGCCGCCCGCGCTGACGGTGCGCGTATGCGAGGGCATTGCCTGCGAACTGGCTGGTGCCCGCGCGCTGATCGACAAGCTGCCTGCCTTGCTCGGCACCGACGTGCGCGTGATCGCGGCGCCGTGCATCGGCCGTTGCGAGAAGGCGCCCGCGGCGCTGGTCGGGCAGAACCCCGTGGACGGTGCGACCGCCGATACGGTTGCCGCCGCGGTGCAGGCCAGGGCCGTGCGTCACGAACCTGAGCCCTATATCGATTACGACGCATACCGTGCAGCGGGCGGCTACGGCCTCCTGAAGTCCCTTGCCGACGGCACCCTCGATGCCGACGCCGTGCTGTGCACGATGGAAGATTCCGGCCTGCGCGGCCTGGGTGGCGCGGGCTTCCCCACCGGCCGCAAATGGCGCATCGTGCGCAAGGAACCCGCACCGCGCCTGATGGCCGTGAATATCGACGAAGGCGAGCCTGGCACCTTCAAGGACCGCGTCTACCTGGAGCGCGATCCGCACCGCTTCCTGGAAGGCATGCTGATCGCGGCGGCGGTGGTCAATGTATCGGCGATCTACATCTACCTGCGCGACGAATATGCCGGCTGCCGCGCGCTGCTGGCCGAGGCACTGCGGCAGTTGCGCGACAACCCGCCCGTTTCCGGCCTGCCGACGATCGAGCTGCGCCGCGGCGCGGGCGCGTATATCTGCGGCGAAGAGTCGGCGATGATCGAATCGATCGAAGGCAAGCGCGGCATGCCGCGGCTGCGCCCGCCTTATGTGGCGCAGGTGGGCCTGTTCGGCCGGCCCACGCTCGAGCACAATTTCGAGACCCTGTACTGGGTGCGCGACATCATCGAGAAGGGCGCGGAGTGGTTCGCTTCGCAGGGGCGCAATGGCCGCAAGGGTTTGCGCTCGTTCTCGGTCTCCGGACGCGTGAAGAAGCCGGGCGTACACCTGGCGCCAGCGGGCATCACCGTGCGCGAGCTGATCGACGAATACTGCGGCGGCATGCTCGACGGCCACGCGTTCTACGCCTATCTGCCCGGCGGCGCGTCAGGCGGCATCCTGCCCGCGTCGATGGGCAACATCCCGCTCGATTTCGACACGCTGCAGCCCTACGGCTGCTTTATCGGCTCGGCCGCGGTGGTGATCCTGTCGGACCACGACAGCGCCACGCAGGCGGCGCGCAACCTGATGCACTTCTTCAAGCATGAGTCGTGCGGGCAATGCACGCCGTGCCGCACCGGCACGGCCAAGGCGCTGGACCTGATCCATCAGCAGAAGTGGGACCTCGCGGCGCTGGACGACCTGTCCGCGGTGATGCGCGATGCATCGATCTGCGGGCTGGGGCAGGCCGCGCCCAATCCCGTCGACTGCGTGATCAAGTACTTCCCGCACGAACTCGCGTGAGAGACTGACATGAATGCACTGACCCGCGCCGAACGCGCGCTTGTCGAATCCGCCGAGCCAGCCGTCAGCTTCACGCTCAACGGCCGTGAAGTCACCGCGCAGCCCGGCGAAAGCCTGCTCAAGGTGGCGCAGCGCGAGGGCTTCGACGTCCCGCACCTGTGCTACAAGGACGGCCTCGAGCCCGCCGGCAACTGCCGCGCCTGCATGGTGGAGATCCAGGGCGAGCGCGTGCTGGCCCCGTCCTGCTGCCGCTATCCCGCCGCAGGGATGCAGGTGCAGACCGAATCCGAACGCGCCCGCCGCGCCCAGCGCACCGTGCTGGAGCTGCTGCAGTCGGACATGCCGGAAGCGGAATACACGCGCCACAACGAACTCGACCAGTGGGCGGCGAAGCTGGAAGTCGGCAAGCCGCGCTTTGCCCCGCGCGAGCGCGTGGGGGCGGACCTGTCGCACCCGGCCATCGCTGTCAACCTCGATGCCTGCATCCAGTGCACCCGCTGCCTGCGCGCCTGCCGCGACGAGCAGGTCAACGACGTCATCGGCCTGGCACTGCGCGGCGATCAGGCCCGCATCGTGTTCGACATGGACGATCCCATGGGCGCCTCCACCTGCGTCGCCTGCGGCGAATGCGTGCAGGCCTGTCCGACCGGCGCACTGATGCCCGCGCGCGACGTGGCCCTGGCCGTTCCCGACAAGCAGGTCGAATCGGTGTGCGCGTATTGCGGCGTGGGCTGCCAGCTGACCTACAACGTCAAGGACAACCGCATCCTGTTCGTGGAAGGCCGCGACGGTCCCGCCAACCACCAGCGGCTGTGCGTGAAGGGCCGCTACGGCTTCGATTACGTGCAGCACCCGCAGCGGCTGACCGTGCCGCTGGTGCGCCGCGAAGGCGTGCCCAAGCGCGGCGATTTCGTCATGGACCCGGACCACGTCATGGACGTGTTCCGCGAAGCCTCCTGGGAAGAGGCGCTGGCGCTCGCCGGCGGCAAGCTCGCGCAGATCCGCGACACGCATGGCAAGCGCGCGCTGGCGGGCTTTGGCTCGGCCAAGGGCAGCAACGAAGAGGCCTACCTGTTCCAGAAGCTGGTGCGCACCGGCTTTGGCAGCAACAACGTCGACCATTGCACGCGGCTGTGCCATGCCTCGTCGGTGGCGGCGCTGCTGGAAGGCATCGGCTCGGGCGCGGTGTCGAACCCGGTAATGGATGTCGACAAGGCCGAGGTCGTGATCGTGATCGGCGCCAACCCGACCGTGAACCACCCGGTCGCGGCAAGCTGGATCAAGAACGCCGTGAAGAACGGCACCAAACTGATCGTGGCCGATCCGCGCCGCTCCGACCTGGCGCGCTTCGCCTGGCGCTTCCTGCAGTTCAAGCCCGATGCCGACGTGGCGCTGCTCAACGCGATGATGCATGTGATCGTCGGCGAGGGCCTGGTGGACCGCGACTTCATCGACAGCCGCACCATCGGCTTCGACGAACTGCAGCGCAACGTCGCCGCGTACAGTCCCGAGCTGATGGCGCCGATCTGCGGCATCGACGCCGAAACCATCCGCGAGGTCGCCCGCGCCTATGCGACCTCGAAGGGCTCGATGATCCTGTGGGGCATGGGCGTGTCGCAGCACGTGCATGGCACCGACAACGCGCGCTGCCTGATCGCGCTGGCGCTGATGACCGGCCAGATCGGCCGGCCCGGCACCGGGCTGCATCCGCTGCGCGGGCAGAACAACGTGCAGGGCGCTTCCGATGCGGGGCTGATCCCCATGATGTATCCGGACTACCGGCGCGTCGACGATCCGGTGGCGATCGCCAGTTTCGAAGCGCTTTGGGGCATGCCGCTGGACCGCCAGCCGGGCCTGACCGTGGTGGAGGTCATGCAGGCGATCGAGCGCGGCGAAGTGCGCGGCATGTACATCATGGGCGAGAACCCGGCGATGTCCGACCCCGACGCCGAGCATGCCCGCGAGGCGCTGGCGTCGCTCGATCACCTGGTGGTGCAGGACATCTTCCTGACCGAGACGGCGTACCTGGCGGACGTGGTGCTGCCGGCATCGGCGTTCCCGGAGAAGACCGGCACCTTCACCAACACCGACCGCACCGTGCAGCTCGGCCGGCAGGCGCTCGAACCGCCCGGGCAGGCGCGGCAGGACCTGTGGATCATCCGGCAGATGGCGTCGCAGCTCGGCCTGGAATGGCACTACGACAGCGTCGTGGATGTGTTCAACGAAATGCGGCAGGCAATGCCTAGCATCGGCGGCATGACCTGGGAGCGCCTGGAGCGCGAGCACGCCGTGACCTATCCATGCATGGAAGAGGGCGATCCGGGCGAGCCGGTGATTTTCACGGACAGCTTCCCGACCGCCACCGGCCGTGGCCGCTTCGTGCCCGCCGACATCATTCCGGCTGCGGAGCGGCCTGATGCGGACTACCCGATGGTGCTGATCACCGGGCGCCAGCTGGAGCACTGGCATACCGGCAGCATGACGCGTCGCGCCGGCGTGCTCGATGCGATCGAGCCGGATCCGGTGGCGCTGGTGCATCCGCTGGATCTCGATGCACTGGGCGGCAAGCCCGGGGATGTGGTCACGCTGTCGTCGCGACGCGGCGAAGTCACGCTGTATGCGCGCGGCGATGCCGGCACGCCGCGCGGCGCCGTGTTCGTGCCGTTCTGCTACTACGAAGCGGCGATCAACAAGCTGACCAACGCAGCGCTGGACCCGTTCGGCAAGATCCCGGAGTTCAAGTACTGCGCGATCAGGATGACGGTGGGCGGGCAGGTGCCGGTCCAGTCGAGCTATGGCGGCGGGCAGATACTGGAGCCCGCTGTCGTCTGAGCGGAAGATGGTGGTGTTGCCCATGGCAGGCGGCCAGTTCGCCGCCTGCGCCGCCTGCGCCATCTGCAGCATCAGGATGTCGACATGGCGGCCACGGCCGGTCACATCATGTCGTCGCGATCCTCGATCACGGAAATATCCCAGCAGGAAATAAACAGCGCAGCAATCAGGGGACCTATCACGAAGCCATTGATGCCAAAAACAGACATGCCGCCCAATGTCGATATCAGAACGACCCAGTCCGGCAACTTGGTGTCCTTGCCGACGAGGACAGGACGAAGCAAGTTGTCCACGGCGCCAATCACAAGGGTACCGATGGCAATGAGCGCGACTCCTTTCCAGGCAGGGCCTGCCAGCAAGAAATAAACCGCGGCCGGACCCCAGACCAGCGCAGCGCCAATGGCCGGCAGCAGGGATAGAAACGCCATCAGCGTTCCCCACAGCAACACCCCGTTGATGCCCAGCAGCAGAAAAGCCAGGCCCCCGAGGATTCCCTGAACCGCGGCCACCACGACGTTACCCTTGACCGTGGCGCGGACTACGGTGGTAAAGCGGCTGACCAGGCGGCGGGTGTGCGCGTCATTCAGCGGTACGGCCTCGCGGATGCGATGGGAAATGACCGTACCATCACGCAGCAGGAAGAACACCAGATACAGCATGATGCCGATGCCGACGGCGAACTGCAGCGTGTTCTGGCCAATGGTGATAGCCTGGGCCGCCATGAACTGGCTGATCCGGGCGGCACCCTCGGTCAGTTTCGCCTGCAACCCCGCTACGTCCGCCAACCCCATTTCGTTTAGCCAGTTCTCAACGAAAGCCGGCAGGGCCTGTACGGCAGTTCGGAAGTACTGCCCGAAATCCCATGTGCCAGTCTTGATCTGGTTGTAGGCAAGTGCCACTTCCTGTGCGAGTGTGGCAATCATCAGGAAGACCGGAACAATGGCCAGCAGCACGCAAACGAGCAGCGTCGTCAGCGCCGCGAGATTTTCCCGGTTGCCAAATCTCACCGTCAGCTTGCGGTGCATTGGATGAAACAGGATAGCGAGTATGGTGCCCCACAGGATCGCGCTGAAGAAGGGCCGCAGTATCCAGATGAACGCAATGGTGACCGCGACCAGAAGGATGTAAAAGCCTTTCAAATTGCGCATCGGATTGTCCATGAGTCCGGCGTACGTTCAGTGCGGCAATCGAAGCGCATTGATGTACGTGTGCGACCTGACGTGGGGCATGCTATCCCGGTCGCTATCCGGAGCAGATCCGTGCAAGGCTTCGACCACCCACGGCAGGCAGCGCTCGGATTCAGGTTCGCCGAAGAACGCTTCCGATGGTGCGCGTCCGCTACCCGTCGAGGTCAACAGGAGCGGTTTCAAATGAGCTCCTCTCCATGATCTGGTGATCTCTGCCGTGGATCAGCAACTCGACCTTTGCTCGCCTGGCTTTCTCCATGCCGGTAGCGATCGCATGATCCATCGAAGTGAATCGCTGCTGGTTGCCGGAGCGTCCTTCTGCTTCGACCGCCCAGCCGTTATGGGTAGGCACGACGTGGATATTCTTGCCTGGCATGGCGTCCCCGGAAGTTGGCAGTATGAGTGTCCGCTCTGCGTCGCCGCCCGGCTATCGGGCGTCGTCTGACAAGATCGTCGGATATCAGGAAGAACGACACAAGGCAGAAGCGACAACGCCCGCCACGCACCATGGCGGGCGTTCTTCATGACGAAAACAGTGCCAGTGCGGCTCAACCCATCTTGCCGAGGATCGCCTGCATCTCGTCGACGTTGAAGGCCCGCAGCGTTTGCGTGCGCACGTTGCCCAGCGCGCCGACCGCCAGGCCGAAGGCGGTCATGCTGGCATCATCCTGGGCCTCGACGGTCAGCACGACGTCGTATTTGCCCAGTGTCCAGTAGATGTCTTTCATCTCCACCCCGAAGCGCGCGCCCATCTCGCGCACCGCGGCGGCGCGCTTGGTGGTGTCCTTGACGGCGCGGATGCCCTGGTCGGTGAAGCTGGCTAGCACGATATAGCGGGTCATGGCGGGATCTCCGGTAAGGATCGATCGAACGCCGTCCCGGCTGCGCGCAAGCGACCGATGGCAGCAAGCCGGGGCAGTGGTTCAGGACTTCCCGGCGCAGCACCGGGGTGCCTGAGCAACCCCATGCCGATGCATATCGCGCGCCAGCCGCCATGGCGAGCCGCGTAGCGGGAGATGCCGCGGTGGCGGCCACCGCGGTGCGGCCCGCTGTGTATCAGCCCTGATACAGCGGCCCGCCTCAGTCCTGCATCGGGCCGCTGTCGCCGCCCTCCGGTGCATCCAGCGCGCGCATGTTGTCCAGCAGCTTCAGCAGATAGTGCAGGGTATGCGTCAGGTCGTTGGTCGAAAATCCATCCAGCGCCTGCTCGTAGTACTGCCGGATCTTCGGCTGCGCCTGGTGCAGCCACACTTCCCGGCCCGGCGTGCTCATCCGCACCAGCCGCGAGCGGCGGTCGCGCCCGTCAGGCGCCAGCGTCACGTGACCGTCGCGTTCCATCCGGCTGACCAGCCCGGACAGGTTCTGGCGGCTCACCATCAGGTAGCGCGCCAGATCCCCGACGCTCATGCCATCGGCGGCCTCCGGCCGCGACAGCGCGCCCAGCACTGCCCACTGCTGCGTCGTCAGGCCCTCCGCTTCGACGGCTCGTGACCCCGTTTTATGCAACATGTTTGCGCATTGGTAGAGGCGGAAGAACAGCCGGTTGGCCAGTTCCATGCGGGCGGTAGTGGGGAGCTCGCCTCCCTGTTCGGGGTTAACCATAGTCATTTCCAAAGATTTGATGCCTTGCGCATAGGGCCGTCCGCACCTATTATACGTCAATATATTTACGTAAATGACGGGGCAAGTGGCGGCGGCACCGCCGGCACGATAGCACCGGAACCCTGAAAGGAGAACGGCTGTGCAAGGACTCGAAGGCAAGACGGTCATCGTGACCGGCGGTGGTGGCGGTATCGGTGGCGCAACCTGTTTGCGTTTTGCGCGTGCGGGCGCGGCGGTCGGCGTGCTCGACCTGAACCCGGAGGCAGGCGAACGCGTGGCGGCGCAGATCCGCGATGCCGGCGGCCGCGCGCTGTCCGTGCGCTGCGACATTACCGATCGCGCCAGCGTCGACGCGGCGGTGGCGGCGGTGGAGCAGGAGCTGGGCCCCATCGACGTGCTCGTCAACAACGCCGGCTGGGATGTGTTCCGTCCGTTCGTCAAGACCGAGCCGGCGCAGTGGGAGCGGCTGATCGCCATCAACCTGACCGGCGCCCTGCACATGCACCACGCGGTGCTGCCCGGCATGGTGGCGCGCAAGCGCGGGCGCATCGTCAATATCGCCTCCGATGCCGCGCGCGTGGGGTCTTCCGGCGAAGCGGTGTATGCCGCGTGCAAGGGCGGGCTGGTGTCGTTCTCCAAGACCATTGCGCGCGAGCATGCGCGCCATGGCATCACCGTGAACGTGGTGTGCCCGGGGCCGACCGAGACTGCGCTGTTCGAGGACTACAAGCAGGGCGCGGGCAACCCCGAGAAGCTGGTGGAAGCCTTCACCCGCTCGATCCCGCTGGGCCGCATCGGCCAGCCTGACGACCTCCCCGGCGCGGTGCTGTTCTTCGCCGGCGACGATGCGGCGTTCATCACCGGCCAGGTGCTGAGCGTATCGGGCGGCCTGACCATGAACGGCTGAACGCGGCCACACCAACTCAAGCGAACAACGGAGACCACCATGCAATACGACGACATCCTCTATGAAGTGCGCAACGGCGCGGCCTGGATCATCATCAACCGCCCGGAAAAGATGAACGCCTTCCGCGGCCGCACCTGCGACGAACTGATCCATGCCATCAACCGCGCCGGCTATGACCGCGAGATCGGCGCCATCGTGCTGGCTGGCGCCGGCGAGAAAGCCTTCTGCACCGGGGGCGACCAGTCCGCGCACGAAGGGCAGTACGACGGCCGCGGCACCATCGGCCTGCCGATGGAAGAACTGCACAACGCCATCCGCGACGTGCCCAAGCCGGTGATCGCGCGCGTGCAGGGCTATGCCATCGGCGGCGGCAACGTGCTGTGCACGATCTGCGATTTCACCATCGCTTCGGACAAGGCCGTGTTCGGGCAGGTTGGGCCGCGTGTCGGCTCGGTCGACCCGGGCTATGGCACGGCCTTCCTCGCGCGCGTGGTCGGCGAGAAGAAGGCGCGCGAGATCTGGTACCTGTGCCGCCGCTATCCCGCCGCCGAGGCGCTGGCGATGGGGCTGGTCAACGCCGTGGTGCCGCACGATCAGCTCGACGCCGAAGTGCAGAAGTGGTGCGACGAGATCATGGAGAAGAGCCCGACCGCGGTCGCCATCGCCAAGCGCTCGTTCAACATGGACACGGCGCACCAGGGCGGCATCGCCGGCATGGGCATGTATGCGCTCAAGCTCTACTACGACACCGAGGAATCGCGCGAAGGCGTGCGCGCCTTCCAGGAAAAGCGCAAGCCGGACTTTCGCAAGTACGCGAAGTAAGCCGACCGGACCGCGCGGAGACGACCATGAATCCCTACCTTGACGAAGACCTGTCGGCGCTGGCCGAACATGCCCGCCGCTTTGCCGATGCGCGCGTCGCGCCCGGCTACCTGGAGCGCGACCGTACCCGCGTGCTCGACCGCGCGCTGATGCGCGAGATGGGCGAGATGGGCTTTATCGCGCCCGAGCTGCCGGAACAGTATGGCGGGCAGGGCATGGGCTCGCTCGCGGCCGGCGTGATCCACGAAGCGGTGGCGCGCGCCGACCTGAGCCTGTCGTATCTCAACCTGCTGGCGTCGCTGAACGGGCAGATCCTGGCGCACCATGCACGGCCGGAGATCGCCGGCCCGTGGCTGCAGCGCCTGACGCGCGGCGAAGCGCTGCTGGCGATCGCGCTGACCGAGCCGCGCGGCGGCTCTGACGCGGCCAGCCTGCGCCTGCGCATGGAGCGCGATGGCGACTATTACGTGCTCAACGGCGAGAAGACTTCGATCTCCGCCGCCGACCAGGCCGATGCCGCGGTGGTGTTCGCGCGCAGCGGCCCGGTCGAGGCGGGCGCGCGCGGCGTGTCGGCGCTGCTGGTGCCGATGGACCTGCCGGGCGTCACGCGCAACCGCTTCGACTGCCATGGCCAGCGCGCCATCGGCCGCGGCTCGATCTTCTTCGAGAACGTGCGCGTGCCGGCGAGCCACCTGCTCGGCAAGGAAGGCGAGGGCTTCGTGCAGGTGATGCAAGGCTTCGATTTCTCGCGCGCGCTGATCGGCCTGCAGGTGCTGGTCGTGGCGCAGGTGGCGCTGGACGAGACCTGGGGCTACGTGGCCGAGCGCCAGGCCTTCGGCAAGCCGCTGTCGGCATTCCAGGGCGTGTCGCACCCGCTGGCGGACTTCGAGACCCAGGCGCAGGGCGCGCGCCTGCTGTGCCTGCAGACGCTGTGGCTGAAGGACCGCGGCCTGCCGCATACCGCCGAAGCCGCGATGTGCAAGTGGTGGGCGCCCAAGCTGGCATATGACGTGGTGCACCAGTGCCTGCTGTCGTTCGGCCACGGTGGCTACGACCGCGGCGTGATGGAGCAGCGCCTGCGCGACGTGCTCGGCTTCCAGATCGGCGACGGCACCGCGCAGATCATGAAGACCATCATCGCGCGCACGCGCGCGGGGCGCGAAGCGGTACCGGCCTGACGCGCTGGCCGGCGCAACGGCTGGCAGCACACAACAACGAGGAGACCGCCATGGATTTCGACGCAGTACTGATCCCGCCGCGCCGTGCCGCCAGCATTGCCGCCGGGCACTGGCAGGACCGTACCATCAACGACTACCTTGCCGCATGCGTGCGTGACCGGCCCGATGCGCCCGCGCTGACCGCGCTCAGCATCGACCGTCAACACGTGACGCGCTTCACCTGGCAGGAGCTGGCGCGCATGACCGACCGCGTGGCGGTGGGTCTCTCCCGCCTTGGCATCGTCGCGGGCGACGTGGTCTCATGCCAGCTGCCCAACGGCTGGCACCTGAGCGTGCTGTACCTGGCCTGCGCGCGCCTGGGCGCGGTGCTCAACCCGGTCATGCCGATCTTCCGCGAGCGCGAGCTGTCGTTCATGCTGGCGCACGCCCAAAGCAAGGTGGTGGTGGTGCCGAAGGTGTTCCGCGGCTTCGGCCATGCCCAGATGCTGCGGGGTTTGCGCGATGCGCTGCCCGCGCTGCGGCATATCGCCGTGGCGGATGGCGAGGGCGAGGACAGTTTCGAGGCGCTGCTCAGCGGACCGACGTGGGAAGAGGCACCCGATGCCGCCGCCATTCTGCAGCGCAGCCGCCCTGGTCCGGATGACGTCACGCAGCTGATCTACACGTCCGGCACCACCGGCGAGCCCAAGGGCGTGATGCATACCGCGAACACGCTCTTCTCCAACATCATCGCCTATGCCGCCCGGCTCCACCTGGGCGGCGACGACGTGGTGCTGATGGCGTCGCCGATGGCGCACCAGACCGGCTTCATGTATGGCCTGATGATGCCGGTGGTACTGGGTGCGCATGCGGTGCTGCAGGATATCTGGGATCCCGCGCGCGCCGCCGCGCTGATCCGCGATGAGGGCGTGACCTTCACCATGGGTTCCACGCCGTTCCTGACCGACCTTGCGCGCGTGGTGGCGGAGTCCGGCGTTCCGGTGGCAAGCCTGCGCATCTTCCTGTGCGCGGGCGCGCCGATTCCGGGCGCGCTGGTCGAGCAGGCACGGCAGGCGCTGGGCGCAAGGATAGTATCGGCATGGGGCATGACCGAGAACGGCGCGGTCACCACGACGCTGCCGGAAGACAGCGACGAACGCGCGTCGACAACCGATGGCCGCCCGTTGCCCGGTGTAGCGATCCGCGTGGTCGACGGCACCGACGCGGACGTGCCGACCGGCGAGACCGGCCGGCTCCTGGTGCGCGCCTGCTCCAACTTCGGCGGCTACCTGAAGCGCCCGCAACTGAACGCCACCGATGCCGACGGCTGGTTCGACACCGGCGACCTCGCCCGGCTCGATGCCGAGGGATATTTGCGCATCGCCGGCCGCAGCAAGGACGTGATCATCCGCGGCGGCGAGAACATTCCCGTGCTGGAGGTCGAGACCCTGCTGTATCGCCATCCCGCGGTGGCGCAAGTGGCGATCGTCGCGTATCCCGACGAACGGCTGGGCGAGCGTGCCTGCGCCTTCGTGGTGCCGCGCGCCGGGCATGACTTCGACCACGCGGCGATGGTGGACTGGCTCAAGGGGCAGAAGATGGCGCTGCAATACATCCCGGAAAGGCTCGTCGTGCGCGACGCCTTGCCGGCGACGCCGGCGGGAAAGATCCAGAAGTTCAGGCTGCGCGATCTGTTGCGGGAAGCGCTGTAAAAGGGGTGCTATAGCCGCCGGTTTGCTCCCCTCTCCCACTTGCGGGAGAGGGGCAGGGGGAGAGGGCCGGCGCGTGTCAAGCACGCTTACCGTAGCACCCGCGTTGCCGCCCCAAGCGCCTCGCCAAACAACTCACCCACCAGATCCACCTCGTCCTCGTCAATCACCAGCGGCGGCAGGAACCGCACCGTCGCCCCATGGCGCCCGCCAAGCTCGACGATCAGGCCGCGCTGCAGGCATTCGCGCTGCACGGCACGCGCGAAGTCGCCATCGGCAGGGTAGGCGCCGACCACGTCAGGCTCGGCACGTTCATCCACCAGTTCTACCCCAAGCATCAGCCCACGCCCACGCACCTCGCCGATTGCGGCGAAGTCCGACTGCAGCTGGCGCAACCGGGTCGCCAGCCGCTGGCCCATGCCCTCGGCATGCGCCACCAGCCCCTGTGCGGCAATGGTGCGGATCGTGGCCGAGCCCGCCGCCATCGCCAGCTGGTTGCCGCGGAAGGTCCCGGCATGCGCGCCAGGCTGCCACGCGTCGAGCGCGCCGTCGTAGATCACCACCGACATCGGCAGCCCGCCGCCGATCGCCTTGGACAGCACCAGCACGTCGGGCACGATGCCGGCATGCTCGAACGCGAAGGTGCGGCCGGTGCGGCCCAGCCCGGTCTGCACTTCGTCCAGCACCAGCGCGATGCCATGCTCGCGCGTGATGCGGCGCAGCTCACGCAGCCAGCGTGCCGGCGCGGGAATCACGCCGCCTTCGCCTTGCACCGCTTCCACCACAACCGCCGCCGGCGGCAGCACGCCGGACTCGGGATCGGACAGCATCTGCCCGATATAGCGCAGCCCGGCATCGATGCCGGCCTCGCCGCGCAGGCCGAACGGGCAGCGATAGTCATACGGGTACGGCAGGAACTGCACGCTCGCGCCGAGCGCGCCCAGCGGCGCCTTGGGCCCCAGGTTGCCCATCAGCGCCAGCGTGCCGTGGGTCATGCCATGGTAGCCGCCGGCGAAGCTCAGCACGGTGTGCCGGCCGGTCGCGGTCTTGGCCAGCTTGAGCGCGGCTTCGATGCCGTCGGCACCGGTCGGGCCGCAGAACTGGATGCGCGCGCGCGCGGCGAACTCGGCCGGCAGCAGGCCGAACAGGTCGTCGATAAAGCGGTCCTTGACCGGCGTGGCCAGGTCCAGCGTATGCAGCGGCAGGCCGCTGTCGAGCGTGTCGCGCAGCGCGCGCACTACCGCCGGGTGGTTGTGGCCCAGCGCGAGCGTGCCGGCGCCGGCCAGGCAGTCGATGAAGAGCTGGCCGCTGGTATCGCGCAGGTACACGCCGTAGCCCTGTTCCAGCGCCAGCGGGATGCGGCGCGGATAGGAGCGGGCGTTGGATTCGCGGGCGCACTGGCGCTGCAGGTAGGCATTGTCGTCGAGCCGGATCGGTGCTTGCCGGGCAAAGGCGCCGGCCGAGAACGGCGCGGGTTGGCCGTGGGCGAGCGTGGCGAGCGAGGGAGGCGTCATGGTGTCGTTCCTAGCGGAGGGCGTTGTACGGGGGCGTTGACTGCAAGGACTGGATCAAGGGTTGGCGCCGGCGGAGCGCAGCGGGTATTGCCGGTGCACGACGCGCGCGGCCGCCAGCGGCGTGGCCACGCATGCCACATAGCGCGGACCGCCGCCGGCATCGTGCAGATACCAGACACCGGTGCCGGCGCGCGCCAGCGGCGGCACGCATTCGGCGCTGCCGGGCAGCGCCACGCGCACCGCTTGCGGCGACGCCGACAGGCCGGTGCCGACCGCCTTGCTGCACGCTTCCTTGGCGGTCCATAGCCGCAGGAAGCCCAGCATGGCGTGCTCGGGCTGCCGCTGCGCCAGCCCGGCGAGCCAGTGCATTTCATCGGGCGCGCAGGCGACGGCGGCGCTGTCGCGCCAGTCCGTCCAGGCCATGCCGGCAGGCCAGGCTTCGATGTCGATGCCGACCGGCACGCGCGACAGCGCGATCACCGCGCGCGCGCCGCTGTGGCTGACGTTGAAGTGCAGGGGCGCGCCCACCGGGGCCGTGGCCAGCACGGGCTTGCCGAAGGCGTTGGCGGCCAGCGGGACGGCAGCGGGAGGCAGGCCCAGGCAGCCGCCCAGCAGCGTGCGCAATGCCGCGCGCGCCGCGCTAAAGCGGTTGCGGTCGGCGGCCTGGCGAAAGGCTGCGGCGCGGGCGTGCTCGTCGGTCGACAGCACGGCCGACAGCACGGCGGGCTCCACCGGCGCGTCGGCCGCTACGTGCCACACGTGGATGTCGCCGTGCGCTGGGGCGGCGAGGTCAGGCAAGCGCATGGCCGGCTTCTCCGCTGAGCGCCGCGGTGCCAAGCACGGCCTGCGCAATGGCGTCCAGCACCGCGGGCGCCGCGTCGTGCAGGAAGAAGTGCCCGCCCGCGAAGACTTGCTGGCGGCAATCGTGCAGGGTCTCGTCGCGCCAGGCCGCCAGCAGCGCCGGCGGCGCGTGAACATCGTCCTGGCCGCCCAGGACGGTGATCGGGCAGCCCAGCCGCGGGCCGCGGGCATAGCGCCAGCGCTCGCACAGCGCGATGTCGGCCCGCAGCACCGGCAGGAAAAACGCCAGCGCTTCCGGGGTTTCGCGAATCTCCGCCGGCATGCCGCCCATCGCCGCGATGACGTCGGCGAAGGCCCCGTCAGGCAGCGTGCTGAACGGCGGCCGCGCCGACGGCAGCGCCGGCGCGCCGCGCCCGGACACCACCAGCGCCGTGGGGCAAAGGCCGTGCACGGCCTCGAGCACGCGTGCGGTTTCGAAGGCGAGCAGGGCGCCCATACTGTGCCCGAACAGCGCAAAGCGCGGCGCCTCGGTGCGCGCCGCGCGCGCGATCGCCGCTGCCAGGGCCGTGGCCAGTTCTTCGATCGAAGCCGCATGCGCCTCGGCCGTGCGCATGCCGCGTCCGGGCAGGCATACCGGCGCCAGCTCTACCTGCGCCGGCAACGCGTCGCGCCAGCCGTGATACGCGGTATGGCCGGCGCCGGCATAGGGCAGGCAGTACAGGCGCACGCGCGCGGCCTCGGCATTAGCCGCAGTGCCTGCGCGCCCTGGCATCACGGCAAACCAGCGCTCGCGCACCGGCTGCGGCGCGCTCATGCGCCGGCCAGCGCGCGCTGCAGGCTGAGCGGGCGCATGTCGGTCCAGACCGTGTCGATATGGGCCAGGCACGCATCGTGGCTGCCCTGGAAGCCGGTGCTTTCCCATCCGGCCGGTACGGGTTTGTAGTCGGGCCAGATGGAGTACTGGCCCTCTTCATTGCGGACGACATGGAAACGCGTGTCGGGATGGTCCCAGCTCATGGCATAGCTCCTTCAGGTGGTGTGGAAACGCTATCGCGGTGCAGGCATCAGTCCGCCGCGATGGCGTCGCGAATGGTCGAGCCAACTCGTAGAACAGCATCGTAAATGATAATGATTTGTATTTCCATTCGTAAATAATTCCGCTACACTCGCTTCACACTTTCCATGTGCAGACATTGTTCGCGCGGCTGCCCCCGTTGGCCTCATTGACTCTCAGGCCGCCACTGGCTTCGCGAACGCACCCGTAGAGGCAACAGGGATATGGACACGACCAGTACCATCGCCGACCTCCAGCCGGACCATCGCGCCGCGGCCGGCGTGGCTACCGCCGCAACCTCAGCCACTTCAACGAGCCTCGCCACGGCAGGCGCGCTGCGCACCGCTCCGCTGTTTGCGCACGGCGCGCTGCCGCTGGTGGTCACCCCGGATGGGGACTCCGACTGGCGCAGCCAGTTCAGTGCCATGGCGGCGATTGCCGCCGAGCAGCTGCCTCGCGTCGGCGGCGTGCTGTTCCGCAACTTCCGTTTCGATGACGACGCCGCGTTCCGCGCCTTCGCCAGCGCCTTCGGCCATCCGCTGCTGAGCTACGAGTTCGGCTCCACGCCGCGCTCGCAGGTCAAGGAGGGCGTCTACACCTCGACCGAATACCCGGCGCACCAGGTGATCCCGCTGCATAACGAGCAGTCGTACACGCTGCAGTGGCCGATGAAGATCTGGTTCCACTGCGTGCAGCCGAGCGAAACCGGCGGCGAGACGCCGATCGCCGACAGCCGCCTGGTCTACCAGCGCCTCGACCCCGCTATCCGCGAGCGCTTTGCGCAGCGCCGGCTGATGTACGTGCGCAACTACGGCAACGGCCTCGACCTGAGCTGGCAGCGCGCCTTCAACACCGAAGACCGCGCGCAGGTGGAGCGCTTCTGCCGCGCGCAGCAGATCGAGTTCGAATGGAAGCCCGACGGCGAGCTGCGCACGCGCCAGCTGTGCCAGGCGGTCGCGCGCCATCCGGTGACGGGCGAGATGGTGTGGTTCAACCAGGCCCACCTGTTCCATGTGTCGAACCTGGCGCCGCATGTGCGCGAGGCCTTGCTGGCCGTGGTCGGCAGCGTCGACGAACTGCCGCGCAATGTCGTCTACGGCGACGGCGCGCCGCTGGAAGACGATGCCCTAGCGTCGATCCGCGCCACCCTGGACCAATGCACGGTGCGCTTCCCCTGGCAGCAGGGCGACGTGCTGATGCTCGACAACATGCTTGCCGCCCACGGGCGCGGCACCTTCACCGGCGCGCGCCGCGTGATCGTCGCCATGGCCGAACCCGCGCCGCCCGGACTGGGCTGAGGCGCGCTTTCCCGTCTGATCACTCCTTGCCTGGCAGGTTGCGCCTGCCCGGCGGATCCTGCCATTTCCAACGTTTTCGCCATGTCGTCTTCCGAAGCTCCCTTGCCGGCCGAAACTGGCGCCCTGATGCGAACCTTGCGCGCCGAAGGCGTGCGCCTAAGCCTGCAGGACGGGCGCTGGCGCGTGGCCGGCGACAGCGCGGCCGGCACCGATGCGCGACAGGCCGCGGCCGAACTGCTGGCCACCCGCGCCGCCGAGGCCGATGCCTGGCTGGCCGCGCATCCCGGCTACTTCGAACGCTATCCCGCGGGCCCCGGGCAGCTCGCGCTGCTGGCGTTCCATCGACGCAATCCGGACAGTGCCGCCTACAACATGGTGTTCGCCATCGAGATCCCGGCTGCCCTGCGCTTCGAACTGCTCGAACAGGCGGTGCGCCACGTGGTGGACTGCCATGAGGCGCTGCACAGCGGCTTTATCGAGGAAGACGGCGAGATCGTGATGGCGCGCCCCGCGGGCTTTGCCGCGGAGGTGTCGCTGACGCGCGCCGATGGCCTCGATGAAGCCCGCCTGCACGCCTGGTTCGAGCGCGAGGCTGACGAGCCGTTCGATCCTGACGCCGGGCAGGTTTGCCGCTTCCGCTTCCTCTTATCACGCCAGGCCGATGGCAACGACCGCTTGTGGATGTGTGCGGGCATGCACCATATCGCCGGTGACTACCTCGGTTTCGAACTGGTCTGCGACCAGATCTTCGCCACCTACGAAGCGCTGTGCGCCAACCAGTCGCCGATGGCCTCGCAGGCAGGGCGCTACCGCGACTGGCTGGTGCGCCAGCGCCAGCTGCTGGCGGGACAGCGCGGTGCCTCGCTGCGCGCGCACTGGGAGGGCGTGCTGGAAGACGCGCCCGCGGCGCCGGCGTTGCCCGGCACGCTGAACGCGGAACCGCGCCACCGCGGCGCCGAACTTGAATTCCACCTCACGCCGCAGCAGACGGCGGGCCTGCGCGACCTGGCAACGCGGCTGGAGGCGAGCGTCTTCGTGGTCATGCTGGCGCTGTTCAAGACCGTCGTACACCGTGCCAGTGGCGAGGACGATTTCCTGGTCGGCACGCCGACCGCAGGCCGCTCCGGCGCGCAGTCCGCCGGCCTGATCGGCTTTACGCTGAACACGGTGCCGTTGCGCGCCAACTTCTCCGCCAATCCGCCCTTTGCCGCGGTGGTGCGCGACTGCGCCCGGCAGATGCGCGGCGCGCTGCGCCACCAGCAGTATCCGCTGGCGCGCATGGGCGGGGAGGGGCCGCTGTTCCGGCATATGACCACCTTCGTGCCGGTGGGGCCGCGCAACGTGCTGGGCCGCTACCTCGTGCGCGAGTACCTCGCCACGCAGCGCGGCGCGGCCAACGACATGAACCTGCGCTGGCAGGATGAAGGGGATCGCCTGCGCGGGCAATGGCGCTATGACGCCGACCGGTTCGACGCGAACGCCGTCCAGCGCCTGATCGCTACGCTGCGCGCAGCGGTGGATGCGGTGCTCGACAACGCCGACGCGCGTGTCGGAGACCTCCCGCTGTATGAGTCGGCGCAGCTCTCCGACATGCGTGCAGGCAGCATCGAGCGGCACGCCACCGCACTGGCGGCCTTCGAGGCAGGCGCGCGCGCGCATCCGGAGCGGCTCGCCGTCGATGCCGCCGATGCGCAATGCAACTACGCCGCGCTCGATCGCGCCGCGGGCGCGCTCGCCGCAAGCCTGCGCGGCGGTGGTGTCCAACCCGGCGAGGTGGTCGGTCTGCTGCTGCCGCGCGGCGCACGCATGGCTGCGGCCATGCTCGGCGCATGGAAGGCCGGCGCCGCCTTCCTGTGCCTCGATGCCGGCATGCCCGCGGCGCGGCTGGCGCAACTGGCCGCCGATGCGGGCCTCACCGCCGTGGTGGGCGAGGGCGCGCGGCCGCAGTGGCTGGCGCAAGCCATGCCGGGCGCCGCCTGGCATGTCGCCTCGCTCGCGAACGATGACGCAGCCAGCGCTGCCGCATGGCCTGCCGCCGCTCCGGCACAGCCCGCCTACCTGATCTACACCTCCGGCTCGACCGGCACGCCCAAGGCCGTGGTGGTCACGCAAGGCAACCTCGCGCATTACGCCGCTGGTGTGCTGCACGCGCTGGCGCTGCCGGCAGGGTCGTCGCTGGCGTCGCTGTCCTCGGTCACCGCCGACCTCGGCCACACCGCGTGGTTCGGCGCGCTGCTCGGCGGCCACACGCTGCGCGTGCTGGACGACGCGCTGGGCGAGGATCCCGAAGCGCTCGCCGCAGCCCTGGCAGCGCGGCCAGTCGATTGCCTGAAGATTGTCCCGTCGCACTTGCGCGCGCTGCTGGCCGTCGCCGATCCGGCGCGGCTGGTGCCGCGCCGGTGTCTGGTGTTCGGCGGCGAGGCGCTCGATGCGGCGCTGGTGGCGCGCGTGCAGGCGCTGCGCCCGGCATGCCGCGTGGTCAACCACTATGGCCCGACAGAAACCACGGTCGGATGCCTGACGCATGCAGTGCTCGCCACCGCAGCGACGGCGGCAATTCCCGTTGGCCAGCCGCTGGCCGGCGTCAGCGCCTATGTGCTCGACCGCCACCTGAACCGCGTGCCGCGCGGCGCGGTGGGCGAGCTCTATATCGGCGGCGCCGGCGTCGCCAGCGGCTACCTGCGCCGCCCCGCGCTGACCGCCGAGCGCTTCGTGCCGGACCCGTTCCAGCCGGGCGGCCGCCTGTACCGCACCGGCGACCGCGTGCGCATGGACGAAGCCGGCGCCATCGTCTTCCTCGGCCGTGCCGACGCGCAGGTCAAGATCCGCGGCTTCCGCGTCGAGCCCGGCGAAGTCGAAGCCTGGCTGCGCCAGGCGCCGGGCGTGCGCGATGCCGTGGTGCTGGCGCAGCCGTCGCCGGCAGGTGAAGGGCTGCGGCTGGTCGCCTACCTGGTGTCCGACGCCGGCCTGGACCTCGATACGCTGCGCACCACCATGGCCACCGCGATGCCGGCGCCGATGCTGCCCGCGGTGTTCGTGCCGTGCGAGGCCTTCGCGCGGCTGCGCAACGGCAAGGTCGACCGCAAGGCGTTGCCTGCCGTGCCGGGTGAAACCGCGGCACCGTCGCGGTCGGCACCACGCGACGAGACCGGGGCCACGCTGGCGCGCCTGTGGGCCGGCGTGCTCGGACGCGAAGCGGCGGGTGCCGACGACAATTTCTTCGCGCTCGGCGGCGACTCCATCCTTGGACTGCAGCTGGTCGCGCAGGCGCGCAAGGCGGGCCTGCCGCTGACGCCCAAACTGCTGTTCGCGCATCCCACGCCGGCGGCGCTGGCTGCCGTGCTGCGTGCGGACGCGGCGCCGGCCGACACGCAGGCGGCTGCCATAGAACAGGTGCTGGCAGGACTGTGGCGCGAAATCCTGCAACGCGGGCAGATCGACCGCGATGCCGACTTCTTCGCGCTCGGCGGCGATTCCATCCTGGCGCTGCAGATCGTCGCCAGGGCGCGCGCGCAGCAACTGATGCTCGCGCCGAAGGACCTGTTCGCGCACCCGACGCTGGCACGCCTGGCGGCCCATCTTGCCGAGCGCGCAAGGCCAGCCAGCGCGGCTGCCACGCCCGCGGCGCCGCAGCCCTTTGCGCTGAGCGGCTGCGATGCGCAGGCGCTGGAGCGGCTGCGTGGCGAAGCGGCCAATATTGAAGATGCCTATCCGCTGTCGCCGCTGCAGGAAGGCCTGCTGTTCCACCACCTGCGCGACGGCGGCAACGGTGCCTATGTCAACCAGCTGGTGCTGCAGGTCGACGGGCCGCTCGACACCGGACGCATGGCCGCCGCCTGGCAGGCGCTGCTGGACGACCACCCGATCCTTCGCACTACCTTTGCCGCGGCAGGCGAAGCGGGCGGTGACCGCGCGCTGCAATGCGTGCATGCGCGCGCCACGTTGCCGGTGACAGTGGAAGACTGGTGCGGCGCCGACGCCGACGCGCAGGCCGCGCAACTGGCGGACTGGTGCCGGGCCGACCGCGCGCGGGGCTTCGACCCCGCCGAACTGCCGCTGATGCGGCTGGCACTGCTGCGCAACGGCGACGCGGGCTGGTGGCTGGTCTGGAGCCGGCACCACCTGATCGTCGACGGCTGGGGCTCGGTGCAACTGCTTGACGAGGCGCTGGCGCGCTATGCCGATCCGGCGCACGCCCCGGCGCCGCGCCGGCCGTACCGCGACTACATCGCCTGGCTCGCGGCGCAGCCCGCATCCGCGCGGCAGGCCTTCTGGCGCGAGGCATTCGCCGGTTTGGCCGGCCCGACCGTGCTGCCGGGCATTGCATCCGCCAGCGCGCATGGGCAAGCCGAGCCGCTGTGCCGCGACCTGGTCCTGCCAGCCGGCCTCGACGCCAGCCTGCGCGCGCTGGCCGCCGCGCACCGCGTCACGCTCAACACCGTGATGCAGGCCGCGTGGGGCATCGTGCTGTCGCGCCACGCCGGCAGCGACGACATCGTCTTCGGCGTGACCTCGGCCGGCCGCCCCGCGGGGCTCGAAGGCGCCGAGCGCATGCTGGGGGTGTTCATCAATACGCTGCCGTTGCGGCTGCGACCGCAAGGCGCGCTGGCGGTGGCGGACTACCTGCAGGCGACCCAGCACGCCGCCGTGGCGATGCGCGAGTTCGAGCACGCACCGCTCGCCGAGATCCAGGCCCAGTCAGGCATCGGCGGCGCACTGTTCGATACGCTGATGGTGTTCCAGAACCTGCCCGACCTGGGCGACCGTGCGCGCGAGGTGGCCGGGCTGCGCCTGCGCCAGCATGACAACATCGAGCAGACCCACTACGGCCTGACGCTGGAGGTCATGCCCGACAGCCGCTTCACCATCCGCTTCAGCTGCGATGCCGCGCGCGTGCAGGCGCACCGGCTGGCGCAATGGATGGACGCCTACGCCGCCGTGCTGGCGTCGCTGGCCGCCCGCACCGCGCACGTGGGCGCCGTCGACATGCTCGATGGCGCCACGCGTGCCAGGCTGCAGGCATGGAGCGCGAGCGACGACACCAGCGTGGCGCCCGCAGCGCTGCGGGACGACTACGTGCAGCGCGTCGCGCGTCAGGTGGCCGCGCATCCGCAGCGGGTGCTGGCGCGCTGCGGCGCCGCAGCGCTGACCTATGGCGACTGGTGGCAACGCGCCGGCCGCGTCGCCGGCGGCTTGCGCGCTGCGGGCGTGCGGCCGGACGATCTCGTCGCCGTGCTGCTGCCGCGCGGGCTGGACTGGCTGGTCGCGCTGGCCGGCATCCTGCGCGCCGGCGCGGCGTGGGTGCCGCTCGACGTCAGCCATCCCACGGCACGCTGGCGGCAGGTGCTGGCGCAGGCCAGGCCAGCGCAGCTACTGACGGATGCCTCCGGCGTGGCCGCGCTGGATGCTGCCGGCGTTGCCGGTGTCACGACGCTGGCTGCATTGGAAGCCGGGATGGCGCGCGCAGCGGACGAGCCCACGCATCCCGCCCAGCTCGCCTACGTGCTGTTCACCTCCGGCTCGACCGGCGTGCCGAAGGGCGCGATGGTCACGCGCACCGGCATGCTCAACAACATGCTGGCCAAGGTCGCGCCGCTGGGACTGGGCGAGGGCGACGTGATCGCACAGACCGCGCCGCCGTGCTTCGATATCTCCGTCTGGCAGGCGCTGGCCGCGCCGGTGTTCGGCGCGCGCGTGGAGATCATCGGCGACGACGTGGTGCGCGATCCCGCCGCACTCGCCGCGCTGCTGGCGCAGCGCGGCGTGACGCTGTTCGAGCCGGTGCCGTCGCTGCTGCAGGCCATGCTCGATTGCCAGGAGACGGAAGGGCGCGCCGCGCCGCTGGCGGCCCTGCGCTGGGTGCTGCCGACCGGCGAGTCGCTGCCGCCCGCCACCGCGCATGCCTGGCTGGCGCGCTATCCGCGCGTGCCGCTGATGAACGCCTACGGGCCGGCGGAATGCTCGGACGACGTGGCGTTCCACCCCTTGCGCGCCGACATGCTGGCGCAGGCGGCGCAAGCCGCAGACACCGTGCCGATCGGCCGCCCGACCGCCAATGCCGTGCTGCAGGTGCTCGATGCCGACGGCAATCTCGCCGCGCCCGGCGTGGTGGGCGAGATCGCGGTGGCCGGTGCCGGCGTCGGCCGCGGCTACCTCGCCGACCCGCGCCGCACCGCGGCGGCCTTCGTGCCCGACCCGACCGGCGCGCCCGGCAGCCGCCGCTACCTGACCGGCGACCTCGGCCGCTGGCGCGAAGATGGCGTACTCGAATACATCGGCCGCAAGGACTTCCAGGTCAAGCTGCGCGGCTACCGCATCGAGCTGGGCGAGATCGAAGCCGTGCTCGCCGCGCATCCGGCGGTGCGCCAGGCGCTGGTGACGGTGCACCGCGCCGCCGGCACCGAATGGCTGACCGCGTACTGGCAGCCGCCAGCCGGCCACGCGCAGCCCGCGGATGACGCACTGCAAGCCAAGCTGTCTGCCAGCGTCGCGGCGCGGCTGCCTGCGTACATGGTGCCGTCTGCATGGGTGTGCATGCCGTCGTGGCCGCTCAATGCCAACGGCAAGATCGACCGCAAGGCGCTGCCCGCGCCGCAGGTCGTGGCGCAGGAGGGCGCACCGCCCGCCACGCCCACCGAGCAGGCTGTCGCCGGCATCTGGGAAGCGCTGCTGCCGGGCGTGCGCATCGGCCGCGACAGCCATTTCTTCCGTCTGGGCGGCCATTCGCTGGTCGCCACGCGGGTGGTGGCACGGCTGCGCGCCGCGGGCGATGCGCAGGCCACGCTGCGCGATGTCTTTGAGGCGCCAGTGCTGCGGGACTTCGCCGCACGGCTGGATTGCGCCACGCCTGCGGCGGCGATGCCGGCGCTGGTTCCGGTACCGCGCGCCGCGCGCATGCCGGTATCGCTGGCGCAACAGCGGCTGTGGCTGGTCGAACGCCTGCAGGGCAATGCCGGAGCGGCCTACAACATGGCCGGCGCGCTGCGCCTGCGCGGGCCGCTGGAACTCGCCGCGCTGCGCCAGGCGCTGGCAGCCGTGGCGGCACGCCACGAGATCCTGCGCACCGCCTATCCCGACGACGATGGCGAGCCCTACGCACGCATCGATGCCGCCGCCGGCATCGGCCTGCCCGTGATCGATTTGCAGGCGCTGGCGCCCGAAGCGCCCGAAGCGCCCGAAGCGCCCGAAGCGCGAAAGGCGGCGCTGCGCGAAGCCATGCAGGAACACGCATCGCGCCCGTTCGACCTCGGTCACGCGCCGCTGTGGCGCACCACGCTGCTGCGCTGCGCGCCGCATGAGCACGTGCTGCTGGTCGCCATGCACCACCTGGTGTCGGATGGCTGGTCGGTCGGCCTGCTGGTCAACGAGATCACCCACGGCTACCGGCACGCGCTGGCGCCGCAGCAGGTCGCGCCGCTGCCGCCGCTGGCGCTGCAATACGCCGACTATGCCGCGTGGCAGCGGGACTGGCTGCGCGGCGCCACGCTGGAGCGGCTCGCAAACTACTGGCGCGGCGCGCTTGCCGGCGCACCGGCGGCGCTGGCGTTGCCGGCCGACCGTGCGCGCCCGCCGGTGGCGCGCATGGAAGGCGACGCCGTGGCGCTGCGGATCGACGGCGAACGCATGGGACAGGTGCATGCGCTGGCGCGGGCCGAGCAGGTCACGCCATTCATCGTGCTGTTGGCCAGCTTCCAGTGCTGGCTGCACCGCGCGACCGGCATGGACGACCTGGTGCTCGGCACCGACGTCGCCGGACGGCACGAAGCCGCGCTGGAGCCGCTGATCGGCTTCTTTGTCAACGTGCTGCCGCTGCGCTCGCGCCGCATCGCCGGCGCCAGCTTCCGCGACGTGCTGGCAGCGTGCCGGCGCGACGTGCTGGCCGCCTTCGAGCATGACGGCCTGCCGTTCGACCGCATCGTCGAGGCGGCCGGCGTGCCGCGCGACCGTAGCCGAAACCCCCTGGTGCAGGCGCTGTTCGTGCTGCAGAACACCCCGGCAGGGCAGTTCGGCATGCCCGGCGTGGAGGCCGAGATGCTGCCGCCGGTCGAACGTACGTCCAAGTTCGACATGGCGCTGTTCCTGGAACCCGAGAGTGGACAGGAAGCGGCGCCGCTGCGCGGCGACTGGGTCTTTGCCAGCGCGCTGTTCGAATCCGCCACCGTGGCGCGCTTCGCCGCCGAATGGCAGGCCACGCTGGCAGCGCTGCTGCGTGCGCCGGACCAGCCCGCCGACCGCGCCGCCGCACCCGTCACGGGCGCCACGCGCCCGCCCCAACCGAAACCCGAGGAGTCCCGAACCATGGAAACCAGCCAACGCATGGCGGCCAAGCTCGACCAGCTCAAGTCGCTGGCGAGGCCACGCACGGCCGCCGCTGCTCCCGCGGCCGCCGTGGCGCCGCAGGCTGCCGCAGCCGACCCGGCCAGGCAGGTGCGGCTGCGCCCGCTGCGCGCCGGCGAAGTCTTCCCCATCGTGATCGAGCCGGCGGTGCCAGGCCTGGACCCGGTGGCTTGGGCCGCGCGCTCGCGCGAGCTGGTCGCCGCGACGCTGCACCGGCACGCCGGCATCGTCTTCCGCGGCTTCGACCTGCCCAACCCGCAGGCCTTTGAAGCCTTTGCCGAGGCCATGCATCCCGGCCTGTACGGCAGCTACGGCGACCTGCCCAAGAAGGAGGGCGGGCGCAACACCTACCGCTCAACGCCTTACCCCGAGCGCCAGATGATCCTGTACCACAACGAAAGCGCGCACCTGGAGCGCTGGCCGCGCAAGCAGTGGTTCTTCTGCGAGCTGCCCTCGGCCGTGGGCGGCGCCACGCCGATCGTCGACTGCCGCGAGCTGCTGCGCCGCCTGCCGCCCGCGCTGGCCGAGGAATTCGCCCGCAAGCAGCTGATGTACGTGCGCACCTTCACGCCGCGGCTGGATGTGGACTGGCGCGATTTCTACAAGACCGACGACCGCGCCGAAGTCGAGGCGCGCTGCCGCGCCGCCGGCATCGACTGCCGCTGGCTGGACGGCGACGTGCTGCAGACCCGCACCGTATGCCCGGCCATCGTCAGCCACCCGGTGACCGGCGAGCGCAGCTTCTTCAACCAGGTGCAGCTGCACCACGTCTCGTGCCTGGAGGCCGACGTGCGCGAAGACCTGCTCGAGATGGCCGGCCTGGAACGCATGCCGCGCCACGTGATGTTCGGCGACGGCACGCCGATTCCCGACGAGGCCATGGCGCTGATCGGCGAGCTGTATGAGGCCTGCGCCGTGCGCTTCGACTGGGAGCGCGGCGACGTGGTGATGCTCGACAACATGCTGGCCGCGCATGCGCGCGATCCGTATGAAGGCCCGCGCAAGATCGTGGTGGCGATGGGCGACATGTTCGACCGCAAGCAGCTGGACGCCCGGCTCGCTCCCGTCCTTCCGCAGGAGAACGCCGATGCCTGAGATGCACGACACCTGGAGCCCGACCCCCGAACAACAGGCCGCCTGGCAGCAATGGCGCAGCGCGCCGGCGCCGCACGCGCAGGTGGTGCGCATCCTGTTGCGTTGCCAGCCCGAGCCTGCCGCCGTAGACGCCGCGCTGGCCGTGCTGCGCGAACGCCACGACGTGCTGCGCATGGCTTACATCGATGATGGCAGCCAGCTGGTGGCATGTGTGACGCAAAACGGCAACGTCGCGGCCACAACCATCGTCGCGGACGGCGATGCGCCGGCGCTGCCTGCGCTCGATCCGGCGCAGGGCGATGTGCTGCGCGCCTGCCTGTGCCCGCTGGCCAGCGGCGGTGCCACACTGTGGCTGCTGGCCAGCCCGCTGGCGGCAGACCGCAACAGCGCGCTGCGCTTCGCCGAAGCTGTACGCGCCGCGCTGGACACCCCGGCCCCGGCCGCGGACGACGCCGAGCCGCCGCTGCAATACGCCCGATATGCCGACTGGCAGGAAGGCGCGCGCCTGGGCGAGGACGGCACCGGCAACGCCGGCCGCGGCTACTGGCAGGCCCATGCGGCCAGCCTGCCCGCGCCGCTGCGCCTGCCCGACGCGCTCGCTGCAGCTTCCGCCACCACCGCCGACAGCTGGCGCCACACGCTGCATGCCGCGCATCGCCAGGCGCTGGACGTCACCGCGCGCCAGCTCGGCACCACGCCCGAGCGCGTGCTGCAGGCCGCGTGGTGGACCCTGCTGGCGCGCCTGTGCGCGCAGCCGGCATTCAGCGCCACGTGGCTGCACGACTGCCGCCGCGACTACGACGTGATGGCCGGCGCCGCCGGCGTATTCGTCAAGGCGCTGCCGCTTGGCGTGCAATGGGATGACGAAGCCAGCCTGCGCCACCACTGGCAGGCGTGGCTGCCGGCGCTGGACGGCCACGCCGCGTGGCAGGAAGCGTGGCTGCCTGGCGATGCCGGCCCGCGCATCGGGTTTTCGGTATCGCCGTTGCCCGCCGGCGGGATTGCGCTGGCGAGCCCCGCGTGGCCCGGTTTCGACCTGGTGTGCGAGGCACTGGACGACGGGCGGGGCATGGCCGCGCTGGCGCTGCACGCGTCGGCCGGCACGCTGCATCCGCGCGTGGGGCCGTGGCTGCTGTCTCATCTCGCTGCGCTGATCGGCGCGCTGCCGGCCGCACTGGATGCGCCGCTGTCGTCGCTGTGGTGGCCGGCGGACGATACCTTGCGCGTGCCGCAATGCTGGGCCGGCGACAAACCGGTCGCGGCGGACGACTCGCTGTTGAACCGCATCGCAACGCATGCACGCAATACGCCGGCGGCGCCTGCGCTGGATGCCGCCGATCTCGTACTCGACTATGCCGGCCTGCAGCGCACGGTGCATGCGGCGGCGCAACGGCTGCGCGGGCTTGGAGTCGGCCCCGGCACGCGCGTGGCCCTGGCATTGCCGCGCAGCGGCGCGCTGGTGGCCTGCCTGCTCGCGGTATGGGCCGCAGGGGGTGCCTACGTGCCGCTCGACCCGGCCTGGCCGCAGGCGCGGCGCCGCAGCGTGCTGGCGCAGGCCGCGCCGGTGCTGACGATCGCGCAGCAGGCATCGCCTGGCGACGGCACCGTGGTCGCTGCCGATGCCTTGCTCGCTTCCGTCGCGTCAGCAGCGGAGGATGCGGCAACCGTCGCGCCCGACGCCGCCGCCTACGTCCTGTTCACCTCCGGCTCCACCGGCGAACCCAAGGGCGTGGTGATCGGCCACGCGCAGGTCAGCCACTACACCGCGGCGGTTTGCGACGCACTGTCGCTGTCGTCGTGCCAACGCTTCGGGCTGACCTCATCGGTGGCCGCCGACCTCGGCAACACCACGCTGTTTGCCGCCCTGTGGCAGGGCGGCTGCCTGGTCGTGGCCGGCGATGACGACATGGCCCACCCCGCGGCCTTCGCGCGCTACCTGCGCGGCCGCGCGGTCGATGCCATCAAGATCGTGCCGTCGCACCTGGCGGCGCTGCTGGAAACGGAAGCGCCCGCGGTACCGGCCACCGTCATCCTGGGCGGCGAGCCATTGCCGGCCAGCCTGGTCGATACGTTGCGCCGCCATGCGCCCGCGTGCCGCATCTTCAACCACTATGGCCCCACCGAAACCACCATCGGCGTGATGGTGCACGCGCTAGGCGCGGACATGCCGGCGTGGCCCGCCGGCACGGCGCCGCTGAGCCGCGCGCTGGGTGCGACCCGCGTGCGCCTGCTGGACGACGCGCTGCGGCCGGTGCCGGCCGGCGTGGCCGGGCAGCTTTACGTCGGCGGCCCGCAACTCGCGCGCGGCTACCTCGGCCGGGCGGACCTCGATGCGGCGGCGTTCGTCGACGATCCCTTCGCCGCCGGCGAGCGCTTGTACCGCACCGGCGATCTCGCGCGCGCCACGCCCGCCGGTTTGCAGCTGCTGGGCCGCGCCGACCAGCAGGTCAAGGTCCGCGGCATCCGCGTCGAGCCCGCGGAAGTCGAAGCCGCGCTGCTGGCCCAGCCAGCGGTCGCGCAGGCAGCGGTGTGCGCGGTGGCGGGACCCGGCGGCGAGGCTGTGCTGTGTGCCTTCCTCGTGCCTGCAGCCGGCAGTGCCATCGACGCCGCCGCGCTGCGCCACACGCTGGCCGCGATGCTGCCCGACGCGATGGTGCCGGCGCGCTTCGTTCCACTGGCGGTGCTGCCGCGCCTGCCCAACGGCAAGACGGACCGCGTCGCGCTGCGCGAACTGGCTCCCGCCGACAAGGCGCCAGCCGTGGCCGCGGTGCCCGCGGCCGACGCAGTGGAAGCCCTGGTGTGCGCGTTGATGGCCGAGCTGCTGGAACAGAGCGATGTCGACCCGCATGCCGACTTCTTCGCCCTCGGCGGCCATTCGCTGCTGGTGATCAAGCTGGTTGCGCGGCTGCGCCGCCGGCTGCGGGTGGAGATCGCGCCTGGCGTGGTGTTCGACCATCCGACCGCGCATGCGCTGGCTGCTGCCGTCAGGCAGGAAGCTGCGGACAATGACCTCGACACGCTGGCGCACACGGCACTGGCCGCTGCCGTACCGCATTCGCAGGCCGCGATGGTGGCATAAGCGCTCCCTGAAATCCATTGACCGATCCCGCCCCCATGTCAGACGCATTCAGTACCGCGCACGCACAAGTCGCCGCGCGTTTTGCCCGGCTGGAGCCGGCGCAACGCGCCGCCTTCCTGGCCGCGCTGCACGGCAAAGGCGTGGCGTTTGCCACGTTGCCCATCGTGCCAGCGCCGCGCGCTGGCGCGCTGCCGCTGTCGTATGCGCAGCAGCGCCTGTGGTTCCTGCAGCAGCTGGAGCCTGCCAGCACCGCCTATCACATGCCGGGCGTGTACCGGCTCGAGGGTTCGCTCGACACCGCGGCGCTGCGCCGCGCGTTCGCGCAGATCGGCGCGCGCCATGAAGTGCTGCGCACCACCTATCCGACCGATGCTGCCGGCGTCGCCTGCCAGCACATGCATGACGACCTGCCGCCGGCCTTTGCCGTCATGGACGCCGACTCGGACGGCGTCGACGCGGCCATCGCGCGCGCGGTCCATGAACCGTTCGATCTCGCCGCCGGGCCGCTGTGGCGCGTCGCGCTGATCCGCGAGAGCGCGCAGTCGCACGTGCTCGTGGTAGTGCTGCACCACATCGTCGCAGACGGTGCATCGATAGTCCGCCTTGTTGCCGAACTGGCCGCCTGCTACGCGGCTGAATCCAGCGGCACGCGGGCGCAGCTTGCGCCGTTGCCGGTCCAGTACGCCGACTATGCCGTCTGGCAGCGCCACTGGATGGAAGCCGGCGAGGCCCAGCGCCAGCTCGGCTACTGGCGCGCGCGGCTGGGAGACGACGCGGGCGCCGCGCTCGACCTGCCAGCCGACCGCCCGCGCCGCGCCGCGCGCAGCGGCGAGGGCGCGGAGCATGTGTTCGCCATCCCCGCCGGTTTGGCGGAAGCGTTGCGCGCGCTTGCCGCCACGCGCCATGCAACGCTGAACATGGCGCTGCTGGCCGCCTGGGCGGTGCTGCTGGGCCGCCATACCGGCCAGTCCGACCTGCGCATCGGCGTGCCGGTGGCCAACCGCCAGCGCAGCGAGACCGAGGCGCTGATCGGCTGCTTCGTCAACATGCAGGTGATGCGGGCAGAGATCGATCCGGAGCAGCCGTTCGCCGACCTGCTGGCGCGGCTCGCCACGCAGGCCGCCGCGGACCAGGAGCACCAGTCGCTGCCGTTCGACCTGCTGGTCGAGGCGCTGCAGCCCGACCGCAGCCTTGGCCAGCCGGCGCTGTTCAACGTCACCTTCGACCATCGCACCGCCAGCGCCGCGGCACTGCCGCAACTGGCGGGGCTGCGCGCCACGTCGCTGGAGCTGCCGGTCACCACCGCGCGCTTCGAGCTGAGCCTGGCCACGGCCGAACTGGCCGATGGCAGCCTGTGCGGCCGCATTGCCTACGCGGCCGACCTGTTCGATGCCGCTACCGTGGCGCGCATGGCGGGGCATTATGTGCGCTTGCTGCAGGCCTTCGCGGCCGATCCGGCGACCACGCCCGGCACCGCGGTGCTGCTCGCCGACGCCGAGCGCGCCGCACTGGCACGATGGAGCCAGCCCGACTGTCCGGCAACGCCGTTCGTGGCCGTACATGCGCAGGTGGCCGCGCACGCGCGCCGCGCGCCGGCTGCACCGGCGGTGCTGTATGGCGACGACATCCTGACCCATGGCGAGCTTGAACGCCAGGCCAACCGGCTGGCGCACCGGCTGGTCGCGCAAGGCATCGGCGCCGAGTGCCGCGTCGGCGTGGCGCTGAACCGTTCGCCGCGCATGCTGGTGGCGCTGATGGCGGTGCTCAAGGCCGGCGCCTGCTTCGTGCCGTTCGATCCCGCCTATCCGGCACGGCGCCTGCTCGACATGCAGGAAGATGCTGCGCCGCAACTGCTGCTGACCGAGCGCGCGCTGCGCGACGCCTTCCCGGTGATGCCCGGCCTGCCGGTCCTGGTGGCGGATGATGGCAACGACGCCAACTGGCCTGCTCATGACCCCGGCGTTCCCATCCATCCCGGGCAGCTGGCCTACGTGATCTACACCTCCGGCTCGACCGGCCAGCCCAAGGGCGTGGCCGTGGCTCACGGTCCACTGGCAATGCATGTGGTCGCCACCGCGGCGTGCTACGACATTACGGCGGCCAGCCGCGAGCTCCATTTCCTGTCGTTCAGCTTCGATGGCGCGCATGAGCGCTGGATGGTGCCCCTCGCCAGCGGGGCCAGCATCGTGCTGCGCGACGACACACTGTGGAGCGTCGAGCAGACCTACGCGGCGCTGGGTCGCCACGCGGTCACGCATGCGGGGTTTCCGCCGCGCTACCTGCACCAGCTGGCCGCATGGGCCGAGTCGCAGGGCAACCCGCCGCCGCTGTGGCTCTATTCCTTCGGCGGCGAGGCCATGCCGCGCGCCGGCGTGGAGCGGCTGACGCAGGCGCTGCGGCCGCAGCACATCATCAACGGCTATGGCCCGACCGAGACCGTGGTGACGCCGCTGGTGTGGAAGGCCGCGGCGGACGAAGCCGCCGCGCAGGTGACCGGGGCCTATGCACCGATTGGCCGGCCGGTCGGCACGCGCAGCGCGCACGTGCTGGACAGCCGGCTCGAGCCGGTGCCCGTTGGCGTGCCCGGCGAGCTCTACCTCGGCGGCGAAGGGCTGGCGCGCGGCTACCTCGGCCGCGCCGGCATGACCGCCGACCGCTTCATTCCGGATCCCTTCGGCACGCCCGGGGCGCGCCTGTACCGCACCGGCGACCTGGTGCGCTGGCGCCCCGATGGCTGCATCGAGTATCTCGGCCGGCAGGACCACCAGGTCAAGATCCGCGGCTTCCGCATCGAGCTGGGCGAGATCGAGGCACACCTGCTGGCCCAGCCCGACGTGCGCCAGGCGGTGGTGCTGCCGCACGAGACGCCGGCCGGCACCCGGCTGGTCGGCTACGTGGCCGCGCCGGCCACGGTGCAGGCCGAAGCGCTGCGCAGCGCGCTTGCCGCGGCCTTGCCCGACTACATGGTGCCGGCCGCGGTGCTGCGCCTCGACAGCCTGCCGGTCACCCCCAACGGCAAGCTCGACCGGCGCGCGCTGCCCGAGCCGCAGTGGCAGGCCGAGGCCGCCTACGCAGCGCCGGTGTCGGCGCCCGAGCGGATGCTGGCGGCGGTCTGGGCGGACGTGCTCGGCATCGCGCAGGTTGGCTTGCACGACAACTTCTTCGCGCTCGGCGGCGACTCGATCCTGAGCCTCCAGATCGTCGCGCGCGCCCGGCTGCAGGGCTGGCGGCTGACCCCGCGCCAGGTGTTCGAGCACCAGACCGTGGCGGCGCTGGCGCGGGTGGCGCAGCGCGTGGATGTGGCGGAGGGGGAGGCCGCCAATGACGCCGCGGAACACGGCGCGGCGCCGCTGACGCCGGTGCAGCGCGCGTTCCTCGCCCAGCCGCTGGCCGCGGCCGCGCGCAACCGCTTCAACCAGTCGGTACTGCTGCAGTCGCAGTCGGCCATCGATACGGCGGCGTTGCGCGCCGCGCTGGCAGACGTGGCCGGCCATCACGCGGCGCTGCGCTTGCGCTTCAGCGATGGCGAAGATGGCTGGCGCCAGCAGGCCGTTGCGGAGGCTGCCGATGCGTTCGTGCTGACGACGGCCGACGCGCCCGACGCGGCGGCGATCACCGCTGCCTGCGACGCCGAGCAGGGAAAGCTGGATATCGAGCACGGCCCGCTGCTGCGCGCATTGCAACTGCGCATTGCCGACGGCAGCGAGCGATTGTTGCTGGTCTGCCATCACCTTGTGGTGGACGGCGTGTCGTGGCGCATCGTGCTGGAAGACCTGCAGGCGGCATACGCGGCGCGGCTGGCCGGGCAGGTGCCGGCGCTGGCTGCGGTCGCCGCCAGCTATGCCGCATGGAGCCGCACGCTGGCCGGCCCGGCGCGCGCGGTGTTTGCCGGCGAAGGCGCTTACTGGCACACGGTGGCAGAGGGCGATCTCGCCCTGCCGGCCGATGCACCCGAGGCGTCGCAGCCTCGCACCGATGGCGCCCGCACGGCCAGCTTCGCGCTCGACGCGGCCACCACCGGCGCCTTGCTGCGGCGCGCCCACGCTGCCTACCGCACTGGCGTCAACGACCTGTTGCTGGCGGGTTTCGCGCGCGCGCTGTGCGCCTTCACCGGCCGCGACGAGATCCGCATCCATGTCGAGGGCCACGGGCGCGAAGCCGAAGCGGCGGGCACCGCGCTCGATCTCAGCCGCACGGTCGGGTGGTTCACCAGCATCTGGCCGGTGCGCCTGGCCAGCGTCGATGACCTTGGCGACACTATCGCGGGCGTCAAGGAAGCCCTGCGCGCGGTGCCGCGGCAAGGACTGGGCTACGGCGTGCTCGGGTCCGCCGTAGCCGCGCCACAGGTGCTGTTCAACTACCTGGGCCAGTTCGACGGCAGCTTGCGTGCCGGGGCGGGCGACTGGCAGGCGGTGGCGGAGGACACCGGCAGCGGCGTGTCCGCCGAAATCCCGTTGCCGGCACCGCTGGCCTTCGATGGCCGGGTCCAGCATGGCTGCCTGCAATTCCGCTGCACGTATCGCGGCGGCCAGTTCCGCGAGGCCACCATCGACGCGCTGCTGGCGCGCATCGCCCAGGCCTTGCGCGAGGTGGTGTCGCATTGCGTGGCGCAAACCGCCACGCGGCTGACGCCGTCGGATGTGCCGGCCAGCGGCTTGTCGCAAGCGCAGCTGGACGCGCTGGCGCTGCCCGCGGAGGAGATCGAGGACATCTGGCGGCCGACGCCGATGCAGCGCGGTATGGTGTGCCATGGCGCCCGCCATCCGGGCTCCCCGGCATACATGGTGCAGGTGCAGGCGACCATGGATGGGCTCGATGTCGAGCGCATGGTCGCGGCATGGCAGGCGGCGATGCAGCGCCATCCGGTTCTGCGCGCGCGCGTGGCCTGGCTGCAAGCGCCCGACGGAGCCGAGCCTCTGCTGGTGGTGCCCGTCCAGGCGCAACTTCCGGTCACCCGCCACGACTGGCGCGCGCGCGGCAGCCGGCCCCGGTCCGCCGCCGAGGATACGGAATGGCAGGGGCTGTGCGAGGCGGAATTCCGCCGACCCTTCGACCCTGGGCGCGCACCGCTGATGCGGCTGACGCTGGTGCGCATTGCCGACGACGCGTGGCGCTTCCTCTGGACCTGGCACCACCTGCTGCTGGATGGCTGGAGCATGTCGCGGCTGCTTGGTGAAGTGCTGCGCGGCTACGACGGTGAACAGCCTGCGCAGGCGGCTTCGTCGCTGCGCCGCTACGTGGCGTGGCAGCAGGCGCAGCCCGGCGCGGAGGAGCACTGGGAAACGCGGCTGGCGCCGCTGCAACGGCAGCCGGTGCGGATCACCCGCGATATCGCGCCCGCGCAGCGCGGCCAGCGGGGCCAGTGCATGGGTGCCGTCGAGCACGTGGTGCCGGCCGACGCGCTGCGCACGCTGGCCGCCTTCGCCAGCCGCCAGCTCGTCACCGTCAACACGCTGGTGCAGGCCGCCTGGCTGCTGGCGCTGCGCCAGGCAACCGGCGCCCGCACTGTCGGCATGGCAGTGGTGGGTTCGGGACGCTCGGCGGAACTGTCCGGCATCGAAGCCATCATGGGCCTGCTGGCCAGCACGCTGCCGCTGGTGCAGGACTTGCCCGACACGCTGCGCGTCGCCGACTGGCTGCCGGCGCTGCAGGCCGACAACCTGGCCTTGCGCGAGACCGAGCACGCGCCGCCGGCGTGGCTGCAATCCTGGGCCGCAGGCAGTGACGACACGGCGCAGGCGCCGTTCGACACCATGCTGATCTACGAGAACTACCCGGTCGACAGCACGCTGCGCGAAACCGAGCGCGGCGCGCTGCGCTTCAGCGACGTCGACAACCGGGGCCAGATGAGCTACCCCGTGACCGCCATCGTGATCCCGCGCGAAACGCTGACGCTGCGCGTGGAATACGACACGGCTGCGCTCGGCCACCCCGCCGCGCAGGACCTCGCAGGGCAATGCATGGCGCTGTTGCTGGCCCTGCCGGCACTGGCCGATGCCACGCTGGCCGAGCTGCCGGCACGCATCGCCGGCGGCAGCGAGGGCCGCGCCAGTGCGCTGGCGGCGTAGGTGGCGCAGGTGGCGCAGGTGGTGCAGGTGGTGCAGGTGGTGCAGGTGGCGTGGCAGGGGGCGATGGCCTCAGCGCAGCAACTGGCGCGGGCAGTCGCCGCACAACGGGAAGCCGTGCACCCGGTAGCGCAGGCAGCACAGCCGGCGCAGCCACAGCGTGGTGGTGGTGCCGTCGCGGGTCACGCGGTGCGCGCGCATCGGCGCATGCAGCGGGTTGTCGCGGCCGTCGGGGCGGGTGCGGGTGTCCATCAGCCACGCGGCATCCTGCGCCAGCGTGGCCCCGGTGGCAGGCAGGCCCGGCCGGAGCAGGGCGGGCGCATGGCGGAACACCTCGGCGACAACGGCACCGGCATTGGCCCACAGCAGCCGCGGCGACGCGCCGCTGGCCGAAGCCAGCGCCTGCACCAGCGGCACCAGCAGGTCATCCAGCAGCGCGCCGTAGCGCTGCTGCGGCGGGGCGCCGTGCAGTGCCTCGCCGCCATGCGGCAACAACAGCGTCACTGCGCGGCCGTGCCCATCGGGCCGGATCGCGGCGTCGCGCAGCGGCAGCACGTGGTGCGCCAGCGCGGCGGCGGCCACCACGCCGGGCAGCAGCGACGAGAAACCATGCCGCGCCCAGACCGAACCGGTCACGCGCGCATCGTCGCTGCCGTGGTGCGCGGCGCTGGCCTGCAGCGCCCAGGACAAGGGGTTTGCCGGCGTCGGGCCGAGCATGGCGACGGCGATGTCCGCGGGCGCGGAAGGACCGGCCACCACGGCTTCGGCGTATTGGCGCAGAGGGCCTGGAAACAGTCCAAGCAACAACGGTAGCGGTAGCAGAGCAGACAAGAGAGACAACCCTGAACGGCGTTGTTTTTGTGTATTCAACGCCATCTTTATAGTTGAAGATGAGAATGATTATCAGGTATATTCGCAATTGCATATGTAAAGACAATCCCGAACCCGGGCGCTTTCCTCAAAGCCGGCGGAGGCATCTGCGCGGCGGCGAAGCGCTTGCGGCCATGCCTGGTCCAAGGCGGGCCCGCGTGGGCCGAGGCAGGCAGGCCAGCAACGCCCGCATCGCCGCTCCGGAGAAGACCCGATGACGCAGCCCGATTTGACGATCCGCGCGCGCGCCGCGCACGGCCCGGCGCCGCTCTCCTTCGCCCAGCAGCGGCTGTGGTTCCTGCAGCGTTACGCGCCGGACAGCACCGCCTACAACCTGGTGCGCGCGTGGCGCCTGCAGGGGCCGCTGTCGGCACCGGCGCTGGAGCGGGCGCTGGCGCTGGTGACGTCGCGCCACGCAGTGCTGCGTACCCGTTTCTCGGCCGGCGACGACGAGCCCTGCCAGCTGGTCGGCGAGGCAGCGCCTCCCGTGCTATGGGTCGACCTGCCGGCCGGCGAGGTCGATGCGCTGCTTCGCCGCGAAGCCGCGCGCGTGTTTGACCTGCACGCCGCCGCGCCATTCCAGGTCACCGTGGCCCGGCTGGACGACGGTGCCCACGTGCTGGTGCTGGCCATGCACCACATAGTTTCCGATGGCTGGTCCAACCCGATCCTGGCGCGCGACCTGGCACGCGCTTATGGCGCCGCGCTGGATGGCACCAACCCGGACTGGACACCGCTGCCGGTGCAGTACGCCGACTACGCCGCATGGCAGCGCGAACGGCTGGCGGGACCTGCCCTCGACAGCGCGCTGGCGCGTTTCGCGCAGCGCCTTGGCACCGGAATTCCCGCGCTGGAACTGCCGCTCGACGCGCCGCGTCCGGCGCGCCCGGCGGGCCAGGGCGGGCGCATCCGCTGGACGTTGTCCGACGGCGTCGTGGCCGCGCTGCGCGACTACTGCAGCGACGCCGGCGGCGGCCGCACCACGCCGTTCGCCGTGCTGCTGGCGGCCTGGCAGGCGCTGCTGGCGCGCTACAGCGGCCAGTCCGATTTCGCGGTCGGCGTGCCCAACGCCGCGCGCACCCATGAAGAACTCGACGACCTGGTTGGCTGCTTCATCAACACCCAGGTCTATCGCGCACGGCTGGCGCCGGGCCTGACCGGCCGCGCGCTGTGCCAGCAGGTGCGCGACGACGCCCGCGCCGCGCTCGACCATGCCGACCTGCCGTTCGAACTGCTGGTCGACAAGCTCGCGCCGGCGCGCGACCCCAGCCGCACGCCGGTATTCCAGGCGATGTTCAACCTGCAGATGGGCGAAGCCGCGTCGTTTGCGCTGCCCGGCCTGCAGGCGAGCGCACTGCAGGTGCCCGACGACAGCGCCAAGTTCGACGTCACGCTCGACCTGCAGGCCAGCGCGGAGCGCGTGGCGGCCACGCTCGAATACGATGCCGCGCTGTTTGCCGAAGCGACTGCGCAACGCATGGCCCGGCACTATGAGCAACTGCTCGGCGCGATGCTGGCATCGCCCGACGTGCCGCTCGACGCGCTGCCGCTGATGGACGCAAGCGAGCGCGCCACGACGCTGGCCAGTGCCAACGACACCGGCCTGGCCCTCGACGCCGAAGACGACGTGGTGGCCCGCATCGCATGCGCCGCCGCGGCTACGCCGGACGCCATTGCCATCACCGACGGCAGTGCCAGCCTGACGTACGCGGAATTGGAAGCCAGTGCCAGCCGCATCGCGCACTGGCTGGCCGGGCAGCAGGTGGCTACCGACACGCTGGTAGGCGTCTGCCTGCCACGCACGCCGGAATTGGTGGCGGTGCTGCTGGGCATCCTCAAGGCAGGCGCCGCCTACCTGCCGATCGACGCGCACCACCCGCCCGCGCGCAACGCCCACATCCTGCGCCACGCCAGGCCGCGCCTGATCCTCGCGGCGTCAATCACGCGTGCCGCGCTGGGCGACAGCGGCGGCGTGGTGCTGGTCGACGGCCAGGCGTCGCCGTTGCCGCCGTGGCATGCCGCGCCCGCGACCGTCCCCGCGGTGGACTGCCATCCGGCGCAGCTCGCCTACACGCTCTACACCTCCGGCTCGACCGGCACGCCCAAGGGCGTGCAGATCTCGCGCGCGGCCTTCGCCAACTTCCTGCGCGCGATGACGCCGGTGGTATCGATGGACGGCAACGACCGCCTGCTGGCGGTGACCACGCTGGGCTTCGATATCGCCGGGCTGGAACTGTTCCTGCCGCTGGCCGGCGGCGCGCGCGTGGTGATCGCCACGCGCGACGATGCGCGCGATCCGGCGCGGCTGGCGGCGCTGATGTCTACCCACGGCATCACCGTGATGCAGGCCACCCCGGCCACCTGGCAGATGCTGGTCACGCAGGCCACGCCGGCATGGCAGGGCCTGCGCGTGCTGTGCGGCGGCGAAGCGCTGGGGCGCGAGCTGGCGACGGCGCTGCTGGCGCGTGGCGCCGAAGTCTGCAACGTCTATGGCCCGACCGAGACCACGGTCTGGTCCGCCGCGCATGCGCTGGCGGGCGAGGGCAAAGGCATGCCCGCGTGGGCGCTGGCGCCGGTCGGACATCCCATCGCCAACAACCAGCTGTACGTGCTGGACGCGCGCATGGAGCCGGTGCCCGCGGGCGTGGGCGGCGAGCTCTATGTCGGTGGTGCCGGCCTGGCGCGCGGCTATGCCGCCGACCCGTCGCGCACCGCCGCGGCCTTCGTGCCCAACCCGTTCCCCCAAGGCACGCCCGGCGCCATGGCGGGTGACCGGCTCTACCGGACCGGCGACCTGGCACGCAAGCGTGCAGACGGCATCGTCGAGTTCCTCGGCCGGCGCGACCACCAGGTCAAGGTGCGCGGCTTCCGCGTCGAGCCGGGCGAGGTCGAGGCGGTGCTGGCCGCCTGCCGAGGCGTGCGGCACGCCGTGTGCGTGGCACGCCCCGGCCCGGACGGCATGGCGCGGCTTTGTGCCTACTACGCGGCCGATGCCGAAGCGTCCGACGACGCCATCCTGGCACGCCTGCGCGAGCAGCTGCCCGGCTACATGGTGCCGTCCAGCCTGACGCGCCTCGACGCGCTGCCGCTTAACGCCAACGGCAAGGTCGACCGCCAGGCGCTGCCGGAACCGGCCGCGCCGCGCGCCGCGGCAGCGCCGTCGACGCCGACCGAGCACGCGCTCGCCGCGCTGTGGTGCGCGGTGCTGGGCGTGGCCGAGGCCGGCGCCGACGACGACTTCTTCCTGCTGGGCGGCCATTCGCTGCTGCTGGTGCGGCTGCAGACCCGCATCCGTGAGCAGATGGCATGCGAACTGGCGCTGCCGGCGCTGTTCGCGGCGCCGCTGCTGCGCGACATGGCCGCGGCGATCGACCGGACCGGGCGGCGCGATGCCGACGCCGACCTGGCCTTCATGAACGACCTGCTGGAGACCCTGTGAACCTGTTCCTGTCATTGCGCCGCCGCTTTGGCGGCCTGCTGTTGCTGGCGCTGGCCGCGGGTACCTGCAGCGCGCTCGCGGGCATCGCGCTGATCGCCGAGATCAACCGCATGATTGCCGCGCCGGCTGCGCTTGAAGCTGGCCGCATCGGCATCCTGCTGGGCCTGCTGGCCGTCTTGTTCGGCTGCGGCTTCGGCTCGCAGGCGCTGCTGACCGCGCTGGGCCACCGCGTGGTCTACGACATGCGCATGCGCATGCTCAAGCGCGTGCTCGATACCGACGTCGAGCGCCTGGAAGCGATCGGCGGCCCGACCGTCTATGCCACGCTGACCAAGGACATCGCCTCGATCGGCATGGCCTTCAACCGCGTGCCGTTCGTGTTCTACAACGGCGTGCTGGTGGTGGGCGGCCTGTTGTACCTGGGCTGGCTGTCGTGGCAGCTGTTCGTGCTCGGCGCCGTGGTGCTGGGCGGCGGCGTGCTGCTGGCGCAGCGCTGGGTGCTGCGCATGCGCGGCCTGATGAAGGCCGTGCGCGACACCGACGACCGCCTCTACGCCGGCTACCAGGGCGCCATCGATGGCCGCTACGAGCTGGCGCTGAACGCCTGGCGCAAGCAGAGTTTCTACCAGCGCGACTTCGAGCCCGCCGCCGAGTTTGCGCGCGCGCATGAAGTTCGTGCCGACCGCTACTGGGTGCTGAGCCTGTCGTTCACCGCGGCGCTGATCCTGGGGCTCGCCTGCGCGATCTTTATCGCCGGCGATGCGCTGGGCATTGCCCGCGAGCGCATCACCGCCTTCGTGCTGGTGCTGATGTTCCTGCGCATGCCGCTGAACGACCTGGTCGGCACGCTGCCGATCCTGATGACCGGCAACGTCGCGCTGCGCAAGATCGACACGCTGCGGCTGGCGCCGTACACCGAGGACTTTGC
Source organism: Cupriavidus phytohabitans (assembly GCF_000426345.1). Taxonomy (GTDB): domain Bacteria; phylum Pseudomonadota; class Gammaproteobacteria; order Burkholderiales; family Burkholderiaceae; genus Cupriavidus. The sequence continues at coordinate 44,896 of NZ_AUFE01000015.1, read as the reverse complement.
GCTGCATGCCAGCGACAACGCCACCGCCATGGCGCCGGCGCCTGGGACGCCGCTGCTTGCGCTGCGGGACGTGCGCTACGACTACCCGGGGCAGGGCGACGAGCGTGGCTTCCGGCTTGGCCCGGTGTCGCTGACGCTGGCCGCCGGCGAGACCGTGTTCATCGTCGGCGGCAACGGCAGCGGCAAATCGACGCTGATGAAGCTGCTGGCGGGCCTGTACCAGCCCACGGACGGCAGTGTGTCGCTGGGCGGCACCACGGTAGGCGCGGCGCAACTGCCCTGGTACCGCAGCCATTTCGCCACCGTGTTCTCCAACGCGCATCTGTTTGCGCGGCTCGTTGGCCCGGACGGCAAGTTCGACGCCGCGGTTGCCAGTGCTTTCCTCAAGCGGCTGCACATGGACCACAAGGTCTCGATCCGCGACGACCTGCTGTCGACCACGCAGCTGTCGCAGGGCCAGCGCAAGCGGCTGGCGCTGCTGGCGGCCTATGTCGAGGCACGGCCGGTGCTGCTGCTTGACGAATGGGCCGCCGACCAGGACCCGGTATTCCGCGCCTACTTCTATGAATCGCTGCTGCCGGAACTCAAGCGCAGCGGCAAGACCATCGTCGCGGTCAGCCACGACGACCGCTATTTCCACGTGGCCGACCGCGTGATCCGCTGCGACAGCGGCGTCATCCGCACCGACAGCGCCGACAGCGCCAACGCCGGCTCCGGCGCCGGCAACAACGAACACAACGAACAACAGGCCGCCGCATGACGCGCGCCAACATTCAGAGGGAGTCAGCTCAAATGCAAAGCACCGCGTCTTCGATGACCCATGCCGTCGCCGGCCAGCCCTGGTCATACGCATGCTCCGCCACCTTGCAAAGCCGCTGGGAAGGCGCCACGCTGCAGCTCAGCCTGGACGACGCGCCGCTGCAGGCGTGGCAGTTCACGCCGGACGTGCAGCCCCGCCTCGCGCTTGCCGGCTCCACGCAGGACCTCCCGCTGGCACGCGCCGCCACGTTCGCCGCCTGCGAAGCGGCGCTGGCGCGCACGCCCGCCGCCGAAGCGATTGCACTGGACGTACCCGAGGCCCTCGCCGCCGCCATGCTGCGCGAAGGCAGCGCCGTACGCGATGCCAGCGGCCAGCTGGTCTCGCGCGTCGAGCAGATGTGGCAGCTGCCGGCGCTGTGGCACACCGGCACCTCGGGCCGCGATTTCCCGCTGCAGTACGCCATGAGCGCTGGCAAGCGCCATCCGCTGCGCGCGCCCAAGCCGACGGGCCAGGTCTACGCGCGCCATATCCCCTGGCTGGACCAGGTGTTCTCGATGCGCGTGGCGGATCCCGATGCCGATCTGCAGTGCTTCCACGGCTGGATGAACGACCCGCGCGTGGCGGTGTTCTGGCAGGAAGAAGGCGATCTCGCCAAGCATCGCGGCTACCTGTGGGCGCAGCTGGATGACCCGCACACCATTCCGCTGATCGGCTGCCTGGACGGCAAGCCCTTCGCCTATTTCGAGGTGTACTGGGCCAGGGAAAACCGCATCGGCCCGTACTACGACGCCGACGACTTCGACCGCGGCTGGCATGTGCTGATCGGCGATGGCGAGATCCGCGGCAAGGCGTATATCACCGCCTGGCTGCCGTCACTGATGCACTACATCTTCCTCGACGATCCGCGCACGCAGCGCATCGTCGGCGAACCCCGCATCGACCACGTGCAGCAGATCCGCAACCTCGACCGTTCCGGGTTCGCCAAGGTCAAGGCCTTCGACTTCCCGCACAAGCGCGCCATGCTGGTGATGCTGCTGCGCGAACGCTTCTTCGGCGAGCGCCTGTGGGTGCCGAAGGAAGACGCGCCGGCGGAAGCCCCCGCAGAACTTGCCGCGCTTGCCGCCTGAACCCGCCGCGAAAGGAGACCCCAATGCTTTACTCAGCTTCGACCGTCGCCGCGAACGGTGCCCGCCCGGGTGCCGTGGATACCGGCGTACCGCCCGTGCTCGACCTGCTCGGCATCGGCTTCGGTCCGTCCAACCTCGCGCTGGCCGTGGCGCTGCGCGAGATGCTGCCGCGGCAGGCGCCGTTCCGCTTCGGCTTTATCGAGAAGAAGCCCGGCTTCGTCTGGCACGGCAACATGCTGCTCGACAACAGCCGCATGCAGATCTCGTTCCTGAAGGACCTGGTCACGATGCGCAACCCGGCCAGCCGCTATACCTTCATCAACTACCTGCACGAGCGCGAGCGGCTGCTGGATTTCATCAATACCCGCACCTTCTACCCGAGCCGCTACGAATTCAACGACTACCTGTCGTGGGTGGCGGCGGACTTTGCCGACACCTGCCACTACGGCGAGGAAGTGGTCGCCGTCGAGCCCGAGACCGCCGGCGCGAATAGAGGCAATGGCGGCAATGGCGCCCTGGCGTGCCTGCGCGTGACCTCGCGCGCGGCCGATGGCGCGCTGACGGTGCGCCGCGCGCGCAACGTGGTGGTCAGCGTGGGCGGCGCGCCCAGCATTCCCGACACCTTCGTGCCGCTGCGCGGACATGCGCGCGTGTTCCATTCGTCGAACTACCTGGAGTCGCTGGAGCGGCTCGGGCAGTCGGGCCCGGTGCGCCGCGTCGCGGTGATCGGCTCGGGGCAGAGCGCCGCCGAGATCTTCCTCGACCTGCACGGCCGCGAAGGCAATATCGAGGTCGACCTGGTTAGCCGGGCGCCGGCGCTCAAGCCGGCCGACGACAGCCCGTTCGTCAACGAGATCTTCAACCCGCGCTATATCGACTACCTGTTCTCGCGCGCGCCCAACGAGCGCGAGCAGCTGCTGAGCGAATTCGGCAACACCAACTACGCGGTGGTCGATACCGACCTGATCGAAGCCATCTATGAAGTGCTGTACCAGCAGAAGGTCACCGGCAAGGTGCGCCATCGCCTGCTGGCGGGCTACGAAGCGCGCCATGCCGAGGCCGACGCCGACGGCGTGCGGCTCGACATCGCGCGCCGCGACGACGGCGCGCACCAGCTGCAGCGCTATGACGCGGTGATCCTCGCCACCGGCTACCGGCGCGAGCTGCACCAGTCGCTGCTGGCGCCGCTGGCGGCTTACCTGGACGATGCCAAGGGCTTCCAGGCCGACCGCGACTACCGGCTGCAGATGGCGCCGGGCTGCCAGGCGGGCGTGTTCCTGCAGGGCTGCTGCGAAGCGACGCACGGCTTGTCGGACACTTTGCTGTCAGTGCTGGCGGTGCGTGCGCAGGAGATCGCGGCGGCGGTGCTGGGCAACGGCGAAAGCCAGGGCCTGGCTAACGTGCGCGCCGCTGCGCCGGAGCCTGCGCGCAGCCGTCCGTCTCGGATGGCGCACGCCGGCACGCACTGAACACAAGAAAACCAATGCGAGGACCGGCTGGCGACCGCATGGCCGCGAGCCGGTTCCTGTGGCCAACATTTTCAACAACAGAGCAGGGGAGCAAGAAGGGCATGAAACACAGCAACAGACGCGCGAACGCACGCGCGCGGGCAGCACGGAACGGGGCCGCAACGTCGTGCCGCACCGCCATGCGCTGGATCCCGGCCGCGGTCGGCCTGGTCTTCAGCGCATCGGCCTTTGGACAGGAAGCCACCACGGGAACGACGCCGGCAACGGCCGCTGCCGCTACCGGCAGTGCTGCCAAGCCGTCGGAGCATGCGCTGCCGGCGGTGACGGTCAACGGCGTGCGCGAGAATCCGGTCAACCCGCCGACGACGGCCGGCAGCAAAGTGCCGCTGACCGCGCGCGAAGTCCCGCAATCGGTGACCGTGGTCAACAGCGAGCGCATCAGGGAACAGAACCTGGTGACGCTGGAAGACGCGCTGGCGCAGGCCACCGGCGTGTTCGTGGAAAAGCGCGACCAGGAACGCACCATCTACTATTCGCGCGGCCTGGAGATCGACACCTTCCTGCTGGACGGCGTGCCGACCAAGTATGACTGGCGCAACACCGTGCAGCCCGATCTGTCGATGATCGACCGCGTCGAGGTGCTGAAGGGCCCGTCCGGGCTGCTGTCCGGCGCCGGCAAGACCGGCGGCGCGATCAACCTGGTGCGCAAGAAGCCCACGCGCGAGACGCAGGTGCAGGGCGCGCTGTCGGTCGGGTCGTGGAACAACTACCGCGCCGAGATCGACGCGGGCGGCGCGCTGAATGCCGACGGCACGCTGCGCGCGCGCCTGACCGGCGCCTTCCAGGACAAGGACTCGTTCATCGACAAGGCCAATATGCGCACCGGCGCTCTCTATGGCGTGGTCGAGTACGACATCACGCCCAGCACCATGGTGACGGTGGGCGCGAGCTACCAGGATTCGGAGGGCCGCCAGCCGTGGACGCTGCCGGCCTACTACAACCCGGTCACGCGCCAGGCGAGCCTGCTCGACGTGCCGCGCTCGACCTACCTCGGTGCCGACTGGAACAGCGACCACTTCTATACCACCTCGGCCTTTGCCGAGCTGGAGCACAAGTTCGACAGCGGCTGGCAGGTCAAGGGCGCGCTGCGCTACCTGAACAACCAGATGCACCGCGAACAGGCGTACGCCTACTCGCCGGTCATCCCGGGCGTGAATACCACCACGCTGTTCGCTGCCAAGCAGACTTACACGCAGGAGCAGACCAGCTTCGATGTCTATGCCAACGGCCCGTTCTCGCTGTTCGGGCGCCGGCACAAGGCGCTGGTCGGCTTCAATTTCTCCGATTCTGAGCGGCGCGATCCGCGGTACTCGTCGACGCCGTTCACGCAGGTCGTGAACATCTTCAACCCGCGTAGCGACTTCGCCAAGCCGGTCTTTACCCCCAACGGCTCGGGCACCACCACCGCGACCCGGCAGTATGGCGTCTACGGCGACGCACGCTTTTCGCTGCTGGACCCGGTGACGCTGGTGCTGGGCGGCCGCCTGAGCTGGTGGGACATCAATGCGCGCCAGTACACGCCGACCGCCAGCGTGACCAGGCAAGACAACATCAATGCCAAGTTCACCCCGTTCGCCGGGCTGATCTACGACTTCACCGAGCACTGGTCGGCCTACGCGAGCTACGCCGAGATCTTCCAGCCGCAGGACGAGTATTTCACTGCCAGCGGCAACCTGGTCGATCCGATCAAGGGCAAGCAGTATGAAGTGGGCGTGAAGGGCGAGTTCTTCGAAGGCGCGCTGAACACCTCGGTGGCGCTGTTCCAGGTGCGCGAGACCGGCCGCGCCACGGTCGATTACGTCAACACCACCAACCCGAGCAACCCGTTCTACGTGTCGCAGGGCGAGACCAAGAGCGAGGGCTTCGAGCTGGAGGCCAGCGGCCGCATCACGCCGAACTGGACCGTTTACGCCGGCTATACCTTCAACGTCACCACCGACCTGCAGGACCGCACCGGCCAGCTCAACACGGCGTTCTCGGCGATCGCGCCCAAGCATTTGTTCAAGCTGTGGACGCAGTACCGCCTGCCCGGCGACTTCAAGCGCTGGCGCATCGGCGGCGGCATGACCGCGGTCAGCCACGTGCAGAACACCGCGCTGTTCCCGGCGCCGATCGGCGCGGTCACGCTGCGCCGCGGCGGCTATGCGACCTTCGATGCGGCGATCGGTTATGACTTCAACAAGCATGTCTCGGCCGACCTGAACCTGACCAACCTGTTCGACCGCAGCTACTATGCGCGGATCAACAACCCGCGCGAAGGCAACATCTATGGCCAGCCGCGCGCGGCGATGTTCACCGTACGCATGAAGATGTAAGCGCGATGCCGGCATGGCGGTGCCGCGAATCGCACCGCCACGCCGGCCGCGTTCTGCAGGATATTCCAATGAACGATAGTCCCTCATCCTTGCCGTCTCGCGGCGCCATCGGTCCGGCGCTGGCGACGACGGTGCGCGCGTTGGCCGCGCTGGCCGGCAGCTACGCTTTCACCTGGGGCATCACTGCCGGCGGTGCCGTGCTCGGCTGGCGCCTCGGTTTGCCGCGCAGCGAAGCGGTGCTCTGGTTTTCGATGCTGGCCTTCCTGCTGTTTCCCCTGATGTCACTGTGGGCGCTGGTGACGCGGCGGCTGTGGCGCGTATGGCTGGTGCTGTTGGCCGGCGCCGCCATCGGCGCCGGCGTGGCGCAATGGCTCGGGGAGCGGCTGGCGTGAGCAAGACCGTGCGCAAGAACAATAACCGTGCCGCGGCGAACAAGACTGCGGCACAGGAAGGCGGGCTGCGCCAGGCCATGACCTGGGCGCATACCTGGATCGGCGTGCTGCTCGGCGGCGTGCTGATGGTGGCCTTTTTCATGGGGTCGGTCGCGGTGTTCGACCGCGAGATCGACCGCTGGATGATGCCGGCGACGCGCATCGAGGCCGCGCCGCCCGGCATCGATATCGACACCGTGGTGCCGCGTGCGGTGGAGGCGCTGGCCGCCGGCAAGCCGCTGCGCGAATGGGCCGTGACGCTGCCCGAGGCGCGCACGCCGGTGATGATCGCCCGCGTGCGCTATGCCGCGGCCGGCGGACAGATCCGGCTGGCCGATCCGCGCACCGGCGCTCTGCTGCCGGAAGTCGGCACGCTCGGGGCATCGTCCTTCTTCTACCCGCTGCACTACAACCTGCACCTGCGCGTGTGGAACATCGGCTACTGGCTGGTGGGGCTGGCTGCGATGGCGATGCTGGCGGCGATCGTCTCCGGCGTGATCGTGCACGTGCGCATCTTCCGCGATTTCTTCACCTTCCGGCCGCGCAAGCAGTTGCAGCGCAGCCTGCTCGACCTGCATAACCTGACCGGCGTGCTGGCGCTGCCGTTCCATGCGGTGATTTCCTTCTCCGGCATCTGCATCGTCTACATGATCCTGATCCCGGCCGGCATCAACGCGCTGTACCAGCAGCCCAATGTCTTCTACGACCAGGCCTTGTCGGGCTATTCGCGGCAGGCTGCGGGCGTGGCCGCGCCGATGGCGCCGCTCGGGCCGATGGTCGAGGCGGCGCGCGCGCGCTGGGGCGGGGCGGCGCCTGCCGCGATCCGCGTCTGGAACCCGGGCGACACCAACGCGGTGGTCAAGGTCAGCCGCTCGGTGGGCGACCGCATCAGCCTGGCGGACGACGCCGCCTACTTCGACGGCGCCACCGGGGCGCTGCTGCACCACGCGCCGTTGCAGCCCGCGGCGACCACGCAGCGTTTCCTGACCGGCATGCACTTCATCGCCTTCGACCACTGGCCGCTGCGCTGGCTGTATTTCCTTGGCGGCCTGGCCGGTTGCGTGCTGATCGGCACGGGGCAGCTGTACTGGCTCGACAAGCGCCATGCGCGCCATGGCGAGCGCGGCGTGCGCCTGGCCGCCGCCGTTACCGCGGCCATGACGACCGGGCTGGTGATCGCGACGCTGGCGATGATGGTGGCCAATCGCCTGCTGCCGATGACGCTGCCGTCGCGCGAGTTCATCGAGGCCGGGCTGTTCTTTCTCGTCTGGCTGGCCACGGCCATCCACGCGCGCGTGGCGATGCGGCCAGGCAGCCGCACGCTGGTGCCGTGGCGGCAGCAATGCCTGGCGATCGCAGCGCTGGCGGTGGCAGCGCCGGTGTGCAACGGCCTCACCACCGGCGACTGGTTGCCGCTGGCGCTGGCGCGCGGGCAGTTTGCCGTGGCGGGTGTCGATATCGCGCTGCTGCTGACCGGCGCGCTGGCCCTGACGACGGCGCGCCGCGTCAGGCAAGTGGAAGCGGCCCGCGTGGCGGCTGCTCGAGACCTGGAGGAGGCAGATCATGCCGAACGCGCTTGACCACCTGTTGCTGATCGCGCTGGCGCTGTGCGCGTATGGCGCCTTTGTGCTGTTTGCCTGCGCCAGCGAGCGGCACTGGAACGAGCTATCGGGGCAGGGCGGCGATTTGCCGGACCGGTCGCGCCGGCGCCTGCGCGGCGTGGCCTGGGCGCTGGTGGCCCTGGGCGCCGCGGCCGCACTGCCGGGCAACGGCGCCGGCTTTGGCGTGCTGTTGTGGGCGCTGACGATGATGGCCGGCGCGATGGCGGTCGCCTTCACGCTGACATGGCGGCGCGGCTGGCTGCGGCCGATCGCGCTCCGGATGCTGGCGGCGCTGCGGATCTGAGCCGGAGCAGGAGACGGGCGGTACTCCGCTCGTCCGCGATAATGCAATTAACCGCCTGAAATCACAACCCTCCCCCAACGCGCGAGCGCGCAGGCGCCTGCAGACGAGCGGTGTGGGGACTCAGCGGTGGGTACCCGCGTAGCCGGCACGTTGCCTCGGGAGGAAACGTGCAAGCCAGTGCCGCCAGCCGCGCGCCCCTGCCGCGCCCGTCCTGCAGCGCGTGACACGCACGCTGGCCCGGGTGACGGCATAGAGCTCCACGGTGCCAGCCTCTGGCACCGTGAACGATTCGCTGGCGGCGAGGGACGTGTCTTTCGGATCCCCATCACGGATCAGCCACAACTCGCCCTCGGTACAGCGCACCGCGACGTGCTCGCCCGTATCGGCCACCAGCCGCAGCGAACTGCGTGCGGGCAGGGTGGCGGTCATATCGTTGCTTACCGGGAACATGATGGCCTCCGGGGTTCAGTTCACGGCCAGGGTGGCCGCCGTGGCCGTCACCGTGTCCGCGGCCTTCGGCCGGACAAAGCCGGCGATCCGGCCGATCACGGCGGAGTCCTGCAGGATGCGGCGATGGCCCAGCCCGTCGGTGGTGACCAGCTCCGCGCCGGGCCAGGCGCCGGCGATCGCGGCGCCGTCCTCCCATCGCACCTCCTTGTCGCCGCGGTCGTGGATCACCAGCGTGGGCGGCACCGGACGCGTGCGCCCTATCTCCGGTACGTTGAACGCCGACCACGGCATGCCGAGCCAGCGCTCGCTCTGCCGCTGCATGCGTGCCAGCACCGCCGGCGCGATGCCGAGTTGCCAGGCCAGTGCCGCGCACGCGGCGTGCATATCGGCCGGCGAGCCGACCAGCACCGCGGCGCGCGCCGGCAGGCCCTCGCGCAGCGCCAGCGCGGTGGCCGCGCCGCCGAGCGAGTGCGCCACCACGGCGTGGACCGGGCCGGCATGCCAGGCGGCGGCCAGCAGCGAGCGCGACATTTCCAGCACCGAGGTCTGTGCCGCGCCGCGCGTGCCTGCATCGGAAGCGCCATGCGATAGCGCATCGAAGGCCACCACGCGCATGCCGGCCGCCACCAGGCTGCCGGCCACCGCATGCCATTGGCCGGCATGGCCGCCCCAACCGTGGGCGAGCAATACCACCGGGCCGGAATCGCCCCAGCGGTAGACACGCACCCGGCGGCTGGGCCCGTGGCCGGTTACCAGCGCCCAGTCGCTGCGGGCGGTGTCCAGGAAGCGGCGGGCCGCCGACGTCGGGGCGGCGCGCGGCGGCGTGAACCACAGGCGCTCGAGCGCACGCGCGGTCGCGGATGGCGATACCAGGCTGCCCGCCTGCCAGCGCAGCCGTTGCCAGGACGGCAGGGCGGCGGGTTGGTTACCCGGTGCCTTGGCGACCGGCGCCGGGCCGGCGGAGTTCGCCGGGGAAGTGGAAGAGACTGCTTGCGTCACGACCTGCACCTCCAATCGATTGCTGGATTGGCGCGGCATCATCGGAACCGGCGCCAGCCGGCCGCTTTCCGCGCGCATTTTTAAGACCGACCAGTCGTGCTTTTTTAGAGCAAAAAAAAGCCGCCGGAAGGTTGCTGCCCGCCGGCGGGATAGCGCCCGCGCCAATCTCGTTTGCTGGTTCTTCTGTCAGCCCTGCGTCGCGCCCTCGGCGGCGCGTGCCACGAGCGCGCCAAACGCGCGCCGCGCCATGGCCTCGGCATCGGCCCGGCCCAGCAGCTTGAACGACTGCTGGAACGCCATGCCGATGCCGGACAGTTCGAAGGCAAACTGCCGCGGCTCCACGCCCGTGCCGAACTGGCCTTCGTCGATCGCATCGCCAACCACGCGCGCCACGGTGCTGTGCCAGTCCTTCAGCGACTGCACCACCAGGTCCCGGATCGTGCCCGGCCGGTCGCGGTATTCCTGCCCCAGCGCCATGAAGAGGCACCGGCCCTGCGTCACCGTCCCGCCCAGCCACTCCAGGTAGCCCTCGAACAGCGCCTCCAGCCGCGGCATGCCGCGTGGCTGACGCATTGCCGGCCGCACCACGATTTCGCCGAAGCGTTCGATGGCGAGATCCAGCACCGCCTGCTGCAACGCCTCCTTGGACTTGAAGTGCGCATACAGGCCGCTCTTGGACATATTGGTGTCCGCGGCGAGCGTGGCCAGCGACAGCTGCTCGAAGCCGACCTTGGTCGCGGTATCGAACGCCTGCTGGATGATGGCGTGGCGGGTGAGTTGTCCCTTTTGCATGCGATGAAGAATAGCACGACCGGTCGGTTTGTCAACGAAACCGGATGCATGGTAGTTGCCCCGACTTGCGAAGTTGTGCAGCGAAGGCCATAACGTCATACGCAGGGCGTGTGCGTCAACGCGAACCGCCAAGGGTCGTTAGTCTCTTTGCGATGCGGCGATGTTGTGCAGGATGCGGCCTTTTGCCTTCCGTTTGCCGGCCGGGGCAAGAGGCGAATTGCGGACTTGGAAGAAATCTGCACAAAGTGTTTCGGCGGTTACATACGGAACGCTTTGCGTGCTCTATACTCGAATGCACGTCCGCGCACTTTTTTTCACTGGTGACTGGAGACCGACATGAACAGTACAGCCGTGCCAAGAGGCGCTAGCGAACCGTTCCGGCAACTGCGGGCGCTGCGCCGCGCGCGCAAGCTCAAGCAAGAGGACGTCGCCCGCAAAGCGGGCATCTCGCGGGAGGCCTACCTGCGGGCAGAATCGGGGCAAGCCGATCCCCGCATGTCGACATTCCTCGCTGCCTGCGAGGCGCTGGGCCTGGAAGTGGTGCTGGCCCCGCAGCATCTCGCAGCAGACGTCAACGCCTTTATCGCAAGCCGCAACGGCGGCGTGACGGCAGCCTCGATGGCCGGCCAGCCGGCCGCGGCTGGTGCGCAGGCACCGGCCACGGCACCGGCGCAGGGCGGCGGCTTCGGCTCCGGTACCGGCGAGGGCCACAAGCCGGTCTGATCCGGCCGCTGCCTGGCCGGCCGCGTCTCCACGGGCCGGTGCAGGCGGACGGCGTTCCAGACCACCAATAACCGGCGCGGCGCGGCCTTCGCACCGCGCCGGTTGTCATCGACCCGGGCGCTGTCTGCGCCGCCCGGTGCCTCCATCACGCCGCCGCGGTCCCTGCGCCGGTGACTGCCTGCGTCTTCTGCCCGACTTCTTGAAACCGCCGCGTCCCATGCCTGACGCGCGCTGAAGTTCACACTTTTCCCCTTTTTCCGGTTCCGGCCTACAACTCCAGTGGGTGCGCTGCCTTGCGCATACGCCGGCTCGGTTTGACACGCCCGTTTACCAGGATTACGATATGGTAAATCAATTACGGAATACGTAATTCCGTAGCGAACTCACCCAGACCGGCAGGGCCCAGCAAAGGGTTCCCCGGGGCGCCAGCGTAGCGCCGCATGGAGACGCCTTGGACACCATCAACCCGCAACGCCCCTTCGCGTACCAGCCCGGCGCCGAGCAACGCTCGCTGCTGGCGGCTGCGCATGCGGTCCACCCGGTGGCGGTGGTGGGCGCGGGGCCGGTCGGACTGACCGCAGCGATCGACCTGGCGCAACGCGGCATACCCGTGGTCGTGCTGGATGAGGACGACACCCTCGCCGCCGGCTCGCGCGCCATCTGCTTCGCCAAGCGCACGCTGGATATCCTGGACCGTCTCGGCTGCGGCGAACGGATCGCGGCCAAGGGCGTCAGCTGGCATGTCGGCAAGGTGTTCTTCGGCGACGAGCAGGTGTACCGCTTTGACCTGCTGCCAGAGGCGGGCCATCGCCGGCCGGCCTTCATCAACCTGCAGCAGTACTACCTGGAAAGCTTCCTCATCGAACACGCCGCCGGGTTGCCCGGCATCGAACTGCGCTGGCGGCATCGCGTCACCGGCGTTGCGCCAGGCCAGGACAAAGTCGCGCTGACGGTCTCGACGCCTGAAGGGGACTACGTGCTGCACGCGCGCTACGTGGTGGCCGCCGATGGCGCCCACAGCGGGGTGCGCCAGGGCCTTGGCCTGGAAAGCAAGGGCCGCGTGTTCCACGACCGTTTCCTGATCGCCGATGTGAAGATGGCCGCGCCATTTCCGGCCGAGCGCTGGTTCTGGTTCGACCCGCCGTTCAACCCGGGCCGCTCCGCACTGCTGCACCGGCAGCCCGACGATGTCTGGCGCCTTGATTTCCAGCTGGGCTGGGATGCCGATCCCGAAACCGAGAAGCAACCCGGGCGCGTGATCCCGCGCATCCGCGCCATGCTGGGCGATGACGTGGCCTTCACGCTGGAGTGGGTCAGCGTCTATACCTTCTGCTGCCAGCGCATGGATGCCTTCCGCCACGGCCGCGTGCTGTTCGCCGGTGATGCCGCGCACCGCGTCTCGCCGTTCGGCGCGCGCGGCGCCAACAGCGGCGTGCAGGATGCGGAGAACCTGGCGTGGAAGCTGGCACTGGTGCTGGCCGGACGCGCTGGCGATGCCTTGCTCGATAGTTATGCCAGCGAGCGCGAGGCCGCCGCCGACGAGAACATCCGCCACTCGACGCGTTCCACCGATTTCATCACGCCCAAGAGCGCCGTGAGCCGCACCTTCCGCGATGCCGTGCTGCGCCTGGCGCGCCGCCATGCGTTCGCGCGCCACCTGGTCAACAGCGGCCGGCTGTCGCTGCCCACGGTGCTGCGTGATTCGCCGCTCAATACGCCGGACCGCGATGTGTTCGCGGGCGCGATGGTGCCGGGTGCGCCGTGCGTGGATGCGCCGCTGCAGCGCCACGGCGACGCGCGGCCGGGCTGGCTGCTCGGCGAACTGGGCAACGACTTCACGCTGCTTGTCTTTGGCGACGGCGGCGCTATTCCGGCCGAAGCGCGCCGCCGGCTGGCAACCGCCGCGGTGCCGGTGCGCCTGCTGTTCGTGGTGCCGCCGGGCGCGCCCGCCGCACCGCCAGCTGCACCGCCTGAAGGCCCGCGCCATGTGAGCGATGCCGAAGGCCTTGCTGCAGGCCGCTACGACGGCCGTCCGGGCACCTGCTACCTGATCCGTCCCGACCAGCACGTCTGTGCCCGCTGGCGAGACTTTGATGCCGAAGCCGTGCTGGCCGCGCTGTTGCGCGCGCTGTGCCTGCCAGCCAACGGCCAGATTCACTAGAGAACCCTGAACCCCCCGACCGACACCGCAACGCTGACGACACCATGAACCTCACGCACACCCAGCTCGCCGAGCACGGCTACATGTCCGGCTTCGCCAACGAATTCGCCACCGAGGCGCTGCCCGGTGCGTTGCCCGTGGGCCAGAATTCGCCGCAGCGCGCGCCTTACGGCCTCTATGCCGAGCAGCTGTCCGGCAGCGCCTTCACCGCGCCGCGCGCGTATAACCGCCGCTCGTGGCTGTACCGCATCCGCCCGGCGTCGATGCACCAGCCGTTCACGCAGGTCGAGCAGTCGCGCTTCCTGAGCCGCTTCGACCAGGTGCCGCCGTCGCCCAACCAGATGCGCTGGAGCCCGCCGGCAATGCCGTCGGTGCCGACCGATTTCATCGACGGCATCGTCACCATGGCCGGCAATGGCGGCCCGGAAGCGATGAGCGGCTGCGGCATCCACCTGTACCTGGCCAACCAGTCGATGCACGACCGCTTCTTCTACAATGCCGACGGCGAGATGCTGATCGTGCCGCAGCAAGGGCGCCTGCTGATGGTGACCGAGCTGGGCCGCCTGGAAGTGGAACCGCAGGAAATCGTTGTGATCCCGCGCGGCGTGCGTTTCCGCGTCGAGCTGCCGGATGGCGAGGCGCGTGGCTATATCTGCGAGAACTACGGCGCGCTGTTCAAGCTGCCCGACCTGGGGGTGATCGGCTCCAACGGCCTGGCCAACCCGCGCGACTTCCTGTCGCCGGTGGCCAGCTATGAAGACCGCGAAGGCGATTTCGAGCTGGTGGCCAAGTTCCAGGGCAACCTGTGGCGCGCCGGGATCGGCCATTCGCCGCTGGACGTGGTGGCCTGGCACGGCAACTACGCGCCGTACAAGTACGACCTGCGCCGCTTCAACACCATCGGCTCGATCAGCTTCGACCACCCGGACCCGTCGATCTTCCTGGTGCTGCAGTCGCCGTCGGATACCCCGGGCGTGGACACCATCGACTTTGTCATCTTCGGGCCGCGCTGGCTGGCGATGCAGGACTCGTTCCGCCCGCCCTGGTTCCACCGCAATATCGCCAGCGAATTCATGGGCCTGATCACCGGCGTCTACGACGCCAAGGCCGAGGGCTTCGCACCGGGCGGGGCCAGCCTGCATAACTGCATGAGCGGGCACGGTCCCGACGCCGAGACCTTCGAGAAGGCCAGCGCCGCCGATACCTCGACGCCGCACCACATCGAGAACACCATGGCTTTCATGTTCGAGACCCCGGGCGTGATCCGCCCGACGCCTTACGCAGCGCAGTCGGCCTCGCTGCAGCAGGAGTACTACACCTGCTGGCAAGGCCTGAAGAAGCATTTCAACCCGAACGTCCGCTGAACCCGACAAATTCTGGAGTGAACCAATGACCGCCCCCCAAACCAGCTGGATCGACAGCGCCAACGACGGCCAGACCCATTTCCCGCTGCAGAACCTGCCTTACGGCGTGTTCTCCGTCAAAGGCCAGTCGCCGCGCGTCGGCGTTGCCATCGGCGACCAGATCCTTGACCTGGCCGCGCTCGATGACGCCGGCCTGCTGCCCGCCGCTGCCAAGGGCACGTTCGCCGCGGCGACGTTGAACCGCTTCATCGCCCTTGGCAAGTCCACCTGGGGCGAGACCCGCAAGCGCCTGACCGCGCTGCTGTCCGGCGAGGATGCAGCGCTGCGCGACAACGCAGCGTTGCGCGACAAGGCGCTGGTGCCGATGTCCGCCGCGGCGCTGCACCTGCCGGTCGACATCCCGGGCTACACCGACTTCTATTCGTCGAAGGAACACGCCACCAATGTCGGCCGCATGTTCCGCGATCCGGACAACGCGCTGCTGCCGAACTGGCTGGAAATCCCCATCGGCTATAACGGCCGCGCCAGCTCGGTGGTGGTGAGCGGCACGCCGCTGCATCGCCCGAACGGCCAGATCAAGCTGCCGAATGAAGCGCGCCCGGTGTTCAGCGCTTGCCGCAAGCTGGATTTCGAACTGGAGATGGGCTTTATCGTCGGCAAGGAATCCGCGCTGGGCGAGCCCGTCAGCACCGCCGACGCGCCGGCCCATATGTTCGGCATGGTGCTGCTCAACGACTGGAGCGCGCGCGATATCCAGCAGTGGGAATACGTGCCGCTGGGGCCGTTCAACAGCAAGGGCTTCGGCACTTCGATCTCGCCGTGGGTGGTGACGATGGACGCGCTGGAACCGTTCCGCCGCGACAATCCCGAGCAGTCGCCGCAGCCGCTGCCGTACCTGCAGCAGCAGGACAAGAACGCCTATGACATCGCGCTGGAAGTGTCGCTGCAGCCGGAAGGCGCGCCCGCGCCGAGCACGATCTGCCGCACCAACTTCAAGGCGATGTACTGGACCATGGCACAGCAGCTGGCGCACCACACGGTGTCGGGCTGCAACGTGCGCGTGGGCGACCTGATGGGCTCGGGCACGATCTCGGGCACCACGCCGGACTCCTACGGCAGCATGCTGGAGCTGACCCGCAACGGCGCCGAGCCGGTGACGCTTGCCGACGGCAGCCAGCGCGGCTTCCTGCAGGATGGCGACAGCGTGATCATGACCGGCTACTGCCAGGGCGAGGGCTACCGCGTCGGCTTCGGCACGGTCGCGGGCAAGATCCTGCCCGCGCGCTAAGGTGCGTCGGCCGGCGCTTCAGCCGGCTTTTCAGCCAGCGTGCGTGCCATGCCGGGCGGCATCGAGGATCACCGCTGCCCGGCCTGACAGCAGCGTCCGGCCCTCAGCGCTGACGGTGAAGGCGTACAGGACGCTGGCGCCTTCGCCGCTGACGCGCCGCGCTTCAATCAGCAGCGGCGCGTCGATATCGTCCAGCCTTTCCACCAGCAGTTCGAGCTTGCGTACCGACGCCAGGTAGCCGGAGCGCGGGGGCGAAGGGCTGTCGTCCTGCGCGGCCAGCAGCGCGCCGTGCACGGCCATCGCCTGTGCCGCGTATTCGATGCCGCAGACCGCCGCCAGCCGCCCCTGCGCGCGCAGCGGGTTGTCCGCCCGCGCATGCGTGCCGGACACGCAGCGCACCACGTCCTCGTCCCAGTCCAGCACGCCGTCGAGCAGGCACATCGTGCCCTGGTGCGGAATGCGCGCCGCGATCCAGTCGTGGTCGCGCACGGGTGCGGGCAGCTTCACGGTGTCAGGCCTTGGTGGCGGTGCCGAGGCTGGCCACATTGGCCCGGATCTGCAGCCGGTCAAGGTAATCGAGCACCACCGCGCCGGTGTCTCCGCGCGCGATGGCGGCCAGCAGCGGCAGCGCGCGCGCGGCCGGTGCCGACTTGCGCAGCGCCTCCAGCGCGGCATCCGGCATCGTGTCGGCGCCGGCCTGCGTCAGCGAGACCTCGAGCTGCGCCAGCGCCAGCGGTGTCGGCTGCGGCGTCATCAGCAGCGCCACGCCGAACGGGTCGGGGATGGGCCGATGGCTGTGCAGCGGCTCGGGGTAGCCGGTGTCGTAGGCAATCAGCAGGCAGGGCTCGGCATCGCCCGCCACCTGCAGCGCGCATTCGAGCAGGCCGGCGCCGAAGCTGCCGTCCATCGCGCACAGCACGTTGGAGGTGCGCATCGCGCCAGCCGCGATCGCCCAGTAGCCGGCGGTGGCGTTGTGGACGGAGTTGTGGAAGCGCGTCGGCGACATCAGCGGGTCCGGCTCGGCCAGCGCTTCGCAGATCGCGTGGAAGTTCTGGCCGTCGGCGCTCGACGAGGTAAAGATCGTCGGCAGCTGCGCGGCATCGCGGCGGCTTGCGGCGACGGCCTGCTGGCCCACGCCCAGCGCCAGGCGCACGGTCGGGCCGCTGCGCCGGCGCTCAGCGGGCGGCAGGCCAGCGGGTGGCGGCAGTTCGGTCGGCGCGTGCGTGTAGGGCGCGCGGCCCGCGAGCATCTCGCGGGCCGCGTCCCAGCCGTTCATGCCGGGGCCGAGCAGGCCGATGCTTTCGATATAGACGGGTTGCAAAGCGGGTTGCAAAGCGGGTTGCGGCATGGCGCTGGCTCAGTGGGACGCCGCGTCCGCGCGCGCGAACAGCAGGCTGCAGTTGGAGCCGCCGAAGCCGAACGCATTGCTCATGGCATAGCGCAGCGGCGCGCCGCGCTTAACGTCACGGTTAACGAGCAGGTAGTTCACGCCCAGCGCCGGGTCCGGCTGCGTGGTGTTGATGCCGGCCGGCAGCAGGCCATGGCGCAATGCCAGCGCGCAGATCACGGCCTCCAGTGCGCCGGCCGCGCCGAGCGCGTGGCCGGTGGCGCCCTTGGTCGAGCTGCACGGCGTACCCGGCAGCACCGCGGCCATGGCCAGCGCCTCCGCGGCGTCGTTGCTGCGCGTGGCGGTGCCGTGCAGGTTGACGTAGCCTACCTGCGCCGCGGCGATGCCGGCGCTGGCCAGCGCCTGTTCCATGGCCAGGCGGGCCCCGAGTCCTTCCGGGTGCGGGGTCGACATATGGTGCGCGTCGCTCGACTCGCCGATGCCGGCCAGCAGGATGGCATCGGCATCCGGCGCGTCCGGCACGCGTTCGAGCAGCCCGAACGCCGCGCCTTCGCCGATCGAGATGCCGTCGCGCGCCACATCGTACGGGCGGCATGGCTGCGTCGACAGCAGCTCCAGCGAATTGAAGCCATACAGCGTGGTGTGGCACAGCGAATCAACGCCGCCCACGATGGCTGCGTCGATCCATCCTGCTTCGATCATGCGCCGGGCCGAGCTGAAGACCTTGGCGCCGGACGAGCACGCCGACGATATCGCTACGGCCGGGCCGCCAAGGCCGAGGTACTCGCGCACGAAGCCGGGCAGGGAATAGGGGTTGTGCGTGCCGCCATAGTGGAAGCCCGCCGGCAGCGCACCGGTATCGGGATCGCGATGGCGATAGCCAAGTTCCGTCTGCAGCACGCCGGCGGTGCTGGTGCCGAGAAAGACACCGATGCGGTCCGCCCCATGGCGCGCCGCGGCTTCGCGTACGCGCTCGGCGAAGTTGTCCGCTTCCAGTCCAAGCCATGCCAGCCTGTTGTTGCGGCAGTCGAAGCGCGACAGGTGCGCTGGCAACGTCACCGCATCCAGTCCCGGCACTTCACCGACATAGGTGTCCAGGCGCACGTCGCCAAACCGGCAGGGCGCCAGGCCGCCATGCCGCTCGCGCAGTGCCGACAAGGTGGCGTCTGCGCCGGTACCGATGCAGCTGGTGGCCGTGAAGTGGGAAAACAGTAGCGGAGACAAGGCTTTGCGCGATTCCTGGGGATGGGCCAATTGTAACAAGCCGGGGCCGGTCAGTTTGTCGGCGACTGTCCTGTACGGCTGTCGGCATGCCCTGATTCCACCGCCGCGCGCAACGTCACGCATCGCAGCCCGGCCCGGTTGATGGCGGCAAGCAGGTCCGGCAGCACCGTCGTGCAGTGCGGATTGCCGGCCGGATCGACGCCGGGATTGCCGTCATGCAGCAGCAGGATGTCGCGGCCCGCGAGCTTGCCGGTCAGGCGCTGCGCCACGCGCGCCGCGATGTCGCCGGAGCGGGTATCGAAGCCGCGCCGCGTCCACGCCGCCAGGTGGAGCCCTAGGCGGCACAGCACCGGTTCCAGGAACGGGTTGCGCAGCCCGGCCGGCGCGCGGAAGAAGCGCGGCGCCTGCCCGGTGATGTCGCTCAGCACCTGCTGCGCCGCGCTGATGTCGCGCAGCATCCGGCCCGGTCCGAAAAGGGAGAAATGCAGCCGGTGATGCATGCTGTGGTTTTCCACCGCATGGCCGCGGCGCACGATCTCGCGCACCAGCGCCGGATGCGCCGCGGCGCGCTCGCCGACGCAGAAGAAGGTGGCGCGCGCGCCGTGCTGGTCGAGCAGGTCGAGCACGCGCGGCGTCAGCGCCGGATTGGGGCCATCGTCGAAGGTCAGCGCTACGCAATCCAGCGCGGACGGCGGCAGCCGCAGCAGGTTGGGCCCCAGCCACGTGCTGCGCGGCCACAAGCCGCCGGCGCACATGGCCGCATGGGTGGCGGCAATGCCTGCCAGTGCCGGGACCATGCTGCCGGGATGCGTGAACATGGCGCCGATGCCGGCCACGTGGACCGCGGCCGCGCCGTACAGCAGCGGGCTGGGGCGCCACCGGCGGCTTGGCGGTGTGTCGTGCCAGGCGCCGCCGGATGCGGAAAAGCGGTTCATGTCGTACTCCGGTCCGGTCCGGTCGCGGCATTCCCGGCATTCGGGGCGGCCGCGGGCCGCGCCAGGATCGCAGAGAACCACAGCGCCAGGATGGCGCCGGGGCCGACCGTCAGGCCGAACGCCCGCAGCAATGGCAGGCTCGACAGCGCCAGCAGCCCGAAGGCGGCCACCGTTGTCAGGTTGGCGAGCAGCAGGGAGACCAGCGTGTGCGGGGAATTGGCCGCGCCGGGCTGGCCCGCTGCCGCGCCATTGAAGAATAACGCGTAGTTCGAGCCTACTGCCACCAGCAGCAACAGGCCCACCAGGTGCAGCAGCGTCAGCGGCTGTCCCAGGGCGGCCAGTCCGCCCAGCACGACCACCGCGGCGGCGGCCAGCGGCAGTACCGTGGCCGCCACGCGGCGCGGCGAGCGCAGCGTGATCGCCAGGAGCGCCACGATGGCCAGCAGGCCAGCCAGCGACAACAGCAGCGCTTCGCGCAGGTAGCCGGCATAGAGGCGGTCGGACTCGCCCTTGAGGTCGACGAAAAGCGTATCGGGCACATCGGCGCGGGCGACCGCGGCGCGCACCGCGGCGCTGTCGACGCCGTCGCCGGCATGCGCGGCGTTCGCTGTGGCAGGAGCCCGCAGCGGCAGCGTCGCGCTCCAGCGCCCGTCGCGCTGCGTCAGCAGCGCATCGACCGCCAGTGCCATCGAGGTCCCGCGCAGGTCTTCGCGCCGCAGCAGCGGGCCGGTGCGAGCCTGCTCGGCTTCGGCCAGGAACGGTGCGAACAGGTCGGCCCGCACCGGCTGGCTGGCGACGGCCGCGCGCAGCCGCTGCGCCAGCTCGGCGGGCGGCGGCAGGCTGGCCTGGCGCGCGCGCTGGGTGGCGTCGCTGGGCAGGTAGCGCGCGGGGCTTTCATAGCCACCGATGAAGTTCTGCGCCACCAGCGGGTCGAGTTCGTGGGCCACGCGCTCGGCGCCCTGCAGCACGCTCTCCTGATCGGGGCCGGACAGCACTACCAGGAAGCGCACGTCGGGCGCGCCAAGGTCCGCGCGCAGCGAGGCGTCGAGGTCCTGCTCGCTCGCGGGCACCGGGCTCAGCGCGGCCAGCTCGCGGCCCCACAGCGTGCCGCGATGCGTCGCCAGCACGGCGCTTGCGGCGACCACCAGCAACAGCACCAGCCAGCGCAGCCGGCGCGCGCGGTCGGCCAGCCACGCCAGGCGGCGTCCCAGCGGCGTTACGTCGCGCAGGTGCAGCGTGGCAGGCACCAGTTGCGGCAGCACGAAGCGCGTCACCAGCGCCGCCGTTGCGAGCCCGGCGATCGAGTACAAGCCGAGTTGCGCGAGCCCGGGAAAGCCCGACAGCAGCAGCGAGGCAAAACCGCAGACCGAGGTCAGCACGCCCAGCCGCACCGTGGGCCAGAACCCACCCAGCCAGGCGCGGTTGTCGCGCTGTCCGTTGCGCGTGTATTGCGCCGACTGCACGAACAGGTAGATCGAATAGTCGACCGCCTCGCCAATCAGCGTGGTGCCGAAACCCAGCGTCAGCCCGTGCACGGTGCCGCCGAAACCCAGGCTCACCGCCGCGATGCCGGCCAGCGCGCCGCTAATTACCGGCACCAGTCCCAGCACCAGCAGCGGCACCGAGCGGTAGACCACCAGCAGCAGCGTGACGATGATGGCCACGCCGATGGTCGACAAGCGCTCGACGTCGTGCCGGATGGTGTCGCGCGACTTGACGGAGAAGACGCCGGGCCCGGTCATGGCGAGCTGGTAGGGGCCGTTCGCCGCGGCACTGGCAAAGGCATCGCGGATTGCGCCGATGGCCTGCGCCTGCGCGTCGGTATCCGAACCCGCGGCCGCGCTCTGCGCCAGCAGCACCGCGCGCTTGCCGTCGCGCGAGGCCCAGGCGCCGGCATGCAGCGGGGGGCGCTGGCCGGCGTCGAGCTGCGTCAGCATCGCCGCGACTTCGCCGGTGGGGTCGCGTGGCAGCAGTGCCTTGGTGAAGAGGCCGGCCGACGAGGCCAGCAGCTCGAACGAGTCGTTCACGGCGCGCGCCAGTCCGTGCTCGCTGAAGCGCTCCGGCGTGACGGTGGGGCTGAGCAGGTAGCGGTGTCCGTAGACGTACTTCCGGTCGGCGTCCTGGTTCAGCGGCTCGCCGTTCTGGATCGCGGTGAAGCGCGGATCGCGCCGCAACTGCGCCGCCATCGCGCGCGAGACCGCGGCGCGGCCATCGGCGTCGCCGCCTTCGATGCCGACCAGGATCAGCCGCGATACCAGCCCGTCGCGCAGCTGGCTGACCAGCAACTGCTGTTCGGCACTGGGCAGCCGCGGCAGGAAGGCGGACAGGTCGGCGGTGAAGCTGGTGCGGCTGATCACCGCCGCACACGCCAGCAGCGCGACCAGCCACAGCGCAAGCGCCAGGCGCGCGCCGGGCAGGGTAAAGCGCCGCGGGGGCGAGGGGGGCGAGGGGGGCAAGGGGGGCGAGGGGGGCGGCGTACGGGGGGCTGCGCTCATGGGTGGCCGGCGGGGCGGATCGTCATGACGGAGCGGTCGCCGTCGGCCTGGCGGATCTCGACGCGGTCCAGCGCATCCTGGCGGCCATCGATGCGCACCTGGCTGACCACCGCCGCCATGCGCGAGTCCGCCGGCGTCAGCGTCAGCGTCCAGCGGCTGGCGCGGCCTTCGAGGCCGAGCTTGTAGTAGCGCTCGAGCGTATGGCGGTTGCCGGCAAGCGTGCCGCGGATGCTCTCGATAAAGGCCGCCAGCTCGGGGTAGTTCTGCAGCGGCATGGTGAAGCGCTTGCCGTCGCGCTCCACCGTCATCATGTCGCCGTCGAGCACCATGCTCTCGGCCTTGGGCGATACGGTGCGCTTCTCCAGGTGGTCGGGCGCGGTAAAGACCAGTTCGCCGGAAGACTGCACCGGCCTGGCCAGCATCGCCAGGTACTTGGTCTCGGTGAAGCGGACCCGGCCAGATTTGCGCTGCGCCAGCGTGGACATCAGTTGGTCGACGCCGAAGGCGGGCGCGGCCTGGCGCGTGGCAGGCACGGACTGGGCGGCGGCGTTGCCCGCTATCGCGATGCCGAACGCGGCGCCTGCCAGCAGCCACGGCAGCAGCGCGCGGAGAATGAGCTGGGCGGGCCCGGCGCGCCTGGCGGAAAAGATCGGGTCAGGATCGAAGGCTTTCAAAACGCTCAAGACGCTCAATGGGCTCATGGCTCGTTGCCCGGCGGCGGCTGCTCCGACAGCGGCGGGCCGGCGTGCCAGAAGTCATAGAAATTAAACCAGTTGTATGGCGCCTTGCGGCTGAATTTCTCCAGCAGGCGCACATAACCGTCGAGTGCCGACTGCACCGCGGCTTCGCGCTGGCCGCGCGCGGTTTGCGAGAAATCCGCCAGCGGCACGAAATGGACATCGTAGCGGTTGCCGCCGCGATACAGCCCGGTGATGAAGAACACCGGCCGGCGCAGCATGGCGGCCATGCGCAGTGGCCCGGTCGGGAAGCCGGTGGGCGCGCCGAGGAAGTCGCATTGCTGCACCGGATCGGTGGCGCGCTGCGACAAGGTGCGGTCGGCCAGCATGCCGATCATGTAGCCTCGGTCGAGGTAGTCGCGCACGCGCAGCATGGTGTCGAAGCGGCCCAGCGCGATCACGTCCTGGCGCATGGCGGGGTTGATCGACTGCAGCACGTCGTTGAGCTTGTGCGCGTTTTCCTCGTACATGGTGATGGCGACCTCCATGTCCGGATGCTGCCGGCCGAGCGCGCGCACGACCTCGAAGCTGCCAAGGTGCGCGCCCAGCAGGATCGCACCGCGGCCGCGCGCCATGGCGGCTTCGAGCAGGCCTTCGCCATGGAGGCGGATGTCGAACAGGTCGAAGCGGCCGTTGAGCAGGTAGATGCGGTCGTGGATGGTCGAGGCAAAGGTGAATACATGCCGGTAGCCGTCGATCCAGTTCGCCTCGCGGCCCAGCGCGCGGTCCAAGTAGGCGCGCGAGGCATGGCGCGCCGCCGGCGAGAACAGCGTGAAATAGGCCGCGATCAGGCGCAGCACCACGCGCCCGGCCGGACGTCCCAGCGCCAGCGAGATCCACGTCATGACGCGCAGCAGCGGGATGTTGCTGCGCTCCTTGCGCCGGGACCAGTCCGTGGCCTGCACCGGCGCCTGCCGTTTCCACAGCCAGGTCAGCATGGCGCGCCCTCCGCTGCAGAGGCGCGCAGCTGCAGCGTGCCGCTGGCCACTTCGCGTCCCCCGCTGCGCAGCGTGATGCGCAAGCGTTCGCTGCCATCCGTCGCCGGCTCGGCGGCGTGCTCGATCTCCACCCGCTCGCCTGGGCGCACCGGGCTCAGGAACTTGATCGTCCCGGCCTGCGCGGGCACCAGCGGCCGCCCCAGCGCGGATCCGAGCGCCAGCAGGGCGTGGTCGAGCAGCACCACGCCGGGCACGATCGGATTGCCGGGGAAATGGCCGGCCATGGCGGGGTGGCCGGCGTCGATGACAAAGGCGGGCAGCGCGGGGGCGCCGTCGCGGGAGCCAGACAACTGCGCCACCAGCGCCGCCAGCGCGTCGCGCGGCAGCTTGCCGGCGGCATTGCGCGGCAGGCGTTCGGCGAACAGCAGCGGGCGCGGCAGGAAGGCGGGGTCGATGCGTTCGCGCAGCGCCTGCAGGATCGCCGCCGAGGTCACGCCCGGCGCGACGACGACTGCCACCAGCCGTACCACGTGACCCTGTGCATCGCCTTCGTGGCTGTCGCCGGGCATGAAGAAGGCGCCGTCCTGCACGCCGTCGATGGCATTGAGCTGGTGGTCAAGGTAGGCCAGCGAGGTGCGCTTGCCGGCGATATTGAGCAGGTCGCCCTTGCGGCCGTGCAGCAGGAAGTGTCCGGCATCCAGCGGTTCGATGGCATCGCCGAGCGCCACCGGCTGCTCGATATGCCCGCCCTCGGCCCAGGTCATGGAGTCAGCTTCGCCGTCCGCCGTACGCGGCTGCAGCCGGACGCCGGGCACCAGCGTCCAGAGGTCTTCCTGCGCGGTGCGGCGGGTGGCAAGCTGGCCGGTCTCGGTGCTGCCGTAGATTTCACGCAGCGGGCCGTGGAACAGGGCTTCCGCCGCGGCGGCGAGCTCGCGGCCGAGCGGTGCCGTGGCGCACAACAGCAGGTCGGCGGCCGGCATGGCCATGTCCGCCTGCACCAGCGTGCGCAGGTGTACCGGCGAGCTGACCAGCGCGCGCGGTGCTGGCACCGTGGCCAGTGCGTCGCGGACGTCGGCCGGGTAGAACGCCGGCGCCGACGCCAGCGCGGCGCCGCCCTGCAGCGCCAGCATGACGGTGGCCTCCAGACCGAACATATGCTGCGGCGGCACCGTGCCGACCAGGGTCCATGCGCGCCCGTCGCACAGGCCCAGCCGTTGCGCCGCGGCACGCGCGCCGCGGGCCATCGCCCCCCAGGTCTTGCGGTGCGGCACCGGGGTGCCGGTCGAGCCGGAGGTGAAGACGTAGGCCAGGACGCGGTCGGCGGGAATCGAAGGCACATCGGAGCATGCGTTCGCATCCGCGGCGGCGACGACGCCCTGGTGATAGTCGAACACCGGCATTGCCATTGCCGGAGCCGGCTGGTCCCGCAGGCAAAACACGTCCGGGGCGAATGCACTGAGCTGGCGCACCGTCTCGGGGGTTTGCGACGACGGCAGCAGCGTGGCCTTGCGGCGCAGCAGCGCGGCACACAGGCCTACGGTGAAGTGGTAGCGGTCGGCGCAGGCGTTGAAGACGTGCCCCCCCGCCGGCATCGCGGCGGCCAGCAGCTTCACGTCGGCCAGGAACTCGCGCACGGTGACGGGCCGGCCCTGTACCCAGGCCAGGATGGCGCCAGGGGAGGTGCGCGCGATGAGCGGAATCTCAGTCATGGCAGAACCGCGGCGCGCCTCAGCGCGGCATCCCGGCGCGCGCCGGTGCCACGGCCCCGGTCGCCTTGGCGGCCCGGGCCGCCCGGGCCGCCCTCGCCGCCATCACGGCGCGATAGCCGTGCACCGCATCGAGCAGGCCGCCGTGGCGCATGCCGGGGAAGGCGATGCGGCGGCATGCCGCTTCGGCAGCGAACATCGCGGCGATCAGCACGGGCGTGCCAAGGTTGGCGAAGTTCGACCATGTCGCCACCGGTGCCAGCACGAACAGCAGCGTCGAGACGCCCGCCATGGCCGCGAAGAACAGGGTCCAGGCCTGCGTTACGCGCCTGGCATAGCGGGCGTGCGACGGCGTCAGTTCGCCGTGCAGCGCGGCGGCGATCTGCGCGCACAGCGGCGTGCGGCCGGCACGCAGCGTCAGGCCGAACATCAGGCCGAGGGCAACGTTGACGCCGGCATGCTGCATCAGATAAGTCCAGCCGAAATGGTGCGACAGCGGCGTACGCCAGAGCCAGAGCGCTGCGCATGCCGCAAACAGTGCGAACAGCGCTGGTTTGCGGCCGGCTGTGCGCAATGCCGTCAGGAAACCGATCGCAACGAACGGAAGGGCGCCAAGAAACAATGCGGCGACTTCGGCTCCTGCCCGATGGGCGGCATAATGCAGCGCGCATTCATAGGCGACGAACCCGGCGACCCCGAACATCCATCCCCGGCCGGCCACCAAAGGGGTTGCCTGCGGCGTAGCGGCCCTGGCGATCGGCTGGTCCGGCGCGGACCGGCCGTGGGGGAAGGAAGATTGGCTCGAGGACATCGTTAGTCGTTATCATGTATGGCAAACGGCACTTCAATCGGTGGCCCAAGATTGGCAAAACTCAAAAGCCGCACGAGTGTGCCAGGCTACCGAAGCGAACGCTTTATACCTTAAAAGACCTCCTACGCGGTGCCAGGATTCCCCAAAGCCCTGTTGATGTTGTTACCAAACTTCTCTCGGGTAGCCCGCCATCGGGGCCTTTGGTAGCATCGGCTGGCCCCCACGGCGCGCCGGGACGATCCGGACCGGCTGCGTGCCGCGGCGGCCCCTCTGTTGCAACATGACCGAACTCGAAACCGAACTCGCCCGCCTGATCATCGACGAACTCGACATCGCAGAGCTGCGACTGGAAGACGTCACCGCCGACACGCCGCTTTACGGCGAAGGCTTCGGGCTGGACTCCATCGACATCCTGGAGATCGCCCTGCTGGTGTCGCGCAAGTACGGGGTCGAACTGCGTTCGGACAATCCCGACAACAAGACCATCTTCGCGTCGCTCGGCAGCCTCGCTGCCTACGTCGCGGCGCAGCGCGCCAGCTGAGCCTGCCACCCGGGATCCGGAGCGCGACATGCCCGAGCATGCCACGCCACGCCTGGTGCCGGCGGCGGGCGCCGACGCGGCGCAGCGGTCCCACCTGGTGCTGATCCCCAGCTACAACACCGGCATGCGCCTGCACGGCACGCTGCAGGCCGCGCGCGCAGCCTGGACGCCGGTATGGGTAGTGGTCGACGGCAGCACCGACGGCAGCGATCGCTGGCTGCAAGCCGAGGCCGAGGGTGCCGCCCCGGCGCTGCGCGTGCTGACGCTGCCCAGCAACCAGGGCAAGGGCGCGGCCGTGCTGCATGGCATCGAAGCCGCCGCGGCGGAGGGTTTCACCCATGTGCTGGTCATGGATGCGGACGGCCAGCACCCTGCCCACCTGATCGGCGAGTTCATGGCGATCTCGCAGCGCGAGCCGGACGCGATGGTGCTGGGCCGGCCGGTATTTGACGCCAGCGCGCCCCGCGAACGGGTCTACTGGCGGCGCATGTCCAATTTCTGGGCCGATGTCGAGACGCTATGGGCCGGGATCGGCGATTCTCTCTACGGCTTCCGCGTCTACCCGATCGCGCCCCTGCGCGCGGTGATGCGCGAAACGCGCTGGATGCGGCGCTTCGATTTCGATCCCGAGGCAGCGGTCCGCCTGTGCTGGCGTGGTGTCCGCCCCATCAATGTGGCCGCGCCGGTCCGCTACTTTGCACGGGGCGAAGGCGGCGTCTCGCACTTCCGCTACCTGCGTGACAACCTGCTGCTGACCGGGATGCACCTGCGGCTGCTGGCCGGATGCGTGGTGCGGCTGCCGGCGCTGCTGTGGCGGCGCTTGCGGCTTGCCGGAAAGGCTGCGCCCCGGCACCCGAGCTGAGCACGGGCCGTCCGGCAAAGCAAAGAAGGCCGCGCAATGCGGCCTTCCTGCCTTTCCGAAGCTGCCCGTGCCGAAGCGCGAAGCTGTCAGCTGTTACTTGCCCAGCTACTTGCCCAGCTCGTGCCCGATCACGCCGCCGACCACGGCACCGCCGATGGTACCGGCCGTGCTGCCGTCGGTCAGTTCATGGCCGGCCACACCGCCGGCGACTGCGCCCGCCGCGGTACAGCCAGCCAGCGCCATGCTCGCGCCTATCAGGAGCGCGCCTGCGAGTTTCCACATGATGGTCTCCTGCATCGTTGCCGGGCCGGTCCCGGGGGATGGGCCCATGCGTCCAGCTTAGGCCCGTGCCGGCCGGCAGCCTTTCCGGCATGCGCCGAAATCGTTGTAGGAATCGGACGACGGCATGCGCCGCAGCCGCCACATCACGCCTTCTTCACGTGCACGCGCAGGCGCTTGATCAGCGACGAGGTGTCGGCGCGGCCGCATCCCATCTGCTGCAGGTCGGCATAGAACTGGTCAACCAGTGCCGTCACCGGCAGCGCGGCGCCGTTGCGGCGCGATTCGTCCAGGCACAGGCCCAGGTCCTTGCGCATCCAGTCCACCGCGAAGCCGAAATCGAACTTGTTGTCGATCATGGTGGGGCCGCGGTTTTCCAGCTGCCAGGAGCCGGCGGCGCCCTTGCTGATGACATCCAGCACCAGCGGCATGTCCAGCCCGGCGCGCTCGCCGAAGGCAATGGCCTCGGACAGGCCCTGGATCAGGCCGGCAATGCTGATCTGGTTGACCATCTTGGCCAGTTGCCCGGCGCCGGCCTCGCCGATGCGGGTGACGGCGCGGGCATAGGCGGCGATGACCGGCTCGGCGCGCGCGTAGACGTCGGCATCGCCGCCGCACATGATGGTCAGGATGCCTTTTTCCGCGCCGACCTCGCCGCCCGAGACCGGGCCGTCGACAAAATGCAGGCCGCGCTCGCCGGCCGCGGCGTAGAGCTCGCGCGCGACATTGGCGCTGGCCGTGGTGTGGTCGACGAAAATGCAGCCGCTCGGCGCGCCGAAGAAGGCGCCGTCAGGGCCGGTCAGCACCGCGCGCAGGTCGTCGTCGTTGCCGACGCAGGAACACACCACCTGTGCGTCGCGCACCGCCAGTGCCGGGGTTGCTGCAGACTTGCCGCCGAACTGCCCGACCCAGGCCTGCGCCTTGGCGGCGGTGCGGTTGTAGACGGTGACCTCGTGCCCCTTGGCGGCGAGGTGGCCGGCCATGTGGAAACCCATGACGCCCAGGCCGAGAAATGCGACACGCATGCTGCTGCTCCGTTGCTTGATTTGTTGTGGAATCGGTGAGGGCGCAGGCTGGAGGCCCCCACAAAGTATACGGGCGGGTTCGAGGCAGCGACAGATACAGCGACGGGGAAACGGCTGCGCAACAGGTGACGCAGCCGTCATCATCAAGCATCAAGCATGGCAATTCGATGCGTTTGCCGCTCAATGGCCCAAACGGCCGAAACGCCTACTCCGGCTTCACCCCCGCATCCCGGATCACGGTATTCCACTTGCCGACCTCCGCCTTGATCCGGGCGCCCGCCTGCGCCGGCGTCGTCCACGTGGCAATCGCCCCTTGCTTGAGCAGCGTGGCCTGGACCTCCGGCTCAGCCAGGATCTTCTTCAGGTCGCTGCTGAGCCGGTCGATCACCGGCCCCGGCGTGCCGGCCGGTGCAACGATGCCGAACATCGAGCTGACTTCGAAGTCCTTGAGCCCGGCCTCGGTGGCGGTGGGAACGTCGGGCAGCGCGTTGACGCGCTCGGGCGAGGCAACCGCCAGGGCGCGGATCTTGCCGGTCTTGACGTAGGCCTGGGCTGCGGGAACGGTCTCGACCATGCTCAGCACCTGCCCGCCGATCAGGTCGGTCATGGCCGGGCCGCTGCCTTTGTACGGTACGTGCAGCATCTCCACACCGGCCATGCGCTTGAACATCTCGCCGGCCAGGTGTTGCGGAGAACCGTTGCCTGCCGAGGCGAAAGTGATGGCGCCGGGCTTGGATTTCGCCAGCGAGACCAGTTGCGGCAGGCTGCTGGCGCTGACCGAAGGATTGACCACGAACACCAGCGGCACGGTGCCGACGATCGAAACCGGCGCAAAGCTCTTTTCCAGGTCGTAAGGCACGCGGCTCTTGTACAGCGCGGCATTGATGGCGTGGCTGGTAAGCGCGCCCATCAGCAGGGTATAGCCATCGGCGGGCGACTTGGCGACCAGCTCGGCGCCGATGTTGCCCGCGGCGCCGGCGCGGTTGTCGACCACGACCTGCTGGCCGAGCGTGGTGGACAGGCGCTGGGCCAGCGTGCGGCCGATCACGTCGGTGGCGCCGCCGGGCGGGTAGGGCACGACGAGCCGGACGGGCTTGGCGGGGTAGGCGTCCGCGGCCATGCCCGATACCGGGGCGAGAAGCATGCCGGCAAATGCGAGAGAAGCGACCAGGATGGAGCGGCGAGGGGTGCGGCGCGACGCAGTGGCGGCGCGGACGGCCGTGGGCGAAATGCCAGGCATGTGGGTCTCCTGTGCCGGGGAAATCGTTGGAATGGGAATGGATCGGCGGGCGGCGGCTGGCCGCCGGCGGATGACGCCCGGCTCGTTATCGGGGCCAAGTGTAGGTCGCACCGTTTGATTGATGAATCCGTATTTTTCTATCGACTGATCTCAAAATGAAATTAATAAATGCATTGCGATGCCGGACTTGCGCCACGCCTGCATTGGCCGCTAAGCTTCTGGCCATCGATTATCAATAATTTCATTGGAGATAGCCCTCATGTCCGCCAACGACCCCGGCAAGCCCGACGACGCCCAACCGCAAGGCCTGGCCAAGGGCCTGACCAACTACGGCGACACGGGCTTCTCGCTGTTCCTGCGCAAGGCCTTCATCAAGGGCGCGGGCTATACCGACGACGCGCTTTCGCGGCCGGTGATCGGCATCGTCAACACCGGCAGCAGCTACAACCCTTGCCACGGCAACGCGCCGCAGCTGATCGAGGCGGTGCGGCGCGGCGTGATGCTCGCCGGTGGCCTGCCTGTCGACTTCCCGACCATCTCGGTGCATGAGAGCTTTTCCGCGCCGACCAGCATGTACCTGCGCAACCTGATGTCGATGGACACCGAGGAGATGATCCGCGCGCAGCCCATGGATGCCGTGGTCCTGATCGGCGGCTGCGACAAGACCGTGCCGGCGCAGCTGATGGGCGCGGCCTCGGCCGGGGTGCCGGCGATCCAGCTGGTGACCGGCTCGATGCTCACCGGCGCCCATCGCGGCGAGCGCGTGGGCGCCTGCACGGACTGCCGCCGTTACTGGGGCCGCTATCGTGCGGAAGAGATCGATGCCGCCGAGATCGCCGACGTCAACAATCAGCTGGTGGCCAGCGTCGGCACCTGCTCGGTGATGGGCACCGCCAGCACCATGGCGTGCGTAACCGAGGCGCTCGGGATGATGGTGGCCGGCGGTGCGTCGGCGCCGGCGGTGACGGCCGATCGCATCCGCGTGGCCGAGCGCACCGGCACCACGGCCGTGGCAATGGCCAAGGCGCGCCTGACGCCGGACCGCATCCTGACCGGCAAGGCTTTCGAGAACGCGCTGCGCGTGCTGCTGGCGATCGGCGGCTCGACCAACGGCATCGTGCACCTGACCGCGATCGCCGGCCGCCTCGGCATCGATATCGACCTGGCGGGCCTGGACCGCATGAGCCGCGAGACACCGGTGCTGGTCGACCTCAAGCCCTCGGGGCAGCATTACATGGAGGACTTCCACAAGGCTGGCGGCATGGCGACGCTGCTGCGCGAGCTGCGTCCGCTGCTGCACCTGGACACGCTGACCGTGTCCGGGCGCACGCTCGGCGAAGAGCTTGACGCCGCGCCGCCGCCGTTCGCGCAGGACGTGATCCGCAGCGCCGCCGCGCCGATCTATCCGGCCGGCGGCCTGGCCGTGCTGCGCGGCAACCTCGCGCCGGGCGGCGCCATCATCAAGCAGTCCGCCGCCGATCCGGTGCTGATGGAGCACGAGGGCCGCGCCGTGGTATTCGAGAACGCCGAAGACATGGCGCTGCGCATCGACGACGAAGCGCTCGACGTCAGGGCCGACGATATTCTCGTGCTCAAGCGCATCGGGCCCACCGGCGCGCCCGGCATGCCGGAAGCCGGCTACATGCCGATCCCGCGCAAGCTGGCGCGTGCCGGGGTCAAGGACATGGTGCGCATCTCGGACGGCCGCATGAGCGGCACCGCAGCTGGCACCATCGTGCTGCACGTGACGCCCGAAGCGGCGATCGGCGGGCCGCTGGCGCTGGTGCAGAGCGGCGACCGCATCCGCCTGTCGGTGCGCGAGCGCGAAGTGACGCTGCTGGTCGATGACGCAGAACTGGCCCGCCGCGCCGCGGCGCAGCCGGTGGAGCGGCCGCGCGCCGGGCGCGGCTACCGCAAGCTGTTTCTGGAAACCGTGACGCAGGCCGACCAGGGTGTCGACTTCGACTTCCTGCGTGCGACGCAGACGGTGGATACCGTGCCGCATCAGCGCTGAGCCATGCACGACATCACCCTGCGGGCCGAAACCATGCAGCAGGCGGTCGATACGCTGGAGGAGGACATCGTCTTCGGCCGGCTGCACCCGCGTGAGCGGCTGACCGAGGACGACCTGATGGCGCGCTTCGGCCTCAAGCGGCATGTGGTGCGGCAGGTGCTGGCGGGCCTGGAGGCGATCGGCGTGGTCGAGCGCAAGCGCAATGTCGGCGCGGTGGTGCGAGCGTTCTCCGCGCGCGAGGTGCTGGAACTGTACGCGCTGCGCGAAGTGCTGGAATGCCATGCGGCCGCGCAGATCGACCTGCCGGTGCCGCCAGCGCGGCTGGCGCCGCTGGTCGCCGTGCAGAAGCAGCACGACGCGGCCGTGGCCACCGGCAATGCGCGCGCGGTGTTCCGCATCAACCAGGCCTTCCACCGCGAGCTGTTCGCGCTGACCGGCAACGCCGTGCTGCAGCAGGCCATCGGCGACTATGCGCGCCGTACCCACCCGATCCGCTTCGGCACGCTGGCGGCCGCGGCCTACCGCGAGCGCGCGCGGCAGGAGCACTGGGCCATGATCGAGGCATTGCAGCAGGGCGAGCGCGAGGCACTGGTCGACCTGTGCCGGCGCCACCTGCTGCCGTCGCGCGATGCCTATCTCGCCGCGGAGCAGGCCCGGGGCGCTGCCTGACGGATCCGGTCGAGCGTCGCCGCGACTGCCGCGTGACAGCGGCATCACAGCGAAGTCAGAACCCGCCTACGCCGCCGTCCGCCATCGTCCTATCCCTTGCGCGCGTGGTGCTACCTACATTGGAAGCAGCGTCACCACCGCAAGGAGCCGGTTCATGTCATTCGCGCTATACATCATTGGCTTGCTGGTCCTGGTCGGCGGCATCGCCTGGGCGATGTCAACGGCCGGCCTCGCGACCGTCTATATCGGCATTGCCTGCCTGATCGTGCTCGGCATCGGCATCATGATGGCCGTCTCGCGCACGCGTACCAAAGACCCTTCCTGAAGCTGGCAGGCCCGGCTGCGCGCCGGGCCTGTCCTGGCGCTGCTGCACGCCGCTCAGCGACGCAACAGGCTGGCGAGCCACGCCCGCTGTATCACCGGGGCGATCTGGTTGAACGCTGCTTGAAAATAACCACTTCCCTCGCGCGTCGTTTCCAGCGTCAGCTTGTCCTTGCGCGGCGCAAACAGGCGAACATCGGCGAGGTATCGCGCATTATCGCGTCAGTTCAGCGCCGTTCCGGCGCCGGCGGCGTCGGGATGCGCCAGCTGCGCGCGCACCGCCGCGGCAAGTTCGGCGGCAGCGGGGGACAGCGTGCGGTTGCGCGAAGTCACCAGCCCGATCGAGCGCTCGGTCACGGGCGCGGTCAGCAGCCGCTCGACGATGCCCGGCTGGCGCACGGTGCCGGCCGCGATCTCGGGCAGCGCCGCCACGCCGAAGCCGCACTCGACCATGGCGGCGATGGTGGCAAGGTGCTCGGCCTCGAACACCGGCTGGAAACGGATCTTGTTCTGCAGGAAGGCCCATTCGGCGTACTGGCGCACGCTGCTGGGGTGCGTCATCGATACATGGGGCGCGGCGGCGGTATCGGCCCAGCGCAACGGGCCGCTGCTGCGCGCCAGCGGGTGCGCCGACGGGATCAGCAGCACGAAGCGGTCTGACAGCAGCGGCTCGTAGTGCAGGTCGGCCTGCTGCGGATCGGCCGCGGTCAGCGCAAAGTCCACCTCGCCCGCGCGCACCAGGTCGAAGGCCGGGCCGGACAGCGTGTCGATCACCTTCAGCGCCACTTCCGGGCGCGCCCGGTGGTAGGCCATCAGCACGCGCGGCAGCATGCGGGCCGCCAGCGACGGCAGCGCCGCCACGGCCACCTGGCCACGCTCGGCGCTGGCAATCCCGGTGACGGCGTCGATGGCGCCGCGGAAGGCGGCCTGCAGCAGCGCGGCCTGCTGCATGAAGACCTGGCCCGCGGCGGTCAGGCGCACGCTGCGGGTGGTGCGGTCGAACAGCCGCACGCCGAGCGATTCCTCGATGCGCAGGATCTGCGTGGACAGGGCGGACTGCGACAGGTGCAACTGGCTGGCGGCCTGGCGGTAGTTGAGTGTGCGGCCGAGTACCAGTGTGGTTTCGATGTCCCGCATCGACAGGTTGAGTTTCATGGTCGGGCAGTGGCGGGCGCGGTGTGCGCCGCGGAAAACATGAGAGGCACGACAGGCCTGATCGTGCGATTGATCTGATTTGTGGATCATTTTATCCACAGAATCGACTTCATCAATCAAAGCGAGTTCTCTACACTGCCGGGAATCCGTTGTCCGGCGCGCCCTGGTGGCCGCCGGGGCAGCCCACCAATCCCGCAGGATTTCCCCGGAGAACCTATGCCGAACCTGACCGAATCGGTCACCACCAGCCCGCTGGGCCCCCCTCGCGCCGCCCATGCGGTGGTGGTGGGCGGCGGCACCATGGGCGCCGACGTCGCCGTGGTGCTGACCCGCGCCCTGTGCCGCACCACCGTGATCGAGCCCGACGCCACGCGCGGTGCCGCGCTGCCCGGGCGGGTGCGCGACAACCTGGCCGCCATCGGCCGCGCCGAGGGCGACGCCTGCCTGTCCGTGGCAGCCTCGCTTGATGAAGTCGACTGGGCCACGGTCGACCTGGTGATCGAGTGCATCCCCGAGCGGCTCGAACTCAAGCAGCAGCTGTTCGCCGACCTGGTCCGGCGCGCGCGGCCCGACACGGTGCTCGCCAGCAACAGCTCGAGCTTCCCGATCAGCGCGATCGGAGCCGGGCTGGAGACGCGCGCGCGCATGCTGGGCCTGCATTTCTTCATGCCGGCGCACCTGGTGCCGCTGGTCGAAGTGGTGATGGGCGAGGACAGCGACGAGCGCGGCGCCGACGCCCTGATCGCGTTCATGCGCCGCTGCGCGATGGTGCCGGTGAAGGTGCGCAAGGACTTGCCGGGCTTCCTCGCCAACCGGCTGCAGCACGCGCTGTCGCGCGAGGCCTTCAGCCTGATCGACCGCGGCATTGCCTCGCCCGAGGACGTGGATGCGGCGGTGCGCTTCGGCTTCGGCTTCCGTTTCCTGGCGGCGGGCCCGGTGCTGCAGCGCGACCATGCCGGCATCGACGTGCATGCCGCCGCCGGCGCCACCATGTACCCGAGCTTCTGCAATGACGACCATCCCGCCCGTTGCCTGGCCGAGCGCGCCGCCGACGGCCGCCACGGCATGAAGCGCGGCGAGGGCTTCTATGTCTGGAGCCCCGAAGCCATTGACGCCGAGCGCGCGCGCTACGACCGCCTGCTGCGTGCCGGCCTCGACCTGATCGCCCCTGAATTGCCCGGGATCCAGCCATGACCCAAGCCAATCCGTCCGCCTCGGCACAATCCGCGGCCCCCCGCGCAGCGCTGGCCGATTCGCCGCTGATCGTCACGGTGGCGCCCAACGGCGCGTACAAGCAGTCTGCCGACCATCCCGCGGTGCCGCTGACCGCCGCGGCGCTGGCCCAGGAAGCGCGTGCCTGCGTCGATGCCGGCGCCGCCATGATGCATATGCACGTGCGCGACGCGCAGGGCCGCCATTCGCTCGACGTGCAGGCTTACCGCGACGCGCTGGCCGCGGTAAGGCAGGCGGTCGGCGACTCGTTGCTGGTGCAGGTGACCAGCGAAGCCGCCGGCGTGTACAAGGCCCCCGCGCAGATGGCGATGGTGCGCGAGCTGCGGCCAGAAGCCGTGTCTGTGGGGCTGCGCGAAGTGGCGGTGCCGGAGATCCCGGAAGACGAGCTGGCCGCGTTCTTCGCCTGGCTGGCGCGCGAACGCGTGATGACGCAGGTGATCCTGTACGACGCGGCCGACGTGCGCCGCTGGCATGGGCTGCGCGCGCGCGGGCTG
Source organism: Cupriavidus phytohabitans (assembly GCF_000426345.1). Classification (GTDB taxonomy): domain Bacteria; phylum Pseudomonadota; class Gammaproteobacteria; order Burkholderiales; family Burkholderiaceae; genus Cupriavidus. The sequence goes on along the minus strand of NZ_AUFE01000015.1, from coordinate 9,025 downwards.
GTGCCGGCTGGCGCGTGGTCGCTGCTTTATGTGCTGGGACGCTATTCGGCGGGGCAGGTCTCGTCGCCACACGACCTGCTGCCGTTCCTGCAGGTGGCCGCGGAAAGCGACGATACGCTGCCGTGGGCGATCTGCGCCTTTGGCCGCGAAGAGAATGCCTGCGTGACCGCGGCCGCCGCGTTCGGCGGCCATGTGCGGGTAGGGTTCGAGAACAACCTGCTGCTGCGCGACGGCAGCCGCGCGCCCGGCAACGCCGCGCTGGTGGCGCAGGCCGTGCAAGGCGGGCTCACGCTGGGCCGGCCCATCGCCGGCGCCGCGGATGCGCGCCGGATCTACGGCGCGGTGCGCTGATGCGGTCCCGCGTGCGCGGCATGGCGGCTGCGTGGCGGGCGCATGGGCTGGGGAGGTCAGGCGCCGTCGCTAAAGCTGTCGCGCGGGCCGTTCGGGTTGTGCGCGCCGTCGGTGAACGTGCTGCGCGTGCCGGTGGCGGTGTGTGCGCCATCGGTAAAGCTGCTGCGGGTGCCGGTGGCCGTATGTGCGCCGTCGGTGAACGGGCTGCGCGTACCAGTGACGCTGCGCGCGCCATCGCTGAACGGATCGACGCTGCGCGGTGCGGCTTGCGCGGTGCCGGCCACGGCCGCAGTCAGCGCGGTGGCGACAAGGATTTGCCTGAGTGCTTGCATGGATGCTTCTCCGTAAGAGTGCAGCCCGGGACGGGCGGCGGTAGAGAGAAGTCTAGGCACTCGCCCTCCACGCCAGCATGACGCCCGCATGACATTGCCGTCATGCAGCATTGGCCAACGCGGCCAGCGCGGCCAGTGCATGGCAACGCAGGGAAAGCCCAGGGCAAGCGCAGGGCAAGCGCAGGGCAAGCACATGGCAAATGCAAGGAAATGCGCTGCGCGGTCACGCGCAAACGCCGGCAGCGCAGGCAAAGGCTGTAGAATCATGGCTATCCGACCGGCCTGCGGTTCCATCGCCGGTCTTCATTGCCCGCGGGAATGCAGCGGGCCTCTCACGATAGTCATGTCCGAGTCTGATTCAGCCAAACTCGCTGCGGTGGCCTGGATCCACGAGCAAATGGATCGTCATGCGCTGACGCTTGACGACCTGGTCGCCGCGGGATGCTTTGACAAGGTCCCGGCGCCCGCTGTGGAATCTTCACGCAAGGCAGCCGCGCCCGAGGCTGGCGCCGATGTTGTCAGCGCCAAAGCCGCCAAAGCCAACGGCGCACCGCGTCCGCTCTACCGCAATGCCCTGGGGCAAAGCTGGGACGGCGAGGGCGAATACCCCGACTGGCTGCAGCGCGCAGTCAATGCGGGGCAATCGATCGAGTTCTTCCGCGTCGGATAAGCCGCATGCGCAGCGCCAGTGGCTGTGTGGCGGTCGACGGGTAGCAGCCGGAAACCGTCTGAAAACAGTCTGAAACAGTCGGAAAAGCCGCCAGGCGCGGCGTGGCGCTTCAGCAGCGCGTGGCGAAAGGCAGCAGGCCGTTGAATACCGCCGGTGTCGCCATCGGCGCCACATGCGCCCAGTGGGCCATCACCTCGGGCGGCAGTTCCGGCAGTTCGCCCGCGGCGGCGGCGGGCTGCGCCGGCAGCGTAGCGGTGTCGTCGTCCGACGGCTGCGGCGATCCATCGTCCTGCAGTTGCAGCGGCACGCCTTGTCCGCCGGGTTCCGCCATGACCTGCACGGCGGCGCCGCGGCAGCTGCCTTCGCTACCGCCGCCCAGTGCGGCTTCGGCTACCATCTTGGCCGCGGCATGCCGTTCCGGCAGCGATAGTCCCGCGGCCTGCACCGCGCTGCACACGGTCGTCACGGCCGCGTCGGCGGCGGACACGGGCAGCGCGATCAGGGCAAGCGACAGCAGCAGGGAATTCGACAGGCGCGGCAGGCGTTTCATCAGGCGGGCGAAGGCTAAGCGGACAGGAAAGCGCGCGGCGCGCGGGGAACCATCGGCGAAGCCGGCGGTCAGCGCGCATTTTACTGGCATTTACCCGCAAAAAGCCGTCTTTGCGATGACATTTCTGAAATCTTTGCCCATTTCCGGCTGTCCTCGGCTAGCGTTACGCATTGGCGGCACTGGCGCCGCCGGAAAGTGACTGACACATGCGTATCCTGATTGTCGAGGACGAACCCAAGGCGGGCGACTACCTGCTCAAGGGCCTCACCGAATCCGGCTTCGTGGTGGACCTGGCGCGCGACGGCGTCGACGGCCTGGCCCACGCGCGCGAGCACCCCTACGACCTGATCGTGCTGGACGTGATGCTGCCGAACCTGGACGGCTGGCAGGTGCTGCGCGAACTGCGCCGCGAGCGCGACACGCCGGTGCTGTTCCTGACCGCGCGCGACGAGCTGTCCGACCGCCTCAAGGGCCTGGAGCTGGGCGCCGACGACTACATGGTCAAGCCGTTCGCGTTCGCGGAGCTGGTGCTGCGCATCCGCACCATCCTGCGCCGCGGACCGATGCGCGAAAGCGAATTCATCGAAGTGGCCGACCTGCAGATCGACGCCATCCGGCGTCGCGTGGTGCGCGCCGGCCAGAAGATCGACCTGACCTCCAAGGAGTTTGCGCTGCTGTACCTGCTGGCGCGCCGCCGCGGCGAGGTCCTGTCGCGCTCGCTGATCGCGTCCCAGGTGTGGGACGTCAACTTCGACAGCAACACCAATGTGGTCGACGTGTCGATCCGGCGCCTGCGCGCCAAGGTCGACGACCCGTTCCCGCGCAAGCTGATCCATACCCGGCGCGGCATGGGCTACGTCCTGGACGATGGCGAAGACAGCGATGGCTGCGGCCCCGCCGCGGCATGATGCGGCTGCCGTCGTCCCTTACCACGCGGCTGGCGCTGGCGTACGGGCTGGCCACGGCCGCGATCCTGGTCAGCGTGGCCGCCTACCTGTCCAGCGCGCTGTCAGCGCAGCTGGAGGGCCGCGATGAGAGCGAGCTGGTCGGCGAAGTGCTGCTGGTGCGCCACCTGCTGCGCGAAGTGCGCAGCGAGGCGGAAATCCGCGCCGATACGCACCGGTTCGCCGATATCGCCATGGGTCATGAAGGGCTGATCCTGGTGGTGCGCACGCGCCAGGGCGAGCCGCTGGTCACCCTCAATCCGCGCAACGAGACCGTGCCGCCGCTGCGCGTGCTGCCGGCCGGCACACAGCCTGAAAAGGACATGCTGCAGACCTGGCGTCCGCGCAACGGCGTGCCCTCGCGCGGCATTGCGGCGCTCGGCCAGCTCGGCGATTCCGACAAGGCGGTCGAGATCGTGGTGCTGCGCGATGCCGGCTACCGCGTGGCGCTGATCCGCGAATACCGCTACCGCCTGCTGTGGGCGACGCTGTGCGGCGCGGCCGTGGCGGCCGGGCTCGGTTTCGTGCTGGCGCGGCGCGGGCTGCGCCCGCTGCGGCGCATGGCAACCGATGCTGCCGCGGTGACTACCAGCCGGCTCGCCACGCGGCTCGATGTGGGCAGTGCGCCCGCCGAGCTGCGCGAGCTGGCGGCCGCGCTCAACGACATGCTGGCGCGGCTGCAGGACAGCTTCTCGCGGCTGTCCGAGTTCTCGGCCGACCTGGCGCACGATTTCCGCACGCCGATCAGCAACCTGATCGGCCAGACCCAGGTGACGCTGGCGCAGAGCCGCGGCGCGGCGGAATACGAGGCGCTGCTCGAATCGAACCTGGAAGAGTACGAGCGGCTGGCGCGCATGATCGAGAACATGCTGTTCCTCGCGCGCGCCGACCATGCGCAGGTGGCGCTGGGCGTGCGCACGCTGGACGCGCGTGAAGAGCTCGACAAGATGGCCGAGTATTTCGAGGCGGTCGCGGCCGACCGCGATGTCACGCTGGCGGTTGGCGGACACGCGCTGGTGCAGGCCGACCAGACGCTGCTGCGGCGTGCGGTCACCAACCTGCTCGACAACGCGCTGCGCCACGCGCCCGCGGGCACCACGGTGCGGCTGGATGCCACGCGCGTGCCTGCGCCGGGCGGCGCCACTACCAGCATCCGCGTCAGCAATGCGGGACCGGCGATCCCGCCGGAAACGCTGCCGCATATCTTCGGACGCTTCTACCGCGCGGATCCGTCGCGCCGCAATTCCGCCACGTCGACCGGCCTCGGCCTGGCGATTGTCGACACCATCATGCGGCTGCATGGCGGCAGCGTGACCGTGCGCAGCCTGGATGGGGAAACGGTGTTCTCGCTGCAATTCCCCGCCGAGGGCGCGGCCGCGACGGCGCAGGCGCCTGCCCCGGTGGCGTGAAACGCCCGCTGCACTTGCATGTGCCCGGCGCGCGCGCATAATGGCGCGCGTGCCGGCAACGGCAACTCCGGCCGGCGCATCCCTACGCAACCAGGATCACAACCCACAAGGAGAGTGACAATGCAGGTGCAACCCTATCTGGATTTTGGCGGCCGCTTCGACGAAGCCGTGGCGTTCTACGGCAAGGTGCTGGGGGCGCAGGTGACATTTGCGATGCGCTACAAGGAGGCGCCGCCGGACCAGGGCATGCAGATCCCGGAAGACTGGAAGGACAAGGTGATGCACGCCAATATCCAGTTCGGCGAGACCCAGCTGATGGCGTCCGATGGCCGCCCGGGCGAGCGCCCGGCCTTCAGCGGCTTCAGCCTGTCGGTCGGCGCGGTCAGCAAGGAAGAGGGCGAGCGCATCTTCAACGGGCTCGCCGACGGCGGGCAGGTGGTGGTGCCGTACCAGAAGACGTTCTGGGCCGAAGGCTTCGGCATGCTGGTTGACCGCTTCGGCATGTCGTGGATGGTCAATTGCGAGCACTGAGGGGCCTCTTGCGGCCTCTGGCCCGCTTGACTCTGTAGCCGCTACAGGGTCTTCAATGTCATCAGGTCAAACCACGCGAACAACAAGAGATGGCTCGCACGTCACCTGAAGACGCACTGCCCCGGGATCATGCAGGCCCGGGGCACGATCACTCCAAACACTGCCATGAGCATGGCCACGATCACGCCCATGATCACGGGCGCGATCACTCCCATGATCACGATCATGGCGACAATCACGCCCACGCCCACGCCCACGCCCACGATCACGGACCTTCGCAGGCCGCCCCGGCCGCCGCGGCGCCCGCCTGCTGCGGAGGTGGCTGCTCGTCGACGATTGTCCTGACGCCGGCCGTGGCAGCCGCGCCTGTCGAGGTGCCGGCCGGCGCCCGCATGGCCGCCTATCGCATCGACGCGATGGACTGCCCCACCGAGGAAACGCTGATCCGCAACAAGCTGGGCAGTATGGCCGGCGTGGCGGCGCTGGAGTTCAACCTGATCCAGCGGGTGCTGACGGTCCACCATACGCTGCCGTCGCCGGAGCCGGTGGTCGCTGCTATCCGCAGCCTCGGCATGCAGGCGGTGCCGCTGGATGCCGAAGCCGCGCAGCAGGTGCTGCCCGAATCATCCACCGCGCACAAGCCCTGGTGGCCGCTGGCGCTGGCCGGCGTGGCCGCGGTCGGCGCGGAAGCGGCCGAATGGCTGGCGCTCGGCCTGCCGTGGCTGCCGGCCGCGCTGGCGCTGGCGGCGGTGGCGCTGGGCGGCCTGACCACTTACCGCAAGGGCTGGATCGCGCTGCGCAACGGCAATCTCAATATCAATGCATTGATGAGCATCGCGGTTACCGGCGCGCTGCTGCTGCGCCAGTGGCCTGAAGCGGCGATGGTGATGGTGCTGTTCGCGCTGGCCGAGCGCATTGAGGCCGCCTCGCTGGACCGCGCGCGCAATGCGATCCGCGGGCTGATGGCGATGGCGCCGGAGCAGGCGACGGTGCGCCGCGACGACGGCAGCTGGGAAGCCGTGTCTGCGGCCAGCGTCGCCGTCGGCGCGCTGGTGCGGCTGCGCCCCGGCGAGCGCGTGGCGCTGGACGGCACGGTCGTGCGCGGCCAGTCGGCGCTAAACCAGGCGCCCATCACCGGCGAAAGCGTGCCGGTCGACAAGGCCGAGGGCGATCCGCTCTTCGCCGGCTCGATCAACCAGTCGGGCGAGCTGGAATACACCGTGACCGCGCCGGCCAGCGACTCCACGCTGGCGCGCATCATCCACGCGGTGGAAGCCGCGCAGGGCAGCCGCGCGCCGACGCAGCGCTTCGTCGACCAGTTCTCGCGCATCTATACCCCGACCGTGTTCGCGATTGCCGTGGCGGTGGCGGTGGTGCCGCCGCTGCTGGCCGGCGGCGGCTGGGCCGACTGGATCTACAAGGCGCTGGTGCTGCTGGTGATCGCGTGCCCGTGCGCGCTGGTGATCTCCACGCCGGTGACCATCGTCAGCGGCCTGGCCGCGGCCGCGCGCCGGGGCATCCTGGTCAAGGGCGGGGTCTACCTGGAGCAGGGCCGGCACCTGGCCTGGGTGGCGCTGGACAAGACCGGCACGATCACGCACGGCAAGCCGGTGCAGACCGGCCATGCGCTGCTGGCCGACGCGCCGCCGCAGGCGCGCGCCATTGCCGCCAGCCTGGCGGCGCGCTCGGACCACCCCGTGTCGCGCGCGGTGGCCGCCGCGGCGGCGGGCGAGGGCATCGCCACGCTGCCGGTGGACGATTTCGAGGCGCTCGCCGGACGCGGCACGCGCGGCAAGGTGCAGGGCGTTGAATACCAACTGGGCAACCACCGGCTTGTGCATGACCTGGGCGCATGCTCGCCGGCGCTGGAGGCGCGCCTGGAAGCGATCGAGCGCGAAGGCAAGACCGTGGTGCTGCTGGCGCGCGTCGAAGACAACGGCGCCGCCACCGCGCTGGCGCTCTTTGCGGTGGCCGACACGGTGCGCCAGACCAGCCGGCAGGCGCTTGCCGAATTGCATGCGCTGGGCGTGAAGACGCTGATGCTGTCGGGCGACAATCCGCATACCGCGCAGGCCATCGCGGCCGAGGTCGGCATCGACGAGGCGCGCGGCAACCAGTTGCCGCAGGACAAGGCCGACGGCATCGCCGCACTCACCGACGCCGCGCACGCGCGCGGCGGCCGCATCGGCATGGTTGGTGATGGCATCAACGACGCACCGGCGCTGGCGCGCGCCGATATCGGCTTCGCCATGGGCGCGGCCGGCACCGACACCGCCATCGAGACAGCCGACGTGGCGCTGATGGACGACGACCTGCGCAAGATCCCGGAGTTCGTCCGCCTGTCGCGCCGCACCTCGCGCATCCTGGCGCAGAACATCACGCTGGCGCTGGGCATCAAGGCGGTATTCCTGGCGCTGACGGTGATGGGGATGGGAACGATGTGGATGGCGGTGTTCGCCGATATGGGGGCGAGCCTGCTGGTGGTGTTCAATGGGCTGCGGGTGGGGGCAGCCAGCCGCCGGGACTAGATGTCGCCACGGGTTTGCACCCCTCTCCCGCTTGCGGGAGAGGGGTGCCTGGTTCAAACGGTGTTGGCTGGGGCTCAGCGTGATACCACTCCGGGCTGCACGATCAATTCCCCACTCCGCCCCGGAATCTCCCCCCAGGTCACCGGCAGCTCCGGCAACCCGCTTCGATCCAGCCCGCGATACCACGCCGCCATCGACACCAGTTCGTGCCCCTGCGCTCGCCACCCCGCCAGCAGCCGCTCGAACACCGGCGCCAGCTTGCCGCCTTCCAGCTCGGTATGCAGCGTAAAGACATGGTCGCCCGGGCCTGCGGTCAGCTGCAGCAGCGCAGTATGGACGTTGTCTTCGGTCAGCCCGTCGGTGCCGATCAGTTCGTCCAGCGTCGGCAGCGTGGTCGGCATCTGCACGTGCCGGCATGGCACGCCGTCGATGGTGGGGATATAAGGCGCCGTGCCGCGCCCGTCCGATGCATAGGCCATGCCCCAGTCGTCGATCTGGCGGAACGCATCTTCGTTCATCTGCCAGCCTGCCGCACCATGCGTCGGCGGCGCTTCGCCGAAGATCTCGGTGTAGCGCGCAAACGCCTGCTGCATCTGGCGGCGGGTCCAGGCGGCATCGCGCTCGCGCACGTTGTCCTGCCAGTAGACGTGGTCCCAGGTGTGGATGCCGCACTCGTGGCCTGCGGCGCGGGCCGCGCGCATTTCCGCCGCGGCCTTGCGCCCGATGTCCGGCCCCGGCAGCAGTACGCCGTACATCAGCGTGCGCAAGCCGTAGTTGGATACCACCGAGGTGCGCGACACCTTCTTCAGGAAGCCGGGCCGGAATACGCGCCGCAGCGCCCAGCCGGTATGGTCTGGCCCGAGGCTGAACAGGAACGTGGCCTGCGCCTGTGCGGCGTCCAGCATCGACAGTAGCTTCGGCACGCCTTCGCGCGTGCCGCGCAGCGTGTCGACGTCGACCTTCAGGGCAATGCGTGCCATCTGCGGTGCGCGCTCAGTTGGCCGAGTCGACCAGCGTGCGGGCTTCGACCACCTTGCCGCGATAGGCCTCGAAGATGCGGCGCAGCGACTGCTCCATCGTGACCTCGGGCTTCCAGCCCAGCTCTTCGATGGTGTTGTCGATCTTCGGCACGCGGTGCTGCACGTCCTGGTAGCCCTTGCCGTAGAAGTCGCCCGACGAGGTCTCGACGATCCGGGTCTTGCGCGCTTCGTCGGCGTACTCGGGATAGTCCCCCGCCATCTTCAGCATCATCTCGGCCAGTTCGCGCACCGAATGGATATTGGCCGGGTTGCCGATATTGAAGATCTTGCCGCTGGCGATGCCGCCGGGGTTCTCGATGACGCGCATCAGCGCGCTGATGCCGTCCGAGATATCGGCGAAGGCGCGCTTCTGCGCGCCGCCATCGACCAGCTTGATCGGCTCGCCGCGCACGATATGGCCGAGGAACTGCGTCACCACGCGTGACGAACCTTCCTTCGATTCGAAGATCGAGTCCAGGCCCGCGCCGATCCAGTTGAAGGGGCGGAACAGCGTGTAGTTCAGCCCTTGCTCCATGCCGTAGGCGTGGATGACGCGGTCCATCAGCTGCTTGGAGCAGGCATAGATCCAGCGCGGCTTGTTGATCGGGCCATAGACCAGCGGCGAGGCTTCCGGGTCGAACTCGTCATCGCTGCACATGCCGTAGACCTCGGAGGTCGACGGGAACACCAG